>JBEKKL010000027.1:0-71481 GCA_050010735.1 Occallatibacter sp. | reverse complement strand
TGCAATGAGCATATCCATGGTCCAGGTCTTCGGAGCGTTGTTGACCATCGGCGTCCGTCTCACGGGCATCATGCTCTTTGCGCCCTTCTTCGGCAGTGTCGCGATTCCAGCGCGCACCAAGGCCGTCCTGGTTATGGCGTTGACCGCGCTGCTTTACCCGATGCTTTCCCCTAAGATGCCGCAGGTGGCAATTGGTCAATGGCCCGCAATCGCCTTCGGCGAGCTGCTGATCGGAGTCGCATTGGGTGTTGCCACAAACATCGTCTTCGACGGTGTACAGATGGCCGGACAAATCCTGAGCGTCCAGATGGGTTACTCGCTGGTCAATATCCTCGACCCTCAAACGCAGGTCGAATCGACAGTGATGGCCACATTTCATCAGATGATCGCGATGCTCATCTTCCTTCGTCTCAATGTTCATTTCTGGATTCTGCGCGCCCTGGCGCGCAGTTTCGATTATCTGCCTCCATCTTCAGGCCACTTCGGAGCGGGATTTACATCGGCGGTATTGCAGGCTGGCTCCAGCGTCTTTTCCGTCGGCATTCAGATTGCCGCTCCGGTGCTTTCTGCCACCCTAGTCGCCGACATTGCACTTGGCCTGCTTGGAAAAGCAGCTCCGCAGCTGCCCCTGTTGCTCCTTGGACCGGCGATCAAGAGCGTGCTCGGAATCGTAGTTTTAATCTCCGCGCTCAAATACTGGCCGGGCATCTTTGAGCGGCTTTTTCTTAATTCGATGAACCAGGCGGACCACATTCTTCACCTGGCTCAATAGCGACTTGCACGATAGGAACCCATGGCTGACAGCAGCAAAACAGAAGAAGCAACGCCGCGACGGCGAGAAAAGGCCAGGGAAAAAGGCCAGGTTGCCCGTTCACGCGAGCTGCCAGGCGTCCTCGCGATCGGTGCGATGGCCGGGGTTCTTTCGTTGATGGCGCCGTCCGCTGTCTCTCATTGGACTGTGCTTTACCGCAATACCATCAACGCTGCAATCGCGGGCAACATCGAGTCCAATGGTCCGGTGCTCTTCTGGAGTTCGGTTGAAGTCATGCGCTGGATTGCCCCCATCCTATTCGCCGGAATGGTTGTTTCTGTCGCAACCGGGCTGGCACAGGGCGGTTTCAACTTTGCGCCCGAGGCGATGTCGTTGAAGTTCGATCGCTTCAATCCGGCCAGCAGAATCGGACAGATCTTCTCGCCTATCGGTCTGGCCAATCTGCTAAAGTCGTTGCTGCCGTTCAGTGCCATCCTCTGGATCGCCATCGTTGCGATGCGCGCACATTGGGAGTCGATGGTTCTTGCATCGAGCCTCGGCCTAAGACCCTTTGCCAACCTGATCGGTTCGATGGTGTTGGAGCTGACGTGGAAGTCGCTCCTGATCCTGGCAGCCTGGTCGGCCATCGACTATTTTCTCACGCTGAGAAAAATGGAAACCGATCTCAAGATGAGCAAGCAAGAGGTCCGCGAGGAGTACAAGGAGACCGACGGCAACCCTTTCATCAAATCGCGCATTCGCCAGTTGCAGAGAGCCATGCGCAAGAAACAGTCCTTGGCCGCTGCCGCAACCGCCACGGTGGTCGTAACGAATCCAACTCACTTTGCAGTTGCTCTTCGCTATGAGATGGAGATGCCCGCGCCGATGGTCGTGGCTAAAGGCCGTAATCTTCTCGCCGAAAAGATCAAGCAGATCGCCCGCGACAACGGAATCATGCTGATTGAGAACAAGCCTCTTGCTCAGGCTCTCTACAAGAGCGTTGAAGTTGGCGATTCGATTCCTGCCAAGCTCTACCAGGCGGTTGCGGAGATCCTCGCGCTTGTCTTCCGCGCCCAGGCAGAGGTTAGGCGCAGCGAGGCCGAGCGGCGTTCCAGAAATGCATCCGGCGAGAAGATTGATCCCAGATCCGCTGGACCCGCTACACGGCCGGGGGTGAAGCCATGATGGAACAACTCTCCGCAATGCTGCGCAGGTCCGGAGAATGGATCGTACCGATCGCGGCGGTGGCGATGGTTTTTGTGATGCTCGTACCGCTGCCGAGCTTCATGCTTGACCTTCTCTTGACCGTCAGCATCACGGCGTCGATACTCGTGCTGCTCACAGCCATCCAGATTCTGCGCCCTGTGCAATTCTCGGTATTTCCCAGCCTGTTGCTACTGTTGACGCTGCTCCGTCTTTCGCTGGACCTGGCCGGTACGCGCCGAATCCTTCTCCACGGCAACGAAGGCACGGCCGCTGCCGGCAAGGTCATTGAGTCCTTCGGCCAATTCGTTGTTGGCGGCAATTACATCGTCGGCTTCGTCCTGTTCCTCGCGTTGATCGCCATTCAGTTTCTGGTCATCAGTCATGGCGCCGTGCGTACGGCCGAGGTCACAGCACGCTTTACTCTCGATGCCATGCCGGGCAAACAGATGGCCATCGATGCCGATCTGAACGCCGGTCTCATCAATGAGCAGCAAGCTCGAGCCCGGCGCGAGCGGGTTGGCCGCGAAGCTGAGTTCTGCGGCGCGATGGATGGCGCAGCACGCTTTAGCCAGCGCGATGCAATGGCCACGATTCTCATCATGGCCATCAACATCATTGCCGGATTCCTGATCGGCGTCTTTCAGCAGGGCGTTCCCTTTCAGGAGGCGTTGAAAACTTACACCATCCTCACGGTGGGCGACGGCCTGGTCACGATCCTGCCTTCATTGTTGGTCTCGGTTGCCGGCGGCATCGTCGTTACCCGGGCAGCCTCCAAGGAATCTCTGGGTGTTAACGTCGGCAAGCAACTCTTCAATAGCCCGCGCCTGCTCTGGATAGCTGGCGGCGCGCTGACAGCTCTTGGACTGATTCCTGGCTTGCCGAAGATAGCTTTTTTTTCCTTGGCCGGCGTGCTCTTTTTTGCGGCCTGGAAGATTAAGCCGCAGGTCCTGCAGGATGAGGTCGACGAGTTGGAGCAAAAGGCCAAAGCTGCCGCGGCTGGCGGCCCAGCGGCTCCGGCAGTCGATCCGATGGATGCGGCCCTCAAGCTCGACGAACTGATGTTGGAGGTTGGCCTGGGACTCGTTCCTCTGGTCGACGTGCAAAAGGGCGGCCAACTGCTGGCGCGAGTGAAGTCGATGCGCAAGAACCTGGCTCAGCAGCTCGGCTTTCTGGTTCCCTCGATCCACATCACCGACAACCTGTCACTGCGCGATCGAGAGTATGTGATCTATCTGCGCGGAGTTGAGATCGCCCGGTGGGAGCTGCGCCGCGACTCTTTGCTTGCCATCAGCTCGAACCCGAATGCGCCCCAATTGCAGGGCCAGGACACGCGCGAGCCAGCCTTCAATGTTCCCGCGAAATGGATCACCCCACAGATGCAGGGACAGGCCATCGCCGCCGGTTATGCGGTGGTGGACGCAACGTCTGTTTTGGCCGCCCACCTTGCTGAAGTCATCAAGCAGAGCGCTCATGAGCTTCTCTCGCGGCATGAGACGCGGAGACTGATCGATCGGCTTAATGAGTCACACCCCAAGCTCGCGGATGAACTGATTCCGAAGCTGATGAGTCTGGGAGAGGTGCAGAAGGTACTGCAGCAGCTGCTGCGCGAGCAGGTTTCGATCCGCGATCTGGGAACGATCCTGGAAACTCTGGTCGAAGCTGCCGCCTTCAACAAGAATCCGATTGCGCTGGTCGAGGCGGTCCGGCACGCTCTGGGACGCTCGCTGATCCGGCCCCTTCTGAACGATCAGGGGGAGCTGAGGGTCGTGACTCTGGATACGGCAATTGAAGACGAGTGCACGCGCGGGTCCAATCTTCCGATCAACCACGGCGTTTCTTCTCCTCAGCAGGTCACATTGGCACGCCGCGTGCTTGAAGGATTGCGTGCTGATTTTGGGAAGGAGATTAGCACCGCGCCGCCCGTACTGTTGTGTTCTTCTCCAGGCCGGTACTACCTTCGCCGTCTGCTGGAGCCGTTCATTCCCAGAATCGTGGTGATCTCTCCCGGAGAGGTGCCGCCGCTGACTCCGGTGCAATCTGTGGGGGTGCTTCATTGAGTGATGAACCGATGGCCGACAACGAATTCATGAGCAGCAGAAAACAGCGTTTCACGAGCAACAAAGACGAGCTTCGCGCAATGGGAGGGAATGAATGACAGCAGTCGAATTAGCCTACCGTGCAAGTAGTGACTCCCTTGACGAGCGCAACGACCTCGTAATGCGGGAGCTGCCACAGGTCTATTATGTGGCGGCAAGGATCCACGAGCGTTTGCCCAGGAACGTCGAGATCGAAGACCTGGTGCAGGCCGGCGTGCTGGGGCTGCTCGATGCCTGCCGAAACTACGATGTCTCCAAAGATGCTCAGTTCTCGACCTTTGCGAAGTTTCGCATTCGAGGCGCGATCCTTGACAGCCTTCGCAAGCTTGACTGGGGATCGCGCGCACTGCGCAGAAAAGGGCGCGAAATCGCCTCATCGGTCGCCAAGCTCGAGTCGGCTCTCGGAAGACCACCTCTCGAAGAAGAGATTGCGGCAGATTTGAACATGCCTCTCGATAATCTGCAAAGCACGATGACACAACTGGATGGCCTCTTTCTCGTAGGCCAGCAGGCCAGTTCGATTCATGACCACTCCGAGTCTTTCGATCTGATCGAGTCGGCTCAAGGCACAGACGAGGACAATCCATTTGATATCTGCCTTGAGAACGAGAGAAGGGAACAGCTGGAAGAGGCGGTTTCCCGCATGTCGGAGCGGGAACAGTTGATCCTCTCATTGTATTACCAGGAAGAGCTGACGATGAAAGAGATCTCGCAGGTCGTAGGCATTGTCGTGTCGCGCGTCTCGCAGATCCACGCGGCGGCGATGGTGAAGCTGCGCGCCTCACTCGCTCATCTTCGCGAAAAACCGGTCGAGCCTGCAAACCGTCAGCACCCGGCGTATAAGAGCGCAAATGAGAAACAGGTCAGAAGGTACGCATGATTGCGAGCTCTGGATCGAATCAAGCCATCAAGGCATCGACGGACCCGTCGCAAGACCAGAGGCCGCGCACGATTCATTCGTGCAACTTCCGTTATGCCGGCCGTCTGTCGAATGAAAACGCGCGAACATTGACCGCGCTGCATGAGAAGTTTGCGTTGAATGTCACGACTTCGCTCGAGCTCTATCTGGGCGCCATTCTGCATCTGAAACTGCAATCTCTCGAACAGATGGCGATCGTGGACTACGTCGGCAGAATGGCGGCGAACAGTTATCTGATCCCATGCGCCCTCAACGTACTCGATTGCAATGTGCTCATCGAGATGGATCTCGCCCTGATCTTTCCCATCATCGACCTGTTGCTCGGCGGAGCGGGTACAGCATGTGAGAATACCCGTGAGATGACCGAGATCGATGAAGAGATCATGCAGAGCGTCACGAGCCTTATCGTCGGTCAGATCGAACGCGCCTGGCATACCCTGAATCTCTCCCTCACGGCTGGCCGCCCCATCAAGCAGAGCCAGATTCAGCAGGTCTTCATGGCCAATGAGCGGCTCGTACTGCTGATGTTCGAGATGAGCGTAGGCGAGACGACAGCGCCTTTTAGAATCGTGCTGCCAACGTCATTTGTAGGGTTCCTGCTGCGACATCTGAATGCAATTCAATCGAAGAAGACATCGAGCCTGCGTCAGCTTCGCAGCCCAAGCCTGCGGGAGAGGATACTCGACTGCGACATCAACGTATCCGCGGACATTACCCAGATGCGTGTCCTTGTGAAAGATCTGGTTGGCTTGAAGCCGGGGGCAATCCTGAAGATGAAGGCGCCGGTCAAGAGACCGGGACGGCTTACCGTAGACGACGTTGAGATCTTCGAGGCGCTGCTCGTTCGCAATGGAACCAGGAAGGCTGCGCAACTTTCGGCCCGGTCACAGGAACCGGCGGCGGCAAAGGAGTAGCGTAATGACGAATCAGACGGGTGAAATCGATTATCACTCCTTTTCGAGCGCGTTGTTCAATGCTCTTGGCAAGGCGATGAGCGCCGCCTGCGGATCTCCATGGCTGATTAGCGCATTACCGGATGCCGAATCAATAGCAGATCGCTCGGAGCCCGTCTGGTTCCAGTTCACGCTCGATGGCAGCTTGCAGGGCGGGTTCGTTCTGGAGTTCTGTCGTGAAGAAGCTGCTCTGCTCGCGTCAAAGCTTCTTCGCCAATCCGTGGATGACTTCGGATCGGAGCAATCCGAGGCGCTGTTGAAGACTATCAAGGCATCGTTGAACAACTTCTGTTCCACGCTCGAGGCGGAGTATGGCGCCTTTACTGTCGATGCCTCAATCGCATCGCGTGCCCCAGCCGAGCGGTCGAATGTGGCTCGGATCACAGCCGCGGACGGAGAAGGCAACCGCGTTTCCATCCTGATGATTCTCGATCCCGCTCTGGCACATGCTCTGTTTCTGCATGCTCATCCTGATGGCACCACCGCAACTGTCGTCGAGGCGATCCGTGCCGCCGCAGGAAAGGGAGCTCCGGCGCCTGCAAACCTGAATCTGGTAATGGATGTTGAACTGAACGTGACACTGCGGTTCGGACAGCGCAAGCTGACACTTCGCGAAGTCCTGGATCTCACAACGGGCTCAGTCGTGGAACTTGATCGCCAGGTGGAGGAGCCGGTCGAGCTTCTTCTCGATGGCGTAGTGATTGCAAGAGGTGAAGCGGTGGTTATCGATGGTAACTACGGCCTTCGCGTAACTGAAGTATCACGGGCAGTAAGCGGCCCGGCCTTTCATTGACCGCCGGTCGAAGGTGCAGCCTGCGGAATGGAAGAGTCAAAACGGGGGAATCCATGAGTCTGATGCAATCGATTACGCTGCCGGCCTGGACCGAGAAGTTCAAGGCCGTCACTGCCAAATGCCGCCACTGCAATCGTTCCGTGGCCCTACCGCACTATTCCGCGCGTAAGGTTGGGATCAAGATGCATGACAACTGGTACTGCTGTTCGAACTGTTTCGCGGCGGCTGCAGAAGAGCAATTCGAATCCCTGGCGGCATCACGGTTGCAACGGACAAAGCGTTTTTCGCGCATGCCGCTTGGGCTGCTGATGATGCGCTACGGACTGCTCAGCCGCACGCAATTCAAAGAACTCAGAGATGAACAGAAGGAAGCAGGGACCGAGATCGGTGAACTCCTGGTCCGGCTTGGCTCAGTGAGCGAAAAGCAGGTCACCGCCGTGCGCGCCGTCCAGTGGGGTTGTCCTGTTTTCACTGTTCCCAAGTGGGGGATGCCGACTGATATTCACATTCCCCCAACGCTTGTCAGGCGCTATTCGACGATTCCGCTCCACTACGTTACCACAACCAACATCTTGCTGGTGGGCTTCGTTCATGGGGTCGACTACGGTTTGCTCTATGCGATCGAGAGAATCACTGGTTGCAAGACGCAACCCTGTTTTGTGACGCCCGGTGACTTTCAGAACCAGGTCCAGTATATCGAGCAGGTTAACGCGCAGCTGGGGGATGAGGCACCGACCGAGATCAAGTTCGAAAGTGTACAAAGCTCATCCGAAATGGCCAGAATTCTCTGCAGCTATGGCGTTCACCTGGAGGCGGACGAGGCCGCTGTCGGGAGGTGCAAAGAGTATCTCTGGGCCCGGGTCAAGTGCAAGGCCAGAGAGGTCGATTTGCTCTTCAAAGCCGGCTGAACATCGGCATTCCCCGGTTCGGACCTGCCGTCTCGCGGCTGGATGGAGATTCCTGCGATCGTCATAGGAAAAAGGCGGAAAACCGTGCCTTTTTCCTTGGACAGATCTTCTGTATCTGCCGATAGGAACGCAGCAGGTGCAGAAGAGTGCTCAATCAAGCGTTCGACACGGTAGACGATCATAGCTGGGTGCCATCCTCGGCGTGGCAGAGTCTCCATCTTCTGGAACACCAGGCATTCCAGCGAAAGAATGCAGATTTTCTCGACCATGTGCCCGTAATGTCGGCGACGGTTCTTGGCTTGGAGATACTCCTGCAGGATTCTTGTATCAATCTGCAGATGGCCACGGAACTCATCTTGAGCGATGTCGGAGCTACCATCCAGGTCCTGCGGCTGGTCGGCCGCGAGTACGAATATGCTGTCGAGCGGCCGAGCCGAATGGTCGACTGCATCTCCAGTTTGGACGTGGACTCGTGGTTTTCTGCCATTTCCGCTCGAACCTTTCCCTGCGATCGGGCACATGCGGCAACGACCGCGGTCTGGAGGCACTCCCGCCTGGTTGCCCAGTACGCGCAACTGGTGGCTGAATCCCTCGATGACGTCTTTCCCGAAGACGCATATCTCGTCGGTCTGCTTCATGGCATCGGAGATATTCCTGCGGCTCTTGGATGGCCGGGGTGCGGCCGTGGCGGCGCAGACGCCAGCGCACTTTCTGCAATGGAAGGAACACTGCCGTTGTTTGTTCTTGCCGCCATGCGCAGCATTCATGATTCCACCGCTCTGTCCGGGTGGAGGTTCATCCTCACAGCGGCGCACGAACTAGCCGGCTCCCGCATGGATCTGGTTCCATTCGCGCGCCACGGTTCCAGCTACGCTGGGCGCTAGTTCGCGATAGATCTCACCCCGCCTGCCGATGGCGAAAAATGAGAGCCCCGGCCACCACCGGCTCCTTGATTCGCAGAATCCTCTGGAGTACGCGAGATGCGTTAATGGCTTTCTCATCGACCCCTCATGCCGGTTGCCCATGAACCGGCAAATCCTGCCCACTTCAGCAAATCCTGCCTACCTCTTACGCGGAATCAATGGATTCTTTGCGTGAATCGCCAATAGAAGCAAATGGTCCCCGGCGTGCAGAATGTAGGGCCGGGGAAACAAAATGAGCAGTGGTTACTATGCAGCCTGCGCCGGAATGATGTCTCGCACCCAGGCGCTGGATACAATCGCCAACAATGTGGCCAATATAAGTACGCCAGGCTTTCGGGCGAGCCACAATGCTTTCAGTTCGCTGCTGGCCACTGCAAACGATGTCCCCCTCTCTGCCCTTAATCAGGATGCGAATGAATATGGATACCTGAGTGGAACGCAGTTGGACACCGCGCAGGGTGCTCTGGTTCCGACTGGGAACGATCTCGATCTGGCGATTGAAGGACAAGGCTATTTCACGGTTCAGACCGCTGGGGGAACACTCTACACGCGCGGAGGAAACTTTCGCGTCTCCCCGCAAGGACAGTTGATCACCTCGTCAGGCGATCCGGTCCTGGGTGAAGCCGGTCCAATAATGATCGTCGGAGCACCGGTTTCGATCAGCACGGATGGAACGATCTCAATCGACGGCGCGATCTCAGGCCGGCTGAAGGTCGTCGAGTTTCCGGCCGGAACGGCTATGCAAAGCGTGGGCGGGAGCTACTATTCGGCGCCCGCCGGCACAGCGGTTGCCGCCACCAACTCTCAGGTGCGCCAGAGAGAGCTCGAGAGCTCAAACGTTAACCCGGTAACCAGCATGATCGAATTGATTTCGGCCCAGCGTGAAGTCGAGACGATGCGCCACGTACTCTCCATGTTCAATGGCGAGATGGATAAGACTGCGGCTCAGGATCTGCCGCGCGTCAGCTAGTGCAAGATTGAAGGCCTGGCGCCTGGAGTTTGAAAGGAAGTTGACATGTTTCGTGCCCTCTATACGGCTGCCAGCGGAATGACAGCACAGCAGATGAATCTGGATAACATCGCCAACAATCTCGCGAACTCCAGCACTACCGGCTTCCAGCAGCGCCAGGTGAACTTTACTGACCTGCTGTATCAGAATCAGATCATGCCTGGCGCCGCGGCAACCCAGCAGACGACGCAAGCCGCTGGTTTGCAGATTGGCCTTGGCACTCGTCCGGCGGAGACCGAGATCATTCAGACCCAGGGCGACTTCGCCAGTACCGGCAATCCTCTCGATATCGCCATTCAGGGTGCGGGCTACTTTCAGATTCTGATGCCCAACGGCCAGTTAGGCTATACGCGCGACGGTTCCTTTCACCCCGATGCGCAGGGCATGCTCGTCACCTCCGATGGCAACCCGCTGCAACCCGCAATCACGATCCCTGCCGACGCTTTGACGGTGAGCATCGGCAGCGATGGAACTGTCAGCGTTACGCAGCCGGGCCAGACCGCGGCGACTCAGGTTGGCGCGATTCAGACGGCACTCTTCGTCAATCCCGGCGGGTTGAACGCTGTGGGCAACAATATCTGCCTGGCGACAACAGCATCGGGGCAGCCGGTTGTTGGAACACCGGGCGGGTCGGAGGGGCTGGGAACGCTGCAGCAAGGCATGCTGGAGCAGTCGAATGTCAGCGTTGTCAACCAATTTGTAGCCATGATTCTGGCGCAGCGCTCCTATGAGTCGAACTCCAGGGTCGTCAAGGCTTCGGACGAAATGTTACAGCAGTTGAATCAGCTCGCTCAGTAGAGATTGGGACGGTAGGGAAGATATGACGACCAGATCGATGCCGGCTCTGTTGATTGCGATGGCCTTGCCCGCGTGGGTACATTCCGCATCCCAAGTGCAAGGCCGTTTTCCGCTCACGCCGCATCAGGTCGCGCAGACTCTCTCAGTGAACGGAATTCAGGCCGAGGACCGGCAGGTCACCATGCTTGCGAGCGTAGTAGCAGCCGAGGCTGCTCCAGTTCTCGACATCCTCTCGATCGAGCCGCTCGGAAACCGGTCACCGGGCAAGCGTGGCGACTCGCGCTCCGGCGACGCACGTTTTCTGGTTAAGCTGGGTTGCCGCGAGCCGGGTTTGTGCCTGCCGTTCTATTCGATTGTGAGAACGCCGGAAGCTTCAGCCGAGAGCCAATCGGCTGCGCTCAGAGTTTCGTCTGGAACGGATAACGCGGTCCGAAGGACAAACTCAGGAATCGTCATCCGGGTTGGCGCGCACGCGACGCTTGTGATGGACGACGCGCGGGCTCATGTCGAGGTCGCCGTGGTCAGTCTCGAAAATGGCTGTGCCGGCCACAAGATCCACGTTGCAAGCCCGGACCACAAGCAGGTCTATCTCGCAGAAGTGGTCAGCGCAAACCTGTTGAAGAGGAGCTTTTAAGATGAGTCTGAAACTCAAGCGCCTTGGACGAACGGTTGTGGTGGCATTGCTTGGTATTTCGTCTACCTGCGCCTTCTCTCTCGTCGGGCATAAAGCCGGCCCAAAAGCTACCGAGGCTCTGCGAACGCAATACATCGCGCGTTTGCAGCAGCAGTACGTTCCTGCTACCGACAACCGCACGATGGGAAGTTTATGGTCACCCGGAGCCTCGCTGGGAGATTTCTCCGCCGATTACAAGGCGCTCCGCCTCAACGACACCGTCACCATCGAGGTCTCAGTTCAGACAAATGCGGCGCAGTCGGGCACGGTAGATAGCGAGCGAAGTTTCAGCACCAGCTCTGCCCTCACTGGAGTTATGGGCAAGAGTCCGGCGTCCACCAATCCGCTGCTCGCGGGGAACTCATCGTCGGTGCTCAAAGGGCAGGGAGCGACGGCATCGAACACAACCTTTCAAACCAACCTGACCGGCCAGGTGATCGCTGTGCTACCGAACGGAAACCTCGTCGTGGAGGCAGAGCGCCAGATCTTCATGAACAATCAGCACGAGAATATTGTCGTGCGCGGCATGATCAGGCCGGGCGACATCGGACCCGGCAACACCGTCGCATCCACTGCTCTGAGCAACCTCGAGATCGAAATGAAGGGTAAGGGAATCATCTCCGACGGAGTGCGTCCGCCGAACTTCCTGACCAAGGCGGTCCTATGGCTATTGAATTTCTGAGCGACAATCCGCTGGAACTACGGCCGGCTTCACAGCCTCGTTGGCTGCGACGGCTCGGCTTGCTCGCCGCGATGGGCCTGGTATTTGCGCTTCTTGCCTTCGCCTCCGACGCAGACCATAAGGTGATGATCCGCGACGTGACGCAGATCCAAGGCGTTCGCGACAATCAACTCGTCGGCTATGGCCTGGCGATCGGGCTCAATCGAACTGGCGACACGCAGCAGACCTTCTTCACGGTCCAGACGCTGGCGAATTCGCTGCAGCGCATGGGGGTGCAGATCTCCCCCGGCGTCGTGGTCGTAAAAAACGTTGCCGCCGTCTTTGTAACCGCAACCCTTCCGCCGTTTGCCCGCCCAGGAATGAAGCTCGATGTTACCGTCTCATCGGTAGGCGACGCCAAGAGCATTCAGGGAGGCGTGCTCCTGCTCACCGCTCTCCGCGCTGCCAACGGAGAAGTCTATGCCGAGGCGCAAGGGCCACTGGTTATCGGCGGCTACTCTGAGGGTGCGGCCGGCAACACCAAGAGTGTGAACCATCCCACCGTGGGCAGAATTGCCGAAGGGGCGACAGTCGAACGCGACGCGGCCGTAGACCTGAGCCGCTTCAAGACGGTTTCTCTGCTTCTGCAGAATCCCGACTTCACCGCGTCGCGCGACATCGCGGATGTCATCAACAAGGACTTCGGCAAGCCCGTCGCCGCAGCCTTAGACAGCCGCCGTATCGACGTGGATGTCGCTGCCAGTGGCGCTTCTTCGGTGCCCCTTCTCATCTCGCGCGTACAGAATCTCTCTATCAACCTTCGTTCGCCGGCGAAGGTAGTGGTCAATGAACGGAGCGGCACTATCGTGATGGGTGGTGACGTCCGCCTTTCGCCAGTCTCCGTGATCCAGGGTAGCCTGACCATCGACGTCGAAACCAAGCACGTGGTTGTAGAGCCGCCGCCGCTTTCGAATGGAAAGGCCGAGACGGTAGAGCAGGTAAAGACAACCGTGAATGATTCGCCTGCGCAATCGATCCAACTTGAGGAGGGAGCAAACGTCGACGAGTTGATCAAGGGGCTGCACGCAATCGGAGCAACCTCGCATGACATCATCTCGATCTTGCAGGCCATCAAAGCTGCCGGCGGGCTCGATGCCGATCTGGAGGTGATCTAATGTCGGATCTTTCGATGTTGGGGGCTCTCACCTCTCCAGTAACGCAGACGCTCAATCTGAATGCGGACAAGCTTCTTCACCAGACGCCTTCGTCATCGGGCGACGACGCCAAGATCGATAAATCGTCGAAGGAGTTCGAATCCATACTCCTGAGCAATTGGCTGCAGCAGGCGGAGCAGAGCTTTGGCTCGCTGCCCGGCTCGGACGACGAAGACGACATGGATTCCGGGAAGGAGCAGTTTCAAAGCATCGCCATGCAATCGTTAGGCAGCGCATTGTCCTCGTCCGGCGGCATCGGGATTGCCAAGATGATCGCCAACAGTCTTCACAAGGCGGAGGATGCGCGGGTCGGGCAGGAAGCGAGGACGCACCCACCCCCGGCAAAATGAGTTCGTTACCAAAGTTACCCCACCTGTTTCTTCATTACTTTAGGCTCAGCTCTGAAACGATTGCCGCAATGAGCCGATAGCAGTAGCGTGAAGACAGGAGACCTTGCCATGAAAGTCGATTTGAGCAGCTTGGCAGCCAGCCAGATTTCAGCGGACCGGGGGACAAAGCAAGTCGCCGGCGGTAGCCTGACCGGCACTCAGGCGCCGGAGGATAGGATCTCGTTCCATTCAGGCAGCTTATCTGTCCAGTCTCTGACGAGTCAGGCGTTGACTTCGCCTCAGATTCGCCAGGACAAGGTGGATCAGCTTAGCCAGTCCGTAGCGAGCGGTACTTACAAGCCAGACGCGAGCGGCACTGCTGGCGCCATGATCGAGCACGATCAGAAGTAAATGGGCTGGAACGTAAGCCGAAGCGTTCATTAGCCCAGAATGAGAGTTTTAAGCGGAAGGGCTCGCAATGAACCACGGAACGTTCCAGCAGCGCGATCAGATCGCCGTCAGATATCTGCAACAGATGCAGGAGTTGGCGCTGGAGATCTCGGGCGCCATGGAAGCGATCGCCGCCAATAAAATCTCAAAACTTCAGGAATGCATTGTCGGGCAAGAGGAGCTTTGCGCCTGCTTGGCAACGATGGCCAATGCAGTGAGCGAAGAGCTTCGCTCTGTTCAAACGCCTTCGCATTCCGGCATCGATCCTTCGATTGAAAGCAGAATTCAGGAAGCAGGCAAATCGATCCGCGAACTTAATTTACAGTACGCGGCGCTCTTGAAGCATTCTGGCAAATCAATTGCTCTCTTATCTCTGTTGTGCAATAGTCACGCTGGAAGATTCACGGAGGCTCGCATTCCTCGGTTGAAGCGTCAGACCTGGTCATGCGAGATGTAACTCATGTCTCTGAATGCCTCACTTTCGATTGCGGTGGAATCGCTCAATGCTGCCTCCGGCGCTTTGCAGGCAACAAATAACAACATTGCGAATGCGAACACCCCCGGTTACACGCGAGAGGTTCCCGTTCTGGTGTCTGAGGCGCCCATCAGCATCTTTGGCCACGGCGCCACTGTTGGAGACGGGGTTGATCTGACGAAGTTTCAGAGCGTGCGCGATGAATTGCTGCAGACGCAGATTCAACAGGAGACTTCTTCGCAGAGCGGCGCCAACGCACAATTGAACGCGTTGCAACAGATCGAGCCAACCTTTACCACATCGTCACAGGACATCGGTACGGAGATGTCGGCGTTCTTCTCGAGCATCTCGACACTCTCGACCAATCCGTCCGACGCGGGTTCGCGAGAGGCCGTGCTATCAGCGGGCCAGAATCTGGCCGACGCATTCAATACCGCCTCAAGCGCGCTGACTTCGCAACAGGCAAGCCTCAATACACTGGTCACTCGAGATGTAAGCCAGATTAACCAACTAACCAAGCAGATTGCAGCTTTGACTCCGCAGATTAATGCATTGGAGGCAGCCGGCCAGGACGGCGGCACGCTCGAGGACCAGCAGAACCAACTTATCCTGAGTCTCTCCAAGCTGACGAATGTCTCTATAACTCAGAGCAATGATGGCGTGACTATTTCGACCGGAAGCGGTACGGCTCTGGTCGTTGGCAACCAAAGCTTTAATCTGCAGACTACGACTGGGAATGACGGGATGACCCACGTCCTCGACCAGAACGGCATGGACATCACCTCGTCGATCACTGGCGGCGATCTGGGTGGCAGCATCCAGACGCGCGATACGGCGATTTCCGGCTTGTTGACTCAGTTGAACACTCTGGCCAATCAATTCGCATCCGCGATGAACGCTGCGCAGGTTTCCGGTTACGATCAAAACGGTGATGCCGGGACTGACTTCTTCAAGTCCTCAGGGGCTTCCGCCACCATTTCGGCAGGCACCATTGAGGTGGCGATCGCAGATCCGTCTCAAATTGCGGCCAGTTCGGATGGTTCCTCCGGGGGCAATGGCAACCTGGCAAACTTCACCGCAGTGCAATCGAAAGCGCTTCCCGCTGGTCTGACTCCGGGCGACGCCTATGCAAACCTGGTCTATCAGGTGGGCAGTCTCACCTCCAACGCCAATGCGGAATCGACTGCGACGACCACCAGTCTGAATCAACTCAACGATCAGCTCAGTGCGGTCTCAGGAGTATCGATCGACGAAGAATCCGCCAACCTTATTCAGTATCAGCAGGCCTACGAGGCCGCTGCTCGAGTTGTCTCGACGATTCAGGACCTGCTAACTGTGACGATGAGCATGGGAACCGCCGCGGCGGAGTAATCAATGAGAAGCGCGGCGAACGGCCGTGCGAAGAGGATCAAAGATGCGAGTTACGAGCCTGTTGCCCGACATTCAATATCAGATGCAGCAGAGCCAGCAGGCCATGGCAACTGCGGAGCAGCAAGTGTCAACTGGGCTGCGTGTCAATCAGCTCTCTGACGATCCCGCAGCCTCGGCGAATATGGTTGTCTCTCTCGCCGAATCGGCGAACATCGATCAATATACGAGCAACGTAAATTCTGTTCTACCGCGCATGCAAGCGACAGGTTCGGCTCTTAGTTCTATCGTCAGCTCGCTGAATTCGGCAATCACTCTGGGAACTTCGGGAGCTAACTCCGATTTGCAGACAGACCAGAAGCAGGCGATCGCTGCCGAGGTGCAGAGCGACCTGAGCAGCGTCATTGCACAGGCCAATACCGAATTCAACGGAGTTTATGTCTTTGGCGGCTCTGAAACCACAACGCCGCCCTTCGTGGCTGCATCCACGACCTATAACTCTTCCCAAGGATCGGTTGGCAACCCTCTAACTACCTCAACTGCTTTAACTGCCGGTTCAATAACTACCATCAGCGACGCCACAACAGGCCAGACCATGACCTTCAAGGCGCAAGCCGGCGATACCATCGCTACTTTGCAACAAGCAGTCACAAATGCCGTGAATGCCGGCACGCTCTCGGCCGGGACAACGGCAGCCATCGATGCGCAAGGGCAGTTGTCGATTGAAACGAACAACACTGCGAACGGGATCGTTGTCAGTTCCGATGATGCCGCGCTCGGGACCATGTCTGCCGACCCAACAACCGCGGTTGCGAACGCGTATGCGTATGTGGGGAACGGCACAGTGAATTCGGTTCAAGTTGGCGATTCGCTCAGTGTCGCCACCAACATGCCCGGCAGCCAGCTATTCACATCGGGAGCCAATGTGCTTGGCTCGCTCACAAGTCTGATCAATGCACTGCAGAGTGGAGATACCAATCAGGTCGGCGCTGCAACCACTGCCGTCTCCTCGGCGCTGAGTTATGTTAGCGACCAACGCGTGCCGTTTGATGGCGCCATCAATCAACTGAATTCCCAGGAGAGTTACCTGAGTGACGAAAAGGTCAATCTCACGTCTCAACAGAATTCGCTGGTTGGAATCAACTTGGCGGATGCAGCTTCAAATCTTTCCCAAGCCCAGCTTGACAATAACGCCGTGCTGGCTGCTGCCGCCAAAGTCATGCCTCAGACGCTACTCGACTATCTGAAGTAGCGGCCTGCCGTCCCGGCATTCAAAAGCCCCGTTCGTGAGAGGCCTTGTGAATCGAGGCGAAGCCGCCGCTTGGCAGTGCGCGCCATTGGGACCTCCCAGCGAAGCTCGTTCAGCAATGAATCGCCGAGCTTTCAATACAAATACTCTCATTTGTTTATCTCATCCCCCCAGAAAAGAAGATGGCCCTGACACTTGCATTGAAATGATTCTCAGAGCTGGTCGATAAGTTGTTTGTCCAAGACGACCTCCTTCTCGACGACCAGGAGCCTCGAAGCAGGCCCCACACACTTAGCCGAGTGCAGGCGCAAAAGGGCAAACAAGGAGAAACACCCATGTCACTCACAGTCCTGAATAACATCTCCTCCATGACGGCGGAGAATGCATTGTCCAACACCCAGGCGAACCTGCAAAAGACCCTGACTCAGCTTTCCACCGGCCTGAAGATCAATTCCGGCTCGGACGATGCGGCAGGACTGTCGATTGCAAGCGGGTTGAACGCGAATATCGCCGCGCTCACTCAGTCACAACAGAACGCCGCCAATGGCATTGGCCTGCTGCAAACCGCTGATGGCGCCCTGTCCCAAGTCACCAACCTTCTCAATCGCGCTGTAACACTGGCCACGGAAGGCTCGACGAGCGGTCTTAGCGGCGACCAGTCGACCGCACTGAACACTGAGTTCCAGTCGATTCTCTCCGAGATCAACCAGATCGGCCAGACGACCAACTTCAACGGTCAGAACGTCTTCACCGGCAACACCGGCACCGATTTCGGAACGACCGCAGGAACTGCCGCCAATCAGCTGAGTACAGCGTCCACGCTGGCCGCGAACTCGGTAACGACGATTACCGATAATAAAGATGGTTCAAGCTTCACCTTCGTCGCCAATGCCGCAGGCACCAGCACCATTGCCGACTTGAACACCGCTTTGGCAGCTGCATCAGGCGATGTGGCGGGGGCGGCTTTCGCCGTTGGCGGGGGTACGCAGGGAACCGCTGGCGTGGTCGATGATAACAACCTCGAACTGAAAAATGGAACCGACAACATGACGGTGTCCACGACGGACAACACCACGTTGGCGACCTTGGCCACCTTTGCCGGCGGCACGAACAATGCAAGCGTATTCGTCAGCGATAGCAGCACCATTGACACCGCTGCGAACACCGAAATCTCCACGAACATCAATGCTCTTTCCGCGACGACATTGGGTCTGTCTACCTCCGGTACGAACCTGGACCTATCCAGCGCCACGGATGCACAAACAGCCCTGACGGCCATCAACGCCGCGATCAACCAAGTCTCGGCACAGCGCGGCGTAATCGGCGCTTCCGTCAACCGCCTTACCGCGGCAACCGAAAACATGACCAGCCAGGTGACAAACCTGCAAAGCGCAGCCAACGGCCTTGAGAATGCCGACATCGGCAAGACCGTTGCCAACATGACTCAGTACAACGTGCTGCAGTCTACCGGCATGGCCGCGCTGCAACAGTCCAACCAGGCTCAGCAGGCAGTCTTGAAGCTGGTCCAGTAACCTAGCGCAACAATCTCCGTAGCACCAGGGTGGCGTCGCGAGACGCCACCCTCGCTTCATCCTCGATGAGTCGAATCTTGAGTGCATCTTCGGTCGGTTTGCCGCCAACTCTCAGCTCTCCGGTTTCCTGAACCGGATCCAAAGGGTAGGCGTGTACTCTATGCCGCCTTCCCGGAATGTAGGTAGAAGCCATGAGTACCACTTCCGCAGTCAATTCGCTCTTGTCGTCCACAACCCCTACGACTCCGGCGATCGATATAAGTTCCATCCTGGCCGCAACCGCGGGCACCAGCACTCCTGGCATCGATGTTACCGCCGCGGTGACGGCGGCTATTTATGCAGACAATGCGCCAGAGCGGGCATGGCAGGCTGACCAGACGACGCTTACCAGCCAGACATCCGCACTGACCTCGATCCAGACAGCGACCGAGGCGATTCAGAACGACATGCAGTCGTTGAATACTCTGACCGGCCCTCTGGCGGCTCGCACGGTGTCGTCCTCCAATTCCACTGACCTCACTGCGACAGCCGCTACAGGAACTGTCACTGGCACTCACACCGTTGTGGTCAATAGCCTGGCCAGTACTGCGGCGTGGTATTCGGACGTTGAAAGCCTTCCCTCCACCACATTGCCGACCTCGTCCTTCACGCTTACCACCGCGTCGGGGGCTTCGAAGACATTTCCAACCGGTACAGGGACCACGGGCGATAATTTGACTGACCTGGCCAGCGCCATTAATAGCGCTACAACAAGCTCCGGCGCCAGTCTCGGCGTGACCGCCACGGTGATCACTGACTCCACGGGTTCCCGGTTGGCTATTACCTCCAACGCTTCTGGCGCCGCAAATGATTTCTCGATCTCTGAGCCATATACTTCGTGGACTGCTCCACAGATGGCCTCGGGCGACACGCTTGGCGCCAACAGCATTACCCTGACAATCAACGGAACACCTGTGACGGTCGCGACAACCTCCGGCGAAAGCTATGCGGACCTCGCGAATACCATTAACAATCTACCGGCCAATACGACAACGGAGACGGATCCTTCCACTGGCCAGCCCACAACGACAACGAGCGCTTATGTCACTGCAACCGCGACTACCGATTCGAAGGGCAATACAAATCTGACGATCGTGAGCACTGACGGCAAGACTCCATTCAGCATTAACGAACCGAGCTCCACCGGCACGACTTTTGCCTTCACGCAGGCCGCCCAGGGAGCCGATGCCTCAATCACAGTGGACGGCGTTCCTGCCCAGTATTCGAGCAACACAGTGACCGGAGCTATTCCTGGAGTTACCCTGAGTTTGTTGGGTGCGGATCAAGGGGTCCCGATCAACCTGACAGTAGCATCCGATGTTTCGCAGATATCGACGGCGATCAACCAGTTCGTGACCGACTACAACACCGCCCTCGGGCTGGTGAACACACAGTTTGCAGTCACCGCAACCACCACTTCAACCGGTGCCGCTACGAATACGCTAGGCGTGCTTGCTTCCGACCCCACCGTTGTCGATTTGCAGAGCACGCTGGAGCAGGCGCTCAACTACGTGAATACGCCGGCGACGGGAACCACCACGGTTTCAATGCTGAGCGACCTCGGTATTACTGCCAATAAAGATACCGGCATTCTCTCTGTGGATTCAGCAACCCTGAACAATGCATTAACCAACAACCCAGCGGATGTCCAAAACTTTTTTGAGGGCACATCGTTAAACGGATTCGCCAATTCAATTTACAAGACATTAAATACGTTTACGAGTCCTGCGAATGGCGCCTTCAAGGTTGACTTGAGCAGTATCGCCTCGACGAATTCCGATTTGACTTCGCAGATCAATGATTTTGAGACCGGCTACATTGCCAGCCAGCAAACCATTCTCACCACCGAGTACAGCCAGGCTGAGATCGCGCTACAACAGTTGCCGACAGAGATGGCGCAACTCAACGCCGAGCTCGGTCTTACCCCAACCGGAAACAATAACGGGTAATGCACATGACCACGGAAATGACATATCGCAGATCGTCTATCGCGGGCGCCAGTCCCATAGGACTCATGATCGTGCTCTTCGATACGCTGGTAGGCGATCTGCGCCGCGCGGCGGCCGCGCTTCGCAGGAATGATATTGAATCGCGCTGTAAAGAGCTCAATCACGCCACAATGGTGATTGGTCAATTGGAAAGCTGGGTTGATCTGAAGAACGGCGGGGAATCGGCAGCGGCTCTGGTGCGGTTCTATGCATACATTCGCGCGAATATGTTGGAGGCATCGGTAAACAAGAATGCCGCTGCGCTCGATAAACAGATCGAGATGATTCTTCATGTGAGGAGCGCCTGGCAGCAGCTGGACAACTCTCAGTTGCCGTCGCTGGACAAGCAGCCCGGAGTTCGGGACGGACAAATTCATTCGATGTACACACCAAGCACTGGAGAGATGCCTGAGAGAGTTGCGTTTTCGCAATCCGCCTGAGTGAGGAGTGATGGATGGCTTTCCGGTGGCCACGGCTCCCCACGGGCCGCGACACGGCGATAGTCTGCGGGTCTCCGCAACTTGAAGGGTTTGGCAGCCGGTAGTGAAAGGAACCTGATGAAGGCGCTGGTGGTAGAGACATCGGGCACAATGAGATCCGTCCTGCGCCGCATCCTTTCCATGCGAGGATTCGAGGTATCGGAGGCCGAAACCGGCCAACAGGCGTTAGAGGCTCTGCGCAAGATGGGAACCGCCGACGTTGTCCTGGTGGATTGGACTCTGACTGGAATGTCGAGTCTTGATTTCATTACGTCCCTACGCCGTCAAACCGCTCACGAGACTATGGTTTTGATGTTGGCGGAGCGAGAGCCGGGCCTACGCGACCTGCATAGAGCGCTTATCGCTGGAGCCGACGACTACCTGATCAAGCCATTCACATCCTTGCAGATTGACGAGAAAATGGCGCGGGCCGGATTCACATGGCGGTGATAAGGGTACGTGATAGACAAGGTCTTTGTTGCCGATAAATAGATACAGATGCGTGTTGGATAACGTTGGCACAGAAGGCTCTCGCATGGGCTGCAGTAAGGCAAATCGCCGGCTGGCGCGGAAAGAGCGAACCAATGACCGCCCTTGAGCTTCGCCTGCCGTTAAACAGCTCTCTTGGTTCTGACGCTCTGCGGAACAAACAGTCGCCCGCTCACCCCTTCGTCCAGATGGGCGATCGGGCAACTCATAGTGGACCAAATTACAACGCCAATATGCGTGGAGAGGCCTTTCAGTGAGTAAGAGTACATTGGGTGGAATTGTCATTGCGCTCTTGGGGATCGCTGTTGGTCTGTATCTCGACGGGGGCAAGGTCGGGCAGGTGCTGCAACCCACAGCCGCTCTCATTGTGTTTGGAGGCACACTGGGCGCGGTGATGGTGCAGTTTCCATTGTCGATCGTGAAGCAGGCGGCAACGCATCTAAAGGGAGTGTTCTTTCCCAAAGAAGATCCAGCTCTGCAACTCATCGATGATCTGATGCGCTATGCGCTGCGTGCTCGCAGAAATGGCTTGGTTTCACTCGACTCCGAAATCGAGTTTATGGAGGATCCATTTCTACGCAGAGCCATGACGCTAGCCGTTGACGGCTGCCGGTCCCAGGAACTGCGCGAAACGATGGAAGTCGAGATGGATCTGGAGGCAGAAAAGGACGAATTGATTCCAAAGGTATTTGAAGCTGCCGGTGGATTTGCGCCGACCATCGGCATCATCGGAGCGGTTATCGGCCTCATCCAGGTGATGCAGCGGCTGCAAAGCATTGACGAAGTTGGCAAGGGAATCGCGGTCGCATTTGTTGCAACTATCTACGGAGTCGGGTCGGCGAACATTTTCTTTCTTCCGTGCGCCGGACGAGCCAAGATGTTGATGCAGAGGAAACAGATTCTCCGCGAACTGATGCTCGAAGGGGTGATCTCAATCGTGGATAGGGTCAATCCCAGGGTTCTCGAAGGGAAGCTATCGGTTTATGTGAATCGTCCTGCGAAGGCGAAACGCGCCAAGCTGGTAGCGAAATGAGAAGGCGCCGAAGAGTTGAAGAGGTCGGTCACCCTGAGCGGTGGATGGTCTCCTACGCCGATTTCGTAACGCTTCTCTTCGCCCTTTTCGTGGTATTGTTTGCCTCTACCTATCACGACAAGAAGACGATTCAAAGAGTTTCGAGCGCGGTCAAGAATGGATTTCAGGAGCTGGGCGCGTTTACCGGAAGCGTCAGCATTCAGGACAGCTCATCTTTTGACAGCGCAAAACTCGGCGGTATGGTGAATCCCAATGACAACTACGGGGCAGAGATAAGCCCTGCTCCGGGAAATGCCGGCATCGACGTCACCGAGTTGCACAGGAAACTCGCAAATGCGCTGGGCAAGGAGATCGACCGGCAAGAGGTCGAACTGCGTATGACCCCGGAAGGATTTGTGATCAGCCTTCACGAATTGGGGTTCTTCAACAGCGGTCAGGCGCGCCTGCTGCCCGGAGCAGCGGACAAGATCAAGCGTATAGCGGCCGTGCTGATGCAATACGGATTGGATATGAGAGTGGAAGGACATTCGGACAATGTGCCCATCCACAATGCAACTTTCAACTCAAACTGGGAGTTATCGACGGCTCGAGCGACGGTGGTTGCCATGATGCTGATCGATGAGGCAGGTTTCGATCCTCGGAGGATGTCGATCGCTGGATACGCACAGTTTCATCCCGTGGCGAGCAACGATACTCCTGAAGGGCGCCAGGCCAACCGTCGAGTCGATATCGTTATCGTCGCTGTATCCAAGCCTTCCAGGACGATAGCGGCACCAAGCAGCCCTGCATCGAAGCGGGAGTAGCTTCAGGCTGGCCGAAAACAGTCTTCGGCTAACTCGCCACAGTACGCCGTGCTGTCTTGTTGTTCGGCCCGTAAGACGACCTGCACTCTGCGAACGATCCTCTACGGGCGCATCGCGTGCAAGGTGTTCCCTGCAGCCAATAGAGCCTCGAAATAGTTAGCCGCGCTGTCACGGACCAGGGGATCGCTGTGCGGTGGACCTTTTCCATCCCCGCCTCGCTCATGGTATTTGCATATCTCCAGTGCTCTGCCGATTCCACTCTCGTTCCCGAGCAGGGCCTCTTCCAGTCTCGAACTGAGATAGATAAGATCAAGCAGCTTTTTCATGGGAATATTCAGCATCCGGTCCATCATTGAAAGCATGCCGAGCATATACAGCTCAGCGGGATTCTCCTTCAGCGCCGATGCCATTGACTCACAGAAGTGAGCTCGCTCGAGAGCTTGTCTTACATCGTAGTCTGAAGCAGTGTGAGCGAGTTTACCTGCGAGAATGATTGAAACAAGCTTACGGAATGCATCCTCTCCGACGGCGACCAACGCGGCCTGGATCGTCGATATGCGATATCTGAATCCATAGAGCGCTGAATTGGCCAATCGGAGCAGACGATAGCACAATGACGGCTCCAGCAGCAGAAGCCGTTCAATTTCTCTGAAATCCGGAGAAGGATGAGCCAGCACTGCAAACATCTGAAGATAAGTCAGCTTGTTTGCGGAGATCTGCGACTCGGCGATGATCTCCGGCCGCGAGTGAAAATACCCTTGGAAAAATGTGTTTCCCTCAACCTGTGCCGTTTGTACTTCAGAAAGCGTTTCCACTTTTTCCGCAACAAACGAGGTCTTCTTGTTGCGGCACATGTTGTAGATCTCTTGTCGCGTTTCTAGATTGGAGGACCTGAAGTCAACCTTGACGAAGTCCGCCATCTGCACCAACTCGTCTCTGCTGGGATCCGGAGAGAAATCGTCAAGGGCTATGCGAAAACCAGATTGTTTGAGCTTCTTGAGGGCTTTGATAACCTCTGCGTCGCTAGGGACTGTCTCGAGGATTTCAAGGATCACCGATCGGCTCGGCAGAACCTTCACGCTACCGTTGACCAACGATTCGCGGGTGCAATTGATAAACAGATTGGGCGTGGAAGAGCATGCGATCATCGACAGGCAGCTATCAATGGCGTGATTGGTTGCGTGCTCGCCGTCGCCGCTGAAGTAATTGTCTGTCCCCGACCGAAAGAGAATCTCGTGGCCATAGATCTGCATCTTCTCGTCGAGGATGGCCTGTCTACCGATGAATCTCAGGTGGTTGTTGGTCGCTGTGGCCATGAAACCTTTCCTCATTCTCTTGAAAGCAAGCTCCAGCTGCTATGCCGATGCCGGACAAGATCCGGCCGCCCGCGGTGAGTTTCCGGATGATTGCGGAGAGAACATTGATTTCCGGTGCTCGTGTTTCAAAGCCAGATCTTCTCGTCGGCCAACTATCAGGTCGAGGTCTACTTGCGCCAGGCGAAGATTGTCTTGTTGTTTTTGTCTGTTTTGGCGGCCAGTCGCGCGGTGAGAGGGAGCCCAGGTTCCAACTCCATCGAGATTACAAGATACGCTCCCGCCTTCTTCCTGCGAATGGCTTGCCGGTGTATGCGAATCAGGGTTTGCATGCATTCTCCTCAAAGGGGAGGGAAGCGCTGCACCCTGGTTTGTGGCGCTCAGAGCGTCCATGAAGTACACACGCCATGCGATGGCGGGTGTCTTTTCGTTTCGCTCAAAGGACGCACTGGTCAAGATGAGGATTCTCTGCATTTGCCGCCCAGCAGCTTTCAAATGCATTATCGGCACGATAGCGGGAGAATGTTAATGGATTCCTGCTTCTCCAGATGTTCCGGCTGCGAAACTGCCGTTGAACGCCAGGGATGGCCTTTCAGAACAAAATGCTTCGGCCGCGTCGCCTCGTAGGACGGCCCCTGTCGGCCTGAAAGACCGTTCGACCTTTCCTGAGCCCGCGCTATCGCGAGAGAACCAGCCTCATCACGATTAAGGGGTAAGGCTGATCGGTATGAAATCGGAGAGTATGGTGTATTTTCCGCCCTGGTAGCCATCGATCGTAACGTTGAAATAATTCCGCCGAAACGGCTGCTTGTAGGCCTTCTCCGCCGGACCATCGATGTAGGCGGGATCCGTCACCATTCTTGAGAAGACCGCCCTGCCCTCTGTAGTAACCGTTGCCGCGGCTATGTTGAATACTTCGAGAATCGCGTCGCGCATCAACTCTTCGAGCGGGGAGGCCTTCAGATGTTCTTTCACCGCAGGGTCAGGCAGGCCGACGAGCGCGCCTGCAAATGAGCCCATTAAGAGCAGATCGGCCTTTACGACAATCGCGACCTCGTGCGGCTTGACAATGTAAATACCGTAGATCTGCCTCATCTTCGATTCTGGCACTGCCGGCGCCTGGACAAAGGCCACCTTGCGGCCCGTCAGCTGCGAAAATGCCTTCGAAAGAAGAAACGGACTCGGTTCCGACATCTGTTATCACCCACCCAAAATCGGGGTCAATGCTCGCTGCACGTCTTCTGGCGTGAATGGCTTGGAGATCACGAAGGCCGCACCAGAATCCATGGCAATCTCTTTGATTCCCTTTGAGGTCTCAGAGGTAATAAACCCGAAGGGAACCTTGTTCTGCGTTGCCCTCAGTTGCCTGAGGAAGTCGATTCCCGACATCTCAGGCATGTTCCAGTCCGACAGAACGAGCTTCGGTTGTTCTCCGCGGAGCTTTTCCAAAGCTTGAGTTCCATTTTCTGCCTCGCCAACTGCTAGCCCGCGAAATCCCGCCTGCCGGATCGCTCGCTGGACGATCATGCGCATTGTCCTGCTGTCGTCCACCAGTAGTATATCCATGCGACCGCCTCATGAAGTCGGATTTCTCCACTCTCCGGAAGTCAATGGAGAATCCCAGATCGAATCACCTCTCTATCGACACATTCCAAAGAATTGGACAGGGGAGGGCCAAAGAAAAACGAGTTCAAGGAAGATGGCTGGCCAATCGTTGCCGATCTCCTTCTCGGCAGACTAGGAGGCGATTTTACCTCCGGGCGCTCCGGCTGCATCGCAGAACCTTGAATGACAATGGCAATTCATATTCATCGGTCTCATTCCTCAATCTCTCTCGAGCGCGCGAAACGAGGACGGGCCAGATCCCTTTTTAACGACGAACAGAGGAAACACGGCTCTGATGCGTCTCTACCGTCAAAGCCTTCCAGCGGCACCAGCCTTACAAGGAGTGGATTGCGCGAGCCTCACTGGTTTGAACGCTTTTGGACAATATGCCGATAGAACTGGATCGGCCGGGTACTGCCGATGCCGCTTCAGATGACCGTGGTCGGTAGAGCTGCGGAAATGGGGTTTGAGAAGAGGATCATGGACAACATCAGTGCGGAAGATCAGGAAACTATACGGGAATTTCTGGTCGAAAGTGATGAGAATCTCTCGCGCTTGGATCTCGATCTCGTGGAACTTGAGAAACACCCTGGAGATACGGCTCTGCTCGGCAGCATCTTCCGCACCATTCACACCATCAAGGGCGCATGCGGATTCCTGGCCTTCACAACCTTGGAGAAGATCACTCATCAGGCTGAGAGCCTTCTGAGCCAGTTGCGCGACGGCAAGAGGGAACTCACCCCGGCGCTCGTCTCTCTGATCCTCGAAACGGTGGATGCTACGCGGAAGGTGCTCGCCTCGATCGAGGCCAGCGGCAATGAGGGCCCTCTCCGTTTTGAAGATTTGACAGATCGTTTGCGCACGGCTGCGCTTCTGCCCGCGGCTGGTGAGAAGCCTGCCGCTTCAATTCAGCCTGCGCCAGTTCAGCCGGCGCCAGTCCCAACGGTTCAAGCTGCTCCAGTACCCGTCAAGGCTCCAACCCCGAAGGCAGAGCCCCCAGCCGTTAAGCCTCCTATTCAAGAGCCTCTCGACGAGCAAGTGGAGAACGAGCGGAAAGTCGCAGAGAGAAGGGTTGAGGAACAAAGACGAATCGAGGAAGAGAGACGGCAGGAAGCCGGACGCAGGGATGAAGATCCCGAACGTCATTCCTCGGCGGTTGACGCCAGCATCCGGGTGGGAGTCGGGCTTCTGGACAAGCTTATGGACTTGGTTGGAGAGCTGGTGCTGACTCGCAATCAGATTCTCCAGTTCAATACCGAGCGCGAAGATCCGGCGCTCAACGTCACCTCGCAGCGTCTGAACTTGATCACCACCGAGTTGCAAGAGGGAGTAATGAAGACCCGCATGCAACCGATCGGCGTGGTGTGGAACAAGCTGCCGCGGGTGGTGCGCGATATGGCCGTGGCCCTCGGAAAGCAGATCCAGCTCGAGATGGATGGCGCGGAGACTGAACTGGACCGCACCATCATCGAGGCCATCAAAGATCCGCTGATGCACCTCATCCGCAACTCCTGCGATCATGGCATCGAGTCCCCAGAGCACCGCATTGCCGCGGGCAAATCGCCTGAAGGGCGGCTGACTCTGCGGGCCTTTCACGAGGGCGGGCAGGTCAACATTGAGATTGGCGATGACGGAGCGGGCATTGACGTTGCGCGCGTCAAACAGAAGGCCATCGAGAAAGGACTGCTACGGCCTGAACAGGCAGAGAAGCTCAGCGAACGAGAGGCGCTTGGGCTGATCTTTTTGCCGGGATTCTCGACAGCGCAGACCGTGACCAACATCTCGGGGCGCGGGGTTGGAATGGATGTGGTCAAGTCCCACATCGAGAAGATTGGCGGAGCGGTCGATCTGTTCAGCCGGCCGGGCGAAGGCGCTACTGTCAAGATCAGGATCCCGCTGACTCTGGCCATTATTCCCGGCCTCATCGTCGCGTCTGGCGGAGAGCGGTTCGTAATTCCCCAGGTGAGCCTGCTCGAACTCATTCGCATTGAGGTTGATTCCGCCGGTAAGCAAATCGAGCACGTCCACGGGACGCCAGTCTATCGTCATCGCGGGACGCTTCTTCCGATCGCCTACTTGAATCGCGTACTGGATCTGAAGGCTGCAAGCGACCCCGAGGCGGTTAGCATCGTGGTCCTGCAGGCGGATGACCGCCAATTTGGCCTCGTCGTCGACGGCATCAACGATACCCAGGAGATCGTGGTGAAGCCTCTGGGAAAGCAGTTGAAGGGCCTCACCCTCTACGCCGGCGCGACGATTATGGGCGACGGCCGCGTTGCTCTCATTCTCGATGTGCTTGGTATTGGCGAGCGAGCCGGTGTTTTGGGCAAAACCCATGAACAAGCGCGAATGGTTGAGAAGGAAAAAACGCTATCGAAGACAGAGAAGCAGCGGCTGCTTCTCTTCCGCACGGGTTCCTTCGAGCGTCTGGCAATTCCGCTCTCTCTCGTTGCTCGCCTCGAAGAGTTTCCGAGGTCGGCGATCGAACATGCCGGTGGTGGGCAGGTTATCCAATACCGCGGTGGAATCCTCTCTCTCGTCTCTCTTCGGGCGGTCCTGGAACCGGGTGTTATCGACAGCGGTTCGCTGCCTAATCCGGTAGAGGTGGTCGTGTTCAACGATGGCGATCGCAGCGTAGGTATGGTCGTCGACGAGATCGTGGATGTTGTCGAAGAGGCAGTTGCCATACGGCGGAAGTCTGCACGCAAAGGCCTCCTCGGATCTGCGGTCGTAGGTAAGCGAGTCACCGATTTCCTCGATCTCAACCATGTGATCGACGCGGCCAGGGAACAGTGGGTCAATGGAACTGACGCTTGTGCGGGTAGCCATCGGATCCTGATCGCTGACCCCTCGGCGTTTACAAGAGGCATGATCCGGAGCGGCCTCGACATCTCCGGATACACCGTGTTTGAAGCCGCGAATCTGGAAGAGGCTCTGCACTGCCTGGAGAATCAGCCGGTCAACCTCGTGCTGACGGCCCTCAATCTCTCCGCTGGGTCCTCGCCGTCATTGCTCAGTGCGATGCACCGCCGGCCCGAGTGGGAATCGATTCCGGTGCTGGCAGTGGCCGACTCAGCCGAAGAGATTCAGCAGGCGAAGTGGCGTGCGCAGGGATTCAAGGATTGCCTCACCAAGTTTGACTCGGCTGCAATCCTCGAGTCGGTGGGCAGGTTTGTCTCGATCGCATCCTCAGAGGAACTTGACTTTGCCGGGGAGGTGAGATGACCATGGCGAGCAATACTGCGATCACGACATCCGAAAGGCAACAGGCCAGTGGTCAGTTCTCGACCTTTTTCATTGCTGACCTCTTCTTCGGCGTCGATGTTCTCGAGGTCCAGGAGGTTCTCCGCTTTCAGCCGATGACCGCTGTGCCACAGGCGCCGGATGCTGTGGAGGGGCTCATCAACTTGCGCGGCCAGATCGTTACCGCCATCGACTTGCGCCGCCGGCTCCAGATGCCAAAACTTCTCGCAGACCAGCCCCCAATGAACATCGTGATCAGCACTCCCGATGGAGCGGTCAGTCTGCTGGTCGACGAGATCGGGGATGTGTTGGATATGGATGAATCCACCTACGAAAGGCCGCCGGACAACCTCGACCCCGCGGCGCGCGAGCTTATTCGTGGTGTCTACAAGATGAAGGATGGTTTGTTGCTCGTTCTCGATACCGAGAGAGCCGTCGAAGTGGGCAGCGGCCTCGCTTCGATGAATTCTAAGGTCGATTCACATTCTGGAGAGGCGATCGCGACTGGAAGACGCGCCAGTTCGCCGGATCCCGATCAATCGCCTGCAGAAGAGGCGCGCTCCGACCAGCAGCAAAACTCCAATGGAAAAGGAACGAGAAAAGTATCTGCCAAGAAGACCAACGGCTCGCCGCGTGTTGCCAGGGCCGGGCCGGTGTAGTGCCGGCGCAGCTGATTGAGCAATTTGAGACAACTGGCCGATAACAAGGTGCTGGATGCAATGACTGAGATCGGATGCGCCAAGGGAGCATTGAGGGAGCCTGGCAAGACAGGGCAGTGAGAAACGGCAGGATGGCTTTCGAAGAAGCGGGACCACCCGGAGGGAGCAAAGGCAATGAAGTGGATGAAATGGTTTTACGACATGAAGATTGGCAACAGGCTTCTCATGGCTCTGATCTTCGGTGGAGGCATCACGGCCGCTGTGGGTTTTGTGAGCGTCTCGAGACTTGCCAAGGTTGCCGATCTATCTAAGTCATCCTATGAACGTGAGACCGTTGGGCTCGAGTACCTCAAGCAGGCTGACATTGATCTGATCGAAGTCGACAGAGCTGCCAAAAACGTCATGCTCTCCAATTCCTCCGATGAGCGTGAACAGTACAAGGCTCAGGTAGACGCGTACACCGGTCTTGTCACCGATGACCTGGAGAAGGCCAAGCCGCTCATTAATACCGAGAAAGCCAAGGACCTGCTGGCGCAGGTTGAGCAGGCGTGGAAAGATGATCAGCAATCAACCAGCCAGATTGTAGCCTCCGCTATGAAAGAGCCGCTGAGCAAGAAGAGGGATTCGGTCGAGCTCTCCTTTGGCTCGGGGCGCGCAAAGGCAGATGCTGCCGAGGATCTGCTCGCGCAGTTGGCGACCGTCAAGGGAGACGTCGCCAAGGAATCCGAACAAGAAACAGAAAAGACCTTTCGTAGCACACGCTTCCTTCTGCTTGTGCTGGTCGCGTTGGGCGTCATTGGCAGTCTCGGGGTCGGCATCTTCATCGCGCGCGGCATCTCCAAGCCGCTCGCACTGATCGCAGAGATTGCGAGGAAGATCGCGCATGGCGAAGTTGAACAGAAGATTGAATACCACTACAACGACGAGGTCGGCGTGTTGGCCGAGTCCTTCCGTGGAATGGTCGAAGCGGTGAACGCATTGACGCGGGACGCATTTATGCTCTCCGAGGCGGCCATTGAGGGAAAACTGTCCAGCCGTGCTGATGTCAGCAAGCACCTGGGCGACTATCGCAAGATCATTCAAGGCGTCAACGACACGCTCGATGCGTTCACCGGGCCAATCAACATGGCCGCCGACTATGTGGACAAGATCGGCAAGGGCGTCATTCCGCCGAAGATCACCGCAGCCTACAATGGCGATTTCAATACCATCAAACAGAGTCTCAACGCCTGCATCGATGGTCTCGGCGGCCTCGCGGAAGCTGATTCCGTCCTGAAGAGAATGGCGAACAACGACTACAGCCATCAGGTTGAGGGCAGCTACGAAGGGATTTTCGCAACAGTGGCACAGTCCGTCAACGGAGTCAAGCAGCGAATGGATCACTTCATCGCTACGATTATTGACGTCTCGCACGGAAACCTTCAAGAACTTCCAGAACTGAAGAGGATCGGACACAGATCGGAAGGCGATGAACTGATGCCGTCAATGATTGCGATGATGGAAAACATCAAGGCCCTGGTTGACGACGTAAACACGCTGACGATTGCAGCCGCTGACGGACAACTATCGACGCGCGCTGACGCCACAAAGCACCACGGCGACTATCGAAAGATCGTTGAGGGTTTCAACGGAACGCTCGATGCAATCTGGCTGCCCATCCAGGAGGAAATTCACGTTCTGAGACAGATCCGCGGCTGCAACCTGCGAGAGATGGTTCAGACTGAATGCAAGGGCGATCACGAGAAGATGAAGAATGCCGTGAACGGTGTCCATGACTGGCTCACTGACCTTGTGGCCTTTGTTACCAAGATCGCCAACGGCGATATGACCGCGTCAATGGCCAAAGCCTCGGATCAGGATCAGATTTACGACTGGCTGTCGCTGATGAAGCGCAACATCAACTCGCTCGCTGCCGACGCCACCATGCTTGCCGGCGCCTCAGCAAAAGGAAAGTTCGATATCCGTGCGGACGCCAGCAAACACAACGGCGATTATCGCAAGATCATCGAGGGCGTAAATCAAACCTTGGATGCCATCGTCGCGCCGCTCAGAACAACTGCTGAGAACGCCAGTTCGCTGGCCTCCTCCTCGGAGGAACTCACTGCGGTGAGCCAGCAGATGGCCGGAAACGCGGAAGAGACAGCTTCCCAGGCCAACGTGGTGTCGGCAACCAGCGACCAGGTGTCGAGAAATGTCGCTTCGGTCGCAACGGCTGCCGAGGAGATGCAAGCTTCGATTCGCGAGATTTCGAAGAATGCCAATGACTCCGCGCGGGTGGCCAAGAACGCGGTCGGCGTGGCGCAGTCGACCAATGAAACCATGCGCAGGCTGGGTGAATCCAGCCTCGAGATCGGCAACGTGATCAAGGTGATCACCTCGATCGCGCAGCAGACCAACTTGTTGGCGTTGAATGCCACGATCGAAGCCGCGCGAGCCGGCGAAGCGGGCAAGGGCTTCGCGGTTGTGGCGAATGAGGTGAAGGAGCTGGCCAAGCAGACTGCCAAAGCGACCGAAGAGATTAGCCAGAAGATCGAAGGGATGCAAGGCGTCACCAAGGGAGCTGTCGCGGCGATCGAAGAGATCGGCGCGATCATCAATCAGATTAACGACATCTCCAACAGCATCGCTTCGGCGGTTGAAGAGCAGACCGTGACGACGAACGAGATCGGGAGAAGCGTCGCTGAGGCGGCTCAGGGAGTCAACGACATCGCCAAGAACATCGGTGGGGTGGCAACGGCGGCCCAGAATACCACGCACGGAGCCAACGACACACGGTCGGCTTCGCTGGAACTCAGCGAGATGGCGGCGCGCCTCCAGGCGTCGGTATCGAAGTTCACGTTCTAACCGGATCAAGGGCAGAAAGTGCCCAGCGAGTGGATCACAACTCGCCGGGCATCTTTCCAAACATCGAAGGTGGATCACCGATGAGCAAAGTATTGGTTGTGGATGACTCCAGGACAATTCGCACCATCATTCGCCGGATACTGATCGAACTCGGGTATGAGGCTTGCGAGGCCGGCAACGGTATCGAGGCGCTGCGAGTTATCGAGACGGAAGGGGACGCGGTGAAGCTTGTTCTGGCCGACTGGAACATGCCGGAGATGAATGGTCTGGACCTGCTCAAGCAATTGCGCCAGGATCCTGCCCTCGCTTATTTGAAGATCATGATGGTAACCACTGAGACCGAAATGGACCACATGGCATCGGCTCTCGAAGCGGGAGCCGACGAGTATGTCATGAAGCCCTTTACCAAAGACATTCTCGTGGAAAAGCTCGAATATATAGGATTCTCTCCTATGGCGAGGGTGTAAAGATGGCTTCCGTCAACCAGCGTTCGCTTCATCCCGGTGAAAGAATTCGCGTCCTGGTCGTGGATGACTCGGTAGTCATCCGCAGACTCGTCGCGAACTCACTTGAGATGGATCCGATGCTCGAGTTGGTGGGCACCGCTTCCAACGGCGTGATTGGAATGCAGCGGATTGAACAGCTGAATCCCGATGTCATTACGCTCGACATTGAGATGCCGGAGATGGATGGTCTTGAGATGTTACGCCGCATTCGGCACGAATTTCCAAAGTTGCGTGTCATCATGTTCAGCACGCTTACTGAGCGCGGCGCCGCGAAAACACTTGAGGCGCTAACTCTGGGCGCCGACGATTACGTGGCGAAGGTCTCCAATCAGGGATCGATCAACTGTTCAACCGATCGTCTGCGGGAGGAGATGATCCCGAAGATCAAGCAGTTCTTCCGCATACCGGACCAAGCTCCCGTCGTATCAGGGCCGGTAACGACCGCTGCTCCGGCGTCATCGGTGGGGCGCGAAACATCCGGGTTCCTGAAGATGAGCGTGCGGCCCAAGGTGGTCGTGATTGGCGTCTCCACCGGAGGTCCCACCGCCCTGGGCGCAATTCTGCCCTCACTGCCCGCTGACTTTAGCCTTCCCGTCCTCGTGGTGCAGCATATGCCGCCGCTCTTCACTCGTTTGCTCGCCGAGCGCCTGAACGCCACCTGCAAAATCCCGGCCGAGGAGGCAACCGATAACAGTCCGGTAGGACCTGGCAAGATCCTGATTGCCCCCGGCGATTTTCACATGAGAGTGGCTTCAAACGGGAACGCCAATCGAATCGTTCTCGATCAGGGTCCGCGACAGAACTCTTGCCGTCCGGCTGTCGATGTGCTGTTTACCTCTGCCGCAGAGGTCTTCGGCGGAGCAGTTCTTGCCGCAGTTCTTACCGGGATGGGCCAGGATGGCTTGCGAGGCGCCGCAAGACTCAAGGCCCTCGGAGCTACCGTGCTTGCGCAGGATGAATCCTCCAGCGTGGTCTGGGGCATGCCCGGCGCTGTAACTGAAGCCGGCCTTGCCGACCGCGTGCTGCCGCTCGAAGGGGTCGTGCCTGAGATTCTTCGAATCGCGGAAAGGAAATAAGAGAGAACCGATGGATAGCCAAACACAGGTCAAAGAGATCCTCCCGGAAAACTACAGATTCCTGCAGGCGCATGTCTATTCGCAGGTCGGGATTGTTCTTGAAGACAATAAGCACTATCTCTTCCAAAGCCGTCTCGCGCCCATAGTCCAGCAATTCAGCCTCGGTTCCATCAACGACCTGTGCGCCCTCATGCTTGCCAAACGCAATCCGGAGATCGGCCAGCAGGTCGTGGAGGCCATGACCACCAACGAGACCTACTTCTACCGCGATCCCACCCAATACGAAGCCATACGCACGGTCCTGGTCCCGAGATTGATCGAAGAACGAAAGACTACCAGAACCATGCGCTTCTGGTCTGCGGCTTCATCGACGGGGCAAGAGGCCTATAGCCTGGCCATGTTGCTGCTTAATGAGGGCCTGAACGATTGGAACATTCAGATATTAGGCACTGACTTCTCTTCCAAGGTGATCGAACGGGCCCGCACCGGCATCTATCAGCAGCTTGAGGTGAACCGAGGTCTCCCGGTTGCGCAATTGCTGCAGTACTTCCACCGCAATGGCCTCGAGTGGCAACTGTGCGAGCAGGTGAAAAAGATGGCTCGCTTTGAAACGATCGACCTGCGAAAAAGCCTCCGCGCGCTGGGTCCGTTCGACATGGTGTTCTGCCGCAATGTCATGATCTACTTCGACAACAAAACCAAGATGGACATCATGAAGGAGCTTCACGGAACAATGTTCCGCGGCGGATGGTTGCTGCTTGGCAGCACCGAAGCGGCTTTTGGCCTCGACGAGTGGTTCGAACGGAAAACAGTCGGAAATGTCACGGTATTTGTAGCCCGATGAAAGGACGCTCATGTTAACCGAAGTTAGTATGGAAATGCTGTCAGAGATCGTAAAATCCGTCTTCCTGACAATGATGGATCTCGAGCTGTCAAACAGCGATAAACCCTGGCACCCAGGTGGGGACCGGTTGACGTCCTTTGTGCAATTGACCGGCGAATGGAACGGAGCGGTGATGCTCGAGTGCAGCCGAGACCAAGCGTGTCACTTTGCTGGCCGCATCCTTGCCATAGACCCGCCCGAGACCGTCGATGATGATGTTCGCGATGTGATCGGCGAATTGGCTAACATGATCGGCGGAAACATGAAGTGCGGCATGGCGCCCGGTGTCCGCCTCTCCATGCCTACCGTCCTCAATGGCAGCGACTATGACTTGCGCGTTTGTGGATCGCAAGTCCAGGAGAGAATCGCATTTCAGTGCGAAGACAAACCTTTCTGGGTTACGGTTCTCTCCGACGGGTCCTCGATACCGGTGAACTAGGCGGCCAATTCAAACTCCCCGCCGGTCCTTTAGGATCACGACGCTGTGCATTGAACCCTCGAAGATCGCCGTCCCGAGCCAGCTTGATCCTTATCGTGTCAAAGGCGCGACGGCTTTCCATCGGAAAACAACCGTCGCCGCCCTGCGCGGTTTCAGAATGCAGAACGGCGGCCTGTCGGCTAATCGCAAGCACCCTGTTTCGCCGTCATCCTTTCCGCGTCAGGCAGAGTTTTCCGCCGACGCTTCATGTTCGATTGAAAAACCAATCGCTCTCTGCCGATAGCGGATGTGAAGTAGATTCACTTCGGAACCGAATGGGGGAATTATGCAGATTGCGGCCATCCCAGAAACCGCCTCTTCTTCAGCCCAGTGGCGCTCGGCTCAGCCCCAATCAAAGTCGGCAGTGCCGTCATTCTCTGACGTTCCACGGAATACCTCTGGGTCTTCTGCAAGTTCATCCGTACCTGCCAAGACTGCCCCACCGGCTCAAGACTCCACTATCAGCTCTCAGATTGCGACAATCGCTGCAACCTATTCCACAACCGTGGCGGGTAAAAGCTATGCCGCAAGCATAGAAGAGTCGGGAGGGATCTATACAGCCTCCGTTCCGATCCCTCCTGGGGTCAGCGCCAGCGGAGCCAGTATCGAGTCTGCGGAGATCAACCTCAACTTCGTTCTGGATACTCTCGCCTGACAGCCTTCGAAACAATCTTTTATCTTGTTTTACCGATCTGCCCAACGCCAGGACGAGGAAGAATCGGGACTGTATCTCAGCACTAATTTTAAGGTTGATTGTTACTGGCCTATTTCGAAGTTGACCGACACCTTCACCTTGGCCGTGCCAGCTCCGGATTCGAACTTCCATTTCCTCACTGCATCCTCTGCCGCGGGCGCCAGAAGCTTGTTGCCTGAGACGGTCTTCGCATCGCTCACATTGCCGGCCGGATCCACTGTGGCCTCGATTTCGACGGTACCGGTGGCGTGCATGCGTTTGGCGAGCTCTGGATAGATCGGTGCTACTCTTGCTTTAATCGCGCGGTCGTCCCCCGCTCTTGCGGGCATCGCCAGCGTCATTACAAGCACCAGGGCCATTGCCTGGCAAATCCTCACTGCGACCCGGCTGAAACAAATTGAACCCTCTCGAATCCAAACCCTCGTCATGGACCTTCCTCCACCTCCGCTAATGCACATCCGTTTATCGGCCTGCGTGGGGCTGCTGTTCATAGCTCTGGATAATCTTCTTGCCAGACCTAAGGAGCGATGAACAACTTTACGCGGAGAGGCGATCCAACCACCTGAACCTTTCCCGTCGTGACCGACAGTGACCTTTACGCGACACTCTTCCAACCAGGAGAAAGCAGCTCAGCCGTCAAGCCTCCATTGAAACTCTGCTGCGTTGCTGCGCAGTTCCGGGTTGCAAGTATCCATTTTTTGGATTAGTTCTCCAGATTTTCATAATATGTTGGCGTTTGTGCAGCGGCGATGTCTTGATCAAGTTGCTTGTTTTCAACGTATTAACCGAGTTCGTGTTTAGGGTTAAAGAATGGCAATCGACCTGCAAAGGCGTAAAAGATAAGTCAGCATGTGGCTTTTTTAAGATCTAGTCTCCCATTTCTTTCATTCGATAACGCCGACGCGCAATCAGCAGAAACACAACGAACGGATCGAGACACTCCACTTGAGTCTTTCGGTCCCAACAAAGCACAATTGGAGGAGCTCTTCGATGCGAACCCCCTTTCTCCGGATTCTTGTAGGTACGTTAGCTGTAGTGTTGCTGGCCGGTGCAGTTGCCAAGGCCCAGGTCGAGAGCGGACAGATAGCTGGAGTTGTTACGGATCAATCCGGGGCGATCATCACTGGCGCAGATGTCACGGTTAAGAATCTTGGCACAAATGCGGTGCGTACCGTTCGTTCGTCTGCAAACGGAACCTACACTGTGACGGGTCTTCCGCCTGCTCGGTACGAGGTCACGATCACTTCAAGCAGCTTCAAGCCCTTCACCGCCAATGTGGAAGTGACTGTGGGCGGGCATGTCTCTGTTGACGCCAAGCTTTCGGTCAGCGCCTCTACAACTGAGGTTCAGGTAATCGCGGAAGGCGGCGCACAAGTCAACACGCAGACTCAAGAGCTTTCTTCGGTTGTGGACCAGGAACAGCTTGCACAGCTGCCCAGCTTGACGCGGAACCCGTATGATTTCGTTACCCTCTCCGGCAACGTCTCGAACGGCGACAGCACCGGCAACTCTTCCGGCGGTGGCGGTCAGAACCTCACCAGCCGCGGAGTCGGCTTTGCCATTAACGGCCAGCGCGAAACCGGAACTGAGATTCTCCTCGACGGTGTTGAGAACATATCCACATTCAACGAGGCCGTTGGCCAAGACGTCCCAGTTGATGCCGTCCAGGAATACAGCGTCATCACAAATGACTTCTCTGCGGAGTATGGCCGCGCCTCAGGCGGCGTAGTGAACGTCTCTACCAAGGCCGGCACAAACCAAATTCACGGCGCTGCGTGGGAGTTCAATCGTCTCTCGGCTTACACCGCCAATACCTACGGCAACGTCGTCACGTCGGCGCCCAAGGGCGGATACACCCGCAATCAGTTCGGCTACCAAGCCGGCGGTCCCATTCTTAAGAACAAGCTGTTCATCTTCGAGAGCACGGAATTTACCCGCGTGCGCTCGAGCGCCAATGAGACCGAAGAAGTCTTCGATCCCGCTTTCATTGCGCTAATGCCGGCCAACATACAGAGCTACTTCAAGACTTATGGGGGAGGTGTTCTTCCGTCAACAAGTGTTGCCTCGACAGTAGCCGATCTTGAGAATAATGGCGTGGCTTTTGGTAAAGTGAACGGCGTCACTACGGTTCCCACCGCAACTCCTGTGTTTGACACCGTCCAGTTCAATACCCCATTCGATGCGGGCGGCGGTATTCCTGAGAATCAGTACACTCTGGTGGGACGGCTTGACTATAACCCCACTGCAAAGACATCAATGTTCTTCCGCGGCGCAAGAGAAAACGAGAATCAATTCCTGGGATCGAACTTCTACTCCGCGTATCCGCAATATAATGTGGGCACAGCGTACGAGAATCAGAGCTACCTCTATTCGCTTTCGCACACCTTCACGCAAAATCTCTTCCTCTCGGCTAAGGTCAGCTACACGCGCTTCAATGAAGCAAATTCATTCGATACGTCTCTCACATCTACCCCCAGCCTTATGTTTGTTACACCTTCTGATCCGGCCACAGGCCAGCTGATACAGCTGCCGGGATTGCAAAATACCAGCAACCCTGGTACAGGCGGGCTCCCATATGGCGGTCCCCAGAACACAGTTCAACTGGAACCCGATCTCTCCTGGACCAAGGGCAAACATGCCATGCGCTTTGGTGGTACCACCACCTACATCCAGCTCAATGCGGCATATGGTGCGTATGCGCAATCGGTGGAGCAACTTGGTAAGAATTTCCAGGGTAGTCTCAACGACATGATGAACGTCGCGGGAAGCACGAGTGGAGCTCAGTTGCACCTCTTCGAGTCTCGCGTCAATCCGCAAGGCAAGCTTCCCTGCTCTGATGACATTTACGAGAATGTCATTAACTCGGCGAACTGCCAAATCAACCTACCGCTCTCTCCCGCTGCCTACGCCCGTAGCTATCGCTACAAAGACTGGGCGATTTATGGTCAGGACAGCTTCAAGATCACTCCCCGAATCACAATTAACTATGGCGTTCGCTACGAGCACTATGGTGTTCAGCACAACAGCAATCCGGCTCTGGATTCCAACTTCTACTTTGGTTCAGGCACCGGCATCGAGCAGCAAACCCGAACCGGGCAGATCTACATTGCCGATAAGAGCCCCGTTGGCCAGTTCTGGGCGCCCAGTTGGGGAACCGTTGGTCCCCGCGTCGGCTTCGCCTATGACGTCTTCGGAAACGGCCGGGATAGCATTCGCGGCGGCTATGGCATCAGTTACGAGCGCAACTTTGGCAACGTCACCTTCAATGCGAGCTTCAATCCTCCGGCCAGCGCCGTTGTTGAAACCAGCCCCTGCCCGGATCAGGTTATCGGTACTCCATCAACCAACAGCTGCACGAGTTCCGTAACGTCGAACAACCTTGGTCCGCTTGGCGCCTCCAGCGGATCGACCTATCTGCCACCCTCTTCAGTTCGAATGCCCGACCCGAACATCAGGACAGCCCAGACCCAGTTCTGGAGCCTCGATATACAGCACCAGGTCGTTCCAGGCACTGTGCTCGAAGTCGGCTACAGTGGCGCGCGCGGAATCCACTTGTATGACATCGAGAATATCGACCAATACGGCGCTGCCCAGTATTATCTCGGCGATCCACTTGTGCTCAACGCCGCTTGCCCGTTTGAGAATCTCGATACAGGTGCCGCGGAGTGCTTGACACGCCCCAACATGCAATACAGCGCCATCAATATGCGTGGGAGCCTCGGGGCGAGCAATTACGAAGGCTTGAATGTGGGGTTTCAGACCCAGAATCTTTTCAGATCTGGCCTGACTCTGATGGCCAACTACACCTGGTCTCACTCACTGGATGACTTGAGCTCGACCTTCGGCGATAGTTTGCAGGGCGGCTCAGGCTACATCGGCTCGCTAGGCTACACCGATCTCCTTCACCCAATGATCGACTGGGGCAATTCGGACTTCGATGTCCGTCACCGCTTGTCCGTAGCCCCTATCTGGAGCCTGCCATGGTTTAAGCATGGAAATAACTTGCAACGCGAAGCGCTCGGAGGCTGGTCTGTCTCCGGCATCGTCACTGCTCGCACCGGTACCCCATTCTCCGTGTTCGACGAAACAACCGTCGAAATCGGATACACCATCCCGCGCTTGATTCCGGCGACGAAGCCGACATATCACGTCGGTTCTCCGACGAACGTAGGTCCCAACTCCTTCACGGCCCTGACCATTCCCATACCAGCATTCGACCACTCGCTTAATTCGACTCTCGGCATGTCGGATCTTGGACCATTTCCTTCGAGCATGACTGCTCGCAACGCCTTCAGAGGACCTGGCGCGTGGAACGCTGACATGGCCATGCAAAAAAGCTTCCCGATTACCGAGCGGGTCGGTATGGAGTTCCATGCTGAGGGATTCAACATCTTCAATCACCACAACTACTACGTGAATACGACCGGCCTAGTTTACACGGACGGCACGGCTTCGGCCCCGTTGCAGGTTCCTGAACTGAAAGGTGGCCTCGGAACGTTGGCCACCGGCGGCAACCACGATGAGCGCCGCTTTGGGCAGTTCGCTCTGAAGATCAACTTCTAAACCCAATCGGCAACCAACGCAAGGGCGTCCTTCGGGGCGCCCTTTGTTATTGCTCCGAGACTTGTGTGAACCTGGGTTGAGCGTTAGAGACTCTCGCGAAGAACTCTAGAGACACTGTCGAAACAAGCTGATTTGTTTGCCGAAAACTGCACTGATACAGCGCATTTTGGAGATGCTACCCAACAGCATCGGCACAGGAAAGACCTCCGAAGACATCGAGAGCTGCCCGTGTTAGGGCATCTGGCGGTTCACGCTACATGGGGAGAAGCTGAAAGGCGGCTGGACGCTTGCCAGGACGAACAGCTCAAGAAATGCGTCGCGATCCATCCTGGACCCGTCTCATGCACACCCTCGAACAGCAGGTTCGACACGCTGCGATCCTCCATCTCGACGGTTTTACGAAATGGCGCAGCACGGCAGCAGGGTCCTTCCGGAAGAGCATGGCTCAATAACACTTCATTAAACTCAAGTCCGAGATCGTAGTGGGGAGGTCTTGCGTGATGCTTTTTTGTAGCCTAGGCGCGCTGACGGAAAGGTTGACGGCTGACTGCGGATTCAATGTCGCAGCATCTTCCTCCTCGGTTACAGCCACCGTATTGCTTTTGAGCAGACAGCTGACATGTGAAGTGTCCACTTCTTTTTCAAAGCTTTCAAGGTTGAAAGCAAATCAAATAGAAGAGGGACTCGTAGAAGAGTCCCTCATTGTGTTCTTTGGTTATCTTGGTCTTTAGAAGGTGAAGTGAACTGCCAATTGCGCGCTGCGTGGACCGCCGCCCCCAAGGTATGGGTTGCCGCTGCCTACGTCCGGTGTCGCTGTCGCTGTCAGGAACTGGCCTGGCGTACCCGTTCCCGTGCCGGCAATTACGCGATTGTTCTCGATGTGGTTGCTAAAGAAGCCGTCGACGCCAAAGCCCGGCAGCAGAGGATTGCTCATATTCGGGTGATTGAAGATGTTGAAGAAATCTGCGCGAAGCTCCATCTTCAGCTTCTCAGTCAGGTTGGTGCTCTTGGTTAGAGAGAAGTCGAAGTTGGTGAAGCGTGGCGCATTGAAGGCGTTGCGGCCTTCATTGCCGGGGTGCTGCGTTCCGGAGATGCAACTTCCATAGGCCGCGTCTTTCGGGTTTCCGTCGACTGTGCATGGCGCGGCGAAGGCCTCCAGGTTCAGCAGGTTGATGCCGCCTGCGCCTGTGCGCGGATTACCGATGATGTCCGGCCGGCCAAACCACTCGCCGCTACCGTTATAGTCGTCTTCGTAAATGTAGCTGACCGTGTAGGGCTGGCCGGAGGCGAAGTTGAACATGCCGTCGAGCGCCCATCCGCTGGTGATTTTTTCAGCGCGGTCGAGCTTCGGAATGTTATAGGTCCAATACCACTGGAAGCGCTGCCGCACGTCGAAGTTGGAACTGGCGCGCTCGGCGTGAGGATTGAAGCTGTCGTCGGGCTGCGCGGCGTTGGGCACAAAATCCAGGCCATCGCTTGCGGTGTCGATCGAGTGCGCCCAGGTATAGTTCACCGTCGAGGTCAGGTTGTGCCAGTTCTGCAGCTTCAGCGTCGACTGCAGCGAGTTGTAGTTGGAGATTGCGCTCGTCTCGACTTGATTCAGGTACACAAGAGAGATGTCGGTGAAGGATCCGATCGAGTAGGTCGGATAGCAGACATCGCCCGGCTGAATCGTCTGGCCGCCGGCGCATGTTACAGGGCCGGACTCGTTATTCACCTGGTTGAGGTCGCGGAAGTGATAGAGGTGGCGGCCCTGCGAGCCCACATATCCGAGTTCGAGAGCGACAGCTTTGCTGAGCTGCGATTGAACGTTGAGAGTGTAGGAGACGTACCTGGGTGTGACCAGATGTTGATCGACCGTGAAGGCGCTGCTGGGCTCGTAGTCGCTGAAGATCGCGGAGCCGTCGGTGGGAACCGTCGGAGCGATGCCAGCTGCGAATCCGATGCCGTTGAAGGCCGGCCCAGCCTCGGCCGGATTCGTGTTCCACGGCTGATTGCCCACAAAGAAATCCTGCGAGGCCCCGTCGTAGAAGATTCCGGCTCCGGTTCTGACCACCAGCTTGCCAGTTCCAAGCAGATCGTCGGCGAGGCTGAATCGCGGCGCGAAGTTGGTCAGGTCCTTCGGATAAAGTGACGAGGGACCTCCCGAAGCACCCACCGTCTCCAGCACTCCAGTCTTTACGTTGAAGATGCTGAAGGCGTCGTTCTCGGCGCCGACGACACCGTAGTAATCCCAGCGCAGGCCGTAGTTCAGCGTGATCTTGCTGTTCAAGTGCCACGAGTCGAGGAAGTAGACACCACCGCCGTTCTGATAGGAGTAGCGCGTGCCATTCCCATCCGCCGAGTTGCCGCCGTCGATGGTGCCTGCCAGAAAATCGTCGAAGCTGTCGAAGGTTAGTTTGCCGCGATGTCCGGAGTCGATGAAGCTGTTAATGAAAGTTCGCCGCCACTCGATGCCGGCCTTGTAGCTGTGCCGTCCCTTGATCAGCGAGACGTTCCCGAAGAGCTGATAGTTGGTGTCGATACGGCCGCGAGAGTCGCTGCCTGTGGCGCCGATCGGGCTCAAGCCGCTCACGGCGATCGTCGGCAATCCCAGATCGCGCGACGAATAGCCCGGAGGCAGAGTGTTCAGATCAAAAGCCGTCACGGGATTGAGGCCCATGTCCTGCGGCAGGAATTGCTGCAGAAAGCGGTTATATCCCCCGCGAACCTCAAAGATCAGATTTGGCTTGGGAATCGAGGTATACGAGAGCGAGACGATGTTGACGTGCGTCGGCGTCGATGTGTTGAAGCCAGGCGCGCCCGAGCCCGTGTAGAGCATTCCCAGCGGGAAGCTCTGCATGCCATGGGCATAGAAGTAGCGTGCGGTCAGCAGGTCGCCCGCGCTGAGCAGCTTCAGGTGATGATCCACCTTGGCGATGATGTTGTCGCTGTTATTGCTGAAGGGCGTTGTGAAGGTCACCTGGCCGCCAACCTGTGGAAGCGGTCCCCACGGGTTGCTGTTGAGCACCTTCTGGATTACCGGATTGACGGGCCCGAGTGTGGACACATGGTTGGCAATGTCGGCAAGCCCCGGCACGAAACCCTGCTGGGGCAGACCGCCTTTCTCTCTCTGCCCTTCGTAGGCCAGAGTGAAGAACGTCTTGTCTCTCAGGATGGGGCCATCGACCAGGCCGCTGAACTGATGGTTGGTAAAGGAGTTCTTGGGCAGGTCGACAGTATTGAAGTAGTTGCGCGCACTGAGCGCGTCATTGCGATAGGACTCCGAGGCGCTGCCATGATACTGGTTGGTTCCACTCTTGGTCACGATGTTGACGGTCGCACCAGAGCTGCGGCCGAACTCAGCCTCGGCGTTGCCGGTGACGGGGATCTCAGCCAGTGCGTCTGTGGGAAGAATGGTCGAGGGGCAGCCCCAAACGCCAGCCTGATTGACGGCAGGCAGGTTGCGGTAGCCGTCGTTCATGTCCGTGCCGTCGAGCAGGTAATTGTTCGAGCGGCCGCGATTGCCATTGAGACTGAAAAGCCCGTACGAACCGGCCGATTCGGTCGATCCCACTGGATCGCTCGTCGCGCCCGGAACCAGTTCCAGTAGCTTGGTGTAGTCGCGTCCGTTCACCGGCAGCTCGGCAACCTGAGATGCCTCGATTGCGCCGCCGGTGGTGTTTGTCGTCGTCTCCACCATCGGAACCTCGGCGGTGACCTGGACCACCTCCTCAACCGCACCCGCCGAGAGCCTGGCATCGGCCCGTGTTGCGGAGCCTACAGTGACCGGAATGTTGGTCAGCGTGGTTGAGCGAAAGCCATCTCTCTCGACGGTGATGTTATAGGTGCCCAGCGGCAGTTCCGAGGCCACATACCCGCCGAGGTCATTGGTGGTGACCATGCGGGTCAGCCCTGTACCAGGGCTGAAGACCTTTACTTGTGCGCCGGGGATCGCCGCTCCCGAGCTGTCTGTGATTGTGCCTTGAATACTGCCGCGGAAGGTCTGCGCGCTTCCATTACAAACGAAGACGAGGGCGAAAAACACCGACAATACGGCAATCGAGAGGCTTCTCATGAGGCTGCGCTCCTAAAATCTTTTCTTTGCGAGAATGCAAAAATTCTAACACGCAGAAGAGGCAGGCCAGATAAGGATCGCATGAGGATTTCTGGCCTCAAACTGAGCAAAAACAAGGGCCGGGTCACTTTTCGACACGGACGAAAACGGCATCACTTCGACGCCATCCGTTCTATTTACAGCCGCACATCGCGGATGTAGACTGCTCAGTGTCGGTAAACGCTTACTTGGCCGTGCTGAGAGCGGCCCTTCTCTAGAGAGGAAGATCGAAAATGAGCAGAAAAATGAGAGCCAGGACGTTGCCAGGCTTAGTGAAGACTCCTGAACGTTTTGGGCCAAGCCGCAGGGAGTTCCTCGCCGGGGTTGGAGGGACCGCTGTGCTTGGCGCACTGTCCGCCTCAAGAACGCTGGCTCAGGCGCCCCAAAGCGAGGTCAACATTGCCCGTGTCGCACTTCCCACAAGTCTGACGATGGTAAGCGAGAACAGAATCTCCGCCTTGAACGACGGCTTTAGTCCCGCTAACTCGTTCGACCGCAGCCACGCCTTCTATCCCGTTTGGGCCGACCCTGCGGCGGGCAGGCACACGAGCTGGGTGCAGTACGAGTGGAGCGAGCCTGTTAGCGTCAATCGAATCGAGATCTATTGGGCCGTCGATCGCCCGCGCGCCGGCGATATACCGGGTAGCTACGGGCAAATGGTTGCAGTGCCCGAGAGCTACAGAGTTCTTTATTGGAATGGCGGCGACTTTGTGCCGGTCTCTCAGCCGCATGGTCTTGGCCTGGCCCTCGATACATTTAATGCGACAACCTTCGAGCCCGTGACAACAAGCAAGCTGCGGCTCGATGTGGCGGCTCAAATGAGCCGCCCGGCGGGAATCATCGAATGGAGAGTCTTCAACTACGGTCCTGTTCCATCCCTCCCGCCGGTGGTCGATGCCGGCGTAGACCGTTCAGTTGTGAATGATGGCAAAACCTATCTGTCGGGCAAGGTGACCTGGCTCGAAGACGCCGGCAGCAACAAGGCCCGCTGGGTCAAGACATCGGGACCGGGCGCCGTCGTCTTTGCCGGCGCTGCCTTAGTGGGCACCACTGCGACATTCTCCAAACCCGGTGATTACATACTGGCGCTTGAGGCTTCGGGCAGCAAAAACCCGGCGCCCACAATTGGCGTCCATGTGGAACCGGCGCCTCCGCGCGATCGTCTCAACGTGGTGTACACGCGGAAGTATGCGATCGACAGCCCGCTCTGGAATGAGCGCGCCAAGGCTCTCATTGTGAATTGGATTCCGTTCTGCGTTGCGATGTGCGAGCGTACCGATATACCTCCCATGCGTGGCGATGGCGGAATCGATAACTTTATTGAGGCGGGAAAAGCCCTCCGTGGCGAGCCTCACGCTGGCCACAAGGGGTTTGTCTTTTCCAACGCATGGGTTCACCAGACAGTTGAGTCGATGTGTATCGCGCTTATGGTCGATCCGCAGGGCGATCGGGAGATCAGCAAGGCGCAGGAACAGATGCGCGCGACTCTCGATCGCTGGATACCGATCATCCTCGCTGCTCAGATGCCTGATGGCTACCTGCAAACGGCCTACATATTGGCTGACCGCAAAGATTGGCCGGAGCGCTGGTCGCCCGATCGCCGCGGCAATCATGAAGGCTATGTCTCGGGCTACTTCATCGAGTCGGCTATCAATCACTACACCCTCACCGATGGCAAGGATCTTCGCCTCTATAACGCGGCCAAGAGGCTGGCCGACTGTTGGGTCGCGAACATCGGCCCCGGCAAAAAGGAGTGGTTCGACGGGCACCAGGAGATGGAACAGGCGCTGGTGCGCTTCGGCCGTTTCGTCAACGACCAGGAAGGGAATCGCCGCGGAGATGCGTATATCGCTCTCGCAAAGTTCCTTCTCGACTCGCGCCGCGGCGGGTCGGAGTACGACCAAAGCCACTTGCCGCCTGGCCAACAATATGAAGCCGTGGGCCACGCTGTGCGCGCAACCTATTTCTACTCGGGGATGTCGGATATCGCAGCCGAGACTCAGGATCGCGATTATCAGAGCGCTGTAATTTCGCTTTGGGATAATATGGTCAACAAGAAGTATTACCTGACTGGCGGCATTGGAAGCGGAGAGACCTCCGAGGGCTTCGGGCCAAATTACTCGCTGCGCAATGAGGCTTATTGCGAAACCTGCTCCAGCTGCGGGCTTGTGTTCTTCCAATACAAGCTCAACCTTGCATATCACGACGCGAAGTACGCCGACCTCTACGAGCAGACCATGTACAACGCTCTGCTTGGCGGAGTCGCGCTTGATGGAAAGAGCTTCTGTTACACCAATCCCCTCGTAAATACCGAGCGCGCAAAGTGGCATGTCTGCCCTTGCTGCGTTGGGAACTTGTCCCGCACATTGCTTATGATTCCGACCTGGACTTATGTGAAGAGCAATGACGGGCTCTACGTCAACATGTTTGTCGGCAGCCGGATTCACGTTGGCCAAGTCGGGGGCACGAATGTAGAGATAGTGCAGAAGACCGACTACCCATGGAAGGGATCGATTTCGATCACCGTGAATCCCGAGGAGGCAAAGACCTTCTCGGTCTTTGTGCGAATCCCGGACCGGGCGACAAGCAGGCTCTACAAGGAGACGCCTGTGGTTCGAGGTGTAAAGCGATTCGCCGTCAATGGAAAGGAACAGACCCCCGAGATTCTCAAGGGGTACGCTGTTGTCACGCGTGAGTGGAAGCAAGGCGACCGCATCGAACTGGAACTGCCGATGGAGCCGCAGCGCGTCGTCGCGGACAGCCGCATCAAGGCTGACTCTGGCCTCGTTGCTTTGAGATACGGCCCGCTCGTCTACAATGTCGAGACAGCCGACAACGGCAGGATTGACCGCAAGCTGAGTGAATCGGTGCTCCGCGCAGAGTGGCGTCCTGACCTGCTTGGCGGCGTCATGGTGATCGCGGGCGCGTGGCAGGATGGTGCTCCCATGCTCGCGGTGCCCAACTTCGCGCGTATGAACCGGGTCGGGCCTCCACACGACTATCCGGGCTCAGACGAGGACCATGCGGCCGGATCCGAAGCTTCGATCAATTCAAAGGTGTGGATATAAGAAAATCCCCCGGCGACGCAAGCCGGGGGACTTTCACAGTGCCGCGATGGCATGCGCACGAGCCGAGGAGCAGTGAGGCAGGCTTCACCTTTCCGTCAACGCTTGCTGGGGATGCGGACCAGAACGGTGAAGATCGTTCATCGTTCCTGACGGATATGCGGTCGATTCGCGTACGACCAGCCGTGTTTCGATCAGATACTCACGCTGGGCTTCAGTCCCTTCCACTCGGGCTCGAAGAGCGGCGACAGCCGCGTGAGCCAGCTCAATACGAGACATTTGAATGGTTGTGAGTGGCGGAATAATGACCTGCGCCATGTGAATGTCGTCAAAGCCGATCAGCGAGAGGTCGTCAGGCACGCGCAAACCGGCCCGATAAGCTTTGTGAAGAACGCCGAGAGCGGTCATGTCATTCGAGCACATGAGCGCGGAGGGTCGCTTCTCGCCGCACAGGATCTTTTCCATGGCCAGCATGCCACCCTCAATGGTGTGATCGCCCTCGATCAGCCAAGCTGAGTTCGGGGCGATGCCGCACTCGTTGAGAGACTTGATGAATGCGTTCTGGCGAGATTGAGCAGAATGCAGCCGCGCCGGCCCGGAGATGAAGCCTATGTTCCTGTGGCCCAGAGCGGCCAAGTGTTGAACCCCCTGCCGGATGCCGTGGTGATAGTCGATCTTCAGAAGACTGATGCCCGGCTGGTCAGGGCCCATATCGATAAAGACCAGAGGGATTTTGCGCGAGGCCAGTTGTTCAAGGAGCGGTTCTTCAATTCCGAAGGTCATCACTGCCACGCCTTCAACCTTGCGCTGGATCATGCGCCGAATACAACGGGTCATTCGTTTCGGGTCATAGTTGGTCGAGCTGACCAGAATCTCATACCCGCTGCCGACAGCGACATCCTCGAAGCCCTGAATCAACTCCGGGAAGAATGGATTGGTGATTTCGGAGACGATCAGGCCAAGAATTCCACTTCGGCCCGAGACCAGAGCTCGCGCCTGAGTGTCTGGCAGATAGTCAAGACTGCTGATCGCATCCCATACGCGTTTGGCCATCGCGGGATTGACGGTCGGAATCCGGTTGATCGTTCGCGAGACCGTGGCGACCGAGACATTGGCGCGCTCCGCAACCGAGCGGATATTCACGAGTTGATTCGTTTTGGTAGGGCTTCTTCTCGCCTTTGGCATGGGCTAGAGCACTGCAGTTCCCGGAAGAATGCGTTTACACGACCATACCACTTCTTTTAGGCCAATGTCGAAGATTTGACTCGAAGCGCTGAGAGAACTTACTGTATGATGTATCAGCAAACGTTTACCATCGCTGTTGCCTGATGAGAGTTGAATGGGTTTCCATTGGGATGCGGCGCAGGCTCCTCCGGGAGGAATGATGCTTTTGGAGCATTTACGGGCCGGCGTACTCACCGCGAATCTGGAGCTGGTGGGCCGTGGCTTAGTTTTGTACACGTTCGGCAATGCGAGCGGAATCGACCGTGAGTCAGGGCTGGTGGCGATCAAGCCTTCGGGCGTTGCCTATGAAGAGATGACGCCGGCCCACATGGTCGTCTGCGATATCGAGGGGAAGATCGTCGAAGGCGCGCTGAAGCCGTCTTCGGACCTCGATACTCATCTGGAGCTGTACCGGGCCTTTCCCTTGATTGGTGGTGTGGTCCACACGCACTCGGAGTTTGCCACCTCATGGGCGCAGGCCGGCCGCAACATCCCAGCCTTTGGCACCACGCACGCCGACTATTTTCACGGTCCGGTGCCGGTGACCGAAGAGCTGAGCGACTCGGAGATCCAGGGCGACTATGTGCTGAACACCGGCAAGGCAATCGTGCGCCGTTTTAGCAATCTCGATCCGATGGCTGTGCCGGGTGTGCTTGTCGCCGGGCACGCGCCCTTCACCTGGGGCAAGAGCCCGATGGAGGCCGCGCACAACGCCGTAATTCTGGAGACAGTGGCGCGCATGGCATTTTATACTGCAACACTGTGCCCGAGCGGTACGGGCGTGAGCCAGGCGCTGCTGGATCGGCATTACCTCCGTAAACACGGCGCGAACTCAACCTATGGACAGAAGTAGCTCTCTGCGCGGGCCGTGCCGTGCGGGCCGCGTCAGTCAACTTGTAATGGAAGGGCCGCCCGCGGGCGGCGATCGAGGTTCGATATCGTGATAGTCAACTGTATGACCCACATTGGTCTTCTGCCGTCATCTCCGGCCCTTCTAGCCTTCGGGGCCTTGCCTCTGGCGCATCTCCATCCGCTCGACATCGCAGTGATCGCGATCTACTTCGGGATGGTGATCTGGATCGGCTTCTACCTCAAGGGCCGCTCCAACACCAGCGAGGAGTTCTTCATGGCCGGCCGCGAGATGACCGCGTGGATCGCGGGTTTGAGCTTCGTCTCGGCCAACCTGGGATCGCTGGAGCTGATGGGCTGGGCGGGCTCGGCCTACCAGTACGGCATTCTGGCCACGCACTGGTACTGGATCGGCGCCATTCCCGCGATGCTCTTCCTGGGCCTGGTGATGATGCCGTTCTACTACGTGTCGAAGACCCACTCGGTTCCCGGCTACCTGTCGCTGCGCTACGGCGAGCATGCGCGCGTTCTGGCCGCCATCTCCTTCGCTCTGGAGATGATCCTGATGAGCGGCGTGAACATGTTTGCCATGGCCGTGGTGATGAAGGTGGTGCTGGGCTGGAGTCTGACCTTCAGCATCGTGGTCTCGGCCTGCGCGGTTACGCTCTACGTCGCACTGGGCGGCCTGCGCTCGGCCATCTTCAACGAGGTTTTGCAGTTCGTCCTTATCTGGGGCGGCGCGCTTCTGGTGCCGATCCTGGGCCTATGGCAGGCCGGCGGGCCCGACGGACTCAAGCGCCAGATCATAGCCAATCTCCACTCCGACAGCTACTTTCATCTCTGGCGCGACATGGGCAGCTTCTCGGCCAACCCGATGGGGGTGCACTGGACCGGCATCGTCTTCGGCCTGGGATTCGCCATCAGCTTCGGCTACTGGACGACGGACTTCCTGGTGGTGCAGCGCGTGCTGGCGGCGCATAATCTGCGCGCTGCGCGCATGGCTCCGATCATCGGCTCGTTCTTCAAAATGGCGGTTCCGTTTATCGTCATTCTGCCCGGCCTGCTCGGCCTGGTTCTGTTGCAGAACCCCGATGGCAGCCGCCGCCTGCTGGTCGGCGAGGATGTGGTGAAGTCCTGCGCGATGGCCCCGGAGAGCGGCCAGGTGGGCGACGCTGCCGGCTGTTCGGCGGCGATGGCCAAGACCAGCCTGTCGGCTGAAGCCCGGCAGAAGGTCCTCGACGGCGCGCCCGGCGCCGAACTGCACAGCTACAACGAAGTGCTGCCGCTGATGCTGGTGCGTTATTGCGGACCGGGCCTGCTCGGCCTGGGCATCACCGCGCTGATCGCCGGCTTCATGAGCGGCATGGCCGGCAACGTGAGCGCCTTTTCGACGGTGTGGACCTACGACCTGTACAAGCCGCTGATCAACAAGAAGGGCTCCGACAGCCACTACGTGATGGTGGGCCGCATCGCGATTGTTGGCGGCGTGATCGTCTCGGTCGCGGCCGGCTACCTGGTGCAGCGCGCCCACGGCATCATGGACTACGTGCAGGCGCTCTTCTCCATCTTTATTGCTCCGCTGCTGGCCGCCATCATCTTCGGCATGTTCTGGAAGCGCGCCTCGCGCATCTCCGGCTTCCTCGGACTGCTGCTGGGCATCGTCTTCTCCGCCAGTCTCTTCGAGTGGGTCCATCTGAACCCGGCGAATCTGCGCTACGTGGCGCTCTCCGATGCAGCCAAGCCGATGGCTGAAAATGTCTTCCGCGCGCTGTGGGCCTTCCTGTTCACCGCGATCGTGATTGTTGTTGTCAGCCTGTTGACCAAGGCCCGGCCGGTCGAGGAGCTCGACGGGCTGGTCTATGGCGCCACCGTCTTGCCCAAGGAAGAGCCGGTCCCGTTCTACAAAAACGAATACACCTGGGCGATTCTGGTGGTGATCATCTTCGTCGCGCTCAACATCATCTTCTGGTAACGCACCGATTGCGGCCGAGTGAGAGACAATCTCGCGGCCGCGGCAAACGAAAGGGTCTTGAGATATGCGTGGATCGGGAATTCCCATCTGGGAGTGCTGCTGGTCATCTATGGGGCGATGATCCTCGGCTATGGCATCTTTGAATCAATTACCGGCAGCTATCCGCCCCTGGTGCAGCTGACCAATCTGCATACCCCCATCTGGTGGGGAGGTTTGCTGCTCGCACTGGGACTCTTCTACGTAATCAAATTCCGTCCGGGGCAAACCTCAAAATAGCCGCCGAGGCGCGATAGCATTATTAACGCGATAAAGAGAATCGCAGCGGAAGCCCCTGCTGCTGGAAAGAGTGACTGGCAATGACGCAAAAGATCATCGGTATCGACGTAGGCACAGGTGGAACGCGTGCAGTTTTGGTGGACGAAAAGGGCGCGCTGCTAGGCTCGGCGACGCACGAGCATGCGCCGTTTGCATCGCCGCAGAATGGGTGGGCAGAGCAGGATCCCCACGACTGGTGGAATGCCTGCCAGAAGGCGATTGGCAAGCTCCTCGCGCAGACAGGCGTCTCCAAGAGCAAGATCGCCGCTGTTGGCCTAGCCGGCCAGATGCACGGCGCCGTCCTGCTCGACAAAGACGAGGAAGTCCTTCGCCCGGCTCTGATCTGGTGCGATCAGCGAAGCGCGGACGAGTGTCGCGTCTTGAACGAGACCGTTGGCGAGCACCGGATCGTTGAACTGACCTCGAATCCCGCGCTGCCCAACTTCACGGTCACCAAGCTGATGTGGGTTCGCACGCATGAGCCCGAGATCTGGAGCCGCTTCCGCTCTTTTCTCTTGCCCAAGGATTACGTTCGTTTGCAATTGACCGGCGTCCGTGCAATCGACGTCTCAGACGCATCCGGAACGCTCTTACTCGATGTCGCTCATCGCCGCTGGTCGCTGGAGATGGTAGCAGCTACAAAACTTGATCCCGGTTGCCTGCCGGAGGTCTTCGAATCACCGGACATCGTAGGAAGAATCACCGCCAGCGCGGCTGCGGCAACCGGCCTTGCCGAGGGCACACCGGTCGTCGCCGGAGCCGGAGACCAGGCTGGCGGCGCCATCGGCATGGGCATCGTCAAGGCTGGCGATGTGAGCGCTACGATTGGAACCTCCGGCGTTGTCTTCGCCGCGACCGATCAGCCTTTCCTTGATCCGAAGGGACGCCTGCACACCTTCTGCCACGCCATTCCGAATCGCTGGCATGTGATGGGCGTGACTCAGGCCGCGGGTCTCTCTCTGCGCTGGTTCCGCGACACATTTGGAACCATCGGCACTCCGGCGGGCGATCCCTACGACAGCCTCTCGAAGGAGGCCTCTACGATTCCGGCCGGCTGCGACGGCGTGATGTGGGCGCCCTATCTGATGGGCGAGCGCACCCCGCATCTGGATTCCGATGTTCGCGCCGCGCTGATCGGGCTTGCCGCCAGCCATGGGCGCGGTCATATCATCCGCGCCGTCCTCGAGGGCGTGGCCTTCAGCTTGAAAGACTCGCTCACCATCTTCGCTCAGATCGGCGTGCCGGTGAACGACATTCGTCTCGGCGGAGGCGGCGCGCGTTCGCCGCTGTGGCGCCAGATTCAAGCCGACGTGTATGCGCAGCCCGTCTCACTGCTCACGGCAGAAGAAGGCTGCGCTTATGGCTCGGCCGTACTCGCCGGAGTCGGCACACACATCTGGCCATCGGTAGATGCAGCCTGCGCCCAAGTTGTGAAGGTCGCTTCAGTCGTCAACGTCGACAAGACCGCCTCGGATAAGCTCCAGCAGCAATACGGCCTCTATCGAGCCATCTATCCGGCGCTTAAACAGATTCGGTAGCCTGCCGCTGCAGGTTCGACCCTGTAACGGCAATGGGAGTGCGGCTGCGCGCGCAGCGGCAGCCCACCTATTTCTCCGGCGTGGCGTGAGGCTGCGCTGCAGCCCCCTTTGAGTGATCGCCACTGATCTTGTCGACCAACGCAGTGTCCGCGGCGTTGGTGATGCTGCTGGCCTTGTCGAACTCAGCCTTAGCTTCGTCTTTCCGGCCCATTGAACGATAGAGCCTCCCCAACCGCCAATGCACGTTCACATCTTGCGGGGCCAGTCGTTCGGCCTCTTTCATCTCCTTCACGGCATCGTCGTTGCGGCCCGCATCGGAATACAGTATGCCCAGATCCAGATGCACGAGCTCTCGGTTCGCGTCGATGCGCCGGGCGCCCTCGAGAAGGGGCAGTGCGGCTTCCGGATCTTTCAAGTGGATCTCCGCATCCGCCTCGTAGATCATTGACTGCAGGCTGTTCGGATCGTTGGCCAGTTCGGCCTGAAACTCAGTCACAGCTTCGGGGTACTGTTTCTGCGTCCACAAAAGGTAGCCTAGTCCGAAGTGAACATCCGGCTCCTTGGGATTAGCCTTCACCGCCGCACGAAACTCGTCGATTGCTCCGCCATGGTCCTTCAGTTCATCTTTCGCCTCGCCCGCCAGCATATCGGCCTCCGCCGACTCCGCATTCAGCGTGAGAATCTCGTGATAGGTATCCAGAACGCACTGGTACTGTTTGGACCACATGCAACTATGCGCCAGGCTCAGCCGCAATGCAAGGTTCTGCGAATCGACGGCGGCCGCCTGCCTCAGATAACGAGCAGCCTCGGCGTATTCGCCCAGCCCGTAATGGGCCATTCCGAGCAGAATCACAAGCCGCTGTCTCTCTGGCGATGTGGGGGACTGGCTCTTGAGCAGGGGTTTGAATTCCGCAATAGCCTGCTTCATTTCGCCCTCTTTGAAGAGCGCGAGACCGAGGTTTAGACGAAGGCTGGGAAACGAGGGATTGAGCGCAAGGGCCTTGCGGTAGAGTGTCACCGCCTCTTTGTAGTGCTCCTGACGCGCCTCGATCAGGCCGAGGTGTGCATAGGGCTCCGCACTGCCGAGATGCCACCTCAGGAATTCGCGCCAGGCCGTTTCGGCGTCGGCGTTCTTTCCCTCCTGCTCCAATGCGAGCGCTGTCTGGCGCTGGTTCTGTGGAGTTGTTGCCGTCTGCCCTAGGCAGCCGGCCGCGGCCATTGCCACCATGCAGGTCAATGTAAGCCTTCTGCAGACCTCGAATCTCACTGCGGAGTTCACTGTTGCCTCTCGTCAATCTTATTTCAAGCTAGGTCTATTTGTAGCCGGTCGTAGGCATGCTCTAAAGAAAAGGGGCGCGACAGGCATAGCCTGCCGCGCCCCGGTTGAGGGTTAGTTTAGAAGACGAACTTGCCGCCGAGCTCGAACACTCTCGGGTCCTGAGCGCCGTTCACGAAACCAAAGGTATTTACATGCGACGGGTTGCTGTCGCCGAGCGAGTTGAACTGGGTGTGGTTGAAGGTGTTGAAGCTGTCTACGCGCAGATCGAGATGAGCAGCCTCGGTAATGGCAAACGATTTGTAGACCGCGGTGGTGAAGTTAGTGCGGCCTGCGCCGACCACGGCATCCTTGCCCATATTACCGAAGCCCAGATTCGCGCCGCCCGCCCAACCGGGTGTAGGCGCAGAGAAGCCCGTCGTGTCTACGTACTGATAGCCACCAGTACCGTTGTTCCCTTTGACATAGTGAGGCTTGCCGGTCAGGTTAGCACGGATCGAGTAGTCTCCGCCCAAACCAACCGTATCACCAAAGCTGTTCGAGGGAGCAACATTGCCGAACCAAGGCAAGCCGGTCTCGCTGACGACCGTGCCGGAGACTTCCCAGCCGCCCAGTATGCTCTTCTCCAGGCCAGATGAATGCGCAAAGAAGGGCATCTTGTACTCGTAGTTGGCGCTGAAAACCTGACGGCGATCCAGAATGCCGGATCCCTTGTCATACTTCAGATTCCAGGGGTCACGTGTAGGGTTGTTATTATCCACGTCTACGCTGCCAGGGGTTGAGTCGATCTGGTGCCCGTAGGTGTAGTCCAGTTCATAACTGAGGCCGTGCCGATTTTGCTGGCGGAGGCCTGCCTGGAAGCTGTTGTAGGTACCGGTTTGCGTCGTCGATTGCAGCCTGATGTTGGCAAAACCAGGATAGGTTTTGTCTAGCAAACTTGGAATCGTTGCGAGCGTACCGTTTGCGTCAGCTTGGCGGGTCGCCATCGGGGTGCTAAGTGGGAAGTTATTGATCGGAATCCAAACGTTTTGATGCCAATCAATATTACCCACATACTGTGTGATCAGGATCAGCGCGGGAGCGATCTCATGCTGCACCCCCAGGCTGAACTGAGCTACAGCTGGATCAGGATAGTAGCTGTTAAGCGAGTTGTAGCCCTGCACAAAGCTCGGCGTTGAGGCCGCTGTGCCTGACTGCCAATTGAGACTTGTGTTGGTGAATTCGACGTTGTTGGCTGACGGTGTGCTGATGAAGGGCGGTGAGCCGGCAGCGTCATAAATGTCGTTGCCCTGGATGCGCTCATAGAAGGTGCCAAAGCCGCCACGCACAACGGTTTTGCCGTTGCCGGAAACATCATACGAGAAGCCAACTCTCGGCATGAACGTCTTGTAGTCGTTCTTGACAAGCGCGCTCGGGATACCTGCCTGACCAGCAATGTCGATACCGTTCAAATAGAACGTTCCGATGGAGTTGGTAACCAGACCCGCGCTGCTGGCCGCAAATGAGCCATCGCTGTTGAACGTAGGCGCAAATCCAGTCTGGTAGTGCAGCGGATTGAAGTTGGAGACCTGGTTGTTGCGCTCCCAAACGTGCGGCATGAAGTCGTAGCGGAAGCCGTACTGAATGCTCAACTGCTTGGTCGCGTGCCAATTGTCCATCGCGTAAGCCGAGATGGTGTTGTTGACATAGTGGTTGATAGGGTTGGCATTCGATTGATTGAAGTTGGTGGCCAATCCAAGCAGGAAGTCCAGGTACGAATCGCCCGTAAGGTTGCCAGTGGGAGCTCCGTTCACAAAGTTGTCGTTGAACGTGTAGTCGCCCTCGGAATCCTTGCCGATGACCTGGTTCTTGGTGTAACGGTTGTAACCGCCGCCAAACTTCATCTGATGCTTGCCCTTGGTCCAGGACAGGCCATAAATCTCGGCGTAGTCTTCTGCACCGTTAGTCCAGGGATCGTTTCCAGGCCCCCAGGTGGTACCTACCGTGCTCCAACTGATGTCAGGCAGGCGATTGCCAACGTCGTTCGCTGCCGCGAAGTAGTTCCCCGTGCTCCAGCCCGAGGGCTTTGTGAAGCCAGCTGCGACCGTTGACACGGGAACGATGGCGATCTTGTTGCCATTGTAGTTGAATGCGGCCTCAACCAGTACGTTGGGCGTCAGCGTGCCAGTCAGCTTGATAGCCGCAGCATACGCCGGGTTGCTGAAGTTGGAGCCGATAGTCGGATAGTTGTCGCCCTGCCACTCGGGGGTGGCTTCGGTCGTATCCATCGCGTCATGGATGTAGTGGCCGAAGAGCTGCCACTTGTCGTTGATGTTGTGATCGATGCGGAAGAGATCTTCACGCACTGTGACAGGCAGATGGCCGCCGGTCGGCGTATAGCTGCCGTCCGCGTTCGTCGACGCGGGGAGGTTCTTGGTGGCGTTGAATGCCAGGGCATTCGGATCCAGCAGGTTACCGGGAATCGTATTGTTGGTGAATTTACCTCCCATTGTCAGGCCGTCGGCCTTGATCTTCGCGACCAAAGCCGGGTCAGCAACTGTGGGCACGGTGAGGAACTTCGCGTTATCAAAAACGGGAATCACATAGTTGAAGGTCGCCGCCGATGTAACTATGTCCGCCGCGGGCAAAGTCTTGATAGACGTTGTCGGGACACCTGTGACTTCCCTGCGCCACTCTTCGTTGATGAAGAAGAAGGTCTTCTTCTTGGCCTCGTTGTATACACCGGGAATGAAAACCGGGCCGCCGAAATTCCCGCCGAAGACGTTATAGCGCAGCTCCGAGATCGGGGCTCCGTGGTCGGACCAAGCGTGCGCGTCCAGCGCATCGTTGCGGTCAAACTCCCAGGCTTCGCCGTGGAACTTCGACGTGCCGCTCTTGATGGACATGGTGATCGTGCCGCCCGAGGCGATGCCGTAATCAGGCGGATAGTTGCTGGCCAGCACCTGGAACTCGCCCAGTGCGTCCTGCGAAGGCATGATGGACATCTTGCCGCCGGAACCACGGTCATAAGCCTCGGCGCCGTCGATCATCCAGACATTGTGCGCCTGGCTGAGACCGTTGAAGCTGATGGAGTAGTTGGCTGTTACTGAGAAGGGGCTTTCCATGTCGGGCAGATTGCCGCTGACGCCCAGACCCAGTGCCGCCAAACCGATCACATTGCGGCCATTGGTGGGTAGATCGGTGATCTGCTGCTCGTTGATGAGATTGCTGACAACATTGGAGTCAGTCTGCACCGCCAGAGCGTCGGCCTCAACCGTCACGGTCTGCGTCGCGGCGCCGATGGTGAGCTTGACGTCCACGCGGAAGTTCGCGGAAATGTTGACCACGATGCTGTTCTGCACGTACGTCTCGAACCCGTTGGCTGTGACCTTCATGTTGTAATTGGCAGCGTTCAAACCAGAAATGTCATACAATCCGGTGGCGCTGCTGACGGTTGAGTGCACCACACCGGTAGCTGGATCGGTGAGCACAATCTTCGCTCCCGCAACGACCGCTCCCGTTTGGTCTGTAACGATGCCGGTGACATCGGAGTTGGCCTGCGCGAATGCCCCTACGCACACCAAAACCAAAAACAACGGCAACAGGAAAAACCTGTAACTCGCTTGTCTCATGTGACCATCCTTTTCAAAATTGTTACTGTTTGTGTTTCGTCCTACCATCGCTTCCCTGTAGTCAGGAATGAAGCCAGTTTGAAGTGCATTCAGAAAGAATCCAGAAAATGAATCAATCTGCTCCACAACCTTCAATCAGCCCTGCCCCCCACTCTCCTTGCGACCTCATCCGTTGCCGCCATGGAGTACCGTCGGCTCTGATTTCCGCCGATCTGCGGGCTTCCGATTTCTCCGTGGTTTGGAAGGGCAAAATCGCGTTTCTCCGTTTTTTAGGATTCTAATGCTCAAACGTTTAAGTCATCGAGGTCAAACGTTTAAGCACACTACGCGAAAAACCCCTTCCAATGAGCCGCGGCCATTACACCCCAGCGAACAATCAGTTGTCAAGAGCTTTTCTTTCCGTTCAGGAACATTGCGCCTAAGACGACTAAATCTTGATTGTTATCATATATTTACAAGTTCCTCTTAACTGTCCCGATTCTGATTAAGCCCGAGTCGACAGTGGAATCATGCCGGCAGCTGGCTCTTGATCCCGCCGCTCTCTCGGACGACTCCATTCGCAATGGAGCTCATCAATCACCTGCCGTCCTCAACACGTAAAATACCCTTCAGGGAGAATGAATGTCGCAGTTGCCATCCTCGATCGACCTCTCAGCAAAGTCCGGCAATGCCTCTGAAGCTGAAACCAGCCTAACCCTCGATCCCGCCGATTGGAGCGAATTCCGCGCTCAGGCTCATCGCATGTTGGACGACATGCTCGGCTACATCGAAGAGATTCGCGAGCGGGCTGTCTGGCAACCGATTCCAGCCGATCTGCGCGCGCGTTTTCAAGCTCATGCTCCACAGCATGCCGAGAAACTGGCCAACGTCCATGCGGAATTCATGCGTGCAATACTCCCCTACACTCAGGGCAACGTGCATCCAGGTTTCATGGGCTGGGTCAACGGCGGCGGAACACCGGTCGGTATGTTGGCAGAGATGCTCGCCGCTGGCCTCAACGCAAATCTTGCCGGACGCGATCATATTCCCGTCGAGGTCGAGCGGCAGGTGACTCGCTGGGTTGCCGAGCTCTTCGGTTTTCCCGAGAATGCGAGCGGCCTCTTCGTCACCGGAACCTCGATGGCTAATCTCATCGCCGTGCTCATCGCACGCGATGCCGCCCTCGGCATTGACGTGCGCGCCAGTGGGGTGGCCGAAGCCTCCAAGCGCCTGACCGCATACACATCCACATCCGTTCATAGCTGCGTGCCTAAGGCGATGGATATCGCCGGTCTTGGCAGCGATGCTCTGCGCCTTATTCCCGCCGATCTCCGTTGCCATATCGATCTCGCGGCGTTAGCCCAGGCAATTCAACGCGACCGCGAAGCCGGCCTCACACCCTTTCTCGTTGTGGGAACCGCGGGAACCGTCAATGCCGGAACCATCGACGATCTCGCCGGCCTCGCCGAGTTATGTGAACGCGAGAAGCTCTGGTTCCACGTCGACGGTGCCTTCGGCGCTCTGGCCAAGCTTGCTCCCGACCTCGCCCCCAAGCTCAACGGAATGGAACGCGCCGATTCGGTGGCCTTCGACTTTCACAAGTGGGGACAGGCTCCCTACGACGCCGGCTTCATTCTTGTACGCGATGCGGAGGCGCACAGACGCGCCTTCGTCGCACCGGCAGCCTACCTGCAGCGGGCCGAGCGTGGCCTGGCCGCTGGCTCACCCTGGCCCTGCGACTTCGGACCCGATCTCTCGCGCGGCTTTCGCGCATTGAAGGTCTGGTTCACGCTCAAGGTCTACGGCGTTGAAGCCCTCGGCGCCTCGATCTCCCGCACTTGCGCTCTGGCCCGCTATCTTGAATCCCGCATCGCCGAGACGCCAGAGCTGGAGCTGATGGCACCAGTCGAGCTCAATATCGTCTGTTTCCGGTATCGGCCTCAAGGCTCTGACGCAGAAGACTCCAACTCCGAGCGATCGAACCGAATCAATGATGAGATTGTGATCCGGCTCCAAGAATCGGGAATCGTCGCGCCGTCAACGACCAGGATCAGAGGCCGTGTCGCCATTCGCGCCGCCATCGTGAATCATCGCACCAGCCGCGCGGAAATCGATGCGCTCGTCGAGAACGCATTGGTGATGGGGCGTACGCTCTGATCCTCGGAAGGCTCCGCCGACCGCGTTCTACATGCGACTGTGCATGGAGCCATCCGCAACAGTTATTCCGAAGACAATAGCTTCCGCTGTAGCGCCTCCAGCGTCTGCCCCTTCGTCTCCGGATAGACAAACAACACCACCAGAAACTGCACCACAGTCATGATGGCAAAAAACGTGAACGGCGTCGCCGTGCTCATCGAATGAACCGCCACTGGAAACCAGTAAGCGATGACGGCATTCATGAACCAATGGCTTGCACTGCCCACTCCCTGTCCCTTTGAGCGAACATGATTGGGAAAGACCTCGCCGATATAGACCCAGATCACCGCTCCCTGCGAGACGGAAAAGAACGCGACGTAAGTAATCAGCACCCAGACCAGTGCTCCGGGATGTGAGTTGGTGGCGAAGAGCCACGACACAGCGGCCAGGCAACTCGCCGTACCCGCCGCGCCAATCAGCAGCAGAGTCTTGCGCCCCAGCTTGTCGATTAGCGACATGCCTGCGATAGTGAAGAGGAAGTTCGTCGCTCCGATCGCGATGGCCTGCTGGTCGCTCGAAATCTCGCTGAATCCTGCCGCAGCGAAGATATTGTTCAGGTAGTAAAGAATGGCGTTGATCCCAGCCAGTTGGTTAAATGCGCCAATGCTGATGGCCAGAAACAGCGGGTAGCGATACTTCCAGCGAAAGACCGGCTCGTGAGCCGAAGCGTGCTCCTGAGCGAGCGCTTCGCAAATCTCGGCCAGCTCGGCCTCCGGCTTCAATTCGCCCATCGACCTCAACACGAAAAGAGCCTCATCGTTGCGGTTACGCGCAGCCAGCCAGCGTGGGCTGCGAGGAATGCCGAAGAGCAGAGCAAGGAAGACGATCGCCGGAAATACAGCCACGCCCACCTGCCACCGCCACTCCGCCGCGCCCAGGCGCATCAAGCGAATGGCGTAATTGGAGCTGTACGCCACAAGGATTCCAAAGACCACGTTGAACTGAAAGGCGGCAACCAGTCTCCCACGGCTTTCGGCCGGAGCCAGTTCGGCAATGTAAACCGGCCCCAGCACCGACGAAGCTCCGATCCCCAACCCGCCCAGAAATCGGAAAAACATGAATCCCGGCCAGCTCCAAGCCAGGCCGCATCCCAACGCCGAACATACGTAGAGGACCGCTGTGATCCTCAGAGTCTCTCGCCCACCCAGTTTCTGGCCCGCCACGCCGGCCCCAAGAGCCCCAACCACGGTGCCGATGAGCCCGAAAGCAACTGTCAGGCCCTTGCCTTGCGGGCTCAAACCATAGAGGCGCACGATCGAGTCAATGGCGCCCGAGATGACAATCGTATCGAAGCCGAAGAGCAGGCCGCCCAACGCTCCGGTCAGCGTCGCCTTCATCAGATTGAGGTTGAGCCGCATCTTCTCCGGTTCCTGAATTCCAAATCATCCTACAGGCTGCTTCCGTCAACGGCAACGGATCATTGTCGGCCTTTCCAGCAGTGCTAGACTTCTTCTTTGCTCGTTCAATGCGTCAAAATGAAAGACAATCTCGGCCCAGAATGAGGAGGCTCTCAACCGTGCACACCGTCTTCCTGCCAATGCGTCAGCCTTCGGCCCGCACTCTCACCATTTGTGCAGCTCTGATCTGCTTTGCCGCTGCCCTCAGCGCGCAGACCGACCAGTGGAAGAGCTACAAGTATCCCACCGACGGATTTCGCGCCTCCTTCCCCGCCGAGCCCAAACTGGAGCAGACTCAAAAGGAGGCCAAGCTTGGCTCGATTCTGATGAACTCCTACTGCGCCGAGATCGATGAGACCAGCCTCTGCATCGCGGTGATTGATAAAGGGCCCGAGGCTACCGGTCTCCCTGCGGACATGCTCTTTGAACGCACCAAGCTCGGTGTTGTGTCTGCCCCCAAGACCCACAAGATCAACGATTCAGACATTACCCTCGACGGCCACAAGGGCGCCGAGATCGAGACCGAGGACGAAACGATGCACGCATTCACTCGGGTCTATCTCGTCGACGGAACGATCTACCAGGCGATTGTGACATTCCCGATCCAACACCGATTCCCGGAAACAACCCGTTTCCTGGACTCATTCAAATTGATCGCTCGTGCACATAAATAGACTCGAATCGATCAGACCTGATGCGCGCCGCCGCGGAATCGGGCTATAATCGTTTGATTTGGCGGCTTGGGCTGGAACGATTGAAGTTCGACTTCAAAACTTCGCGGGCGATGCCATAAATCCCCCTGGCGCCTGAACGTGAGGCTAACAGCAGGTTGATTGTTCGCAGGCAAGGAGGCCCGCAATGATCTACAGAACACACGGGAATCTCACCCGCTGCATCGCCATTGCAGCAGCAGCCTTCGGGTTCGCCCTCCTGCTTGGGGCGCAAACGCCCTCCACTACCGGCACACCAAGCACGCCGGCGCAGGAGTGGAAGACGTACACCTATCCAGAGGATGGATTCAGCGCATCCTACCCCTCCGCACCCCAATTCCAAAAGAGAGACGTTCCCACCGAGAAAGGCTCATTCGAATTGCGCAGCTTCCTCACGGAGCTCGAGCCGGTGGCGCTTTTTGTCGGGGTCTGCGATTACGGCTCGGCGACAGCCGGCAGAGATCCTGATGACGTGCTGAAAGGAGCCGAGGATGGCGCTTTGAAGAACTCCAACTCGCATCTGGTCAGCGACAAGAAGATCACCCTCGGCGTCTATCACGGCCTGACTTTTGAGGCCGAGAGCGATACTGCGCACTTTTCCGCCCGCATCTACTTTGTCGGCAGCACTCTCTATCAGTCGCTGGTGGTCTATCCGATCGGCAAGCCCTATGACAGCACCGCACGATTTCTTGATTCCTTCCAGTTGATCGCCAAAGTGGCCAAGTAGCGGAGAGCCGGTCAGCCTTCGGTTTTAGAGCTGGCCGGCATCACCGCCAGAACTCGGCAGCGGTGTTTGCTCGCCGAGCTCCACGCCAGCGTCATCTCGCTCTCCATGTAGGCGCAATCGCCCGCCTCGAGCACTTCACTCATCCCACTGGCATCCAACTGCAACTTCCCCTCCAGCACGTACACGACTCCGCTGGACCCGTGGCAACCATCCGTCACGCACGAGGCCCCGCTGGAAGGAAACTCCATCATCTGGGCCACCAGCTTCGTCCTGCTCTCAATCGCGTTCAGCGGAGTCACCTTCACAGACTCCAGTCCCCGGCTGTTGCCTTGCAGGTGGGCCTTGCGCGTCACCGAGAGCGTGTGTTTGGCTGGCTCGGAGAAGAAGTAGCTCATGCCCACACCGTAAACGCGGCTGATGGTAGCCAGCGTGGGCAGTGTGGGAATCATGCGGTCGGTCTCGAGCTTCGACAGCAGCGCCGTCGAGAGCTTGGTCTCCGCGGCCAGGCGTGAGAGCGTCAGCCGCTTCTGCGTGCGCAGCGAGCGCAGCTTCATCCCGATGCAGTAAGGTTCAAGAAACCATTGTGCGTGTGAAACAGGCTTGGTCATCGCAATCGCTCCTGGATCGGGTCACCCTTTTCCAAAACACGGGTGAACTTCAGGTGCCCCTCGAACAGATTGACATCTGACACTCCCCCAACATCTGACCAAACCCTGAAATCTTTCTGAAGCACGCTTCCCTCAATCGCTTCTGCTGGCAGATATTATTCGATCGGGGATTGGACCGAGAGCGAATAGCTTCTCCTCGACTCCCTCTCAAGACCCGTCTCAAGTCAACAAGGATTCCCCCTTGACCCAGCGCATTCCCATGCGTTTCTTCCTGTCCTTCTCGGTCTGGTCATGCGCAGCCTTGCTCGCGGCATCGGGCCTGCACCCCGGCAACCCACCAGCGCCAATGCCACGAGCGGCGGAAACCACTACAACCACAACCTCAACCACAGGCTCTTTGTCTTTGGCGCCGGTGATTTCTCCGCCAATGCGCTTCAGGATCTCGATCTCCGCTTCATCGTCGGCGGCGGATTTGGCTGGCACGTTGCTAAGTCAAACAATAAATCGTTTGATCTTTTAGGCGGGGTTGTCTGGACCCACGAGAGTTATTCAGCGACAACCGGTGCGCCTGCCATAACTAATAGCTTCCCTGCTCTCAACCTCGGCGAGCAATATAAACACAACATCGGCGCCTCAAGCCTCCGTTCTGAACAGGCATTTATGGCTGGATAACTTCGTTCAACGACAGCTACACCTCCTTCCCGCCTCCCGGAACCGTAAGCAATGTCGTCATTGTGACCACTGGCCTCGATCTCACATTCGCCCGCCATTAGCGCCCTTTTGTGAGAGACCTGCTCGATTTCAAAGAGGAAATTGAAAGCCCTCTATTTCAAAGCTCGACTTAGGCGCACCTTCGGTACGCGTCTCCGAGATACATTCTGCCCAGCCGGTTTGGAGAGAGTTACGTTCGATAGCTATAGCAGTTTTGATGGTTACTATTTAATGTGCCATGGATTACTTCGTGAATAAGAATCTGCTCATATAAGCTCTTCCCGTGTCTCATCAAGAAGCAGATAATAAATCTGTCATCAAAAACACTTGGGCCGATAGAGGCACAAAGATTCACTGGCGCTACTGCTTTACTTTTCCACTGCGTTGTTTCTTACTTTAGGTTCCTGCGATCAATGTGCCAGTTGTCTTTTTCGTCGCTCGCGGACATTAGGCCGCCAGAGCTGCCGCCCAGATTCGAGGAACTGCGTTGGTTCGAAAGACAGATCAACTTCCAGCAGTGAACAGTTCCCAGAGTGAAAGTTCTTCCGATCCCGTTCGCGAGGGTGAGGAGTTGGCCTATTCCTTTTGCGGCTTCCGGCTGGAAACAGACGGAACCCTCCGCCGCGGTGAGACCATCGTTCACCTGCCTCCCAAGGAACTGGCCGCGCTCAAATTGCTCCTATCCAGCGCCGGCCAGATCGTAACCCACCTGCAGTTGAAACAGGAGCTCTGGGGCGATGTGCATGTCACCGCTGACAGCATCTTGAAGTGCCTGTCCTCCCTGCGCGCGCGCCTCGAACCTGAGTCCTGCATCCAGACCGTCTATAAGCGCGGGTACCGCTTTACCGCCAGAGTCTCCCGCAGCCTTGACTTGCCGTCGGGGACTCTTCCGCGGTTAGCCATTCTTCCCTTCGCCACCGAGTATTCCGTCCCGGAGCATCTTGGCCACGCCCTTGCCGAAGAGACGATGGCTCGCCTCTCGAATCTGCGCAACCCAATTCTCTCCGTTCTGGCCAGGGATTCGGTCCTTACCTTGGCCCGCCGCGAGTTAACTGCCCATCAGGTTGGCCAGGCGCTTAAAGCCGATCTGGTCCTCACCGGAACCCTCCGCACTTATTCCTCGCAATTCCGTCTCCGCGCCGAGATGATCCGCGTCGAGGATGGAGTACAGCTCTGGGTGGAAGATTTGCTCGTGGACCAGAACCGGCTCACCGGACTGGAATCGGAATTGGTCGAACGGCTGGCCTTTCGCATGGCCTCTGGAACCAACGGCGACAGGTCTTCTACGTTCGGCTCGTCAACCGCGACTCCCGTCGGCAGTTCTCCGTCGCCGCGGACAAATCCTCAGCAAGTCTCAGCGGTAGCAGCCCCAGAAACCGACAGCGAGACCCGCGACCTCAAACGAGAAGCCTACGACACCTACCTGCGCGGCCACCATGAGTGGCAGACGCTTCATCGCCATCGGATGCAGGACGGGCTGCAACACCTCCTGCGGGCCATCGAGCTTGATCACACCCTGATCGCCGCCAAAGTTGATCTCGCCCATCTCTGCGTTACCCAGGCCTTGAATGGCTACATGCCTCCTGCGGTCTCGGCAGGCCACGTGCACCGCATCGAAGAGTCGATCTCCGGCTCATCCTATCAGGCCCTCGACCTGCTTCCCGCGCTCGGCTGGATCAACTTCCACTTCGATCACAACCTGCCGGCCGCGCTTCAGGCCTTCTCCTTCAGCGCGCATCTGCCTCACGATCCCTGGATCACGCGCGAACGTTCCATGTTCACCCTGAGCCGTCACCGCTTTTCCGAGGCAATCGCCCTGCTAAGCGCGGCCATCGAGACCGATCCGTATTCTCCTTGGCTGCAAAGCCGTCTGGCCTGGGCGCTTCATCTGAGTGGGCAGGCCGCCGAAAGTGTGGCGCAAATTGAAAACGCTATCAATACCTTCGGCGAGCATGAATTCACCAGTTTCTATGGAGCGCTGATTCTCGCCTACAACGGAGATTCGACACGCTCCATTCAGCTCGCTCATGATCTGGTGCAGACTCTGCCCTTCCTCGATCTCGCGACCGCCGCTCACGCCTATGCGCTGGCCTGTGCTGGCCGCAAAGACGACGCCCGCACCATTCTCGAAAGGCTCCAGTGGCTCAGCCGCGAACGCTACCTTCTCAGTTCCTTCAATGCGGCAATCTACGTTGCGCTCGGTGACCTTGATGGGGCAATTGAGCAGCTTCGCAGCGCCAACGAAGCTCGCTGTCCCTGGTTCTTTCAGATGCTTGCCGATCCGCGCCTGAAACCGCTCCACAGCGATCCCGAATTCAAGCAAATGCGAGCCATCCTCACCGCCATGGAAGCTGACGCCGCACAGCAAGTTCGAGCGGAAAACTGATTTCAGTGCGGAGCAACGGCCGCCGGCGCCGGCATCGCATCCCACGCAGAGCCATTTGAGCATCGCATTTACATCCCCGCCGAGTGCGGTTCGCAGAATAAAGTGGTCAGACCACTAAAAATATCGTAAACTTGTTTCATGTACAAAATTCAGGAAGCTCGCTCCGTCGGGCTCAATATCAAGCAGTTTGTGGTCGAGGCTCCGCGCATCGCCCGCAAACAGAAGCCGGGGCAGTTCATCATTCTGCGCCTTCATGAGAAGGGCGAGCGCATCCCGCTCACCATCAAGTCTTCCGATCCTGCCGCTGGCACAGTCACCATCGCCGTGCAAGCTATCGGCAAAACCACCTCCCTCCTCAATTGTCTTGAAGCTGGCGACTCCATCCTCGACATCGTCGGCCCCCTCGGCCAGCCCTCTGAGATTGAAAAATACGGCACCGCCGTGATTCTCGCCGGCAGCGTCGGCACAGCCATGGCGCTTCCCACAGCCAACGCACTCAAGGCCGCCGGCAATCACGTCATCTTCATAGAAGGTGCTCGCAACACCGAGATGGTCGTCTTTGAAGACGAGGTCCGCCAGGCTAGCAATGAGACCTACATTATGACCGACGACGGCAGCTACGGTGAACAGGGCCTGGTCACAAAGAAGCTCGATGAATTGCTCGCCGCGGGACGCAAGATTGATTTCGTGCTCGCAGTCGGCCCCGTGCCGATGATGCGCGCCGTCGCCCGCATCACCGCTCCCCTCGGCATCAAAACCATGGTCAGCCTCAACTCCATCATGGTCGACGGAACCGGCATGTGCGGCGGCTGCCGCGTGCTTCTCGGCGACAAAAGCAAATTCGCCTGTGTAGATGGCCCGGAGTTCGACGCCTCGCAGGTCAATTTTGAAGTTCTGATGCAGCGCAACACCATGTACCGCGAAAAGGAGTGCGAGTCGCTCAAGCACTTCGAAGAGAACAAGGAAAAAGAATTGGCCGAGCTTCGCGCGGAGTTGGCGGCAGGAGAGACTCACTATGTCTGAGAAAAACACTCTGCCTCTCAAAGACCGCATGAAGATTCTGCGCACACATATGCCCGAGCTCGATCCGCAACTGCGCAGCCGCAGCTTCGACGAAGTGAATCAGGGTCTCGTTGCCGCCGACGCTCTCACCGAGGCCTCGCGCTGCATCGAATGCGCCAAACCCGGCTGTGTCGTCGATTGCCCCGTTGGCGTACAGATCAAGCAGATCGTGAACCTAATCTATGCCGGCGACTATCTCGCCGCCGCAGCCAAGCTCCGCGAAGACAACGCACTCCCAGCCATCACCGGCCGCGTCTGCCCGCAAGAGAACCAGTGCGAGGGCGGCTGCATCCTCGGCAAAAAGGGTGCGCCCGTCGCCATCGGCAACCTCGAGCGCTTTGTCGCCGACTACGAACGTACCAGCGGCCAGCTCGGCCTGCCCGCCAATGCTCCCGCGACCGGCAAAAGCGTAGCCATCGTCGGCAGTGGCCCCGCCGGATTGAGCGCAGCCGGAGACCTCATCCAAAAGGGCCATCGTGTGCGCGTCTTCGAAGCTCTCCATGAACTCGGCGGCGTGCTCGTCTATGGCATTCCCGAATTTCGTCTGCCCAAATCCATCGTCAAGGGCGAGGTCGACAACCTGCGCCGCATGGGCGTCGAGTTCGAGACCAACGTGATCGTAGGCAAGAGCGTCACCATCGACGAACTGATGCACGACGAACACTACGACGCGGTCTTCGTCGCGACCGGCGCAGGTCTGCCCGTCTTCCTCGGCGTCCCCGGCGAGCACTTGAACGGCGTCTACTCGGCCAATGAATTCCTCACCCGCATCAATCTCATGCGCGCTTACCAGCACGAGGAATATGACCAGCCAGTCTATGACTGCCGCGACCGCGATGTGATCGTAGTCGGCGGTGGCAACACGGCCATGGACGCGGTGCGCACAGCCCGGCGCCTCGGCGCGCGGAGTGCGACTCTCGTCTATCGCCGCTCCGATGCCGAGATGCCGGCCCGCGCCGAAGAAGTCAAGCACGCTCGCGAAGAGGGCGTTCAGTTTCAGATGTTGACCAACCCAGTCGAGTTCCTCGGCGACGACAAGGGCTGGCTGACTGGCGCGAAATGTGTCCGCATGGAACTGAGCGAACCCGACGAGAGCGGCCGCCGCCGCCCTGTTGTGATCAAGGGAAGCGAATTCGTGCTGCCCGCCAACGTCGTCATCATCGGTGTCGGCACCACGGCCAATCCGCTCATCCAGAGCACCACGCCCGATCTCGCCACCAACAAGTGGAATTACATCGTGGCCGATGAAGCCTCCATGCGCACCAGCAAGCGCGGCGTCTTCGCCGGCGGCGACATCGTCACCGGCGGAGCAACGGTAATCCTGGCCATGGGCGCCGGCCGCAAAGCCGCCGCCTCAATCCACGATTACCTGACAACTGGTGAGTGGTAAGAGGGTCACTGGCTCCTCAGAGCGTATTTCAAAAATGCGCTCTGTATCAACGCAAGACTTATAGGCTGCGGAAAAACTCAATTGGAGCCGTGTCAAGCGTCGGGGCACGGCTTCAGCCGCGCCGCCAAACATGCAATAGAATCGCGGGCTTTAGCCGGGTTCCATCCTTGGCGCAGTCTTATCGCGGCAAGGGTGGGAAACCACGAACCCCAACCCGCCGTTTCCGATCTCGAAGGTCTGCGAGACAACAAATCTCAGACGATGATCTGGTCCCTGGCAAGAAAGTCACCGCGAGCGACGAGCGAGCGCCTGGCCCCACCGCAAGTGGTTTGCAGATTATTTCCCTCCCGCGTGCACAATAGAAGCAGTCAAGCCTCTGAAAGCAGCTCAATCGGCCTGAGGCCTCCCATAACTCCTTGTAGGTGAAGATTTTGCAGACAACTTCATTGTTTTCAGGATTTTGCAGCGAATCACTGCCTGCAACCGACAGAAAACAAGGAATTTGCCTCCAAAATACCGGTGGGGGTATACCCTGCGTCAGAGCACTTTCTCGGCATAGAGACCAGGAACCGCCGCCTGCCCCAGAGCCAGCCCCTCAGTCCCTCAGTCCCTAGTCCTTGCTTCAAAAAATGGGCGGCAAGAGTCACCCCTCGCCGCCGCCCGTCCCTGGGTTGTCTTGAAGGTTCTGCAATGTTGCGAAAACTCTATTCGTTTCACAAGAGCATTGGGAACGTCCCTGGTCCCAAGTCCCTGCCTTATTGCAACAACTTGGTGACCTCTTGCTGCACAGTGTTGGCCTGCGCCAGCGCGGCGATGCCCGTTTGACTGAGGATCTCGTACTTCGACATATTCGACGTCGCCGAGGCATAGTCTGTAGCCTGGATCGCATTCTGTGCCGAGACTACATTCTCCTGTTGCGTGCTCATCACCTGGCTGATCGAGTTCAGCGTATTGATCTGCGCGCCGATGTAGCCGTCCTGGGCCGCAACGTCGCTGATCGCGAGATTCAAATCGTTCAGCGCAGTCTCCGCGTCGGTCTGGTTCAACAGGTCCGTTCCATTCAAAGCCTGCCCGGCGCCGTCGGAATAGCTGATCGTCGCGATCCCGCTCGATCCGTTGCTATTGGAGACGAAGACCGCCTGCGCCTGAGAAGTCTGCCCGGTCGATGAATCATAGATCGCATCGCTGCCACTTGAGAGACCGGTGTCATATGGAGCTCCATCTTGATAGCTCAAAGCGGCGGTCGGCGTGGTGTCGGTGACATGCGTGCCGGTGGTATTCTGTATGACCCCGTTGGCGCCGTAGGTATTCGAGGTCAGTGTGAGGCTGACGAAGCCGTCCGAGGTTGAGGTTCCGTAGAGGTCTCC
>JBEKKL010000026.1:0-53412 GCA_050010735.1 Occallatibacter sp. | reverse complement strand
GGAGACCTCTACGGAACCTCAACCTCGGACGGCTTCGTCAGCCTCACACTGACCTCGAATACCTACGGCGCCAACGGGGTCATACAGAATACCACCGGCACGCATGTCACCGACACCACGCCAACCGCCGCTTTGGACTACGTTGGCTCCAGCGCATACAACGTTGGACTCAGCAATAGCTCTCTCTACGATTCATCGAGCGGGCAGACCTCTCTGACTCCGTCGGCCTTCGTTTCCAGTTCGGGAGGGTCGAATGGCATCGCCACCATCAGCTATTCGGACGGCGCAGGGCAGTCGCTGAGCTCCACCGATCTCAACAATCAGACCGATGCGCAGGCTGCGCTAACCAGCCTGAACGCGGGCATCACCGGCGTTGCGGCGCAGGACGGCTACATCGGCGCTCAGATCAACACCCTGAACGCCGTCAGCCAGGTGCTGGCTACGCAGCAGGAAAACGTGCAGGCGGCGCAGAATGCGGTGCAGGCTACCGACTATGCGGCGGCGACCTCGAACATGTCGAAGTACGAGATCCTGAGCCAGACCGGCATCGCGGCCCTGGCGCAGGCCAACAGCATCCAGCAGGAAGTGACCAAGCTGCTGCAGTAAGCAGGGCCCCTGTGACAGGCCGTGGTGGCAGGGGTGGGATCGACCGGCGAAGAGCCGCCAACCAGGAAAGGGCGTCCGCTAGGGCGCTCTTTCTTGTGTGTGCTCCCTGCCTGGTGTGAAAGGAGGCGCGGGGACTCTAAGGGGAGTGGGTTCATGCCGGGCGTGACGAAGCCGATGAAGAGTCTGGGGAGGGGCGTGCGCCTTGAACGGCTGATGCGGCGCGGAGTTCATGAGCCCTCTCTAATCGCTTCTAACTTCAGTTGGTTCTCCGGCTGCTTCAATCATGAACTGAGGGTGCGATGGGCACAGTAGGACTGAGTTTCGGGTCGCCGACCAGCGGGGCGGGCTTCAATGTGAGCTCAACTGTGGCCGAGATTGTGAGCAATCTGCGGAACGTGGAGACGCCGTGGAAGAATCAGCTGACGGCGTCGCAGAGCCAGGACACGGCGATCTCGAGCCTCGGGACGCTGTTTTCGAATCTCTCGAACGACATCAGTTCGCTGACCGACTTTCAGGGCGTGATGGCCCAGAAGGAGGGCTCCAGCTCCGATCCCAATGTTCTGACGCTTTCGGCGGCCGACTCGACGGCGATCGCCGGGAGCCACACGGTTACGGTCACCAACCTGGCCCAGACTTCGAGCGGATATCTGACCGAGATCGCCAACGCAAATGATCCGCTGACCGGCTCGATCACGTTGCAGGCGGGCAGCGGCCCGCGTTTGACAATCACTCTGACCTCTTCGAATAACACGCTGAGCGGCCTGGCGGCGACGATCAACTCCTCTGGGCTGGGTATCAACGCCAGCGTTCTCAGCGATTCGTCGGGTTCGCGGTTGAGTCTGGTCTCGGCAACCTCGGGGGCGGGCGGAAACATCGCCGTCACGGGCAACACCATCGTGGCCACCGACAGCGTGGCGCTGGCGTACACCGGCGGGTCAGTCAGCGGCACACAGGCCTCGACGGGCTCGCTGGCCGCAATGGCGAACGCGGCAGACACGCTGTCAGGTTCGATCTCGATTCAGACCGGCAGCGGAACAACGGAGACGATCGTGATTGGCGGCGTGCCCGCGAGTGGCCAGGCGGCCAACACGATTTACACGGGCAGCGGCAACAATACGCTGACGGGGCTGGAAAAGACGATCAATCTGAATCCTTCGGTGCTCGGAGTGACGGCTTCGATTGTGGCCAGCTCGAGCGGAGCGCAGAGCCTTTCGTTGACCTCCAACACCACCGGCTCCAGCGGACCGCTGAGAGTGGTTTCAAAAATCAATGAGATCACCGGCACGACTTCGCTCGCCTATCAGAACCCCGTGCAAGGCCAGGATGCCAACCTGACGGTAGATGGCGTTGCGTTGAAGAGCGCCTCGAATACCGTGGCCAACCTGATCCCTGGCGTGACCTTTCAGTTGCTGGCGCCCAGCGTGAAGGAATCGGATAACAGCCTGGAGCCGGTGCAGGTGGTGATCGCCAACGGCAACGCGGGGGTTGAGAGCACGGTCAGCCAGATGGTCAGCGATTACAACTCGCTGATCAGCGCCATCAATACCCAGGAGGGCAACGACAGTTCAGGTAATGCCGAGCCGCTCTTCGGCTCTCCTACGCTTACGCTGTTGCAACAGCAGTTGCTGAGCGGGCTCAATCTGCAAAGCCCTAACGGCGTGTTGAGCTCGATCTCCACCGGCACCAATACAACGCTGACGGGCTCGATCTCGATCCAGGTGGGCGGCGGCGCAGCGCAGACGATCACGCTTTCGTCCGACAACACGATCTCCGGCCTGGCCGATGCCATCAACAAGGCTCAGATCGGAGTGACGGCCAACGTGATGACAGCGAACGGCGAGTCGACGCTCTCGCTGGCCTCGCAGACCACGGGAGCTTCTGGCGCGCTGACCGTAGACTCCAGCATCGTCGCCTCCAGCGATACGGCGGTGGGTTATACCGACACCGGCAATTCCAGCGCCACGGCGCCGGACAGTGGCACTCTGGGTGAGATTCCCGGTGAGAACGATGTGCTCACCGGGTCGATCACCATTCAGGTGGGCGGCGGCCTGTCGATGACGGTCAGCGTTCCATCTTCTCCCAACAATACCCTCAGCGGTCTTGCCGGGATGATCGGCGAGGCTCCGCTGGGAGTGACGGCTTCGGTGGTCCAGAATTCGGACGGATCCTATAGCCTGTCGCTCGAGTCTCAGACCCCGGGCAGCGACGGCGATCTGACAGTGACCTCCAACATCCTCGACACGACCAACACCAGCAGCGCAACCCTGAATTACTCGAACTCGTCGGACATCAACAGCCTGACCACGCTTGGCATCAGCGTGAATAACGACGGCTCGCTCACCTTCGATGCAACGAGCCTGGACTCGACGCTCAATACGGATTACAGCGGCGTCGCGGGCTTCTTTCAGGATGCCAATAGCTGGGGCCAGAGCTTCAACACCATGCTGACCAACGCGGGAACCGGCTCGTCGACCGGCATCCTGAAGCTCGCAGCCGGCTCCAACAGCAGCGTCGAATCGACGCTGAACGCGAACATCTCCAAAGAGGAGAATCTGATCTCGGCCGAGCAGAGCAGTTTGACCGCAGAGCTGAACAGCGCCAACGAGATCATGCAAGGACTGCCCACACAATTGGAGGGGATCAACGAGCTCTACTCGGCGATCACCGGTTATAACCAGAACTCGAACGGCTAAGGAGTCGGATTTTCATGGGAAGTTATCAGGAACATGCACTGGACAGCGCTTCGGCGGTCGATCTGGTTGTGGCTCTCTACGATGGGATACTGCGCTTTCTCCACGAGGCATCGGCAGCTGTGGAGCGTGGGGACGCAGCCGGCCGCCGGAGCGCCGTCAAGCGGGCTTTGGACATCGTCATTCATCTGCAGGCGCGGCTGCGCATGGATGTGGGCGGACGGCCTGCGCAGGTGCTGAGCGAGTTTTATGCATCGATCTTCGCGCAGATCCTGCAGGCCTCGCAGGGGGCATCGCGGCAGAAGTTTGAGCATGCCATCAGTTGTGTCAAGAACGTACGCGATGCCTGGCGTCAGGTGGCGAGGGATCCGGTGGTGAATCCCATTCCTACTCAGGTGGCGGCGGTCTCCTCCAGAGGCGGGCACGGGGGATTTGACGGCGGCGAATACGGTGAGGACTCCGCGATCGGCTCACGGTGGAATGCGTAAAAACAGGGACTAGGGGCTAGGGACTAAGGGACTCGCCCCTGCTTAGTCGCCGGCGACGGTCAGTTCCTCTTCCAGTTGTTGCTTGCGGTAGAGTCCGGCGTAGTAGCCGTCGAGGGCGAGCAACTCGTCGTGACAGCCCAACTCGACGATCGTGCCGTGATCGAGCACAGCGATCTGGTCGGCATTGCGCACGGTTGAGACGCGATGGGAGATCAGGATGGTGGTCGAGGCCGCTGTGTAGCTGCGCAGTCCGCCGAGGATGCGTTCTTCGGTGTAGGTGTCGACGCTGGCCAGCGCGTCGTCGAGGATAAGAATGGCCGGCCGTCGCAGCAGTGCACGGGCGATGGCCGAACGCTGCTTTTGCCCTCCCGAGAGCGTGACGCCGCGCTCGCCGACGACGGTCTGAAAGCCCTGCGGGAACTCTTCGAATTCCTTGCGGATGTGTGCGGCTTCGGCGGCCTCAAGCATCTCTTCCGAGGTGGCATCGGGCGCGCCGAAGGTCAGGTTTTCGCGGATCGTCGAGCTAAAGAGAAAAGTCTCTTGGGGAACCATGCCGATATTGCGGCGGAGCACGGCGAGGGGATAGTCGCGAACGGGGCGGCCGTCGATCTTGAGCGAGCCCTCGGACGCTTCATACATTCTTGAGAGCAGGTTGACCAGCGTGGTCTTGCCCGAGCCAGTGGGTCCAACGATGGCCAGGCTTGAGCCGGCGGGTACGTACAGCGAGATGCCGCGCAGGACTTGCGTCCCGTTATAGCTGAAACTCAGATCGCGCAATTCGATCTCGCCGCGGAGCATGGTGTCGGCTGCAATGGCGGGATCGGCGGCGCTGTCGTCGATCGCGGGCTTCGCCTGCAACAGCTCATCGATGCGCTTGACTGAGGCGGTGCCGCGCTCGAAGAGGTTCACCACCCAGCCCACCGCGATGATCGGCCAGATGAGCATCACCATGTAGGTATTGAAGGCGACAAACTGGCCCACGGTGATGCGATGAGCGATCACCAGGTGGCCGCCGGCGAGCAGGGTAATGATCATCGAGACGCCGAGAATGAATTCGAGCGTCGGCCAGAGCATGCCCATGAGCTGAACCAGCTTGAGGGAGCGGGCGATGTACAGTTGGTTGAGGCGTTCGAAGAGGCCGATCTGCGACTCCTCGCGGGCAAAGGCGCGGACCAGGCGGGCACCGGAGTAGTTCTCCTGGGCCTGTGAGCTGATCTCGGAGAAGCTGGCCTGGATGCGTTCGAAGCGGTCGTGAATCCTGCTGCCGAAGTACTGCACAAGGATGCTGGCCAAGGGCATCGGCGCCCATGCCACCAGCGTGAGCCAGGGGCTGATACGCAGCAGGAAGAACAATGCGCCCACGGTGAAGAAAACGGTGTTGGCGCTGTACATCAGGGCCGGGCCGAGCAACATGCGAACGGCATTTAGATCATTCGTCAGGCGGGCCATGATGTCGCCCGTACGATAGCGCTGATAGAAGCCCGCGTCTTGTTGCTCCAATGTGCGGAAGAGGTCGTTGCGCAGGTCGAATTCAATTTCACGCGAGATGCCGATGAGAATCCAGCGCTGTGAGTAAAGAAAGACGCCCTTGATCATGGCGATGCCGACCAGAAGCCCGGCATAGAGGAGGATTCTCTGGCGGCTGGCGCCGTGGCCCATCTCGTCGATGGCTCTTTGGATGACCTGGGGAAAGAGCACCCAGATGCCATTGGTGCAGACACAGGAGAGCGTGCCCCACAGGTATCCCCAGCGGTAGCGGCGCATGTATCCGAAGAGCGGGGCGAGTTCGCGAAGCATGGTTTTATTGTACGGGGGATGACGAGGGATCGCCGGAGGGCTTGCCGCCCAGGCCGCGATCTTTGCCCCAGGTCTTGTAGAGGCCGAGATAGCCGTAATTCTCTGTTTGCCCCGCAATGGAGTGGCCGTAAGCGAAGAGCAGTTGCAGACCGGGAGATTTGAAGTGGTAGTATCCGCCTGCATCGATCATCGTAGAGGCTTGCGTTTGCGCAGCGGCAAATCCCTCGCGCGCGTGCGAGAAGAGTTCGGCGGACATCTCCAGCTTCTCGTTGATCTCGCGTTTTACAAGAAAGCCGCCGTAGAGGAAGTTGTCATAGCCGGTTTGCGGAACGATCGTATAGCCCATTCCGCCGCAGAGGCTCCATGGGCCGAACTCCTTTTCGAGCCAGATGGGCAGCTTGTACCATGCGCGGCCAACGCCGAGACCTTCCGTCGATTTGCCTGCCGGAAGCTCGAACATCGTGAAAGAGCCGATCTGCGGACGACGTTTGGTTTGCTTGATGAAGCCATACTTGACACCGAGTTCGATGTCGGTGAGCCCGAAGGCGCTGGGGCCTGTTCCGCCCGGCGCGTAGATAGGATTGTTCGAGGGCATGACCGCGCCGAAGGGAAGAATGGCATGAAGCTGAATGTTGGGGATGGCGCCCCAATTGAATTCAAAGGCCGGGCCCGTCGGATCAAGCTCGGCTGGAGTGCCGTCCACCGTGCCGAAGATGTAGAACTCGTAGTGGCCGAGGTCAACCGGAGTTGGATCGTCGGTTTGAAAGGGAGGTCCTGCCTGCGCCCACAATTTGGGAGCGGCGAGCATGAGTATGAGGAAGAGTAAGGGGAAGATTCTCTTCATGAACACTTCGATTAAGCGCATGAACATTGGATGCTGAATGTTTGGGGACGGTCGCTGCCTCGTTACTTCGGCGCGTCGAAGGCCCGTCTTCCAGGTTTCTGTGAATTAGAGTTCAGGTCGGCGTCTTTAGCAGGAGGTAGCCGCCCACCAATCCGAAGAGCAGATCGGCGGACCAGGCGGCCATGGCGGCCGGTAGATAGCTGACGTTGCCCATGGCGCCAAAGAGGCCATCGACGACCCAATAGGCAAGCGCTACAGCGATGGCCACGGCGATGCCAGTGAGCGAATCGCGGCGTCCCATCATGAGGGCGAAGGGAATGGCGAGCACCGCCATCAAAACGGTGGCGAGGGGATCGGCGATCTTGTGCCAGAGTTCTACGCGCAGCCGGACGGTGTCGAAGCCGCGCTGGCTCAGATCGCCGATGTAGCGATCGAGTTGGCCAAAGCTCATCTCCTGCGCCTGACGGCTCTCTTTTTTGAAGTAGCTAGGGTCTTCGTGAATCTCGGCGAAAGAGGTCTTGAGAAACTGGCGATAGTCGGTGACGTTAGCGCCCGAGATGTCGCGCTGCCAACCGTTGAGGAAACTCCATGTGTTGGTCTCTTCATCCCAGACGGCGCGGGCGGCAAAGATTCGCCGCGAAAGGGCGAAGGTCGAAGGATCGAACTCAAAGACGGAGAAATTGCCGAACTCGCTGCGATCGGGATCGGAGAATTGATAGTAGAAGATGCGGCCGGGTTCGCCATGGCGCGGCTGGCCGAAGATCCAGTTCTGTTCGGGATTGAGCACGGTTTGCGCCGGGCGGCCTTTGATGATGTTGTGCAACGCCTCCTGGCGCCGGTTGGCCTGAGGCAGATAAAACTGGTCGAAGAGAAAGAGCGCAATGGAGAGAATTGCAGCGATGGAGACGACGGGAATCACGAGCCGGTAGAGGCTGATGCCTGTCGCCTTCATGGCTACGATCTCAGAGTTGCGATTGAGCACGCCGAAGGTCACGAGCACCGCGATGAGCACGGCTAGCGGGGTGATCTGATACAGCATGCTCGGAGTGAGGTTGACCAGATACTCACCAATCATCGAGAGCGCGATGTGGTTGCGCAGGATGTCTCCGATCAACTCAAAGAAGGTGAAGACCAGCATGAGCATGACAAAGCCGGCCAGCACCAATAAGAAGACGCCAACAAACTCGCGCATCACATATTCGTCGAGGATGCGGGGAAAGACGTTGCGGGCCTTTCGGCGCTCGGGTCGCGATTGCAGCTTGTTCAGCAGGCCGACCACCGCGCCTCGTACCGCTTTGGCAGGGTCGGTGGTTTCTGACCGTTGAAAGCGCGAGGTCCATGCGGTTACAGCACTCAAAATGCGGCCGCCAGAGGCCATCTGCCAGAGCAGGAAGAGGCCGCCGGCGGCGAAGATAAGATTGGCCGACCAGACCGCGAAGAATGCGGAGATCCAGTTTTGCTTGCCGAGCGCGATGCCGGTGGAGGAGAGCAGGTAGTAGAGGAAGACCAGAACAATTGTGAAAACCCAGGCGAAGCTCTTGCCGCCGCGCCGCGAGGTTACGCCCAGCGGCACCGCGACCAACATCAGAACGAGACAGGCGGCGGGATAGGCGAAGCGCTTGTGAATCTCGATCAAAAATCGCTTGCCGTCGGGGCCGTGGCTGTGTTGCCACAGATCACTCATGGGCATGGCGAAGATGTTGGTGTCGAGGCGGCCGAGATGAGCTTCGCTTTGCTGGCTCGATGCGAGAGGCAGATCGGTGAAGTCGAAGGTGGAGATGTTGTACTGTTCGGGCTGGTGGGCGACGGTCTCGTGACGCGATCCGTTGCGCAGCCGCGCGAGCAGCATCTGGCCGGATTCAGCGCTACTGTCGTTGGCTACGATGGCCGAGGCGGCGGTGGTGATCAGCGGCGTGGTTGGGTCCGTGGTATCGGCCATGAAGACCTGGTCCCAGTGGGCCGCGCCTGTTCCCGAGCGAACGTCCTGCACATAAAGAACGCGATTGCGAAAGTCCTCGTCGAAGACGCGCGGCTCAATCTCATAAGAGGCCTGCATGGCGAGGGCCTTGTCCATCGCGAGAATTGCCTGATTGGCGCGCGGTGCGATGGCCAGCGAGTTGACCAGCCCAAGCAACATGCCGCCAACGGCCACGATGCCAGCTACGCGCACAAAGTAGCCGATGCCTAAACCAGAGGCTCGCATGGCGATGACTTCACTGTCTGCCGCGAGACGGCTGAAGCCCAGCAACACTCCGACAAGCACGGCCATGGGGATGGTGACCATGAAGAAGTTAGGTAGGGTGAAGAGAAAGATCTCGACGACACTGGTGAAGGTGGAACTGTTGTGGACGACCATTTCGAGGATGCGCGGCAGCTCCTTCATGAAGAGAACGAAGGTGAAGATCACGCAGCCGATGAGGCCGTGAGAGAGGATTTCGCCGAGGATATAGCGGGTCAGGGTGCGCACAAACGGGCTCTGAGATAAGTTTATCGTGCTGGAGCGGCTGGTGCGGCGGCATGCCAGGCGCGCAGACGCAGGCTGTTGGCCAGCACGCTCACTGAGCTGAGAGCCATTGCGGCGGCTGCGAGCCAGGGGCTGAGCAGAATGTGGAAGCTTGGGTAGAGCACACCAGCGGCCAGCGGGATGCCGAGCAGGTTGTAGCCCGCTGCCCAGATGAGGTTTTGGCGCATGATGCGCAGGGTCGAGCGGGCCAATTCGAGGGCCGCTGGAATGGCGGAGGGCAAGGCGCGCAAGAGCAGCACGTCACCGGCCTCTTGCGCCAGATCGGCGCCGGTGCCCATGGCGATGCCGGCGTCGGCTTGTGCAAGAGCCGCCGCATCGTTGATGCCGTCACCCACCATGGCCACACGCAGGCCACCCGCTTGCAGAGCGCGAATGCGGGCCAGCTTGGCGGCCGGGTCGAGGCCGGCCTCCAACTCGGCGATGCCTGCTTGTCGGGCGATGGGCACCGCGGCTTGGGATGAATCGCCGGTGAGCATCAGCACGCGGAGGCCATCGCGACGAAGCGCTGCGACGGCCTCCGCTCCGTCGGGGCGCAAGGCGTCGCGGGCATCGAAGTAGCCGGCGGGCTTGTTGTCGAGAGCCATCCAGAGGCGCGTGACGCCAGGTTCGGGTAGGGTGATGTCAGTGGGGAGTGGGAGAAAGGACTCTTTGAAAAGAGCCTCGTTGCCGAGGAGGGAATTGCGGCCTTCGACTTTGGCAGTGAGTCCGCGTCCCGGCAGCACCAGCACATCTTCCGCTGGTTGCCAGAATAGATTGCGCGTTCGTGCGGCATCGACGATGGCGTGGGCCAGCGGATGATTGGAGCGCTCTTCAGCGGCGGCTGCGATGCGGAGAAGATCGGATTCCGAAGAGCTGTCTAACGAGTGAACGGACTCCAACACGGGGCGGCCGACGGTGAGAGTGCCGGTCTTGTCCAGCACGATTACGTCGAGGTGAGCGAGGCGTTCGAGAGCTTCGCCGCCTTTGAAGAGAACGCCAAGCTGTGCGCCGCGTCCCACTGCCACTGTTAGTGCGGCGGGAACGGCCAACCCCATGGCGCAGGGGCAGGCGATCACAAGCACGGCGACGGTCGTGGACAATGCCATTTGCAGCGAGTGCGTGGTGATGAGCCAGACAACACAAGTGAGTGCGGCTAGCGCCAGTACCACCGGAACGAAGATCTTGCTGGCGCGATCGGCGAGCCGCTCCATGGGCGCTCGCGAGCCCTGCGCCTGAGCCACCATTCGACTGATCTGTGCCAGCACCGTGGCCTCGCCGAGCGACTCGGCCCGGCAGGTAACGGCGCCTTCGTAGTTGAGAGAGCCGGCAAGAACTCGACCGCCTGCCGCGCGATCGAGCGGAGTCGACTCGCCGGTCAGCATCGATTCGTCAACGGTGGTGCGGCCCTCGAGGATTACAGCGTCTACTGGAAAGCGCTCGCCAGGGAGCACGAGCACGCTATCGCCCACTTCGATTTCGTCGAGTGGAACGATGCTTTCAACTCCGTTACGAATGCGGCGGGCTGTCGCGGGGCGCAACCGGGAGAGCGAGTCGAGCGCAGCCAGAGCCCGGCGCTTGGCGCGGCCCTCAAGGCTCTTGCCGAAGAGCAAAAAGCCGATGATGAGCAGAACCGCGTCAAAGTAAACCTGGCGACCGGGTGCGGGCCAGATCGTGGCATAGGCGGAGTAGGCAAAGGCCACGCTCGTTCCGAGGCCCACCAGAGTGTTCATGTTGGTGGTTCCGTGGCGCGCCGCGCTGATGGCGTTTGAATAGATTCCGCGGCCAGCCCAGACGATAATGGCTGCCGTAAGAATCAGCAGAGACCAGCGCAGAAGATCTGGCGGCAGCGCATAGAGCCAAGGCAGAAGGCGCATCAGAGCGTGGTCGAGCGAGCCCATTTCGCCGCCGAGCGGCATGGCCAGCAGCATTGACGCCACCCCTGCCGCAACCGTGACAATTGCCTTGCGGTCGGCTCCGGCTGCAAGACCCTCCGAGGCTGACTCAGCGGAGGATGCATCGGATCGCGGTAGCACTGCTTCGTATCCCGCCGAGCGAACGGCCTCAACCAGCGCGCCCGGCTGCGCGATTGCCGGATCGAAGACGACGCTGGCTCGATTGGCCATCAGATCGACGCGTGCGGATTCGACACCGGCGGTCGAGCGCAGAGCTTCTTCGACGTGATGCTGGCAGGCCGCACAGGTCATGCCCAGGATGGGCAGCGTGATCGATTCGGTTGCCGTGGAGGACATGGTAGCGCCTAGGAGTCCAGCCGCGCCGCGTAGCCGGCCTTGGCCAAAGCGGCGATTGCGAGATCGACGGGCGCGGGGTCGAGCTCCGAGGCGAGCCGCGCCTTTCCTATCTGAACATCTTTGGCTTGGACTCCCTCGACCGATGCCAATGCCTGGGCGACGCGGCGAACGCAAGAGCCACAGTGCATTCCGTCGATGCGGAGCGTGAATTCCATCGTGGTGTTCTCCCGCTTTCCTTAGATGATACGCTGCGAAAAAGGGCGCAATGCAGTCTCTGTGAGCGTGGCCTGAGGAGGCTGGTCTCGGGTTTAACTGTGGGAGTCTTTCAACTCGGAGTCAATTGCCTCGCTAAGCGCGGCGGCGACCTCTTGTTGCTGATCGAGGGTGATGCGATTGAAGAAGGGAAGGGCGAGGGTGCGCCGCGCGATGGCCTCGGTCACGGGGAGATTGACCCTGTGGCCGCCGGAGCGGGAGAGCCATGCTGGCTGCAGATGAATTGGAGCAAAGTAGCGGCCGGTGGCGATGCCACGCTGGGCGATGGCGGCCTGGACTCTATGCCGGTTCGCGAATTCCGGCAGGCGGACTACGTAGACAAACCAGCTGATGGTGCAATCGGGAAGAGTGAGTGGAGGAAGATCGAGTCCGGGGATCGATCTAAGCTGCGTATCGTATCGTTCGGCGGCATCGTGGCGAAGCGCGAGCATCTCGCCGATGCGGCTCAACTGCACACGGCCAAGCGCGCAGGCGAGCTCCGACAGGCGATAGTTGTAGCCGGATTCGACGAGGTCGAGCCATTCACCGCTCTCGGATCTGCCTTGATTGCGCAAGCGGCGCAGCCGGGAAGCGTGTGCGGGATCGCGGGCCAGCACCGCGCCTCCTTCGCCGGTCGTCATTTGCTTATTGGGATAGAAGCCGAGGACGACCAGATCGCCGAAGCTGCCTACGCGCTGCCCTTGATACTCTGCGCCGATGGCTTCGCAGGCATCTTCGATGACGGCCAAGTTGTGGGTGTGGGCGATGTTCGAGAGCGCGGACATCTGTGCTGGAATGCCGAAGGTATGAACGACGAGGATGGCGCGGGTGTGGGACGTGATGGCACGTTCGACGGCGGCTGGGTCGAGATTGAGGGTGACGGGGTCGATCTCGGCGAAGACGGGCGTGGCGCGAAGTTGGAGGACCGCGTTGACCACGGCGACAAAGGCGAAGGAGGGCAGGATCACCTCGTCGCCTTCGCCGATGCCGAGCGCGAGTAGAGCCAGATGCAGGCCGGCGGTGCCGGAGCTGACGCAGAGGGCGGTGGGTACAGAGTGGTAGGCGGCGAGCGCGGCTTCAAAGGCTGCCAACTGGGGGCCGAGGCTCAGATGCGGTGTGCGCAAGACGGCGGTGACAGCTTGGATCTCAGCCTCGGTGATGTCAGGAGCAGAGAGTGGAATGCGGAGGCTCATGACCGCTCCGGGCCAGTTTCGTCGGCCAGCGGCGCAGGCTGTTTGATGAGCAGACCTTCCAGCTTGACGGTGGTGAGGACACGCGCGATAGTCTCGGCCGCAGTGCCATCGCCATATGGGTTGATCATGCCGCGCAGGGAATTGCGGAACTCCTGCATAAGCGCTTTGGCGATCGCCGCACAAATGGCGGCTGTCTCGGCTGGTGCGTCAATCACATTACGGGCGCGCTCACGGCCTTGCTGGCGCATGCCAACGTTCACCACTGGGAGTGCAAAGGAGGCGGCCTCCATGATGCCGCTGGAGGAGTTGCCGACCATGGCGTCAACCTGCCCCATCAGGCTCCAATAGGTGATGGGATCGAGGTTGACGAAGATGTGGGTGAGGGGCATTGTGGTTGCCAAAGCCTTGGCGCGCTCGATGAGCGCGTGGCTGCCAGCGTCGCTGTTGGGATAGACAAAGATGAGTTGTCCGGGAGCCTGAGCGAGCGCATTGAAGAGGGAGTCGGCTTCGGCGTTCGTGTCGCGCAGAATGGTCACCGGATGCCATGCGACGAGCAGCGTTGGCTGCGCCAGCGTAAATCCGAGACGGCCTTGGAGAGCAGGCCGGTCAAGCAGCGCTGAGCGGCGCATGTGATCGAGCGATGGGGCGCCGGCATGATGGACACGCCATGGTTCCTCGCCCATCGCGATGATGCGCCGGCGTGCGGTTTCGGTCGATGTGAAGTGAATGTGCGCCAGCTTGGTGAGGGCATTGCGCACGGCGTCGTCGATGGCCCCCTGGCTCACTTCGCCGCCTTCGATGTGCGCGATGGGGATACGCAGCGCGAGCGCGACCGAGGCTGGCGCGAGCATCTCATAGCGGTCCGCGATGAGCAGCAATAGGTCAGGCCGCCATGCCGTCAGTGCGTCGGCCAGGCCGAGCATGGCCACGCCGATGGTCTTGGCCATCCCGGTGTCGGAGTCGGAGTTGAGCAGGCACTCGATGCGCGCCTGGATCGGAAGGCCGTCGCCTTCGATTTCAGCGATTGTGTTGCCGAACTCCGGAGCAAGATGCGCTCCAAGCGCGAAGACGCCCAGCTCGACTTGAGGGTGCGCGGCTAGTTCGCGCAGCGGCCAGTAGAGGTGGCTGTAGTCCGCGCGCGAAGTGGTGACCACCCCGATGCGTCGCTTGCTGCTTGTCTGGTTCATGGGCAGACCCATGAGCTGCCCATGAACCGATGACGTGCGAGAAACACGCGCCAACCGCGGTTATGGAGCGAAGGAATCACTTCAGAAGTATAATTCGCCTTGCGTCCCGGAGAGTTGCAAAAAGGAATGCACCTTACTGTGCCGATGCGGATAGGTTGGCTGCTCGCATACACTGTAGGGTTCCGCGGAATCATGGACCGTTGGGCTCCGGCCGCATTGGAGAGTGAATTGGGAAAGAGAAACGTTACAGCAATTGGGGTGCTCGCAGTGGTTCTTTTTGTGGCGACTGCTGCAGCGTCTACGGCTCAGTCGCGCTCTGACGCCGAAGCAGTGAAGTTGAATAATCGGGGCGTGGCGCAGATGAGCCAGCAGTTTACCGAGCGCGCTGTCGCGTCGTTTGCCGAGTCGTTCCAAAAGGATCCCAAGCTGGCGCAGGCGGAGGTCAACGAGGGCATCGCGTTGATGGCGCTGCAAAAGCTGGACGAGGCCAAGAAGGCTTTGCAGGCTGCCCTTGCGCTGGAGCCAAACAACGCTCAAGCCTGGTACAACCTGGGCCTTGCGCAACACGCGAGCAACGAACTCGAACCGGCGCTCGCCAGCTTTCAACAGGCGGTCAAGGACGATCCGGGAGATGCGGATTCCTACTACTTTGAGGGCGTTTGCTACCAGGAACTGAAGCAGCTCGACAAGGCTATCGAGGTCCTGAAGAAAGCGTTGCGGGTCGATCCGCTTCACGCTTCCTCTGAGTTTGCTGTGGCTCGCGCGCTGCAGCGAAGCGGGCATCTCGATGAGGCCAAGGAGCACTTCAAGCGATTCCAGCACCTTACGAGCACCAAGATCGGCACGCCGATTGGGCTCTCGTATGGCGAGCAGGGGCACTACTCGACTGTTACGCCGATTCAGGAGCCGCAGACGGGCAGGCGCGCGATGATTCCGGTGAAGATGGTGGCGGAGCCGTTGCTTTCTTCAATCCCACCCTTGCCGCAAGGACAAGAACGGGGCAAGGATGGGGCACCCGACGTGAAATGGACGACCACCGGCGGCGCTTGCATGATGGACGTGACGGGCTCTGGAACAATGGACCTCGTGCTGATGCAGTCGGGCGCGCAGGCTATTCGCGTGATGCACAGCAAAGGGGACGGCAAGTATGAAGATTGGGACGCGGCGGCGGCGGGACTGAAGGCTTCAGGCCATGCGGTGGCTTGCGCCGTAGGTGACTATGACGGCGATGGATTGAATGACCTGGCCGTTGCGCTCGACGATGCTGTCTTGCTTTTCCGGAATCTCGGCAAGGGCAGGTTTCAGGATGTGACAGCGGAGGCCGGGCTCACCCCCAAGAACCGGCCGAGCGGGATCACGTTTATCGATTATGACCACGATGGGGATCTGGATCTTTTCTTGACGGGTGCGCCTCTCAAGGAAGGGGGAACGCCGAATGTCTTGTGGCGGAATAACGGGAATAAGAGCTTCACGGAGTGGACCGAGCCGACAGGAATGGGCGGTAGCGGGAAGACGAGCGCGGCGATTCTGACGGATTTCAATAATGATCGTGCGGTGGACATCGCTGTTGGCGGCGATTGGCCCGCGCCGTTGATTTATGTCAATCCGCGAGAAGGGAAGTATCCGACGCAGCCGCTCTATGAGGGCGCGAAGCTGCCTTCCACTGCAGGTATTGCTGTAGTTGATTACAACAAGACCGGCTGGATGGATATTGCCGTCACGCATACCGGTGCACCGGGGCTGACGCTGTGGCGCAACACTGCCGGAGCTGACGGCATGGGACGGCGGTTTGAGAGGGTGGAGCTTCCGCTGCATGACGCGGTGCGCGGGTGGGGAGTGACGGCGGTCGACATCGACAACGACGGCTGGATCGATCTGGCGGCGGTTTTGGAGACCAAGGCCGGACCGTGCGTTAGGATCTTCCGCAATCTCGGCGATGGGACGTTTGAAGACATCAGCCATGCGCTCGGTCTGGACATCGTGAAGCTAACAGCTCCGCGCGGACTGATCGCCGTCGACGACAACGGCGCGGCAGATCTGATTGTCACCCAGTTGAACGCTCCGCCGGTGCTGTTGCGCAGCATCGGCGGCAATAAAAATCACTCGGTGCGCCTCGACCTCGCTGGTTATGCGGACAACAAAACAGCACTCGGCGTGAAGGTGGAGATCTTTGCCAATGGGCAATGGCAGAAGTGGGAGTTGGCCGGCGCATCTGGATACCAGACGCAGGGACCGCCGCAGATACTTGTTGGCCTGGGCGATGCCGAGGGGATCGACCTGCTACGGATTCTGTGGCCTACAGGAGTGCTGCAGGACGAGATTGATCTGCCACATCAACATGTAATCGCGATGAAGGAGGCTGACCGGCGCGGCAGCTCCTGCCCGGTGTTGTTTGCGTGGGACGGGCATAAGTACAAGATGGTCACCGACGTGATCGGCGCGGCTGTGGTGGGCCACTGGTTTACGCCAACACGGCGCAATACACCCAATCCTGGCGAATGGATCAAGATTGACGGCGCGCAGCTGCCACCGGTCAATGGCAAGTTGAGCCTGCGGTTCATGGAGCCAATGGAGGAGGTCAACTACATCGATCAGCTGCGGCTGGTGGCAGTCGATCATCCGGAAGATGTCGAAGTCAATCCAGACGAGCGCTTCCTCGACGATCCACCGTTTGCATCAGGACGCGTCGTGGCCTCCTCGGGGGCGCGGCTGCCCGTGGGTGCGTGGGATGGCGCGGGACGCGATGTGCTGGAGCAGGTGAGCCAGCGCGATCACAGCTTCGCGAGTGGATTTACGCCGCTGCCATTCGACGGATTTGCAAAACCGCACGCTTTGACACTCGACCTTGGGGTAGTGGATGCAAAGGCGCCGCTACGATTGCTGATGACCGGCTACGTGAACTACTTTAGCGCGACCTCGCTCTATGCTGCGTGGCAGGCAGGGATCAAGCCCATCTCACCTTACGCCGAGGCGCAGATGCCAAATGGTTCATGGCGGCGCATCGCGGAGGATGTAGGTTTTCCTGCCGGTCTGGAGCGCACTATCGTGGTGGACCTCACGGGCAAGCTGCCTGCTGGAGCGCATCGCATCAGGCTCGTAACCAATCTTGAAATCTATTGGGACCAGGTGCTCATCGATAACAAAGCCGGGGCCGAGTCGCGCACCACGGAGGCGCCACTGTCGAGGGCCACACTTCATTTCCGCGGATACCCAACGCAGATCGAAGGCGCGAGCCCCGGCGATCTCGACTATGACTATGACCGCGTGAGTTTGACAGGGCCCTTCCAGCGGCAGAGAGGTAGCTATACTCGGATGGGGGATGTGACGGCGTTACTGACGCACGTCGACGACCGGTATGTGATCTTTGGCAGCGGTGAAGAGATCGCAGCCGAGTTCGATGCTACAAAGCTGCCTGCGCTGGCGCCGCATTGGGAGCGCGACTACTTCTTCTATGCCAATGGATTCGTCAAAGACATGGATTGGTGGGATGCATCGCCCTTTACCGTGGCGCAACTGCCATTTCATTCGATGAGTGCCTATCCGTATCCAGCGAATGAGAAGTTCCCGGACGACGCAAATGCTCTCGATTATCAATTGAACTGGAACGATCGCTTCGAATCTGGCGAGCCGGTGGGGCTGCATCACTTCGACTATAAGCCGATGCCTGCAACACCCGCGACCACCTGCAGTGAGGCAGACGCCGCTTGCGCGGCCATAAAGGCAGCGCAGCAATGAGCAGTCTCGTGCTTGAGCCGGCTATACGACAGCTGGAGTTGTTGCGGTCGGGAGAGGTTTCGATCGCGGAGCTGGCTGATGCGCATATCCGCCAGATCGAACGGTTGAATCCGCAGATGAATGTCTTTGCCGATTTCGATGCGGAGCGTGTGCGCGCCGATGCGAGACGGCTCGATGAGATGCCGAAGAACGAGCGGCGCGGCGGATTGTTCGGGTTGCCGGTTACTGTGAAATCGTCGATTGCGACGGTGGGCTATCACTGCGAGATCGGCAGCCTGCTGCACGAGGGGGATATCCCGAAGGATGATGCGGTTGTTGTTACGAGGCTGCGCGCAGCCGGGGCGTTGATTCTGGGCACGACCAACTGCCCGGAGTTTCTGATGGCCTATGAGACCGCGAACCTGCTGCATGGGCAAACGCGGAACCCGTGGGACCTTGAGCGAACACCGGGCGGATCGAGCGGCGGTGAGTCCGCGGCCATCGCGGCGGGGCTCTCTGCGGCTGGTCTGGGTTCGGACAGTGGCGGCTCCGTGCGTGTGCCTGCGCATTTCACTGGCATCTGTTCGCTAAAGCCTACGCCAGGGCGGATTCCCGGCCGAGGCCATCTGCCGCCTTGTGTGGGACCGTTTTCGATTCTCGGAGCGATTGGGCCGATGGCGCGGAGTGTGGCCGACGTTACGCTGATGTTTCGCGTGCTGAGCGGACATGATCCGTACGACCCAACCAGTCCTCCCGTTACGCTGCGCGAATGGAGTCTCGACGAACTACGTACGCGGACGATTGGCGTTTTTGAAGATGACGGCCTTGTGCCGGTTACGCTGGAGACGCGCGCAGCTGTGCAGGCGGCTGCTGCCGCGCTGCGTGACGCGGGCTTTCGCGTTGAGCCGTTCAGGCCGCGCACGCTGGAATCACTACGCCGGTTGTGGTGGAAGTTCTTTGTGCAATGCGGAGCCATGTTTTATGCGCCTGCGATTCGGGGCCGGGAAGATCTATTGTCCCCGATCTTCAAGGAGTTTCTCGGTTTCTCAAAGGCTGCGCCGCCGTTGACGGCAGTTGAGTTGCTGGATGCGTGGGCCGAGTTAGATGTGTTGCGCGCGAAGACGTTAGAAGAGATGAGCGCGTATCCGGTGCTGCTCTGTCCCGTGGCCAGCATTCCTGCTTTTCGCCACGGCGAGCGGGAGTGGGTTATCGAAGGCCGCGGTGTGAAGTATCTCGATGCCTGGCGTTATACGCAGTGGTTTAACGCGCTTGCTGCGCCAGCGGCTGTGGTTCCGGCTGGCCAGTCACCGGAGGAGTTGCCCATTGGAGTGCAGATTGTGGCGCGGCCCTTCGAGGACGAGACGGCGCTGGGTGTCGCAGCGGTTGTGGATCGGGCATTTGGCTATCATCCCCCGCCGATGGCGGTGTAGCTGGGGAGACTTTACATCCTTCTCGGGCCCGCAATAGGATGGGAGCACTGTTGCGCGGAAGGATGATGCTATGAGAAGACTGGCCATTGTGGTGCTTCTTGCTGGAATCATCCCACCGGCAGTACCACAAAAGAGGAGATCCTCTAACCAAGTCACCGTAGAGCAATTGGAACAACAGCTAACTGTCTTTCATCGGCAACGCGACGAGAAGGCGGCGCGGAGTATCTCTGACTTGGAATTGACGGAACGAATGTCAGCGGCTCGGTTTGCGCATGCTGAGGCGGAAATGCCCGGCCCCGCATCGCGAGAGGCGCTGCTCGGGGTATTCGATGCGGCTGAATTCCTCGATTTGCCCGTGGTCGTCCAGTCGTCTGATCCCGCGCCGGGGCGTGCCGCTCAGGTCTCATTATTTGCGCAAACCGCCGAGTATGTGAGCAAGACGATTGCAAGGCTGCCTAACCTCTTTGCGACTGAGTACACAACCCGTTTTGAAGGCAAGCAGGCGGTGGAAGTACCCCCATTAGAGTGGCCGATTGGCTACGAGCCGCTGCATGAGGTGAGCGCTTCGCGCGCCGAGGTGCTCTATCGCGATGGCCATGAATCGGTGAATTTGGCAACACCAGGCCGACCCGGCCCGGAGCTGAGCACGCTGGGAGAGTTTGGCTCCATTCTTGTCGTGACACTGGCGGACACAGCCAAGGGAAAGGTGGTCTGGAGTCACTGGGAACAGGGTGCTGCCGGCCGTATGGCGGTCTTTCGCTATCAGGTGCCACAGGATGCATCGCATTACGCGGTGGCATTTCCGGGTTTTTTGAAGGAGATCATGCACCATCCCGCTTATCACGGGGAGATCGCCGTCAATCCGACGGATGGATCGATCCTGCGATTGACGATGGTGGCAGAGCTGAAGGCGGATGATCCGGTTGTGGAAGCCGACGTTCTTGTGGAGTACGGCTCTGTGGAGATCGGAGAAAAGATGTTCATTTGCCCGCTGAAGAGCGTTGCTCTTGCGAAGTTTCGCGATCCCGGAACCTATCAGATTCGCAACATGCTGCTTCCTGCCACGGCTCGAAAGACCCAGGTAAACAATACGGTATTCAGGGATTATCATCTCTATTGGTCGGAGAGGCGCATTCTACCCTTGGATGGTGTTGAGCCGAACGGGAGCCAACCTGCCTCCGGTCCGGCTACTTCGACGCTGCCCGCTCCGGCGCCAACCCCCAATCAGTGAACGGATACGTTAGTTCGATGGAAATATGTGACTTAAGTGAACTGAGAGCGGGGATTATGATTCCTTCATCTCCACCTTTAGGTTGAGGCGCCACTCGGCGTGCTTCAGTAATCTGAAGTTTCCCCGGAATGGAGCGCAGAAGTGCGCGAGAACTGGCATGAACGATTTGCCGAAGCCCCCGGTTGCCTGAAGAGCGCGTTGCGCCAACAGAGCAGAGTGCCAGTGCTGGATCTGGAGATCGGTGGCGGCGAATTCGTCACGATGGCGGGGCCCTGTTCGGTTGAGACCGAGTTTCAGTTGATGGCCACGGCCAACCATGTGCGCCGCGCCGGAGCGCGGATCCTGCGTGGAGGCGCCTTCAAGCCGCGCAGTTCCCCCTATTCGTTTCAAGGGTTGGGCCTCGAAGGGCTGCGGATGCTGGCGCGCGCCCGTCAAGAGAGCGGCCTGGCTATCGTGACCGAGGTGATGTCGGAAGAGGATGTGCCGCTGGTCGCGGACTACGCCGACATCTTGCAGATCGGGACGCGCAACATGGAGAACTATCCGCTGCTTGAGGCTGCGGCGCGGTCAGGACGTCCGGTGCTGCTGAAGCGCGGCATGATGGCTACGATTGCCGAGTGGCTTCGCGCGGCGCAGCTGATTCTCGACAACGGCAATCCCAACGTCATCCTCTGCGAGCGCGGCATCCGCACCTTTGAAACTGCCGTGCGCAATACTTTCGATGTCTCCGCGATCGCGCTGATCAAGCAGGTCTCGCATCTTCCGGTGATCGCCGATCCGAGCCACGCCGCGGGACACAGCGATCTGGTTCCAGCGCTGGCGCGGATCGCGCTTGCCGCCGGTGCTGACGGCATGATCGTTGAGGTGCACCCCAACCCAGCCAAGGCGTGGAGCGACGGTGAGCAGTCGCTGGACTTTGCCGCATTCGACGCGATGATGACCGATCTCGAACCATGGCTCGACGTGCGCGAGCATGGCAGAGTATCGCGGCGCAAGATGACTCAAGCTCATTCACTGGTGGCGGTGGGATGAGTCCTGTTTCCAGAGTGCTTTCGATTACTGCGATGGTTGCACTGTTGATTCCGGTTTGCGGCTTCGCGCCCACTCCGGCGCAGAGCGCGAACGTGAAAAATGGTCCGGTCCTCGACGTCGATATCATTGTCACCGCTGCGCCGGCTTACGAACCGTTGGCAGCGCTGCGCGGCGAAGAGAGATTCCCCAAGGACGCTCAGCTTTTGCTGATTCATGCTGGAAAGGCAGAGCCGCTGGTGACCGGCTTTGCGGCTTCGGCGGATGCCAATGTTTCGTTCGATGGCAAGAGAGTGCTCTTCGCGGGCAAGCAGCAGGCGGACGATCCGTGGCGGATTTGGGAGATGACGCTGGCCGATCATTCACTGCGCAAGCTGATTGCGGGTGCGAGTGACGCCATTCGCCCGCTTTATCTGCCTTCGGGCCGCCTGATTTATGGGCAGCGCACGCCACAGGGATTTCAACTTGAAGCCGCTGGAGTGGATGCCGCAGACGCATTTGCCCCGGTCGATTCAAATGCCGGCTCCGCATTGCTGCCACTCTCCTATCTTACCGGCAGTGCGATCCCTTCCGATGTATTGGCCGATGGACGCATTCTCTTCGAGTCCGGTTTTCCGCTCGGCTCCGGATCGACTCCTGAATTGTTTCTGGTTTATTCCGACGGCTCGGGTGTGGAGTCATATCGTTGCGATCACGGTAAGGCGCGCTGGGGCGGAAGACAATTGGCAAACGGAGATGTAGTCTTCACGCATGGGGCCTCTCTGGCGCGCTTTACATCACCGTTGGCACACGAGGAACCAATCGCGGCGCCTCATGCCGAGTACGCTGGCGCGGTAGTTGAGACGGCGTCAGGCGCATGGTTGCTAAGCACGCGGGCTACGAACGGTGCGAGGTTTGCGTTGAGGCTATGGAGGCCTGGCGCTGCGACGATGCAAACTGCATTTGCTGACAACGGAATGAACATTGTCGATCCAGTTATTGTCGCGCCGCGCAACAGGCCCAAGCGTCATCCGTCAGGGTTGCACGATTGGAACCATGCGAACCTGCTTGCGCTCGATGCGCGACGGTCTCGCGAGGGCGATCTTAAGACGGTAACAGCATCGGTGCGGATGGAAACTCTGGCCGGCGGTCGAGCAGTTGTCACGGGCACGGCGCAGGTTGAGCCGGATGGATCGTTTTTTGTGAAGGCGCCTGCCGACAAGCCGATTCGGTTTTCATTGCTCGATGACAAGGGCTCGGTTCTGCGCCAGGAGCAAGGGTGGTTCTGGATTCGGAGGGGCGAACAGCGGATCTGCGTTGGCTGCCACGCGGGACCGGAGCGCGCATCGGAGAATCGCGTGCCGGCTGTGCTGTTGCGCACCACCACGCCGGTCGATCTGACAGGCTCGGCGCCGGCAGAAGCACTGAAGCCAAAGACGCCGGGAGGAAATTGAAATGCTGATTCGCTATTTTCTATTACTCGGCGTGGTATCGATGGCTGCCGCGCAGACAGTTCCGCCGGTTCCTGCCGCTACTGCCGGGAAAGCGCCGGCCATCAAATTCGAAGATGCCAGCGATAAAGCGGGTATTCAATTCACACACAGCTTTGGTTCGCGCCAACTGGGCTCTCTGCTCGAAGGCACTGGGGCCGGCTGCATCTGGTTCGACTACAACAACTCGGGCCTCGAATCGCTCTACGTGGTCAATGGCCGGCCGCTCGACGACTCGATGCATCCCTATCCGTTGAAGGTCAAGCCGGTCCCGCTGCCTCACAATCACCTCTATCGCAACGACGGCAACGGCCACTTCACCGATGTGACGGAAAAAGCCGGATTGAATCCGGATCTCTACGGAATGGCCGTGACGGCGGCGGATTATGACAACGATGGTTTTGTCGACCTGTTGGTGACCGGCTACGGCAAGACCATTCTCTATCACAATAACGGCGATGGCACCTTTACCGACGTGACGGCGAAGGCCGGGATCAAAGTAGACGGCTGGGCCATCAGCTCGACTTGGCTGGATTACGACAAGGATGGATGCGTCGATCTCTTCGTCGGCCGCTACGTCAAGTTCGATCCCAAGTATCGCGCCTTCTACGCGGCGGATAACTACCCTGGACCGCTGGACTACGAAGGCGAAACGAACAAGCTTTATCACAATAACTGCGACGGGACCTTCACCGATGTGACGGAGAAGTCGGGAATCGGCGCATATGCAGGCCGCACGATGGGCGTGACCGCGGCGGACTTTGACAACGACGGCTGGGATGACATTTATGTCGCCAACGACCGCACTGAAAACTTCCTGTTTCACAATAAGCACGATGGAACTTTCGAAGAGATCGGCAACGATACAGGCACCGCCTTCGGTCAGAATGGAGAATCTACTTCTTCAATGGGCCCTGTCTTTGCCGACTTTGAGGGTCGCGGTATGCTCGACCTTTGGGTCACCGATGGGCACTATAACCGGTATTTGCGCAATACGGGTAAGCAGGGCTTTGAAGACATGGGTGCGTCCAACGGAGTCTCGCAGACCAACGCACAATACGTCAGTTGGGGGACGGGTGTTTACGACTTCGACAACGACGGACAGCTCGATATCCTCATCTTTCATGGCGGACTCATTCATCTGATTCCGCAGGAGCACACGGTTTTTCGCGGGCTTGGTAACGGAAGGTTTGCCGATGTTTCGCGAGACGCAGGGTCCGTGTTGAGCGAACGCACAACGGCACGCGGAGCGTGCTTTGCCGACTATGACAACGACGGCAAAGTCGACGCCTTTGCGATAAACCTTGGCGGTCGAGGAACGCTGCTGCACAATGTTTCCACGAATACCGGCCATTGGATTGCCATCAAGCTTGTTGGCTCAAGGACTGGCAAGACCGGAACGGGGAGCAACCGCGATGGCATCGGGGCGCGTGTCGAAGTTTTTGCCGCGGGCAAACGGGAAACCTCTGAGCGCGTGGCCGGCTCTGGGTATCTTTCGCAGGACGACGGCCGATTGCACTTCGGCCTTGGCGCTGCAACGACGGTAGACAAGCTGATTGTTCACTGGCCCAGCGGCCGCGAACAGACACTTGAGAAGCTGAGCGTGGACCGCGTGCTTACAGTCGAAGAGCCGAAGTCTGGAGACGCGAAGTGAGACTAAGCCTCAGAACGGCGATTGGCACTGGGCTTGCGGCACTTGGAACAGCGTTGGTTGTGTCAGCTCTTTGGCCCACTGTCGATCATCCCGTGCGCGCGGAGCAGGAGAACGCGCAGGAGTATGCGTCTCCGCTTGAGGTTCTGCTGTCGCCCGATGACGCGCGTCTCTACGTGCTCTGCCAGCAGAGCAAAGAAGTACGCGTGCTCGATGCAGCGAGCTTTGCAGTGATCAAGAGTATTGCCGTGGGCACCATGCCGCGCGGCTTTTCGCTGTCGCCTGACGGCGCACGGCTGTTTGTGACCAACGCATGGGACGACACGCTCTCGGTGATCGACACCCATGCGATGAGTGTCACGGCAACCTGGCCGGTGGGCGCGGAGCCGTCGAGCGTCGTTGCGGACCGCGCAGGGAAGCGGCTGTTTGTTGCCAATCGTATATCGGGCGATGTGGCGGTGCTCGATGCCAAGACCGGCACTGAAGAGAAGCGATTGTTGGCAGGGCGGGGTGCAAGCTATCTGACGATCTCTCCCGATGGAGGCCGAATCTACGCGACGCACATCTATCCGAACCCGTCGCGCGTGCGGAGCGACCTGGATAATCGCACTGCGCCTGAGTCGGAGATCACGGTGATCGATGCAGGTCGCGCCGTGGTGGTCGATCGCATTCCGCTGCACTCGATCGCGGGTGTCTTTCATCTAGCTCTCTCTTCCGATGGCCGACTGGGAGCGGTCGCCGAGTACCATCCCAAGAACCTTGTGCCGCTGGCGCATCTTGAGCATGGCGGCGCGTTCGCCTACACACTGACCATCTTTGGCGCAGACGTGGGCATGCCGGTCGAGGTTCCGCTCGACGAGCTGGAACGCTATTCTTCGCAGCCTTTTGGGGTCGCTATTGCGGCGGATAAGTCGCGACTGTATGTCACGCTCGGCGGCTCGGAGTCCGTTCTTGTCATCGACATTCCGCGGCTGCTGCGCTTCATTCACACGCATCCGCGTCCGGCGTCAGGGTCTTTTGCGCAGGATCTATCCGCCAGCGCCAACTATGTGGTTGCGCGAATCTCCGTAGGCCACAACCCACGCGGTCTTGCGCTCACGTCCGATGGTCACAAGCTCTTTGTCGCCAATCGTCTCGAAGATACGATCAGCGTGATCGATACGCGCACTCATCGTGTTGCTTCCACCATCACCCTGGCAGGCCCCAAGGAGATCTCGGCGATACGCCGCGGGGAGCAGACTTTCTATACCTCGCGCTACAGCTTCCAGGGACAGATAGGATGCTCCAGTTGCCACATTGACTCGACCTTTGATGGCCTCACCTGGGATTTGGAACCAGACGGATTTGGCCGCGACATTGTGGACAACAAGATGATCGAGGGAATCAAGGACACCGAGCCCTACAAGTGGAATGGCGGCAATCCCAATATCCCTACGGAGTGCGGACCGAGAACGGAGAAGTACTTCTGGCGCTCGGAGAACTACGACAATCTGACGCTGGCCGACCTCGCAGTCTACGTGCGCAATCTTGATCCGCGGCCCAATCGCTGGCGCCAGCCCAACGGCGAGTTTACACCGGAGCAGGAGCGCGGCCAGGCGCTCTTCACTCGCGCGACGGATAAGTTCGGCAAGCCGATTCCTGAGAGCAATCGTTGCTCCTATTGCCATAGCGGCCCGAAGGGAACCAATCAGAAGCTCTTCGATGTGGGGACGCGCAAGCCTACCGACAACTCAGGGATGTTGAAGTCGGCTCCGCTGGACGGCATCGCGCTGACCGCGCCGTATCTGCACGACGGCTCGGCGCACACGCTTGAAGAGATTTGGACGGTCTACAACCCCGAAGACAAGCACGGGCGCACCAACGACCTGACCAAGGATGAACTCAACGATTTGATCGAGTACCTGAGGACACGATGAAGAAGTCCACCTTCAACACGCTGCTGATGAAACGCGATTCAGGTTCGTGGTCTCCCACCCTTTCGCCAGGAAAGACGCGAAAGGATGGGGCACCTAGATCCGTTTGGACGTTGGCAGTGCTTTTCATTTCGGTGCAAGTTATATTCGCAGCACCGCCGCAGATGCCGCGTTTTCGCTTTGAAAACTTCACGACTGCCAACGGTTTGCCGGATAACCACGTATTCTCAGTGCTGGCGGATGGCGAGCGCATCTGGGCAGGCACCGAAGATGGCCTTGCGGTCTACGAGAATCACGCGTGGAAGAGCTACAACACCAAGGACGGCCTGGCACATCGCGCCGTGCTCTCGCTGGCGCTGGACAGGCGCACCGGTGATGTGTGGGCCGGCACGATGGGCGGTCTGAGCCGCGTTTCGGCCGGACGCATTGATACCTATACGCAGTTGAACTCGGGACTGAGCAACGATGTGGTCTACGGCGTCTCGGTAGAAGGTGAAAACGTGTGGGTGGCCACCGCCGCCGGCGGGTGCCGTTTCAACACTCGCACCGGCCAATGGACACTCTACAACGAGCGCAACACACCGATGGCGGAGATCTGGGTGTATGCGGTTTCAGCCGCTCCTGACAAGGTATATTATGGGGTGTGGGGCAGCGGCCTTCTTGAATACAACCAGAAGACCGCGCGCTGGGATAAATACGACGACCCCGACGGCGAAAACGAGATGGTGTTGTTCAAGGATCAGGGATTGATCCACGAGATCGTCACCTCGGTGAGTTACGTTGACAATATCGCGTGGGTGGCGACGTACTTTGGCGCGAGCCGATACGATGGCCGCTACTGGCACAACTTCCTCGCCAAAGACAGCGGACTGCCTTCGAACTTCATCAACACAATCAAGGGTACTGACGCAAATCGCGCATGGTTTGGCACTGACAAGGGGCTGGCTTACTATGACGGCGTGAACTGGGCTGTTTATCGCCCCTCGCTCAAAGACGGCAAGCCGGAGATGACGGTGCGCGATGCGCAAGGGAATGTGACGCCAGTTGACGTCACGACAGCGCCGGCCCATAACTATATTCTCGGCCTCGACTTTCAGGGCGATGACATCTGGGTTGCGACTGCGAAGGGATTAAGTCATGGGATTCGACAAAAACAATAAGAAGACGGGAGCATCAAAGATGAATGCATTTGCAGATATTCTGGAAGCCATTGCGCACGCGCCTATCGAAAAGCGAGCGATCACCAACCACAGCGTCCTCAACGAGGCATATGCCTACGCCAAGCCGAGTTCGTTTTCGCGCGGCATGAGAATCGATATCGGCGGCGTCTGCATTCTGCTGATTTCGGGCACGGCCTCGATCGACGAGAACGGTCAGAGCGTCCACATCGGCGATTTTCCCGCGCAACTACGGCGGACATTCGACAACATCACGGGCCTGCTAGCCGCTGAAGGCGCCACCTGGCACGACATTGTGCGGACGAGTTGCTATCTTCGCGATATCGATCGCGATTATGATGTCTTCAATGCGGGACGCTCGGCCTTCTTCAAGGAGCAGGGACTCGACCCTCTGCCCGCATCGACGGGCATTCAGGCTCATCTTTGCCGCCCCGAGCTGCTCATCGAGATCGAGGCCATCGCCATGTTCCGCACGGACAAGGGATCAGCCGCTAAGGAGTAGCCGTGATGCGCAAGGGATGTTTGGTGGCCGTAGCGTGCGCGATGGCTTTTTACTGCACTGCGCAGGACTCGAGCCCGTACTCTAGCCAGGTTTCGGAACAGAGTACGGGTCCGGTTGTGGTTACGGGCAAGGGGACGTGTGAGTGCGGCGCGCATCCGCCGGGGCCGGCCAGGGATCGTGTCGTGATCCCCTATGCCGGCGAGCCTGCCGATTTGAGCCCTTACTCGAAGTTTGCGGCGCCTTACGATCTGAACTACATCCATCCGAACATTTATTCCGGTGCGGGACGCGACATTCCAGAGCCCAAGGACCTGACGGAGGTCCGCATCGGCTTCATCGGGCCTGTAGAACCCAACCCGGAAGCGGTGTTCGGCACGCGTATGCTGCATGGCGCCCAGCTCGCCGTTGAAGAATGGAATGCGCGCGGTGGCTACGGCGGCAAGCCCTTCCGCGTGATGCAGCATAACGACTACAACAACTGGCAGGCCAAAGCAGTCTATGGTGACGACCGGCCTACCGATCCGGCCATCTGGGGCTCGACGTCGGACGAGACGGTCAAGATGGTCTACGACGACCAAGACTGGGCGATCTTCGGCTCGATCAGTTCCGAGACGACGCATATTGTTCTACGCGTCGCGCTCCGCGCCGAGATTCCCATTGTCAATTCGGCCTCGACCGATTTCACGATTCCCGAGACTTACATCCCGTGGTACTTTACCGATATACAGGATGACCGCGTGCAATGCCTGACGCTGGCTCGCCATATCTTCACCGAACTCGGCATGAAGCGTGTGGCGATTCTCAGGGTGAACAACCGCTATGGCCGGTTTGGCGTAATGAAACTGCGTGATGCAGCTCGCAGGCTGGGCCACCCGATTGTCATCGAACAGAAGTACCTTCCAGGCGATACGGATTTTACCAAGCAATTGAATGTGATTCGCTCCTCTCGTGCCGATGCGATCGTGCTGTGGGCCGATGAGGCTCAAGCAGCGGCAATCTTGAGGCAGATGCGCGCCGCGGGCATGAAACAGCGCGTTTTTGGCTCGTATCGCACACTGGGGCCGGAGCTGCCTGCCGAGGCGGGAGATGCGGCGGAGGGATTCGAGGCTGTCTTCCCTTACGATCCGACGCGCAACGATCCTAAATGGCTGGAGTTTAATCAGCGCTTTGAGGGGCGCTTCCACGAGAAGCCGGAGCAGTTTGCCTCGCTGGCTTATGACGCGATGAATGCGCTGCTCGATTCGATCTGCAAGGCGGGCCTCAATCGTGCGCGGATTCACGATGCTCTGGCGAACATCGAGCAGTACGACGGTGTGACGGGGCACATGGTCTTCGATCCGAATCAGAAGAATGTGGCTCCGATGTATTTGGCGACAGTGCATGACGGGGCGGTAACCTATCGTGTGGCAACGATGGAAAAGCAGCCCGTCGTGGAGCCGATCCCGCAGGCGCGTCTAGAAACCGATGGGCAGAAAGTGCCATATGCGAAGGTCGGCGAAGATGGTGTGGATTACGCAGGACCGCATCCGAGCGATCTTCAGCCAGGGCCGGTGCGCATTGTTCTCTTCGGACCGCAGGCGACCGAGATCGCGCAGTCGGCTCAAGTTCAGAAGGCATTAGTGGTCGCCGCGGCACATGGTCGTGAGTTGAAACTGGAGCCTGTGGCGAGCGATCAGAATTGGGGAATGGCTTCGACTCAGCTGGTTCACGCCCTGATGGACGGACATGCGCTTGCCATCGTCGCACTCGATCGCGATGCGGCGCATCTGGCCGAACAGTTGTCGTTGAAGGCTTTCGTTCCGGTGGTTGCCTTGAGCGATGACCGGAGGCTGACCTCGACCAATATTCCGTGGATCTTCCGCCTGCCCTCGGAGACGACTCCTGCCGCGGCGCTGGGAATGCTTGAAGCGGCTGTAGCGCGCAGCGGTGCGAATACTGAACGGCTGAGAGAGGTGTTAGCTTCGGGAGATACGATCTCGGGGATTGCGTTTCTGCCGACTGGAGAGCCTGGCAGGCACGACTGAACTGAGCGATTACTCCTCGCCCAGTTCGTAGGGAATTCCAAAGCGGCCAATCTGGATGAGCGCTCTGTCGCCGGGAGTCCAGATGTGCAGGCTTTCGACGCGGCTCGATCCCGCGATCCGGTGTGCCTCCGCAGTGCCAACCGGCGTTCCTGTCGCGGCTTTGTAGAAGTGCACGCTTAGCGCATCGCCCGCCTGTGCGCGCGTCCAGCCGAAGACGTATTCTCCCGGCTTCAGTTGGACCCCGCCCACGCGAACCGGCGCCTGCGCGATCAGATAGTGCGAGTACTTGCCCTCCGCAGAATACCCGGCGGTCAGCAGAACTACGCCGGCGATATAACGGCCGTGGCTGCTTACGATGCCCGAGGCAGTGCGCATCTCAGTCTCGATGTGTTCTTTTTCTACCTGCGCGCGCGCAGGCAATAGCGAGGCGAGCTCGGCATCTGTGGCCTGCCGCCACGCGCTCTTTTGCGCCTGCATAAGCGGAGACGTAAGCGTCAAAAGAATTGTGCACGCGATCAGCTTTCGTGTCGTTCGTTGCTTCATGGCTTTGGCTTTCTCAGGGATTCGAGTGTAACGAGACCGCGCTGGATGGCGGCTGTTGCGGCCTGGGTCCGGTCGGTGACGCCGAGCTTGCCCAGCAGGCTGTTGATGTGGGTCTTCACCGTAGCTTCCGAGATCTCCAGCTCGGTTGCGATCTCTTTGTTGCTCTTGCCGTGCACAATCTGTTCGAGCACATCGGCCTCGCGCGGCGTCAGCTCCTCGGTGCCCATCCGCTCTGCCAGCTTCTCGGCAATTGCCGGAGGGATGTGAGAGCGGCCGGCATGAACCGCGCGAATCGTTGTTATCAACTCTTCAGAGGTCATGCCCTTGAGCAGGTAAGCGCGCGCGCCGGCCTGCAACGCGCGATAGATGTCTTCGTCGCCGTCATACGTTGTCAGCACGATGAAGCGGGCCTGCGGCGTCTCCATGCGTACGCGTTCGATGACTTCGACTCCGCTCAGCCGGGGCAAGCGCAGATCGACGAGCGTGATATCCGGTTGGTGCTTGCGAAACTGCGCGATGGCTTCGACGCCGTCCGCGGCCTCCCCCACTACCTCCAAGCCTTCGACGACATTCAGCAGCGCCATCAGGCCCTGGCGCACCACGTGGTGGTCTTCCACAACCAGCACACGAATCGATTCCTTGCTCACGATAGCTCCTTCGTTTGCTCTCTTGTCTCTCGCCGTGGGGCAGCGCGTAAGCGGACTGTCGTCCCGGTTCCCACATCGCTTGTTACTTCCAGCGTTCCGCCGATCGCGGCTGCGCGTTCTCTCATTCCAGTCAGTCCATAGTGGCCCGGCTGCGATTCTCTCTCCGCTGCAAAGCCGCTCCCATCGTCGCGTACCTCGAGCGCGACCTCCTCAGGTCCATACTCCAACTGAACTATCAGATGCTTTGCTCGGGCGTGCTTCTTCACATTATGGATGGCTTCCTGGGCCACACGCAGGAATTCCCGCTCTGTGTCCGGAGGCATCGGCCTGTAGGCGCCGAAGATACTGAACTTCGCATCGAATCCGTGGCCGCCTTCGGCCTCAACCATGCGCCGCAGCTGGACCGGCAGCGTCGTCTCGCCCGAATCCTGCGAGCGCAGCGCCCAGATTGATTGCCGCGCATCGGCCAACCCCTCGCGAACATAGCCGCGCGTCAGATCGAGGTGCTTCTCCGCAGCCTCAGTTTTCTTGTGCCGCAGAAGCTCTGCCAGAACCTCCAGCTGCACCGAGACGCCCACATAACCCTGCGCGAGTGTGTCGTGAATCTCGCGCGCGATGCGGCTACGCTCGCCTAGCACAGCGCGGAATTCTCCCTCGGCGCGCCGCAGCCTGAGGCGCAGCAGCAGCACAACCATACCCGCCGCAGCCGCCAGCAACAACGCGTAGAACCAGACGGTCTGATAGAAGTGCGGCCGAAGCTCAAAGGTGAGCGCAGCGCCATCCGTATTCCAAAGCCCGTCGTTGTTGGCCGCTTGCACGCGAAAGGTATAGTGTCCTGGCGGAATATTGGTGTAGTAAGCGGAGCGGCGCGTGCCGGCATCGATCCAGTCGCGATCTACACCTTCAAGCTTGAAGCGATAACGCACCTTTTGGGGAGCGCTAAAGCTCAGCCCGGCATAGTCGAATTGGAAGTGGACGTGACCTGCGGGAACGCGGAGCACCGAGTCCGCCGCATGAACCGGTTGGGCGAGGTCGTCGACGGCAAAACGCTCCAGAGCAACCGGGGGCGGAACCGTGTTTACCGGGAAGTGGGCCGGGTCTACCTCGACTAAGCCCTTGGGCGTTGCAAACCAGAGGTGTCCGTCGTGGGAGCGCCAGGCCGATGGATGACTGTTTGTTGACGTCTCGCGGCTGCGCAGGCCGTCGGCGGCGCCGAAGTCGATCCAATGCGAACAGCCGCTCCCTTGCATCCCGGCACCCAACATGCCGCAGTCGCAGCGAGCGATTCCGTTGCCGGTCGCGAACCAGAGATGTCCGATGCCGTCGTCGAGGATGGCGTGGATCGTCGTCTGTTTCAGGCCGTTGCGCATCTCGGCTGTGAAGCGCTGTCCATCCCAGAGATCCCAGCCGTGGTCCTGCGTGCCGATCACGAGCGTGCCATTCTCGCGAGGCAACAGGGCCGTGACCACATTGCTTGAGAGGCTGTCTGCCGTGGTGTAGTTGGTGATTACGCCGCCATGCAGCCGAGATAGTCCGGCAAAGGTCGCCGCCCAGAGATCGCCATGGGAGTCGCGCGCCAGTGCGCCCACCAGATCGCTACCAAGGCCGTTGGTTTGGGTAAAAGTCTCCATGCGCGAGCCACTCAACTCGCCGCCGGTCTTGGGCGTCCAGTGGGTCAGCCCGCGACGCGTGCCGATCCAGAGAGAGCCATCGGCGTCTGCTAACAGGGAACGAATGAAGTCGTCTGGCAGCCCATCGGCTGAGGTAAACGCGTCCACTCTGCCCTTGCGAATGCGGTTCAGACCATCGGGTGTGCCTACCCAGAGGTCGCCGTTGGGCGCCGTGGCAAGAGAGAGAATCACGTCGCTCAACAGCCCGTCACGGACTGAGTAGGTCTTGACCGAGGCGGTTTTTGATCCAGTTGCACCTGTGGTGATGCGCATTGCATTCAGTCCGCTGCCGTTGGTTCCCACCCACAGAGTGCCTGACTTGTCTTCGACGAGAGCGGTCGTTGCATCGGACGACAGGCCTTCGCGAGCGCCAAATGTGCGGAAGCGCTGATCGCGCAGGATGTGCAGTCCATCGGCTTCGGTTCCAACCCAAAGATTGCCCTCGTGGTCTTCCATCAGCGCCAGCACCGAGGCGGAGGCTAGCGGATCGGTGACTGGAAAAAGTTGCAACTTGCCTTCAGCAAACCGCGCAATTCCGGCGTTTGTACCAATCCACAGGCTACCTTCGCGGTCAAAAAATAGCGCCTGTACGCGGCTGCCAGGAAGCTCTTTGCCAGTGGTGAAGCGGTCCAGAGCGTTGTCACCTCTTTTTCTGTCTCCATCCAGCATCGCTACGGTGCTCTTGTCCGCGGATGCTACCCTTCCGCAGTACCCCTGAATGAACTCAATAGGTCCCGCTGGAATCCACGGAAACATCCCACCCTGAGACTCTGGCTCTGTCCAGCGGCCATTCCGGTAAATTGACGCTCTGTCTTGCGTTCCTACCCACAACCCTCCTAGGCCGTCCGACGTGACCCTGTCAATAATGCTAGCTTGAAACCCAGTTTTAGCCGTTGTGTCAACAAACTGTTCTTCATCGTTAAGTCGCGCCAACCCCTGATCCGTCCAGGCCCACAGATAGTTGTTCTCGGACTCTGCCAATGCCCGAATCCCATTTCCTGGCAAACCGTTTTGCGTTGTAAAGGCCGTCATCACTCCGTCCTTCCACCGCGCCAGCCCCTCGCTGGTTCCGATCCATAAAGCGCCATCGTGGGTCTCCAGCAGACAACGCACGTCATTGCCTGGAAGCGCCGAAGTGGAGCTTTTGTCGAACACCTGAAAGCCGTTGCCGTCAAAGCGGACCAGACCCACCTCGGTCCCCAGCCAGATGAATCCGTCGCGGGTCTGGACGAGCGCCTGCACAGTATTCTGCGGCAGCCCGTTCTCCATGACCCACGTCTGGCGGCCATAGTTGGTCAACGAAGTAGCAGGTTGCAATGCCGGGCAGGGAAACCCCCAGCTCAGCAGCACCACTGTGGCCAGAATGCCGAAGAATGCAACCGTCCGGTGGGCTCCGCCGGGCAACCGGCATAGACGGGCTGCCATTGCCGGTTTCTTGTGCGAATTGGCCTTTTTCTGGGCCACGAGATCGTGGGCAACTTTCCTTAAACAGGGTCTAAAACTCAAAAACCGCGCACTTCCACATTAATCGGAGAGGTGGGGGAATGCACAGAAAGATAAGAGGATAATCTCAAGGAATGCCGTCGCCGTTCTCCACCTATTGATGGAGTCAAACATCACTCAAAGGGCTCAAGACGCAGCGGTTCCGAATCGATAGTCTATGCATGTCTCGTGGATTTGCCTCCAACTAGACAAGTTTATTTTCAGTTTGACTTTCGGGTGGCCGCCCCAACTCGCTGGGTCGCCGCCCGGTTTCTTTTTTTGGGCGCGGCGTGGTTGCCTCGACTCAACCCTCTCCCACCCAATGGTCACGTTTAGTCTGTAATGTCGAGCCGTCCGAGTTCACTGCTTTTGGGTCTTTGGCGGCGCCGCGACCGGAGCCTCAACTGGACAAGGCGCCCCGCCGCAAAGGGCACCGTTTATCCCCTGACCCTCAGTCACGGTGTAGATGCGATCCACGCCCGGAAGCTTGATCGTCTCCTTGGCTCCCGATGGCCAGTGAATCTCGGCGCTCCCGGCATCGGTCGCATCGCCCAGCCCGAAGTGGACCCGCATATCGTTTGACGAGAGGTAGCTTCCACCGCTCAAAACGTCGTCGCGCTGGCGCATGCCATTGGCCGTCAGATAAACCGCTGCGCCGACCGCATCGCGTGGGCTCTTTGGCCCCCCCACGAGCTTGATCTCAACCCAATGATGGTGGTCCGCGTTAACGTTGCGAAGCAGCACAGGAACGCTGTCCATGCCATTGATGACCACATCGATCTTGCCATCGTTGAAGATGTCACCAAATGCGGCTCCGCGGCCGACAGTAACTACTGCGAGCCCGGTTCCCTCCACGGCGGGGACAAGCTCAAACTTGCCATTTTTCAAATTGTGGTAGAGCAGCGGACGCTCGGCATAACTGGTTCCCCACTCCGGGTGCTGGTCCACCTGAGGATAAACGTGGCCATTGATAATGAGCAGATCTTTCCAGCCGTCGTTGTCATAGTCGAGGAATCCATCGGCAAAGCTGACAAATGGAATCGATGACTCGGCGATACCTGCCTGATAACTCACATCGGTAAAGAATCCATGCCCATCATTCTGGAAGAGGATGTTGTAGTCATCGGCAAAGGTCGTACTGACAATGGAAAGATGTCCGTTGTTCTCATAGTCGCCCGCGGCAAGGCCCATATTGGCGGCCTCGCGGCCATCGGCGTTGAGAGCGAAGCCGCTCTCGTAACTCTGGTCCTCAAAGGTGCCGTCGCCCTTGTTTATGTAGAGATAATTTGGCGTGGAGTCGTTGGCCACCAGCAGGTCCGGCTTGCCGTCTCCGTTTACGTCGACAAACAGCGCGCCCAGGCCGTAGTACCCGCTGGGATCGTCGACCCCCAGTTTCTTGCTAACATCCGTAAATGTTCCGTCACCGTTGTTATGAAAGAGGTGGTCGTGTTCGCCTTTAAGCCCGCGCGGGCCGCACATGACCTGTACTCCGCGATACTGGCAGAATGCGAAATTAACCGCCTTTGAACCGGAGTAGGGAGGGTTGGTCAAGTCGATCTGTGCATAGCCATCCACAAATAAGTCAAGCCGCCCGTCACCATCGTAGTCGCCGAAGGTCGCGCCGGTTGACCAGGTCCCCACAGTAACTCCGGCCTTTTCGCCGATATCGGTGAAGGTGCCATCATGATTATTGCGATAAAGGCGATTCTTTCCAAAGTTAGTTACGTAAATATCCGGCCAGCCGTCGTTGTCGTAGTCGGCAACCGCGCACCCGTAGCCCCAGCGCTCGTTGGCGACGCCGGCTTTTTCAGTTACATCGGTAAAGGTGCCATCATGATTGTTGTGGAAGAGAGCCGCGCGCGGTGCCGCAGCTTTGCCATCGAGTGCTTCATAATTCGAACCGTTGATTAGATAGATATCCAGCCAGCCGTCGTTGTCATAATCGAGAAGACAAACGCCCGGCCCCTTGGCCTCAAGAATCAGGCGCTTCTCCGGTGTGCCCGCGGTGTGATGCCACTTTGCGAGTCCGGCCGCCTCGGCGACGTCCTGAAAGACGATCGGTCCAGTCTTGACAAAGCCGCCTGCGGTGATAGGACGATGCTGACTGTCAAACTGCGCCCTTTGAGGACCGGCCGTGGCCATTCCGCCTTGAGAGGCTGGCATTCCACTCTGCTGCCCCTGCTGTGAAGCTAATGGTGCCGAAGCTGAAACGGAAAGGAAAAGCGTGTAAGCAATAAGCGCGGCCAACGATCGGGATTTGCGCGACAAGGAGTGTTCCCTCCAACACTCAAAGTGTATCGCAGCGGGCTCTATCTAGAAGGGGTTGAGCTGATAGTTTTCTTCTTGTCGCGGCAGGAGTGAAGATACGCGAGAAGGTCTTCGAGATCCGCGCCTTGCAAATCATCTCCGAAGGGCGGCATCGACTTGCTTCCGTCGACGATCTGCATGCGCATCCGGTCCTTGTTCATCCTCCGGCCAACGCCGGAAAGATCAGGTCCCTTGTGTCCGCCTTGGTTGCGAATGCTATGGCAGTGCAAGCATCCGCTCGCAGCGAGAACCGTTTCGCCGTGTTCCCTTTGGCTGCGCGAGGACGCGAAGCCAAAAGGGGAGGCAATCAGCAGCACAATGACTGCGATCGAGCAGAGCCTCATTGGCTGCCTGCACCTCCGCTTGTAACGGGCTCAGGCCCGAGGTCGCTGTGCACGTGCCACGGCACGCTCTCCGACGTAATCTCCGGATGCTTGCGCAGGAACTCCAGCGCGTAGGTGCTCGCAGTGGGGTCATCCTTCTGATCGGCAAAGGCGGCAGACTCTCGCGCCGCCTGCTCCTTCATGCCGAGTCGCCGGTAGACAATCGACAGAATGTAGTGAGCCGCGAGATCGTCAGGATCGATTGATTGCAATGTTTCATACTCGGTCCGTGCCTCGTCGTACTTATGCTGCTGATAGAGCGAAAAGCCGAGTTCGCGATGCGCGTCGCGAGATCTCGGAAACTGCGCGGTCACATCACGAAGATCAGCGATGGCGGCGTCGAGATGGCCCTGCGTGCGTTCAACCAGGGCGAGATAAAAGAGCGCGCGTGCGTTGCGCGGAGCCAGGGCGACGGCTTTTTCCAGGCTTGCGCGCGCGTCATCGTAGCGCTCCCATTGGAAGTCGGCGATCGCGACATTGGTGAAGCCGTCGGCATAGTCGGGACGCAGTTGGGTCACTCGCTGAAAGGCGCGCTCGCTGTCTGCATATTGCTGCGCGTCCAGCAGGCCGATGCCGTAGTTATTCCAGCGCATCCATTCCTTGTTGTCCTGCGGATCGGGAGGACCGGCCGGATTGGCGCCAACGGCAACGGTTCGTGTACGTGAGGCGATCTCGACCACCGGCATCTCATAGTGCTTGCCCAGCCCGAAGTCGATGAAGTGCTGATTAAACCGGCGATAGTTGATTTTGGCCGTTACTGAAACCGGCCCGACAACATCCGGCGGCAGCTTTAACTCGTAGCGGACAATCTGAGATCGGCCCGATTGAATCGTGTTGTTGTACGCAACGACTCGTGTATCCCATACCTGGTGAAGGTCATTCAGTCCGCCCTTTTTATTGATCAAACGATTGGTGAAGCTATGGGCACGCGGATCGAGAGTGCCATCAGGCTGTAGCGCACCGGAGTGCATGAGTGTGTGGCCAGCTGCGTCTTTGGCCTCGAACTCCACCCAGCTCTCATAAAAGTCACGCTGCTCGGGGACAAAGCTATGGGCGATGCCTTTATTCTGAAGGACCACCGAGACGGTGATCGAGTCTCCCGGAGATATCTCGAAGGGTTCGCCACCTAGAGGCGCGATCAGCTTGCCGCCATTGCGTTGCAGCGCAAAGAGGTCGACGTTGAAAACTCCGTTCTTCAAGAAAGCGATCGTCTTCTCCATCTGCGCGTCGTAGCCGTAATACTTAGATAGGACTGTGTTGGCCCCGAGCCAGCGGTGCGAGGCCAGCTGTCCATCCTTCGCTCCGTAATCCGATAACTGGATCTCTTCCGGCTTCATGTGGCAGGTTTGGCAGGTGGAGACCTGATCTTTGACATAGAAGGGCAATGGAGATTGTTTCGCAAAAGAAGATAACTGCCACTCATCGTAAAGAAAGATGGCGCGCTGCCACTTATAGTCGTTCAATATTCGAGGCAGCGCGGCCTTGTGGCAGACTGAACAGAACTCGCTCGAGCGATAGAAGTCCTTCATCACAGCCTTTGAATGCCGGTCGAGGTGGGCCAGTATCTCCTTGTCAGGAACCTCACCGTAAATCGGCTTACCGCTGTCATCGACTAACACAGCCGGCTGACCGAGGACATAACTCCCGGTACCGCGTGTATTGACCTGCTGGATCGAGTGGCAGACTGAGCAGGTTACTCCATCTTCATCGAACTTGCGATCGACCGGCGAGTCTTTTGTTAGCGCGCCAGAGGTCAATGCGATCGGGTTATGGCAGCCTTCGCAATGGCGCGTAAATTCGATTCCCTTCTCCTTCTTCAGCATATTCGTATTCTTGATGTACCAGGGAGCACGGAAGGAGTTTGCATGCGCGGTCTGACGCCATTCTGCGTGCGCCTCCTGATGGCAGTGGCCGCAATACTTTGCCGTGGGAAAGCTCTTGGAGTTAATGAGCTGTCCCGTGTCGGTCGTGGCGTTGGAGGGCAGGAACGGCCGATCCGAACCGAAGCGGAGATTGTAATGTTCGCCGATGGTCTGCGAGTATTCTGCTCGCTGTGTAGCGGCCGGCTCGTCGGAGGCTGCGCAGGCAGGCTTAGCCTGCCATGAGAGAACCGTCAGAGCAGCGATTGGCAGTACCCCCGCCGTAATTCGATGAACTCGACGCGCAAAGACGATCTGCATGGATGCGATCTTTGTTTTGTTGATCTTCATAGATGTGACCTCCGATACCCGTTAACGAGAAGAATCTCCAATTCGAGGATGGAGACTGCGATGCTCTATGGCCTCGTTCCCTGTCCCTCTCTCAGCGTGACAATGCGGTCGATCCGCGAAGCGGGGAAGTGCTCCGTTGCGCCACTGGGCCAGTGCACCTCAATATCGTCGATCACTGCGGCATCGCCGAGCCCAAAGTGCAGCCGTGGGTCGCTTGTGGAAGCATAGCTGCCACCGGAAATGACGTCGCCACGCTGGCGCATCTTGTTGGCGGTGAGATACAACGTTGCGCCAACGGCGTCTCGCGGACTCTTGGCGCCTCCGACGAGTTTGAATTCGATCCAGTGGTGTTTGCCGGGAGAGACGTTGCGGAGAAGCGCGGGTGGACCATCCATGACATTGATGACAACATCGAGTTTGCCGTCATTAAACAGGTCGCCTACGGCAAGGCCCCGTCCCACATAAGTCTGCGCCAGAGCTGTACCCTCAACCGCCGGCATCAACTCGAATCGCTTCCCGTCGATGTTGTGAAATAGCAACGGGCGCTGGGCATAAGTGGTTCCCCACGGCTCCCTATCGACGATAGGATAGACGTGACCGTTCGCGGCGATCAGATCCTTCCAGCCGTCGTTGTCATAGTCAAAAAACGCAGTCCCCCAACCGAGAAACGGAACGGTGGCCTCTGCTACTCCCAGTTGATAACTGATATCTGTGAAGTTGGCGTCGCCGTCGTTGCGATAGAGCGGGTCGTAATCGTCGCTGAAGGTGGTGTTGAACAGATCCACCATCCCGTTGTTTTGATCGTCGCCGACGGCGATGCCCATTGTAGCTGTCTCGCGGCCATTTTCGTTCAAAGCAAAGCCGGAGGCATAACTAATATCTTCAAAACTTCCATTGCCCTTGTTGAGATAAAGATAATTAGGAGTCGAATCATTGCCGACAAGTAAGTCAGGTTTGCCGTCGTTGTTGACATCGACGAAAACCGAAGTTAGACCGTAATAACCATTGCCATCGGCGACGCCTGCTTTTTCGCTGACATCGGTGAAGGTTCCATCGCCATTGTTGTGGAAGAGGTGATCGGGCTCGCCCTTTAGGCCGCGCGGTCCACAGGAGACGTTTTCGCCGCGAAACTGGCAGAAGCTGTAAACGACGCCCTTTTCGCCTGAGGCCGGCGGATTGGCCAGATCATAATGTACGTAGCCAGGGACAAAGAGGTCGAGCCTTCCATCACCATCGTAATCGCCCCATGTGGCTCCGGTTGACCAGTTGCCGAGCGCGACGCCGGCCTTTTCGGCGACATCGGTGAAGGTGCCATCGTGATTGTTGTGGTAGAGCCGGTTCTTGCCGAAGTTGCTGACGTAGATGTCAGGCCAGCCGTCGTTGTCGTAGTCGGCAATGGCCACGCCGACGCCCCAGCGGTCGTTGGTCACACCGGCCTTCTCCGCCACGTTGGTGAATGTACCGTCATGGTTGTTGTGAAAGAGCGCGGCCTTGGGAGGGGTGGTCTTGCCCGCAACGGCGTCGTAGGTCGAGCCGTTGACCAGATAGATATCGAGCCAGCCGTCGTTGTTTGTGTCGATGAGGCCTACGCCCGAGCCGTTGTCTTCGATGATGAACTTTTTCTCCGGCGTTCCCATCACGTGCTTCCAGGCGGTCAGGCCGGCCTTGGCTGCGATGTCCTCGAAGAGCACCGGACCATCTTTGACGAAGCCGCCGGCTGTAATCGGCCTATGCTCTTTGTCGAGCACGGCGGGGTGTGCGCCGCCGGTGTTGACACCGCCAATGGCAGGAGGCTGGCCGCCTTCGTGGGGTTTGTCGGACTGAGCATCGGCAGAATTGGGCTGCTGTGCGTTTGAGATCAAGGAGCCTACAACCAGCGCGAGGCAAACCACCACAGCGGCAATTGGTTGAAACACTCGATCCCGTGGATGAGTCGAAGTGTGGATCGGGGAAGAGAAAGTTGGAAGACGCTGGGGAAGCAGCGCGATCATAAGGCCTCCACGCATATAACCCTCTTACGATACCGCACGAGATTGCACCCAGTACTCATCCGAAAGATGGAGCGTGCCGCCGCAATCCCGGCGGTCGCCCGGCGACGGGTACCTGAAGGCGGCTGAGACAGTTTGCGGAGCGGGAACCGTCTGCCGATCGGCACCTGGAAGCGCTCATTTGCTATACTTTTAGAGTTCGCCGATGTGCGGAGGTGGCGAAATTGGCAGACGCACCAGCTTGAGGTGCTGGCGCCTGAAAAGGCATAGGGGTTCAAGTCCCCTCTTCCGCACCAAATCCCTCTCGTCCGAAAGAATCGGGCTGACTTAGAAAGCAGTTTCTCGCGATGCATATTCTTTTCGTTTTCGTCATGCTTGTGCACATCCTTGTGTGCGTGTTTCTGGTCGGTGTTGTGTTGCTGCAACAGGGCCGTTCGGCTGACCTGGCAGGCGCCTTTGGCGGCCAGGGCTCGCAGACCGCCTTTGGCCCGCGCGCCGCGGCCAACGTTTTGACGCGTTTGACTACCTGGTCGGCGATTCTCTTTATGTGCACCTCGATCGCACTGACCGTGCTCTATACGCGCACGGGAACTGCATCGCATTCGGTGCTGGAGAACTCGAAGCCAGCCCCAGCTTCGGCACCCGCCAAACCGGGAAAGTAGCCGGCAAATCATTTAACAGGAAAGAGTTGTCTCAATAGAGACGGCGGGCCGAGCGGCCTGCCGTCTTTTTTCATGCGGCGATTTTCATTTGTTTTTTGCGAAGAGATCGTTGACGATAATATCTGTGAGATATATCTTAGAGATATATGAAGCGCAATCGCACCTCCTATGTCATCCTGGGGATGCTCTCGATTGAGCCCAACCGGTCCGGGTACGAGATTCGTAAGGCCGTTGCGTCCAGCGTCGGCTATTTTTGGGGCGAGAGCTACGGGCAGATCTATCCGGCTCTCAAGCAATTGGCTGCAGAGGGGCTGATCGTTCCCACTCTCACTCAGGCCGGTACCGCGAAGAAAAGGCGCCAGCAATATGCACTGACCGACGCCGGTCGTGCTTGCCTGCGCGGATGGCTTGCTCTGCCCTTCCAAAACGATCCGCCCCGCAACGAGTTCCTGCTGAAACTCTTCTTTGCCCGCGAGGCCGATCCCGGAGTCGCAATCGCGCACATCCGGCAGCTGCAGGAACTTAACCGGGGAGCGATTGGAATTCTTGAAGGCATTGAGAAGATGTTGCGCCAACAGGCATCGCAGAGTCCCCATTTTCCTTACTGGATGCTCACGTTGACACTGGGGGCCGCGATGACGCGCGCCGCGCTTGAGTGGGGCGAGTCGGCGCTGGCGCAACTCGCTCTTGCGGACGCTGGCGCTATTGAAGATCGCCAAGCGACGAAGAGCGACCCGCCGCCGACACCGGAAGGCTAACCTGCAGGTCAGTAGCCTGGGCCTGACGCTGCACGCAACTTCGAAGGAGACTCGTAAGATGCATACGCAAGTCCGTACGAATCGCAGCTCGCAGATCATCGCCTGGATTGTTGCCAGCATTTTTGTCCTCGGTTTTTTCATTCCAAGCGTAGGAGCGTGGACGGGTCCGGTTCTCGGCGCGTGGTTCGTTCTCACGCAAAGGCCTCTGCGGGGATTTTTGTGGATGGTCGCCTTCGGCATCGTTCCGGGCCTGATCTTTGGCTGGCACAAGATTCCGCTGACGGGGGCGCGGGAGGTGCTGGAGTATCTCGTCCGGATGGCGGTCGTCGCGGTGCTCGGAGTGCTGCCCTTTACATTTCACCGGCTGGTGAGCCCGCGGATCGCGGGATTTCTCTCCACGCTTTCTCTGCCGCTCGCGGCGGTGGCGATTCCATTCCTCGCGCAGACGGTGCACATCGGCCCAGGCATTACGGCCGGAGCGCTCAGGTTTCTCATTTTCTGGTCCGCAGCGGTGCTTGTCTGGCTGTGGAATCGTGAATCCCGCGCGACCAGCCTCGTCTTTGGCGCGGAGGTCGCCTTTGCGGGAATCGTCGAGTTCCTGCGAATGAACGGGATCGTCGCGCTGCATACGAATCCGCGCATTGGCACGGTTTTCGGCTCGATCTGCGTTGGCCTGGCTCTACTGATGAGCATTTGGGCGGCATTCCGGCCGATCAAGAGCAAGCTGTGGGCGGAGCGGCCGGAGACCGTTGCATTACTGCGAAGTCCCTTCAATGGAAGCCCGCTGCATGTGGTGGCCGAAAAGGGAAGGGAAGCGCTGGTCAGCAACTCCGGTGAGAGCTTTCCGGTGCGCGATGGAATTCCCGCCTTTCTCAAGCCTGAAGACCTGACCGGCGACAATGGCAAGTACAACCGGCTCTATGAAAACATTGGCGGATTTTACGACGATACGCAGAGAGTCTTCTGCGCCTTTCGAGGCGTGGAACTGGACTCGTACTTTAATAACTACATGAGCTTGCTCAAGGTGAAGGCGGGCGACTCGGTGCTGGAGAGCTCAGTGGGCACGGGACTGAACTTCAAGTATATGCCGCGCGGGGCGAGGCTCTCGGGGCTGGATCTTTCAGCGGAGATGCTGGCGAATTGCCAGGCGAATATGCGGCGCTGGGGGATGGAGGCCGACCTCTATCTCGGCAATGCGGAGGGCCTGCCCTTTGCGGACGCAAGCTTCGACGTGGTCTATACCTGCGGAGCCTTCAACTTCTTCAGCGACCGCGCCAAGGCGGTTCGCGAGATGATTCGCGTGGCCAGGCCGGGCGCGCATCTGATGATCGAGGACGAGACTGAAGAGTACGTGAAGAGCACCTACGAGAAGATTCCATACACGAGAGGCTTCTTTAAGGATCGCGGGCAGGCTGTGAAGGTGCCCATCGAGATGGTGCCGGCGGAGATGGAAGAAGTGAAGGTTGAGATGCTGAAAGAAGGCAAGTTTTACGCGATCACCTTCCGCAAGCCGACTGCGGTGGGGCCATCCGCCTTCGGCACGAGAAGCTCGGGCGCTGCGAGTGGTGGTCGTCGCTAGCTCTCCTTTTGATGGCGTTCTCTGAGAGGCATTACACGCGATGAACAAACTCGAAGAGTTGTCGGCCAAACGCAAGCGCGCCCACGCGCGGATGATCGAGAGTCGATCGAAGGTTTACGAGGGCTTTCTGGCGATGGAGAAGGCGGCTTACTCCGATGGCGCCTTGACGAAGAAGCAGAAGGAACTGATCGCAGGGGGCATCTCGGTCGAGAAGAACTGCGAGTCGTGCATGCAATGGCACATCGAGCAGGCGGCGGGCGAGAGCGCCAGCTACGAGGAGATTTTTGAGGCCATCGAGATCGGCATTGAGATGGGCGGTGGCCCGGCGACTGTCTCGGCACGGTTCGCGCTCGAAGTGCTGGAGAGCCTGGGATTGCAGGCGCGCCAGGGATAGAGGCGATCCTGCCCCTGTAGAATCAAAGCATGATTTTGGAGAGCTTCGCCGTCGGCCCGCTTGCTTGCAACTGCACCATTCTTGGCGATGAGGAGACCGGCGAGGCTATTGTCATCGATCCCGGCGACGAGGTCGAGCGAATTCATCGCCGGCTGACCGGACACAAGCTCAAGCTGAAGCAGATTCTTCTGACGCACGCGCATATCGATCACGTGGGTGCCGCGTTGCGGCTGAAGCAGCTGACGGGCGCGCCGATTCTGCTGAACGAAAACGATCTGCCGCTGCTCGAGATGATCGATCAGCAGGCTGCTTGGGTCGGCTTGGCTGTTCCTGAGACTGCTCCGCCGGACACGAATCTTGGAGACGGTCTGAGAGTAGGTCTCGATCTGTATCCGGCAAAGGTCCTCTGCACCCCCGGCCACTCGCAGGGCTCGGTCTGCTTCCACTTTGCGCCGCTCAAACTATTGGTGGCCGGCGATACGCTCTTTGCCGGCAGCATCGGACGCACCGATCTGCCCGGCGGCGACTACGACCAGATCATCGAGTCGATTCAGAGACGACTACTTGTGCTGCCCGACGAGACGCGCGTGCTCACCGGCCACGGCCCGGAGACGACAATAGGCGTGGAGCGGAGGAGCAATCCCTTCCTGCGCGGACAGTGAGCGGGGCGAACTCGCTTGCGTTATCTTTCTTTCAGGTAGTTGGCCAGCAGGCCGGCCCCGGCGCTGAACTCACTCTCGGGGCCGAGGAGACTCACGACCAGCCAGCCCGAGCCGGGCATGCCGAAGAAGTAGCCGGGGTGGACCCAGACGCCGCGATTGAGCAAGGCGAGCACTGTTTGCTCGTCGGGCTGAAGCGCGGGAATGCGCAGCACGGCATACCAGCCGCCCTCGACATTCAGACGGTTGACCTGCGGCAGGACGGCCAGAGCACTGTCGAGCACGGCCAGGTTCGTTGCGATTCTAGCGCGGATTTGATCTTGGATAGACTGGCGGGATTTGAGCCAGGCGGGAATAGCCCACTGTACCGGCGCATTCATCGAGAGAAACGTGTCGGCGATGACCTCCATGCGGTCGAGGGCCGGGCGCATCTCGCGTCCGGTGGCGACGATCCATGCGGCTTTCATTTGTGGGAGACCAGCAACCTTGCTGAGACCACTGACAACGAAGACTGAAACGCCTTCAACACCCGCGGCAAAGCTCGTGGGCCTTGCGGCAAAGCTGTAATCGAGAAAGACCTCATCGACAATCAGCGCGAGATTGTATTCACGGCAGAGGCGCGCAAGCTCGGCGGCCTCCCACGGCTTGGTGAAGTTGCCAGTCGGATTGTTGGGATGGACGATGACGATGGCCCGGGTCTCGGGAGTAATGGCTCGCCGGAAGCCCTCGGGGTCAATCTGCCAGCCGTGGTCGTAGACGAGCGGAGCGGGCTTGAGCCGCACATCGTCGAGGACGGCGAGAAAGTCGAAGAGCGGATAACCGGGTTGGGAAAAGAGGATCTCGCCGCCTGGATCGCAGAGCAGGCGGAAGAGGAAGCTGTATGCCTCGCTAGTGCTTGTGGTGAGGATGATCTGCCCGGGATTGAGAGTCGCGCCGTGAGCGGCATAGTAGGCGCAGACGGCTTCTCGTGCATACAGCAGGCCCCGCGGCTGCGGATCGTAGTCAACGGCGCGCGGGTTGGTGAGTGGCGCAAGCAACTCCGGCGGAAAGAGAAAGCCGCAGCGCGTAGGGTTCGAGGCTGTCAGGTCGGCAATCGGCAGCCCGGCAACGGCGCGAAGCCGGCGTGCGCGCGCCAGTTCGCTCTCCTCCGTGTTCCAGTCCGTTCTTTTGGAAAACCGCATTCCCTTGGATCCAGTCCGAAACCCGACCCGTGAAACCGCCGGCGGCGTGGATCAGGCAAAATAGAAAGAGGCGTCCTCTTCAACATTACACGGGCGTTCCCAGGAGGAAGCTTGGCTCTGCGCGCGGTTGTCTTCGACTATGGAATGGTGTTGACCGGAGAACCAGACCCGGAAGCCTATGCCAATCTGCTGAGGATCGCGGGATTGCCTCAGGAACGGTTTGAACCGCGCTACTGGGCCGACCGTCACGCGTATGACGAAGGCAAGCTGACGGGGATGGCCTTCTGGCGGAAGTTCATGCGCGACGCTGGTATGCGGCCGAACGAGGCGACGGTAGAAGAGCTGAATCGATGGGACGCGCGGTACTGGACCACCGAGAACCCTGCGATGGTCGCGTGGCAACTGAGGCTCAAGCAGCGCGGGCTGCTGACAGCCATCCTCTCAAATATGGGTGACAATGTGCTTGCCAGCGTGGAGCGCGAGTTTGACTGGATTCACCGCTTCGACGTGCTGGTGTGGAGTTTCCAGCTCGGCATGGCCAAGCCCGACCCGGCGATCTATCGTCACACAATTGCCAAACTAGGCGTCGAGCCCGAAGAGACGCTCTTCATCGACGACAAGTTGCCCAATATCGAGGCTGCGCAGAGGCTTGGCATGCAGGCGATTCAATTTTTCACCTCAGAGCGGCTGCGCGCCGATCTGATTGCGCAGGGGCTTGATGCACAACTTCCATTGCCGGACTGAGATGAGCTTGCATCTCAGTGACCGGTGTATTCGTCTAAGCAAGCAACAAAAGGTGAATTCATTGCGGAATTTGAAAGCATTGCGCCCAGCACTTTTGCTCTTGCTGGGAACGTTTACAGTGCTGGGCGCGGGGTTGGCGTCTGGGCAGAGCGTGCCGGTGGTGACGGGCGACGCGCGGGTTGACAAACTGCTGAGCCAGATGACGCTCGCGGAGAAGCTGACGCTGATCCACGGAACGCACGAGGATCCGGCGGTCTACCAGGGGCAGGCCGGGTATCTGGCCGGCATTCCGCGTCTAGGGATTCCAGGGTTGCGCTTCGCCGACGGCCCCCCTGGCGTGCTGACGCGCCACCCCTCGCAGGGTGAGACGGCGACGATGGGTGTGGCTGCTACCTTCAGCCGAAGATTGGCCGAGGAGAATGGGCTCGTGATCGGCCGCGAAGATCGCGCTCTGGGCATCGACGTCTCGCTGCAGCCTTTTGTGAACATCGACCGCGACCTCCAGTTTGACCGTGGTTACAACACCTTCGGCGAAGACTCCTTTCTCACAAGCGAGATTGGCGTGGCCGAGGTAAAGGGCATCCAGTCGCAGCACGTGATGGCGCAGATCAAACACTACGTCGCCTACGACTCGAATAGCGGCAATATCTTTGTCGATGAACAGACGCTGCACGAGATCTACGTCGCGCCCTTTGAGGCAGCGATCAAGCAAGCCGATGTTGCGTCGATCATGTGCTCCTACAACCGTGTCAACGGGAGGTTTGCCTGCGGCAATGAATCGACGCTCACCAAGATTTTGCGAGATGAGATTGGCTTCAAGGGATTCGTGACCTCGGACTGGGGCGCGGTGCACGCGGTCAACTTCATCAACGCGGGCCTGGATATGGAGATGCCCGGCGATCCGTCACCTGATCCTGGCGCATGGTCGAATCCTTCGTTCTTCGACTCGCTGCCGCTGCCGCCTCCGCCTCCGCCGAAGCGCAAAGCTACCACCCACGAGTTGGTGGATGGGACGTTCGGAGAGCAGATTCCAGAGGAGCCGGATACCAAGCACTTCGACACGGGTGACTTTGGCCGGAAGCTGGACCCCAAAAAGATGCCCGAAGCTCTGAGGGATGGCACAGTCAACGAGGCTGCGATTACTCGCGCTGCAGGCCGCGTTCTGAATCAGATCGTTCGATTCGGCTATCTTGACGGCCTTTCAAAACATGAGGTCACCGAACAGGCTATCGATGCGAATGCCAAAATCATCGAGAAGACCGGCGAAGATGCCGCAGTGCTGTTGAAGAACCAAGGCGGCGCGCTGCCACTGAAGGCCGAGGATCTCGATTCGGTGGTCCTCATTGGGCCGACTGCGGGCCAAGTGGATTCGATCGGCATCAACGGCGAGCGATCGGTTGGCTTGCCTGAGCGGCAGGTGGGGCCCTATGAGGCGCTCAAGAAGATCACAGGTAACGCGAAGATCAAGTTTGCGGTGAACGACGACATGACCGGGACGACCGTGCCGGCCTCGGCCTTGAGCCATGATGGCAAGCCGGGGCTGGAGCGCAGGGTTGCCGGCGCGACACAGATCGACGCCCAACTCAACTTCACAGGCAAGAATGCGCTGCCTCCCAACTCGACCATCACGTGGAAGGGCATGCTAACCCCTCCCCATGCCGGCACCTACTGGCTCTATCTTCAGGCGCTCGGAACGAACGCCAGCATCACCATCGATGGCAAGGGATCGGCCAGGACTGAGGTTTATCAGGGGGCGGTTCATGGCGACGTCTTGCAGGCCAGCCAGGACAACGCGATTCCAACTACCGACGGGATCGACAATGTTCGGCGGCCGGTGGAGTTGACGGCCGGGTCCCACGGGATCGAAATCAAGATCAACCCGGATAGCTCCAATTCGCCGGTTCAGGTGCGCTTGAACTGGTATACGCCAGAGCAGCGCAAGGCCGATCACGAGGCCGCCATCGCGGCGGCGAAGAGCGCGAAGGTCGCGGTGGTCTTTTTGTGGACGCGGCTGCACCCGGTCTTCGGGCTTCCTGGCGAGCAGGACAAGCTCGTCGAAGAGGTTGCGGCGGTCAACCCTAATACCATCGTCGTTCTCAACACCAGTCAGCCGGTGGCGCTGCCATGGCTCGATAAGGTGAAAGCCGTTCTCGAGATGTGGTGGCCGGGCGATGAGGGCGGGTGGTCGACGGCCAAGCTGCTGGCCGGCATGACGAGCCCGGCTGGCCGGCTGCCGGTGACGTGGGGCAAGCGGTTGGAAGACTACCCTGCGACCGATCCCAAGCACCCTGAGCGCTCGTTCAAGGGAGTTGACGGCAAGACCACTTATACCGAAGGCGTAAATGTGGGATATCGGTGGTTTGATGAGCAGGGAATTACTCCGCTCTTTCCCTTTGGACACGGCTTGAGCTACACGACATTTGCCTACTCGGGGTTGAAGGTCGCGAAGGCCGCGGATGGCGGGCTCGATGTGAGCGTCGCGATCAAGAACACCGGCGGCATGGATTCTGACGAGGTGCCGCAGGTTTATCTCGGCGCGCCGAGCGAGATTCCCAACGGAGTGCAGTTCCCGGTGCGGGCATTGGTTGGATTTGATCGCATTCATCTGGCCGCGGGCGAGACGAAGACGGTGACGCTGCATGTGGCGCTGCGTCAGTTGCAGTACTGGTCAACGAAGGAAGGGATGTGGGTGACGGCAAGCGGCAAGCGGACGGTGAGCGTCGGCGCCTCTTCGCGGGATTTGCGGGTAGAGCAAGTGATCGACTGAAGGAACTCACGATCATAAACAGAGCAGCCGGGGTGATGCTCCGGCTGTCCTGTTTTTCTGAGCCTCTATTTGACGTTGATGGTGAAATCGCTGCTTCCAGAGGGGACGATCACGGTGGTCTCCGCCGGGGTCATTCCGTAACGCGCGGCTTCTTCCGCGGACAGATGCAGACGGCCGGACGTGTTCGCGGGCAAGGTGAGATGCCAGACCGCGGTGCTTCCCGTGATCTTCCAATCGCTGTGGATGGCGCCATAGGGAGAGGCGTAGTCGAAGCTGATGCTGCCCAGCCGTGCATCGAAGCAGGGATGCAGCGCAACGGTGTGGAAGCCGGCATCGAGCGGCGATGCATCGACTCCGGCGGCATAGCGATAGAGCCAGTCGGCGACTGCGCCATAGGCATAGTGGTTGTAGGAGTTCATGCTGGGGTCTGCCTTCATCTGGTCGCCATTCCAACGCTCCCACATCGTTGTTGCGCCGTGCTCGACAAGGTAGCCCCAGGAGGGATAGGCGGTCGAGAGCAGCAGCTTGTAGGCCAGATCGGCGTGGCCGGTGCGGGTCAGCTCTTCGAGCAGGTAGGGCGTGCCGAGAAAGCCTGTGCCGAGCAATCCGTGATTTGCCTCGATCTTGTCTACGAGTCTTTGCGCTACCGCGGGGCGCAGCTTCTCAGGCACTAGATTCATGTGCAGCGCGAGTACGTAACCGGTCTGCGTGTCGCCGCCGTGGCTCGCGGCATTGGGATTGTCGATCTGGCCGAAGGGCGAAGAACTGTTGTCCGCGCCGGCCACGAAGCCATCCTCACGCACAAACTGCCGCTGGAATGCGGCGGCGACTTTCAAGAAGAGCCGCGCGTACTTTGTTTCGTCGGCGGAGCGGCCGGTGGCGTGCGCCATCTGCTGCATCTGAGCGACGTCGTAGGCCCAGTAGGCGGTAGCGACGAGGAGGTAGTCGGTGCGGCCCTCTGGCGAGAGCCAATCGGCGAACGGGATTCCGGAGTCGTGCTCCCACAGACCTTCAGGGTTGGCGGTCTCGATCGCATCGAGATACTTTTCCATCGCCGTCCAGTTCTCGTCGACGATGCTGGTGTCTCCGCTTTGCAGCCAGGAGGTCCAGGGAATGATGACGCCCGCATCGCTCCAACCGGCGGCGTGGCCCGCATTGGGCGAGACGGTTCCAGGGGAGTAGATGCCGAAGTAGGGCGTGCCGATCTGGGTTCCGCGCATGTCGCCGGCGAACTTTCGCGAGAAGGCTGCTAGGTCCATGTTGTAGGAGGCGGCGCGCCAGAAGACCTCGGCGTCTCCCATCCAGCCGAGACGCTCGTCGCGCTGGGGGCAGTCGGTGGGTATACCCACGAAGTTGGAGCGCTGTCCCCACTGGATGTTCTTCCACAATTGGTTGATCATCGGGCTGCCGGTTTCAAGCTTTGCCGTGAAAGGCGCATCGGTGTGAAGGACCACTGCTTTTACCGCTTCGAGGGGAGGCGCGGAGGGGAGCCCTGTGATCTCGAGATAGCGGAAGCCGTGGAAGGTGAATTGGGGTGCGAGATCGTTATAGGCGCTGCTGCCATCGCTGTTGCCATTCAAAATGAAACGATCGGTTGCTTTGGCGGTACGCAGGTTATCGGTATAAATCGTTCCATCGCTATTGACGATCTCTGCGGTTCGGACCTGGACCTGCGTGCCGGCCGGCCCCGTGACTCGAAGCCGCTCGACACCCGCGAAGTTCTGGCCGAAGTCGTAGACGTGGACGCCGGGCTTTGGCTCGGTCATCGACATGGCAGTGAGTGTCTGCTCGGCGCGGATTGGCTGAAAGTCTTGCGCTTGGATGCGGACGGGCGCGGGATTGATGGCGATGGCGTTTGGCAACTTTGGGCCGAAGATGATTACAGCGAGATCGAGCGAACGAGACTGCCGTAGATCCTGGCTCTCGCCGTCGTAGAGTTCGGAGTGAAGAATGTAGGAGGGCTTCGCCTTCCAGGTTGGGTCGGTTGCCACCCACTGGATGCCTCCGTCGGCGTATTCGATGCGGAGTTGCGCACGTAAGGCCGGAGGCTTGTCTCCGTAGTTGTTGGGTTGCTGAAACCACTCCAGCGGCGTTTCATACCAACCGGGAGCGAGTTGCGCCCACAAAGCATTCCAGCCGGACCGCACCATCGTGGTGACGTCGTAGGTTTGATACTTCACTTGCTCGCGATAGTCGGTCCAGCCGGGAGCCAGCAGGTCGTCGCTGACCCGATTGCCGTTGATGAAGAATTCGTATGCGCCGAGTGCCGTGGCATACAGTCGCACCGATTGGATCGACGGGACGGCGGAGGACGGCGGACCGTGTGTCACAAAATCGCGCCCCAAGACCTTCACCGAGTCGGGGATCAGGGGATTGCCGAAGCGCTGGCTCATCGGGCTCTCTCGCTGCGTCCATGCCACCGCTCTCTTCCAGTTCGAGTCGTCGAAGCCCACGCTCTGCCATCCCTCGACCGGATGAATCGCCGACCTCCACTCATCTCCGCTAACAAAGGAGGCGATGCTGCCATCGGTGTATTCGACGACCAGCGTGGCGATCATTGGCGGTGCGTTATCCGAGGCCATTCCATTGGGATTGGTCACGTAATGCACTGTCTCGACCGCGATAGTGTTGTCGCCTGCTGTCACTGCTTTGGTCGCATCCGCGCGCACAAACTTCTTCCATGGCATCTGCTTCCAGGGCGGCAGGGGATCGGCTTTGAGCAGTTGTGCACCGTTGAACCAGGCTGAGACCGTATCGCGTCCGGTGGCGAAGAGAGTGGCTCGGCTCACGGGCTTCGCCAGCTCGACCGTCTGCCGATAGGCGATGTGCATTTCTGCTGACTTTTCAAGTGCGAGAGCGTTGGCCTCGGGGCTGGTGATCCACACCGCGGGAGCATGACGAACCGCGTCCTCTTCCTTTGTCTCGAAGCCGATCCACTGACCTCGCCAGTTCTCCTGCTTGAGCAGCCCTGTCTCCCACCAGGTGATTGCGCTCGCCGGATATGGCTTACCCGCGGCATCCCACACGGTGACCCGCCAGAAGTAGCGCGTGGAGGCTTGAAGAGCCGGCCCGGCATAGCTGAGATTCAGGGACTCCGCGGAGGCGATGCGGCCGGTGTCCCAGATGTCCGCTTTGCCGCTCTGGAGCTGTTCAGCCTTCGTGGCGACCTGAAGCTGGTAGGCTGTCTGTTTGGCCCCGCGTGCCGGATCATGCAGCTGCCAGGAGAAACTTGGGGCAGAATCGTCGATGCCCAATGGCGTTGTAAGTTCATCGACACGCAACGCCACTGGCCCAAAAGCCGCCGGAGCCGCCGGCGCGCTCGCAGTCGCAATCGCAAAGAGTAGTGGCCACACGGCGTCAAGCAAGCCAGTTCTTCTCATCTTTGAGTCTTCCTATTCGATGACAATTGACGATATGAAACGGGAAAGGCGGTTGTCAAAGGAGACCAAATCTGAGTGCTGCCTCTTTTTCACGCTGAATTCGCGACG
>JBEKKL010000025.1:0-53744 GCA_050010735.1 Occallatibacter sp. | reverse complement strand
AGCACAAAGACAGCCCATAGTCCATAGATGACGCTCGGAATCGCCGCCAGCAGTTCGGTAATAAAAGCCAACGGCGCGCGCAGCCAGCCAGGGCACATCTCGGTAAGAAAGACCGCCACGCCGATCGCCAGCGGCACCGCCATCAGCAGCGCCAGAAACGACGAAACCAGCGTGCCATACAAAAACGGCAGCGCGCTGAAATGTCCGTTGACCGGGTCCCAGTAGATCGTTTCCTTGGTGTAGGTGTCGATGTAAGCCTTGTAGAAGAAGTCGAAGCCAAACTGTCCCCATGCCAGCTTGGAGCGCACCACCAGCTCGATGGCAATCAGTACAACGATGCCAAAGATGCTCAGCGCGCAAAGAACCATCAGCCAATGAAATCCCCGGTCGGCCATCGCCGAGTTGCCTCGCGCCTGCAGGAAGGATCGGATCGCGGAGATCTCGCGCGGGTGCTCCTCTGCCGGGCGCTGCTCGTTTGGAGCGCCGGCCTCTGGCTGAAGTTGCGCTTGGGAGATGCGGATCTCAGGCACCTGGGCTATCACCTAAATCAGGCTACCGAGCGAATATGAATAAGAGGTTACAACGAAGGCAAAATCAAATGTATTCAACAGGAAAAACGCGCCTGCAAGCTGCCCCCTAAAGCATGCCGCTATCGAGAACGCTTGAGCCATCCCGCAAGGGTGTTGCCGGAAAGGTGAACCCGCGAGATTTTCACTTGAGTTGAACCGCGCAAAGCACGTAACCTAGTGCTACACGGAAACAGGTGCATGGATGAAGACCAACGTCACTTTGAAGATCGAGGCTGACTTGCTTCAGGAGGCACGAGTCTTGGCTGCTGAAGACGGGTCCTCCATCAGCGCCTTGCTGGCAACTCGGCTCGAAGAGGCGGTGCGCGAGCGAAAGGGATACAACCAGGCCCGGCGCAGTGCTGTGGCCCGGCTGCGCTCGGGCTTTGACCTGCGCTGGAATCCTACCCGCTCACGGGGTGAGATGCATGAGCGGTAAGTGCTTCGTCGATACCGACATTCTTGTTTACGCGCATGACCGATCTGCTGGGATGAAGCATATGCGCGCTCAAATGCTGCTCGAGCACCTTTGGAGTTCCGGCTGGGGCGCCTTGAGCACACAGGTCCTGCACGAACTCTGCATTCAGCTCTGCCGCAATGCAACCAATCCCATGTCGGTCGAAGATCTTCGCCTTCTCATCCGCGATTACTCCGCCTGGGAGGTGGTTCCCAACACTCCCGCCTCAGTGCTCGAAGCGCTGGAGATCGTGATGCGCCACCGGATTCCCTTCTGGGATGCGATGATTCTCGAGGCGGCCGAACGCTGCGGCGCATCGATCATCTACTCCGAGCACCTGGGGACAGGAGAGCGATACGGCGCGGTTCCCGTCGTCAATCCGCTGGCAGACCCACCGGCCGTGTAAAGGTTTTCAACCGAGATCTCTGCGGCGAGTGCCTGTGCGCCGCTGCACAAGCTCCGATCCGCCTTCTATTCCTACTCCAGCATCTGCAGATCGAGCGGCTCTTCCAGCAAATAGTCCTTGCCGCGCAGCACTCCGAGCGCCCGCTTGAGCGCCGATGATTTGCATGGCTCGACCGTCATTACAAATGGCAGGGCGTGCGCTGGAAAGCCCGGCTTCTGCACGATCGCGCGGATGTTGATGCTTTCGCTGGCCAGAGCAACCGTGATATCGGCGATGATTCCCGGTTTGTCGTTGACCATAAACCGGATGTAATGCGGCACCTCAAATTCGGCGCTCACACGCGCTTGAGCCGCAGGTACCTTGACCCGCCGTGAGCCATGCGCCAGGGCCAGCAGATCGCTGACCACGGCCACCGCCGTTGGATGCCCGCCAGCTCCACGGCCCGAAAAGACCACATCGCCGCCGTAGCGGCCGCTCAGGATCACCATGTTCTCGGTGCCGCGCGACCAGGCCAGCGGCGAGTGCAGATCGACCAGCATCGGTCCAACGGTAGCCGCGATCTGCTCCGTCGTGTGATCGGCTCGCGCAATCTGGCGAATCGTGCAGCCCAGGTCGCGCGCATAGCTGAAGTCGACGGCGGCAATCTCGGTGATCGGCTGCGGCTCGATCTCCGACGGGTCGACCTCGACGCGCAATGCAAGACGCATCAGGATGGCCAGCTTGGCACGCGCATCGAATCCTCCCACATCCTCGGTCGGATCTGCCTCGGCATAGCCCTTGGCCTGCGCATCGGCCAATACCGGCGCATATTCGGCGCCCTCCTGCATCTTGCTCAGGATGAAGTTGCACGTACCATTCAGAATCCCCTCAATGCGCTCGATCCGGTCGCCGGCCAGTCCTTGCTCAAGGCCCGGAATCACCGGAACTCCACCCGCCACCGCAGCGCCGTACTTCAGGTGCCCGCCGGACGCCGCAGCCAGCCGCTCAAGCTCCGCGCCGCGAGCGGCGATCAGCTTTTTATTGGCGGTCACAACACTCTTGCCGCTCTGCAAGGCTCGTTGCACCCAACCACCAGCCGGTTCGAGGCCGCCGGCCAACTCAACCACGACATCCACGTCCGACGCCAGCACGGCTTCCGCATCCTGGCTCCAGACCACGCTCGATGGCACCCAGTCGGCCTTTCTGCGGGAAAGGCTGCGAACATAAATGTGCGTCAGTTCGAGGCCTGCCGGCGTGGAGTCCACTAGAATCCGCGCTACTGAGCTGGCCACCGTTCCAAATCCAAACAGAGCAATGCGAAAAGGGTGCTGCGGGCTGGTACTTCCCGCGGGAACTTCACTGGGATGCGCAGAGAGCTTGGATTCGGACACGGATCTTTCCTCTTTGGATTTTGATAGGACCACGTAACTATCGATCATACCTGACAGCCGAAGATGAAGCGATTGCGGCCAATTTCGCCGTGTAAAGACCTCTTGTCGAGCCAGTATGTGATTTAGATTACATAAAATTACCAAAGTTTGTTACTATAGTACTCTACGATTTACAAGCTTTTACATTGAAAATTCTCCGCGTTTTGTTTAATCTCACGGCATTCCAAACGGGTCGCGCCGTTTTCCCCCTTCTTAAGACGGCCGACAAGATCTCCCCACAATCCGCGTTCCCACACGAGACACCAAGGATGATTCCGCTCGGGGTCTAACAGTGGTGCCCGGGGAAAGCCCAATCACCGAATAGGAGAACCAATGGTCCCCACATTGCTCTCGCTTGTCCGTGGCAAGGCGCTCGTAGTCCTCGCTCTGTTCGTCATGGCAACAGTCTGCACCGTAGCCCAGACGACCTTCACCCCACCCGCAGTTGCTCCTGTCTCCAATCCTTGTCCCCGATTTGCTGCCGGCAGCACGGTTGCGAATCCCGTCGCCCTCTTCAGTTCGCACGGGATTCTCGCCGTCAACTTCTCCTATCAAACGAGAACCGATGCCGAGGGCCGCACCCTCTACTGTTTCATGACCCCCAGCGGCCTTGAGAATCCCACCCTCCATGTCCTTCCTGGCGATCACCTGGTCATTACAATCACCAACAACACTCCCGCAGGCATGAACCCGATGGAGATCAATCCACCCAACTGTGGCTCCGCTACCATGGATTCCTCTTCGGTGAATATTCACTACCACGGCACCAACACTTCCCCGACCTGCGGTCAGGATGAGGTTATCAAGACCATCATCAACACCGGCCAAACCTTCCAGTACAACGTAGCCTTCCCCTCCAATGAGCCGCCGGGGCTCTATTGGTACCACCCGCACATTCACGGCATCGCAGAACCTGCTGTGTTGGGCGGAGCATCGGGCGCCATCGTCGTCGACGGAATTCAATCCGTGCAAACTGCCGTGGCGGGCCTTCCTCAACAGGTCATCGTGCTTCGTGATCAGCCCCAGTTCGATGGGTTGGCCGAGGGTCCCGGCGGATGCACCAACGGCGTTCCCTTCCAGGACATCACCGTCAACAATGTGCCCATCGATTCGCATCAAGCTGCATCGGGTCTAGTCACCTTCACCCCTGCCGTGCTCAGTGTTAACCCAGGGCAAAAGCAGTTCTGGCGCGTGACCAACTCCTCCGCAGACACCATCATGGACCTGCAAGTGCAATACAACGGTGTCGCACAGACCCTCGAGTTAGTGGGTATTGACGGAGTTCCGGTCAATTCGCAGGACGGAACCACGGCGCCGAGCCTGATTCCCGTCACCCACTTCAGACTGCCACCGGCCTCGCGCGTGGAGTTCATCGTGACGACACCTGCACGCGGGGTAGCAGCGCGGTTCGTGACCACCGCCATCGCTACCGGAGCAAACGGCGATTGCGATCCAACCCGGCCGATCTTCAATATCGTCACCAATGGAAATACCCCCAGCAACGACGGCACTGCCAATGTCACCTCGGCAGCGGTCACTCCGGCGGCTGTGCAGCGCTTCGCCGGCCTCGCGACAACACCCATCGCAAATACGCGGCTGTTGTACTTCTCTGAGAATTCAGACCAGACCCAGTTCTTTATGACGGTCTTCCCGCAGACTCCGGCGGTCTTTAATCCCAACGCGCCTCCGGCCATAACCGCAACCCAAGGCACGGTGGAACAGTGGACAGTGCAGAACCAGGCACTGGAAAACCACGAGTTCCATCTCCACCAGGTTCACTTCCTCGTTCAGTCGCAGAACAACTTTGCGATCAACGGCCAGCCGCAGGCTCCGGCTGACACAGGCCAGTATCTCGACATGGTTGAAGTGCCGGCATGGGATGGAAATCCCGCACATCCCTACCCCAGCGTCACACTCCTGGTTGACTTCCGAGGACAAGACATTGGAAGCTTCGTCTTCCACTGCCACATCCTCGGCCATGAAGACCTGGGCATGATGAATATCATCCAGGTTGTTCCAGCCCCGGCAGCGTACAACATCCCCATCTCCGCGCCACAGTCAATTACGATAGGCGCGGCGGCTTCGGCTCCAATCCAATCACCCGCCTCGAAGACCATGACCATGCCAATGCCGGCAATGGCCACGTCGAGACCAGGTGGAGGCAATTGAGAGAGCGTCGGAATTAAGCAGTTCATTGCATCACTAAGTCGAGTCCCCACCCTCGCCGGGCCTTTGTTTTTCGGCTAGGGTGGGGCAATTCTACAACGGCAGAAGCGATGCTCAATCGTCGAGTGAATAACAGCGCCGTTGCTACTGAACCACAAACAGCCCGGGCAGCACCTCTCCCGCGTTGCCTTCAACAATGTGGGTGAAAGCCTCGGCATTCAACGGCGGCTCAGGTCCCACATAGACCGCGCGGCCGCCGCGTTCGCGCGCCCAATGCACAAAGTTAGCCGCCGGATAGACCGAGCCCGACGTTCCAATCACCAGCATCAACGTCGTTTTCTGAATCTGTCGCTGGATGCGCCCATCTCCAGCGGAATCTCGCCGAAGAAGACAATATGCGGACGCAGCCGTGCGCCGCACTCGCACCGGCCCACTTCGTCGAGGCTACGATAGATTCTGCGATCCTTAACTGGAGGCTGGCCGCAATCGGCCTCGCAGTGTGCTTTGTTGAGTTCGCCGTGCATGTGCACCATCTGCTTCGAACCGGCGCGCTCATGCAGGTCATCGACATTCTGCGTGCAGAGAAAGAACCGGTCACCCAACTGCGCCTTAAGCTCAGCGATCGCGATGTGTCCCGGATTCGGCTGGGCCATCTCGCCCGCCGCGCGCCGTCCAGAGTAGAACTCCCACACCAGCGCGGGGTTGCGCTCCCAGGCCTCGGGCGTGCAGACATCGGTCACGCGATGGCCTGCCCACAGCCCTTCGGAGCCGCGAAAGGTCGGCAAGCCGCTCTCCGCGCTGATGCCCGCGCCGGTGAGCACGAAGACATGGTCATCGGGAGCGATGGAAATCGTTGCCATGTTCTTCCTCTACGGTTCGAGCAGAATCTTTCCAGTCGTCTTGCGATCCTCAAGGTCGGTCTGTGCCTGCGCCGCCTCCGTCAGAGGATACATGTACTCGGTGCGCAGCTTGAGTTGGCCATTCGCGGCCCATCCCAGCACCTCGCCGGCGCGCCACTCCAGTTCCTTGCGCGTTGCCACGTAATGCCACAACGTCGGCCGCGTAATGAAGAGCGATCCCTTGCCGCTAAGCTGAATCAGATCGAAGGGCGGCACCGGTCCGCTCGATGCGCCAAATAGAGCCAGCAGCCCGCGGGGACGCAGGCAGTTCAGGCTGCCCTCAAAGGTCGTCTTGCCCACCGAGTCATAAACCACATCCACGCCCTTGCCGCCGGTGAGCCGTTTGACTTCCTCTACAAAATCCGTTTCCGCGTAAAGAATCACCTCAGAGGCGCCCGCCTCGCGGACCAGCTCCGCCTTGGCAGGCGTGGAGACCGTTGCAATCACCCGCGCCCCCAGCCGCGCAGCCATCTGCGTCAGCAGAAGACCCACGCCTCCGGCTGCGGCATGAACCAGCGCGGTGTCGCCGGCCTTTAGAGGAAATGTGGAATAGGCCAGATAGTGCGCCGTCATCCCTTGCAGCATCGCCGCGGCCGCCTGCTCTGGAGACACTCCGGCAGGAACCTTCACGAGCTGTGCCGCCGGAACCAGCGCGTACTCGGCATAGCTGCCCAGCGCGCCTGCCGAGGCCACCGAATCCCCCTCCGCAAATCCCGTCACTCCCTGTCCCAGCGTCTCTATCGTGCCTGACGCTTCGCTGCCCGGAACCATCGGCAGCGCCGCCTTGTAGATTCCCTTGCGAAAGTAGATCTCGATGAAGTTGACTCCGATCGCCTCTACGCGGATCAACACCTGCCCCGGCCCCGGCTGGGGAATGGGCAACTCGGCCAGCTTCAGAACCACCGGCCCGCCGGTCTCGTGAATCTGAATCGCTTTCATGGTATGGCAAGAATGCACCCTCAGGGGGCGTAGGCGCAAGGAACTTTGCTTCAAGATGATCTTCCCGAAAATGCCAAACCCCGCCTGAAAAAATCCAGACGGGGCCCTCGGCCTTTCTATTCCCTTTTCCCAAGTCCCTATTCCCTGGTCCCTCGCCTTATCTCTCCGGCAGAATGCTAGGCTCCTTCGGCGCGCGCAGCCGCACCATGCGGTCGATCGTGTAGGGCGTCGGATGCTGGCTGGTGAAGTAGTGGCGCACCTGCAGCTCTCCCAGCAGACCAATGGCCAGCAACTGAATGCCCGAGACGATCAGCACGCCGCCGACAACGAACAACGGCCCGTGCGTATCCATGACGTTCTCGTGAGGGTGCAGGATCTTCAGCACCAGCATCGCGACCGAGATCGCGCTCCCCGACATGATGCCCAGTGCGCCGAAGCCGCCAAAAAAGTGCAGCGGCCGGCTCATGTACTTCAGCAGGAAGCGAATCGTCAGCAGATCGAAGAAGACGCGGAAGGTGCGCCCGATGCCGTAGTGGCTCTTGCCCCGCTCGCGATGCACATTCTTGATGGGGATCTCGCAGATTGTCGCGCCATACCATGCTGCAAGCGCCGGAATGAAGCGGTGCATCTCGCCGTAGAGCGGAATATTCTTGATCACTTCGCGGCGGTATGCCTTGAACGTCGTGCCAAAATCGTGAATATCAACACCCGACAACTTGGCCATCAGCCAGTTGGCGCAGCGCGACGGAATGCGGCGCATGATGAAGTTGTCAATGCGCTCCTTGCGCCAGCCCGAGACAACGTCGTAGCCCTCTTCCAACTTTTCAATGAAGCCGGGAATCTCGTTGGGATCGTGCTGCAGATCGCCATCCATCGCCAAAATGAACTCGCCCGAAGCGTGATCGAATCCCGCCGCCAGCGCCGAGGTCTGGCCGAAGTTGCGCCGCAGTTTGATGATCAGCACGCGGCTATCGACCGCGGCAATCTCTTCCATCAGCCGGTATGTGCGATCGTTCGAGCCATCGTCGACGAGCACAAGCTCAAAGCTATCGCCCACCTGCTCCATCACCTGCTTCAGGCGCGCGTATAAGACAGTGACATTCTCCTCTTCGTTGTGAAAAGGAACAACAATTGAATACTTCAGCATGCAAATAGTATAGACGTGGCAAAGGTGAAAACGAAGAGAAGCCCCGTGCCGGATAAGTTACCCCAATAAGTTACCCGCTGCCGGAGTAATCTGCAGGATTAAGTACCGCAAACCAGGGAATCTACCGGTCCAGCTCGTCGAGCATCGCCTGCATCTCGCTGGCAGCATGTTGGTTGCCGCTGCGCTGCGCGCTTTCGATGCCGCTCTTAAGCCGCGCGATGGCCTCCTGAGTTCGGCCTGCCGTTGCCAGCGTCTGTGCGGCCATAAAGTAGGCAGCCGTATAGCCCGGATCGTTGGCCAGCAGCCGATCGAACTCAGCGAGCGCTTCGTCTGTATCGCCCCGTCCGGCCAGCTCCATGGCCAGCCCATAGCGAGCGAAGCTGTTCTTCGGGTCCGCCTCCAGAATCTCTTTGAGCCCTGCGATCTTATCCATTTTTCTCGAATGCGGCCGCGTCTCCGCAGGAGCCGGCCTCGGGTGATTTGCGTAATTGGCTGCGATTGCCGACACTGGAAGTATGTGCCGCTTCCGGCAGCCGTCAGTTTCATTCTATCCGGCGATGGTTGCACTCATGCGGAACAAGACGGAATGGAGCGACCAGCCATGAGCACGACCGAGATGACCCGTGAAACCAACCCCGCGGCCCGCACAGTAGCCAGCACCCAATCGGAGATGACCGAGCTCGTCCTGCCCAACGACACCAACACTTTGGGCAATCTGCTCGGCGGACGACTGATGCATTTCATCGACATGACGGGCGCGATGGCCGCCTACCGGCACGCGCGCACCTATATCGTGACCGCGGCGATGGACCACATCGACTTCATTCAGCCCGTCCACCTGGGCAACCTGATCACGCTCAAGTCTAGCGTCAACCGCGCCTTCAATACTTCGATGGAGGTCGGAGTCAAAGTGTGGGCCGAAGACACGCAGACCGGCAAGGTCTCCCACGTAGCGAGCGCCTTCCTGATCTTTGTCGCCATCGACCGGCAGGGCCGCCGCGTGCGCGTGCCGCAAGTGATTCCGGAAACGCCTGCTGAGAAGCGTCATTACGCCGACGCGCTACTGCGCCGCGAACATCGAGAGGCCGAGGCCGCACGTCGCAAGCTTGAGAAGGCGGCCCACGCAGATTCGGATCGCTAAGAACCGCAATCGACTCAAAAGGCATCTAACCACCAACAGTTTTCTAAAGGAGCAATCAGAGACAATGGGCCATTCATCCGCCATGCCCGCACCGGTCGCTTTGCCGGGAGTATCTAAGATCATCGCCATCGGCTCCGGCAAAGGCGGCGTAGGCAAAACCACGGTCGCCGTCAACCTCGCCATCGCGCTCTCGAAGCTAGGAAAGAAGGTCGGCCTCATCGACGCCGACATCTACGGCCCCAACGTACCGCTCATGATGGGCTCCGCGCAGCAACCAAAAATCGGCGCGGGCAACAGCATCGAACCGAACCTGACCCACGGCGTCAAGACCATCTCCATCGGCTACATCTCACCCGGAGACAAACCGCTGGTCATGCGCGGACCGATGCTGCACCAGATCATCCGGCAATTCTTGCAGCAGGTCGAGTGGGGCGAACTCGACTACCTGGTCGTCGATCTGCCTCCGGGCACAGGCGACGTAGTGATCTCATTGGTCCAGACCGTTCCCCTCACCGGCGCCGTCGTCGTATCTACACCCAGCGACGTCAGCCTCCAGGATGCGCGCAAGGCGCTGGAGATGTTCGCGCAGGTCAACGTCGAGGTGCTGGGCATTGTCGAGAATATGAGCCACTTCACCTGTCCGCATTGCCAGAAAGAAATCGACATCTTCTCCAAAGGCGGCGCCGAGCGCACAGCCCACCAATTCAACGTCCCGTTCTTGGGATCAATTGAGCTAGTGCCCGCCATTCGCGAAGGCGGCGATCGCGGTCTTCCCGTTGCGCTCGCCGGACCCAAGAGCCCGCAGGCCGCCGAGTTCTATGGCATTGCAGAAAGGTTGATGGAGCGCGCCGACACCGCTGCCGCTGCTGCAACCAATGTAATTGAGATCAGCTAGCGGTAAACAATCTTAGGCCCGCTCGCCCCATCAATGAGGCGCGCGGGCCATCTTCTTTTTTGCTTATCCGCGGTGCCCGTCACATGTGCGCAATCAGCTTCTGCGCTACAGACTTGGCCAGTGTGATCTTCTCGTCACGCGATTTGCCGAGATACATTGAGATGACAATGACATCCCCCTTGGCATTCACGGCCAGCTGGCTTCCAAAGAAGATGGCCTCCGACCCGATGCCGGTCACCATTTGCGTATCCTTGAACTCTTGGCGAGCGTTCGCGGCGTAATCGGCAAAGCGCTGGCCATCGCCGGAGTGAATGATGATGCTGAACGATTTGAACGCCAAGCCGAAGCGGCAGGGATCGGTGGGGCTGCGCTTAAGCTGAGTGCCGACGGCGGACGAGACTTCCGCCTCGGTGAGCCGGTTACAGACGTTCTGGGCATACGCCGCCGGACTAGCCAGCGGCGGCACAAGCAAGATTGCGCTTAGAAACAGACTGGAGATTTTCATTCCGGCAGTCTATCCGCGCATTGTTACCGGCCAATGAATTGGTGTACGCCGCAAACTCGTAGTGATTGTTCAGTTACGGCACACAAAAAGAGGCGGGACAATTCTCCCGCCTCTCTGACAAGTGAGATCGCGCCTTACCGCCAGTGTCCCTCGATCAGCACCCATTCGCCGTGGCGATGAACCCAACGATGAGCAACCCAGTGCGCGCCCGGATGTGGAGGACGCTCCCACCGGCCGGGAACCCAGACATACCGCTCTCCGTCCCAGCGGTGATAGCCGTCGATCCAAACGAATCCACGCTCCGGAGGAACACCCCGAGACTCAACAATCGGAGCCGGCGGACCGACGCGAATAACCACCTGCGCGAACGATGCCGCAGGACAGAGAGTGAGAACACACAACAATGCAAGTGCAAACTTCTTCATGACCCGAATCCTCCATAGTTTCTCAGTATCCGGTTCATCTTCATTCTTCCGGATCGTTGATTATTTGAACGCTGTTGCGGTGAAAAAGTTGCTCATCCATCGCAGCTCGCCCCGGCAAACTCCACTGGCGATTATGATGGTCGGATGAAGCGAGTTCTCTTGTCCTGGAGCAGCGGCAAAGATAGCGCGTGGGCACTCCACGTTTTGCGCCAGCAGCCCGACATCGAAGTGGCTGGATTGCTAACCACGTTGAATACGGAGTTCCAACGTGTGGCGATGCATGGCACTCGCCTCTCCGTGCTTGAAGCCCAGGCCGGGGCCGTTCAGCTGCCTCTGTGGATTGTGCCGCTGCCCTGGCCCTGCTCGAATGAAGTCTACGAGCAACGGATGAGCGAAGTCTGCCATCGCGCCCTCCGCGAGAAGATCGACGCGATGGCTTTCGGCGATCTTTTCCTGCCGGACGTTCGCGCCTATCGAGAGAATCAGTTGAAATCAACCGGACTGGAGCCATTGTTTCCTCTGTGGGAGATTCCAACCGCCGGACTGGCGCGCGAGATGATCGCCTCCGGTCTGCGCGCGAAGCTGGTTTGCGTAGATACGAAGCAGCTTTCAGAAGAATTCTCCGGCCGCGATTATGATGGCGCTCTGTTGCGCGATCTGCCGCCCGAGATCGATCCCTGTGGAGAACGCGGCGAATTTCATACTTGCGTCTATGCCGGGCCGATGTTTATCGCACCCGTGCAATTAGAGGCCGGAGAGGTCGTCAACCGGGATGGATTTGTCTTCGCTGACTTTGCCGCGGCGAGCACGACCTCCGCCGATGCGCAGAGCCGTTAAGAGTCTCATCCTCGAATTCCACGAAGGCGGCTGAGGCGCTTCTTCAAGCTGCCGTCCGTGCCGTCTCAATTTCCGCGGCCAGCGCCTCGGCCGTCATCGCGCACGCCGCACGATCCACGTCGAGATGCGTCACCAGACGAATCGCATCCTGCGAGAAGGCGCTCGCCAGGATACCGCGCGCTTTGAGCCGCGCCACAAGCTCTGGCGCGCTAATCCCCTCAGTCACTCTGAAGATCACAATGTTGGTCTCGACCGCATCGAGATCGATCTCCACACAATCCATCTTCTTGAGCGCCTCGGCCAGCAGTCGCGCATTGGCGTGGTCCTCATGAAGCCGCTTCGGGCCATGCTCCACAGCAATCAACCCCGCGGCGGCCAGCACACCCGCTTGTCGCATTCCGCCGCCCAGCGCCTTGCGATAGAGCCGCGCCCGCGCCATCAGTTCCTCCGATCCAACGATCATCGACCCGACTGGCGCGCCGAGCCCCTTCGAGAGGCAAAACATCGCCGTGTCGAAGCCGCGCGTCAGCTCCTTCACATCCACGCCCAACGCCACGGCCGCATTGAAGATCCGCGCGCCGTCCAGATGAGTCGGCAGCTTGCGTTCCTTCGCATTCGCCCAGATCTCTTCAAGCACAGGTAAAGGCGTGACCGTCCCGCCGGCAAGGTTGGCGGTGTTCTCAATCTCGATCAATCCCGTCGAAGCGCGAAAGGCCCCGCGTTCGTAGATAGCGGGCTCGATGTGTTGCCATGTCAGAATGCCGCGATCTGCGGGAACGGCGCGCACCAGGCAGCCCGAAAACACTGCCGTCGTCGCCATCTCCCAGTCGAGAATATGCGCCCTCGACTCGGCGATCACCTCCTGGCCCGGTTGCGTGTGCAGTCGTATGCCGATCTGGTTGCCCATCGTGCCTGTTGGGACAAAGAGCGCAGCCTCGCGGCCAAAGATCTCCGCCGCGCGCCGCTCGAGACGATTGACAGTGGGATCCTCGCGGTAGACGTCGTCGCCTACCTCGGCCGCGGCCATCGCCGCGCGCATCTCCGGTGTAGGCTTTGTCACTGTATCCGAACGCAAATCGATCATGGCTGCCATAAGCATATCTCTTTCGTTGATTCGCTCAATCTCTTTGAGAAAATCGGATCAACTCATGCGGACTAAATAGGTAGAGTTCCTGATCTCTGACCCCTGATCCCTGTTCGCTGCCTTCACGGTATCTGTGGCATTGGCAGCTCAAGGACCGGCGTCCTCTTGCCATTGCTCATGGCATAGGCCCACAGCCCGTGAAAGCTCTCGCGCAGTCCCGGCTGCACCTTCAGCAGGGCGCTGAGCACGGCAATCGCCTCGGTGCGCTGCGCCGCAGGATCGGTGACCCCTGTGGATTCATAAACCACACCCAAATCGGCGTGCAGCAGCGTGGGATCAAGATGCACTGTGTCGATCTTCCACGTGCGCGGGCCGTCGGGAAGCGTCATCGGAAACGCCTCCTGCGGAGAGTTCTTGATCAAGCCCTGCTCGCTGGCAAGCTTCTCCAGATTCGGCGACGAAAGAAAATCCACTGGCAGCAGCAGCGTACGGGCAGTCTCGTAGCTATACCATGCTGCCCACGAGTGTGTTGGATCGGCCTTGACCACTTCGCGCGCGTGGGTCCACCACCAGACGCCGTCATGACCTTCCAGAGCACCAGGCCTCACAGTCAAGCCGCCCAGCTTCCACCCGCTGGCTGGTCCGTCCCAGGCGAGAATCAACGCCAGTTGCGCGGCATAAGGCGCGCCTGCCGCATCGGCCAGCACCACAGCATAGCGCCCCGGCGGCAGCGCTCGCATCGTCAGCGTCACGGTCAGCGAGCCGTTGGCGCTGGAACAGAAAAACTGGGTATCCGCAGGCGCAGTCAGTGTGCTCGTGTCCAGCAGGTAAAGGCTGCGCAACTCGACCTGCCCGCCCTTCATCAGCGCCGCAGCATCCTGCGCAACTGCGCTGATCTCATCCCACTGCTGGCTCACGGCTGGCAGCAAAGCAGATTTCAGCGTGGCAAGATCCTGACCCGCCACCGCTCTCGCCAGTCCACCCCCGGCAGTCGCCAGTGCATCGCGATCCTGGGGCGTCAGTTCGGCCTGCGTGGTGCAACTCGTGGCGCTCGCCGGCGCCGCCATCAACGCCATTGAGAGCATCGGCGCGGCAAAGATCTTCAAATCAAGGCGCATCTCCCGATCCCTTTCCCCGTTCCGCTCCAGTCAGGTCCACTCCAGTCAGGTCCACTCCAGTCAATCCCAATCCAATTGCCAGCCCCGCATGAGCGTCCGCGAGCCACTGATAGTCTAGTACATGGAGAGCATCTCACGGTTGGCCGTGGCGCTTGCAGGAAATGCATCTCTTCTGGGCAAAGAGGCATCGGATCTCAGCGATGAAAGCGTGCCCGCCAGATCCCAGCTGACCAGACTTAAGGATAGGTTGGATGCGCATTCACTTCTCATGGAACCGCCCGGCGGGCCCTTTTTCTCCTGCAGGCCCGCTCTTTGCCCTCTTGGCGCTTTTGGCCATCGTTCTCGGGGGAGCCGCCTCGGCCCAAGCCCAGGACACGATAACTATCAAGGACCCAAAAGAGTTCAACGCCTACCAGAATTGCGAGAAAACAACCGATCCCAGGACCAAGTCCGCATGCTTCGAGGCCTTTTTGCAGCAGTACCCGGCGACCGTTGTCAAGTCCACAGTTCTGGATACGCAGATCGACACTTATCAGGGCCTCAACGATGTCGACCTCACCCTCAGTGCGGCCAACCGGCTGTTGCAACTTGACCCGACCAACTTGAAGGCCGTCTTCATCTCGGTCTTCATCAAAAACCGCCAGTGCGCCAGGAGCGTCGATCAAAAGACCGGCAAAAGCAGAGATCCACAGACCTGCGACGATGCGGCGACCCTTGCCCATAAGGGCCTTGCCCTACCGAAACCCGCCAGCACCTTAGACGAAGACTGGAAAAAACTGACAACAGGCACCTATCCGATCTTTCACTCCGCCATCGCGTTGGACGATATCGTCTCCCGTGAAGACTTCGGTGCCGGCATCGCCGAGTATCGCACCGAGTTGACGCTGTATCCAGTCGAGCAAACGAAAAGTGGAAGCGGCCTATGGGACACTTTGCAATTGGCTGAGACCTATATCAAGCAGGAAGCGGTCGACGCCAAAGCAGGTCGCATAACGAAGGAAGCCGCGAAAACCGACACCAATCCCAACATGAAGTCGAAGGTGGGGGCTGCGCGGGATGCCGATGGAAACGACCTAGCACAGGCGGTCTGGTTCTATGCTCGCGCGTGGAACTTTGCTCCTGCCGGCCTCAAGACCCCCATCGAAGTAAAGATGAAGTACTACTACTCGAAATACCATGACGGCCTGGATGGCCTGGATGAGATCAAGTCTCTGGCCGAGGCTAATCTTTTTCCGCCGGAGATGTTTTCCATCTCTCCTTCGGCGCCGTCTGGCTCTTCACCGATCGAACCGCACAAACGTCCCATCGCCCGGCCAGAGCCGCCCCGCAATGTTGCTCTCGTGGACCCCGATCCCATATCTCTGTCGATGACCACGCCGATTACCTCCGGCGGGCCACAGTGGCCGGCCGACAAAAAGGCCGGCGACGCCTCGGTCACCTGGGACAGCCAGGGACTCTACATCACCGCCACCAACTCCAGCCTGCGCCAGATTCTCGATGACGTTGCCACAGCCACCGGCGCGTCGGTCGAAGGCCTCGACACCGATCAACGCATCTTCGGCGTCTATGGTCCCGGCAAGGCCCGTGACGTGCTCACCGATCTCTTGCAGGGAACAAGTTATAACATCCTTTTGATCGGCGATCAGGGCGCGGGCACGCCGCGAGAGATCGTTCTAAGCTCACGCCACGGTGGCGCGGGTACCGCAGCGCCAGCCAATCCCGCCCCAGCCGAGGAAGAGACCGAAGCAGAGGAACCGCCACAGCCTCCGCCTCCGCCACCCATGCGCCCCGGCTTCGGACCCGGCGGCCAGCGCACACCGCAGCAGATGCGTCCGCAGCCCGGACTACCGCAGCCGCAGCAGCCAACCAATCCGCAGTAGTCGACAAGAATAAGGGAACTGAAATAAGGGATCGGAAGCAAAGACCTGAGACTACAGCACCCGGGCTGCTTCTCGCCTCGCCTTCACTGGTACTCTCTGCCGCTGCGGACGCATCAGCGCAAAGCCAACACGAAGCGCTCCATAAGCCGCGAGAATGCCGAAGGCCAATGAACCTACCGACGCCGAGATCAACAACATCAGATCAACCATCGCTGCCGCCTTCGCTCCTATACGGGGGGACTGAACGGGCCGCATTCCCTCTGGCAGGCCATTTTTCTGCCCGCTGGACGGGAATCGCTCTCTGCGATTGTCGCAGATGAAGCGTCGCGTTGACCCTTGTTTCTATTGACCAATAGAATACCCTAAGGGTGGTGCGATGCGGTGATCTGCCTCACGCCGTCTCGGACCCCGGATCCGTTTCCCGCTCCCAACCCATGCCCATCACCCACATTTCGGTGCGCGGGGCGCGCCAGCACAACCTGCGCGACATCAACGTGCGCATCCCCCGCAATACACTGACGGTCGTCACCGGCCTCTCGGGCTCTGGTAAGAGCTCGCTTGCCTTCGACACCATCTATGCAGAAGGCCAGCGGCGTTACGTCGAGACGCTCTCAGCCTACGCGCGGCAATTCCTCGACCAGGTCGAGCGGCCCGATGTCGATTCGATCGAGGGGCTTAGCCCGGCCATCTCCATCGAGCAGAAGACGACCAGCCGCAGCCCGCGCTCCACCGTCGGCACCATCACGGAAATCTACGATTATCTGCGTCTGCTTTACGCGTCGGTCGGCACGCCCCACTGCCCCAACTGCGGCCGTCCCATCTCACGCCAGACTGCCGACCAGATCGTCCAGCGCATCCTCGAAGCCGGCCAGGGCGAGCGCGTCACCGTCATGGCGCCCGTCGTTCGCGGCCGCAAGGGCGAATTCAAGGAACTCCTCGATCAGCTCGACCGCCAGGGCTTTCGCGCTCGCGTAGACGGCGAAATGGTGGACCTCTCTGAACCAGTGACCCTCGACCGGCGAAAGAACCACACCATCGAAGCAATCATCGACCGCGTCCTGCTCAAGAATCCTCCCGCCGAGACACCGCCGCCGGCCGGAAAACCCGCGCTCGACAGGCGCCTCGAAGCCGCCGTCTCCAAGGCTCTCCAGCTCGCCAACGGCCTCGTCCTGGTCGCCATCGCGGGCGGTGGAGAGCAGTTGTTCTCTAGCTCCATGGCCTGCCCCGACTGCGGTCTCGACGTGCCAAAGCTGGAGCCGCGCAGCTTCAGCTTCAACTCCGCCTTCGGTGCTTGCCCCGAATGCCACGGCCTAGGCTCGCTCTATGACCTCGATCCCGCCAAGGTCATCACCGACTGGTCAAAGCCTCTTCTCGATGGCGGGCTCGGTCCCGGCTCCGCCTCGCAATATCTGCTCAAGCTCATTCATCTCGCCGCCGAGCGCTACAAGATCGATCTCACCACACCCTTTGAAGAGCTGCCGCCCAAGCAACAGCACCTGCTCGTCTACGGGCCGCCCAAGGGCGAGGCCCCGCGCACCGGCTTTCATGGCATCCTCGCCTTTCTTCGCGACAGCATCGAAGAGGCCCGCAGCGACACCTATCGCGAATCGATGATGGCCTACATGTCCGCCACTCCCTGCCCGGTCTGCCGCGGCAAGCGTCTGCGCCCCGAGTCGCTCGCCGTCAAGATCGGCGGCCTCTCCATCGCCGACTTCACTGCCCTGCCCCTCAACCGCGCTCTCTCGGCGGCCATCAACCTCACCTTCACCGCTCGCGAAGCCCTCGTCGCCGAACGCATCCGCCGCGAGATCGCCGAACGTCTCGAATTCCTCTGCGCTGTCGGCCTCAACTATCTCTCCCTCGACCGCAACGCCGCCACGCTCTCCGGCGGCGAGGGTCAGCGCATCCGCCTCGCCACCCAGATCGGCTCCAAACTCCGCGGCGTCCTCTACGTCCTCGACGAGCCGTCGATCGGCCTTCACCAGCGTGACAACAACCGCCTCATCCAGGCTCTCGAAAAGCTCCGCGATCTCGGCAACACCGTCCTCGTCGTCGAACATGACGAAGAGACCATTCGTCACGCCGACTACGTCCTCGATCTCGGTCCCGGTGCAGGCCGTCTCGGCGGCCAGCTCGTCGCGCAGGGCACCCCGGCCGAGATCATGGCCTGCCCCGACTCGCTCACCGGTCGCTATCTCTCCGGCTCCTCCGGCATGTTGCAGCGCGCTCATCCGCGAGCCCTCACAGGCAAGTGGCTCACCATCACCGGCGCCCGCGAACACAACCTCCAGGATCTCGACATTCGCATCCCTCTCGGCGTCATGACCGTCGTCACCGGCGTCAGCGGCTCGGGCAAGAGCACTCTGATCAACGACATTTTGTATCGCTCCCTCGCCAAATCGATCTACGGCTCCCGCGAAGATCCCGGCGCGCACGAGTCGCTCGTCGGCGCAGAGCAGATCGACAAGGTTGTCCGCATCGACCAGTCTCCCATCGGCCGCACCCCGCGCTCCAACCCCGCCACCTACACCCAGGTCTTCTCGCCCATCCGCGATCTCTTCGCCATGCTCCCCGAGGCTCGCGAACGCGGCTACAAAGCCGGCCGTTTCAGCTTCAACGTCACAGGCGGCCGTTGCGAGACCTGCCAGGGCGACGGCCAGCGCCGCATCGAGATGAACTTCATGCCCGATGTCTACGTACAATGCGAGGTGTGCAACGGTCGCCGTTATAACCAGGAGACGCTCGCCGTCAAATTCCACGGTCATTCCATCGCCGACATCCTCGACCTGACCATTGAAGACGCGCTCACCGTGCTCGCCGACGTCCCGCAGGTGCGCCAGAAGCTACAAACACTCGTCGATGTCGGCCTGGGCTACGTCCACCTCGGCCAGAGTGCGACGACACTCTCAGGAGGCGAGGCGCAGCGCATGAAGCTGGCGCGCGAACTATCCAAGCGCCAGACAGGGCGCACGCTCTATCTGCTCGACGAGCCCACCACGGGCCTGCACTTCGACGACGTACGCAAGCTCCTTGAGGTCCTGCACCGGCTCACTGATCTTGGCAACTCCGTCATCATCATCGAGCACAACCTTGATGTGATCCGCAACGCCGACTGGATTCTCGACCTCGGACCCGAAGGCGGCGAAGACGGCGGCCGCATCGTCGGCCAGGGCCGTCCAGCTAAGATCGCCTCCACTCCAGGCTCTCATACCGGAGAGTTCCTAAAGCGCTATTACACCTCAACCAACGGCCGATTAGAGGAAACGGAACCGGAACCACTTTTGGAAAGCAGTGCCCCAACCTTCCCGCAGATCGCAACAGAGGAGCCGATAACCCGCGACTTCGAGCCCGCATCCGTACAATCAAAGTGGAACGGACACCCCAGCCGCAAGGTTCCGGCTGAGAAGAAGGCAGTCAAAAACAAATCCGTCCCTCGCAGAAAGAAGACGGTCTTGCCATGAGCGACCTCGACTACACGCCGCACGAGCCTGAGCCAGATCCAACGCCCGTGTCTGACCAGATGCCGCTGCAAGCAGTCCAGACCACCGCCCCCCCGGCAGAGCTCTTTCAATCCTGGTCCCAGCCCGAGGTCGTTCCGCCCGCTCGCATTCCGCACCTGGGCCATCTCGCCTTGCTCGCAGCCATTCTGCTCTTTTCCTTTGCCTGCATGTCGCTGTCGATCTATGTCGCCGTTCATTTTCATTTCGGAGGCGTCACTACCCTCGATGATGTAAAGAACAATGTGGCTTACATCCTCGGCGGCGAGGCAATCCTCTACCTCGTCACGCTGGCGCTCTGTGCCGCCATCTTTCCATTGATCTGGAATGAGGGCTTCTTTGCCGGCATCCACTGGCGCGGCTCTATGGTGATACGCTACTACCCGCGGTTGATTTTCCTTGCCATGGGTTGCATTGCTCTCGCCATCATCGACGACAGGGTGATGCCCGGTCCCCCCAACGCGCCGATCGACAACATGTTTCGATCTCCCGGCGCGGCCTGGCTGATGTTTGCCTTTGGCATCACCTTTGCGCCCTTCTTCGAAGAGATTGGCTTCCGCGGCTTCCTGCTGCCCTCTCTCGCAACGGCCTGGGATTGGCTGGTCGAGAAGAGCACCGATCGCCCCGCTCCTCCCCTTGATGCAAACGGCCATCCTCAGTGGTCGCTCCCTGCCATGGTGGCCGCCTCCATTGCCACCAGCCTGCCCTTTGCTCTCCTCCACGCGGAACAGACCGGCTGGGCTCCGGGGCCGATTGTCCTATTGGTCGCAGTCAGCCTGATTCTCTGCATGGTTCGCCTCAGAACCCGCTCGCTAGCCGCCAGCGTGCTGGTCCACTCCTGCTATAACTTCATCCTCTTCTTATCCGCTTTGGTTTCCTCCGGAGGCTTTCGCCACTTCGACAAACCTTGAAAAACAAACCTCGGCGGTTTGCAGATCGTTTCCGGTCGCCGATGCACAATGGAAACACGTGTAGCCGAGGTTGCGCCTCTCCCCGAGGCTCGCCTGCCCACCCCCCTTAGATTTTTTCCAAATCGTCTCAGGTAATTATTTGATCAACAGGCAAATCCGCAGAGAACCTCGAATTGCACCGTGCTCCACTCTTGGTCCTTGGCCCCGGCCTTCTATAATCTGTAGGGAAGCCGAACCGCACTCGCACGTTCTCTTCCTCGCAAAGTCGTTCAAGCCCAATCAGGAAGGGACTCGCCTCATGCCCGAGACAATCAAGCCCATTGATGTGGAAGCGCTAAAGGCGCTGGTGCGCACAGTGCCCGATTTTCCCAAGCCAGGGATTCTCTTCTACGACATCACCACGCTGCTCAAAGACAAGACCGGCTTCGCCCGCCTCATCGACGCCTTGGCCGCGCACTATCTCGAACAGAAGATCGACCTGGTGCTGGGCATTGAGGCGCGTGGATTCATCTTCGGGCCCGCCCTCGCCTACAGGCTAAACGCCGGCTTTGTACCGGTCCGCAAACCCCGCAAACTCCCCGCACCCGTCGCAAGAGTGACCTATGATCTTGAATACGGCTCAGACACGCTTGAGATTCACATGGACGCCATCCAGCCCGGCCAGCGCATCGTGCTGGTCGATGACCTGCTCGCCACCGGCGGCACCATGGAAGCAACCATCAAGCTGGTCAAGCAGCTAGGCGGCAAGATCGCCGGGCTCGCCTTCGCTGTCGAACTCGACTTCCTCAAAGGCCGTAGCCGCTTCGCCGAATACGACGTCTTCAGCCTGCTCCACTACGACGAGTAGGTGCACAATCGAGTGATGTCTTAGAGTTCTTCCTTTCGCAGCACAGAATTTGAAGGGTTGCGCGGGTCGATGTGAACCATGATAGCGCGACCCTTGTAGGCCGCCGCCCAGGCCTGAGCGTCTCCTTCTTCGTCGAACATGCGGCTGTATTCACCCATTTGTAATTCAGGATTGCGATAGAAGTAAGAAAGCGTGGCGAGATAGCCGACGATATACTCTCCGTAGCGGCCCTGCTCTGTTTGCTGGATGACGCTGACGACGTCGATGACTGCGGAGATCGCTGACCAATCGCGCCCGCGAATTCCGCCTAGCCACTGTGTCAAGAACCTCCCGTAGCGGGACGCGAACGACATGCCTATTATGGCGAGGATGAGCGAGAAATAGCACCAATCGAGAATTGTCTTAGGTAGGTCTGTGCGGGCTATCAGCTGATTCATAATCAAGCTCACTGCTTGGAGTCGGTCCTATTTTTACATCGTCTTCGACAGCGGAACGAACTATATTCAGTTTCGCTGTTACAACGCCTCCTCCGGCGTCTCCTCCTGCACAACCGGCTCGATCGTTCCCTGCGTCTCCTCGATAAACATCTGCGCGTCGGCAAAGCGATACCCCACGTAAACATCCGTAAGCAGATAAACGGGATTCGCCGGGTCGTCCTCGATCTTCTTGCGCAACTGCCGCACAAAGGTCCGCAGGTACTCGACCTCTTCGCGACTGTCAGCTCCCCAAACGGCCGTCAGCAACCTGGCATAGGTGATCACGCGGCCGGCGCGGCTCATCAGGCAGTGCAAAATATCGAACTCTTTGCGCGTCAGATGCACGGCCTGGCCGCGCTTGGTCACCGTACGCTTCACCGGCTCGAGGTGCAGCTCCCCGATCTCGATCGGCGCATCCTCGGCACGCGCTGGAGCCTGTACGCGGCGAATCGCTGTACGGATGCGCGCGATCAACTCGCGCGTGCTGAAGGGCTTCGTCACATAGTCGTCCGCGCCCAACTCCAGAGCCTCGACCTTGTCCTCTTCCTGGTCGCGCACGGTAAGAATCAAAACCGGAAGACGAGGAGCGAAACCGCGAATGCGGCGCAGCGTCTCAATGCCGCCGATGCCCGGCATGTTCACATCCAGCAGAACCACGTCAAAGCTTCCCGCGCGCAGCATCTGCAGCGCCTCCTCGCCGCGCGACGCCTCGGCAACCTGAAAACCGAGTTCGAGCAGCGGAGGTCGCAACGCCCTGCGAATGGCCGATTCATCGTCGATAAGAAGAATGCGAATCGCTGTCTTATTCATCATCAAACCCTCTTCTGCCCGGAGGCAGGAATTGCCGCAAAAAACGTCGTCCCTTCCATCTCATCGCTGGTGACCCAGACGTATCCGCCGTGGATCCCAGCGACGCGCTTGGCCACCGAGAGACCGATTCCGGTGCCGGCAGCGCGGTGCGAGTGTTTGGAAGAACGATAATAACGGTTGAAAATGCGCTCCCGGTCGGCAATGGGAATCACCGGACCGAAGCTGTGCACGGAGAAGATAACCTCGGCATTGCTTCGCGCCGCGCGAATTGTGATCGCCGTGCCAAAGATCGAGTACTTGCACGCATTGTCAATGTATTGCGTCAGCAGCATCACCAGCAATTGCCGGTCGCAATTGAGCATCAGGCCATCATCGGGCAGATTGATGACAACCTTCATGCTTGCCAGTCTGTCATTGAGGCTGGCGACCACCTCTTCGACCAGCGACGCCACACCAACCGGCGCCAGATGAACGGCCACCTCGCCTTGATCCAGCCGCGCCGTCGTCAGCAGTCGCGTCGTCAGGTTACCAAGCAGTCCGGCCTGCTCGTCGATCAGCGCCACCAGGTCCGACTGCGCCGCCGAAAGATGTCCCATCTCGCTTAACCCCGTCGAGGCGGCGCGAATAGCTGTCAATGGCGTCTTGTACGCATGTGCCAGGCTGTCGAGCACCGTCGCGCGCAGTTGCTCAGTCCGGCGCTCGGTCTCGATGCGGCTCTCGTTCGCAAAGGCACGATAGCGATCGAAGGTGATCGCGATCAGCGAGGCGATGGCGTTGTTGGTCAGCGGGCTCGTATCGCCGCGCACCACCAGGCTTCCAACGGGCACCGTCCCCAGACGAACCACGCGCCGCCCCAGTCCACTCGTCTGGTCGTCGTCGTTGGTCTCGAAGTAATACACGTTCTGCGCCAGTTCGCGCGGGTCTGTGATCCAATTCCCCGCTGGATACACCTCGTGCAGGTCGGCGTCAAACACCGCGACCGCTTCCAGCGCGAAGATCTCGTGAACCAGTTCCGCCAGCTGCGGCCCCGGCTCGACATGGAGGTTCATCTCCAGAGTGCGCCGCGTGAACTCGTAGAGATCGTGCATCTGCCCGCCCCACGATTCGACCTCCCGGGCATTGCCGTTCACTCGCGCCGAGAGCCTGCTGACCACAAGAGCCACCAGCACAAAAACCAGCAGCGCGATCGAGTTGGCCGGATCGGCCGCCGGATTGGACTCGGGAGCGGGTTGGGCCAAATGCGTGGCAAAGTAGGCGTGCATGAAGACCGCCGCCAGAGAGACAATCACCGCCTGCCAGAATCCATAAAGCAACGCAGTCGGCACAACAATCAGCAAGTAAAGCAAAAGCGCCACCGGAAGCAGCCAGCCCGACCAGTGCGCCAGAGCCGAAACCAGGACCACCGCCAGGACCCCCAGCGCGCACTCCAGCGTGAACAAAAGACCCCGCAGCCCTTTGCCGTGTGAACGCCGCGCGCCAAAAACCGAACCGATCGGGGTGTAGCTCAACGACAAGCCTTCCTCCAGCTTCTATTTGAACGGATGCGACCAAAAAGCCGCGGGCATCAACCGAAAAACTCTGATTCTCTCGATCCTCCTGCCGCCGCTCGAGCTCTCGCGCGAGCACTCCTACGGAATCTCATCTTAGCTGGCCAACTATTGATGCCATGGAACTTAAGACGATTTTAACAGGTTGCTCATCACCGCAAACGGTTCGCGAGACCCGTTCCAAAATCACAACGCCTCTGTCCATAGATTAACGGGTTCTGAAATCTGCACGATAAACTCAGAAGCGACTCAGGATTCTAGACGGTTGCTTCCAACGGGGAACTGCAGATGAGGGTCCTGCTCGACGAACAATGCGTGATCAACGCCAACTCGCAGTTCTGGGAGCAGATGCTTGCCATGAAACTGGTCCCGTTGCCGGCCCCAGAGGAGTTTTGTATCGGTGCTGGTCACGTGCTCGGCTGCATCGATCTCGGCGGAGTCTGGCGGGGGCGCATCGAGGTTCGCATGGCTGAGGGGCTGGCCTATCACGCAACCGCGGCCATGATGATGCAGCCGCTGGAGACAGTAGGCGAGGCGGATACGCTCGATGCCGCCAAAGAGATCGCCAACATGATCGCAGGCACCATCAAGTCCTCCCTGCCGCGGCCCTGCATAATGAACGTTCCGGAGTCTGCTGTCGAGGCTAGTTGCTTCTGCGGCCCGCCGCAGACCGAGGACTCGTTGGTAGTGGCCTTTCGCCACGCAAGCGGAGACCTCATGGTGCGCGTCTGGGAGCGGGAGTGCCCGTAGAGCAGGGACTAGGGGCTAAGGGACTAGAAAACAGCCAAATCACCGGTTGTCTTAAGCGTGATCTTTGTGATCACCTCCTTGCAACGGCAACTACGGCGGCGATAGCACTAAGCACTGAGGCAACTGCCGAATAAACGCCAGAATCCATAGCCGTGATTCGCGAATGCCGCGTTCTGCTTCCGAAATCCGCTGTTGCAATTCAAAATCCGACGCGCGAGGCGCTCGCCCTGAAGAGCTTTGTGTACGAAGTTCACCCGTAATATCAACACCGAGCTCTCGCGCACGTTGTTCGAGTTGCTCGCCTTCCAGTAGTCTCGCCCTATCGATCGGATTTCCTCCTGATGAGATGGATTCTCAGGCACACGGCCTAGTCCCTCAGTCCCTTAGTCCCTCCGCTTCTACCGGCTCTAGCGTCAGCCTTGCCGTGAGCACGACCAACGCCGCCCACAGCGTATCCGCCCCCAGCAGGTGCGCCACCTGAACCCACACAGGCGCCAGCAGGATCACGTCCGTCAATCCCAAAACATAGACCCCGGCCAACAGCAACAGAACCAGCGCGGAGAGACCGCGATTGTCCCAATGCGTCTTGCGTCGCGCCGCGCGCACCAGCAGCCAGATCAGGAAGATGCTCGCCACAAACGCCACCGTCGGATGCATCCAGCGCCAGCGCACCAGCCAGCCGCTGGTTGGAGAGAAATCCTGAGCCAGCGCCATGCCCAGCGAACTCTCCGGAAAAAGCGTATCGCCGAGCGCAGCCAGCGAGCCAGTCACGCCCACAGCCATCACGACCAGAATGCTGGCAGCCGCGCCAAATGGCATCGCCAGGCGCACGTGACCGCGCAGATAAGCCTTCCTGCGGCTGAGCAGGTGAGCCGTGAGAGTTAGCGCGCCCAGCAGCAACAGCGTGTTTGTCAGATGCAGCGCCAGATACGCGGGTCGCAATGGCGACAGGCTCTGCGCCGTCAATCCGAGCTTCACCAGCAGCGCGCCCAGCAGCGCCTCGATCACCGTGAACGCGACCGAAGCGATCGCCGCCGCGCGAGCCAGATGCCCCCTCACGGTTCCAGCAAAGGTCCACGCCAGCAACCCAACAACCGCAAAGAATGAAATCCCGCTTGTCAATCGATGCGTGAACTCGATCATCGTGTTCACGCTTGCCGAGTGCTGAATCACCGTGCCATTGCAGAGCGGCCAGCGATTGCCGCAGCCGGCTCCCGCGCCGGTCGCACGCACCAGCGTTCCCCACAATATGACCGCGATGAAGTAAGCCAGTACACCCCAGGCAAAACCGCGCAATGCACGTGAGGGAAGATTCTCGGTGAAGATCGAAACAACAGTAGCAGACATGGCGCAGGGCTCCGAATGGAACCTACCAGTGTAAAACAAGCGGCGGAGCACTGTGCAAAGGCACTTGAGTCCCGTGTCGCTCCCGCGTAACCTATCCCCAGATTCGAGGAGATTATGCTGAATCGATTGGTCGTCAATTGGGTGTATGGAGGATTCCTGGCGGGCCTTCTTCTTCTTTTGATCACGCCAATTCTTGCCCGCAACTGGCCGCCGGCTCTTCTGGCGACCTTTCTCTGTCTGCCCGCCTACATGCTTCACCAGTACGAAGAGCATGATGACGACCGGTTCCGCGAGTACTTCAACAAGAACTTCGGCAAGGGAAGAGAAATCTTGTCGCCGATGGCGGCTTTTCTCATCAACGTGCCGGGAGTCTGGGGAGTCACGGCAATTTCATTCTGGCTTGCCGCGGTGCTGAATCCTGGATTCGGATTGATGGCGGCTTATCTGCTGTTGCTCAATGCCGTCATTCACATCGTGAGTGCCGCCGTCTTGCGCAGATACAACCCTGGACTGGTCACTGCTGTTCTGTTCTTTGCCCCGCTAGGAGGCTTTTGCGTTATGGCCATTCAACGATCCGGCTTTGGATTGGCGTGGATGCATCTGACGGGCGCAGTTTCGGCCATCGGCATCCACGCAGCTATCGCTGTTCCTGTTGCCTTCGCAGCGAGATCCGGCGCGAAGCAAGTCTAGGCCAGCTTCACCAGCAAGGCTCCTATTGGAGCCGATCAGTGCCGAACAGGCTGGCGTTGATTGGGCTTGACTGCTTGAGTTCAGAGCAGCGCCGAGCGTACAATTTGTCTTACCTGGAGGTAAGAAAATATGGGGCAGATGGCGACTGTTAGTTCCAAGGGGCAAATAGTAATTCCTGCTTCAATTCGAAAGAAGCTGCGAATCAAAGGTGGAACTCGAGTTGCATTTAATGAAAAGGACGGGGAAATCACACTCACTCTCAACCCCTATGACGCGCTTCTGGCTCTTCGAGGGTGTTTGAGCCATGTTGAGGAGGACGTTGAGGCGTGGTGGATGGAAGAGAAGCGCAAAGAGCGTGAACGCGAGGACGCCAAGATTGAGGAGTTTCTTTGAAGGAATATGTGCTGGACGCGAATGCGCTCGTGCGCTTGTTTCGCAACGCGCCGGGAGCCGAAACTGTAGATGATCTGGTGAGGCAAGCCAAATCGGGGCGGGCGCACTTGAGCATTTCCGTTGTAAACCTGACCGAAGTACTCTATGTACTTGCTCATTATTTCGGCCAGGAAAAAGCGCTTTTTTGCGTCGATAAAGCGCGCAGAGTTGCTGATTCTGTCTCAGTGGACGAACAAATCGCTATCGATACAGGGATTCTGCACATTCGATACAAGCTGGGCTTGGCCGATGGCTTTGCTGCTGAGTTGGCGATGCGCACGGGAGCCACGCTCGTTTCCGCCGACCCAGAGTTCGCCAAGTTGGGAAAACAATTGAAGATATTGGCCCTGCCCAGGCATAAGAAATAGTCCGGCGACAGGGCCAATTTGCAACGAATAGTTGCTACTCACTTCCCTAGCAGCCTCACCACGTGGTTCACGATAATCAGGTCCTCCGCGGGTGGAATAACACGCACAATGACGGGCGAGTGTTCCGAGGAGATCACGGCCTCGCCGCGGAAGTTGTTGCGCGTGGGATCGAGAACGATACCGAGAGCGCTCAACCCCGAGCATATTTCGGCGCGCGCGGCGATGTCGTTTTCGCCGATGCCGCCGGTGAAGACAAGCATGTCCAATCCGCCCAACTCAGCCACGTAGCTGCCAATCCACTTGGCGATGGTCCAGGTGAATTTGTCCACGGCCAGGCGTGCCTTGGCGTTGCCCTGCTTGATGGCGTCGCGCAGATCGCGCATGTCATTTGACAGATCGCTCACACCCAGCAGGCCCGCCTTCTTGCTGGCGACAACTTCCAATTGATCGGCGGCGGCGGCGGCGCTCTCGGCGGTCTCGGCGATCTTGCGAAGGATGAAGAGGAGCACGCCGGGATCGATGTCGCCGGTGCGCGTTCCGCTGATGATGCCGCCGGTGGGCGTGAGGCCCATCGAGGTATCGAGGCACTTGCCGTCACGAATCGCAGAGATCGAGGCGCCGTTGCCGAGATGAGCGACGATCAGCTTCTTCGGCACGGTGGGCTGCAACTGGAAGACGATCGACTCGTACGAGATTCCATGCGCGCCGTAGCGCCGAACGCCCATCGCCGAATACTCCTCGGGGATAGGCATGTGCGTGACCACCTCGGGCATCGTGCGATGGAAGTAGGAGTCGAGGCAGACGAAGTTGGGCACGCCGGGAAAGAGACGCAGCGACTCACGCATGATGTAGACCGCGATGGGCGTGTGCAGCGGTGCGAAGGCCGTGTAGAGTTCCATCTCGTCGATCAGCGCGGGCGTGATAAGCTGGTTCTCCTGCACCGTCGGGCCGCCGCAGACCATGCGATGGCCGATAGCAACAGGCGCCGGAAAATCGCCGGAGTGGAGTGCGTCGGCGACGAGCTTGAAGGCCACCGCGCGCGTAGGCAGGGCTGGAGTCTGATCGACCAGCTTCTTGCCCTCGGCATCCTTGATCCAGAACTTGCCCAGATCGGTGCCGATGCCGTCGACCGCGCCTTCGTGAAGCTTGGTGCGCTGGCCGCCGCCGGCCTCGTAAACGGAAAACTTGATGGAAGAGGAACCGCTATTTAAAACCAGGACGGGCAAAGAAGACATGAATAAAAACCTCGAGAGTTAGTGCTGAAAAAGTTCAGCGAGTTAGAAGGTTAGCCGGGCTCCTCGCATGTTAGAGAACTTAGCCGGAGGTTCGTGGATTCCCACCCATGCGGCAGAAAGAAGCCGCATGGATGGGGCACAGAGGACATCAGCGAATTAATCCTTTGACCAGCGCCAGTTGCGGATCTCGGGCAGATCGTCGCCGTTTTCCGCCACATAAAGTTTGTGCCGCTGGATGGCCTCGGAGTACCACTGCTCGGCCGCGTCGGCCTGTGCCGCCAGCCGCGGCACGCGTTTGATTGCATCCAGAGCCAGTTGGAAGCGGTCGATGTTGTTGAGCACGCACATATCGAAGGGAGTAGTCGTTGTGCCCTCTTCCTTGTAGCCGCGCACGTGAAGGTTGTCGTGGTTATGCCGCCGGTAGGTGAGCCGGTGAATCAGCCACGGGTAGCCGTGGAAGGCGAAGACCGTCGGCACCTTCGGCGAGAAGATCTGGTCGTAGTCCTCGTCGGGCAGGCCGTGCGGATGTTCCGATGGCGGCTGCAGCGCCATCAGGTCCACGACGTTAACCACTCTGACTTTGAGATCGGGAGCCAGCCCGCGCAGCAGAACGACTGCCGCAAGAGCTTCCAGTGTGGGCACATCGCCCGAGCAGGCCATTACCACATCGGGGTTGCCTTCGTCGTTCGAGGCCCACTTCCAAATTCCAAGTCCAGTGGTGCAGTGGGCGACCGCTTCGTCGATGGTGAGCCACTGCGGCGCGGGCTGCTTGCCGGCAACGATGAGGTTGATGTAGTTCTTGCTGCGCAGGCAGTGGTCGGAAACGGAGAGCAGCGTATTCGCGTCGGGTGGCAGATAGACGCGCACTACCTCCGCCTTCTTGTTCACCAGATGGTCGATGAAGCCGGGGTCCTGGTGGCTGAAACCGTTGTGATCTTGCCGCCAGACAAGCGAAGAGAGCAGGTAGTTAAGAGACGCGATCGGTTTGCGCCAGGGAATGTGTCGCGTCACTTTGAGCCACTTGGCGTGCTGGTTGACCATCGAGTCCACGATATGGATGAAAGCCTCGTAACAGGAAAAGAAGCCGTGGCGGCCGGTGAGCAGATAGCCCTCAAGCCAGCCCTGGCACATGTGCTCGCTGAGGATCTCCATCACCCGGCCAGTCTGCGAGAGGTTTTCGTCCACCGGCAGCGTCTCAGCCATCCACTCCTTGCCAGTTCCGATGATCGCATCGCCGAGGCGATTGGAGGCCGTCTCGTCCGGTCCGAAGACGCGGAAGTTCTTGTGCTCCTTGTTGGCTTCCATCACGGCGTGCAGCAACTGGCCGAGGATGCGCGTGGACTCGACGTCCTTTTGCCCGCGCCCTTCGATCTTGACCGCGAAATCGCGGAAGTTGGGAATCTTCAATGGTTGCAGCAGCAGGCCGCCGTTGGCGTGAGCGTTCATTCCCATGCGCCGCCGGCCTCTGGGGGCAATCGCGGCGAATTCAGCACGGAATGCGCCCTTTTCGTCGAATAGCTCCTCGGGCTTGTAGCCCCGCATCCAGTCCTCGAGCAGCCGCATGTGCTCCGGCTTCTCGCGCAACTCGCTGAAAGGAACCTGGTGAGCGCGCCATGTGCCTTCCACCGGCTTGCCGTCGACGAACTTCGGTCCGGTCCAGCCCTTGGGCGTGCGCATGATCAGCATCGGCCATGCCGGGCGCTCGATGGTTTCGCCGTTGGCCATGGCTTCGCGGGCTGACTTTTGAATTGCTGCGATACGGTCCAGCATCGTGTCGAAGACCGCGGCCGCCTGCTGGTGCATCGTCTCCGGGTCGTTGCCCTCCAGGGTGAAGGGCTCGTAGCCGTAGCCGCGCATCAGGTCTTCCAATTCGGCGTGGGGAATGCGCGCGAGCACCGTCGGGTTGGCGATCTTGTAGCCATTCAGATGAAGAATGGGTAGTACGGCGCCGTCGGTCGCCGGGTTGAGGAACTTGTTCGAGTGCCAGCTTGTGGCCAGAGGGCCCGTCTCGGCTTCGCCGTCGCCCACCACACAGGCCACGATCAGGTCGGGATTGTCGAAGGCCGCGCCGTAGGCATGGACCAGCGAGTAGCCAAGTTCGCCGCCCTCGTGAATCGATCCCGGCGTCTCCGGCGCGACGTGGCTGGGAATGCCGTAGGGCCAACTAAACTGTCTAAATAACCGCTTGATGCCGTCCTTATTCTGCTCGATGTGGGGATAGATCTCGGAGTAGGAACCCTCCAGATAGGTGTTCGCCACGAGCCCCGGTCCGCCGTGCCCTGGGCCGATGATGTAAAGCATATTCAGGTCGCGCTCGCGGATCAGGCGGTTCCAATGAACGTAAAGGAAGTTGAGTCCAGGGGTCGTGCCCCAGTGGCCCAGCAGGCGTGGCTTCACGTCGTCCAGCGTGAGCGGACGCTCCAGCAGCGGGTTGTCTTTCAGATAGATCTGGCCGACAGAGAGATAGTTGGCGGCACGCCAGTAGGCGTTCATATTCGCTAACTGCTCCGGGCTAAGGGGGCCTTTGTTCGTTGCTTCGCTCACAAGTGCACCTCGGGAAGTAGCTCCGCTGATAGGTTAGAGCCTAGCAGCGGCGGGTTTCAGCAACAGGTGATTAATGTCACATCTAGGTGAGACGTCGGTTCATTAGGTGAGACTGGCGTATCTGGGCTCCGCTGAAACCAAAACCGCTTATCGCAGTGGATCGCGGCAATATTGACTTTTATCTCACTTATTCCTTATGTTTCCCTTACAAGTTGAGTTTGATCGAAACCGGCCGCCCTCGATCATGCTTTTTGCACGAACGAGCACGGAGGGCGAAAAAGAGAGGCTGATAAAACGATGAATAATCTGGATTGGTTTGCACAGATTTTGCTGGGTGGCATATTTTTGTTTGCCGGGTTGAGCAAGATCGTTGCCCTCCGGCGGCAGCCTGATGAGCCACAGGCAGAACCGGGCTTCGAAGAGACTCGGGTGCCGCGCAGATTTGCTTGTGCAATCGCCCTGTTGGAGATCGCGGCAGCGCTAGCGTTGCTTGTGCCCCTCAATTTGTGGCGTCCGGATCTTCTTCCGTCGCTGGCAGCCTCGGGCCTTGCACTTCTGATGGTGGGTGCCGGCGTCTATCGCGTTCGCGGCCGGGAATCCGCCGCACCAGCCGTGGCGCTGTTTCTTCTGGCTCTTTTTGTGATAGTCGGACACGCGTAATGGAAATCGCTGCGGATCGGGTTCAAAAGTAGCGTTTCAGCTTGAGGATCTGCGACTCGAAGCCGTACCAGAGCGCGGCAGCCGCCGCAGTGGAAACGGCAAGGCGAAAGGCCACCACCGCCAGATTCCCCGCCATCCCATACTGACTCATCCGCAAGTCAAACCAGCCAAAATAAACGAAGACCATGATGTGAATCATGTAAAGGCCATAGCTGATGCGCCCATAAAATGCCAGCGGCCCACGGCTCAGCACGAGGTTCAGCGGAGTGCGCGCTCCGGTCGCCGCGATCGCGGCCAGCACCGCGCCGCCAAAGCCCAACACCAGCGCCGAGTCCAGCAGCGAAGTTCCTCCCGCAATCGTGGCCGCTGCCGAGATGCCCGCCACAAATGCGCCCAGGCCAATCCAGCGCCACGCACGGCGACTCAGCGAGAATCTGCACAGTCCCAGCGCCATCAGGCTGCCCAGCGCGATTCCGTCTAGCTTGATCAGCGTGTGCGTCCGTAGCCCCCACAGCCATACAGGATTCGAATGCCGCAACATCGGCGATCCGCACAACGCGCACCCCAGGATCGCCGTCAGCATCCACGGCCTGCGGAGAAAGCGCACCACCGGCGCCCAGAAAAAGTAGTACTGCTCCTCGACAGCCAGCGCCCACGTCGGCGCCAGTGCCGGCGGCAGCTCAAGATGAAAGAGATTCTGAACGAAAAAAATGTACGCCAGCCACGGCGCGGACCTGACCGCGTCGCCAATGCTGGGGCCGATGAACCACGGCGCATTGAGGTAGACCACCACCAGCACCAGCAGGTACACCGGCCAGACGCGCAGCGCCCTGCGCGCATGGAAGTTGTGAAAGTAACGCGGCTTCTCCCGCGCTGCCAGCAGATTCGTCGTAATCAGAAAGCCGGAGAGAACGAAGAAGAGGTCGACCCCCGCCCATCCCCACAGCGCGGCAGGATAGAGCCAGGTACCCTTCAACAGCGGCTGGCAGTGATAGATCACCACACCCAGAATCGCCAGGCCGCGCAGGCCGTCGAGTTCCGGCAGATAAGAGGGCAGCCAGGTTGGGCGTTGGATAGGCAATGGACCTTTGGAGACTAGCTCAGAGTGGGTTGAGAAACGCCCTATGGCTCTCGCGCCTGCCGTTTAGGAGGTCGTCCATAAATCTCCATGCGTCAGAGGTGGAAACCTTCTTATAGAGCTTTCTGTCGAGATTTTGATCAAGCAAGCGGTCGTCCACCTCTGCCGCTGCCTCCTTCCCGCGCACGTGTGCATAGCCGGGCATATCGTCGTTTCCAATCTCAGAGAATTTCATATAGATTCGGGTGATCGCTTCGGCCTCGCTCAGCTCGAAAAACTTATCTCGGCGCTTCTCGTCATAATAGAAATTCCAAACGCCAAAACTAAGATCTAGTTTCTTTGTGAAGCTGAGTGGTGCCCCTATGCTCATCCCAGGAATTGATGTTACCAGCGCGATCTGAACAACAATTCGTTGATAATTGCCAGAGATCTCCCTATACAACTGCTCCCGCATATGTTTCTTTCGACCCTCGGCTTGAAATATTCTGGCAAAGTATCCCCCTACGCCGGTAATTAGGCTGATCGGGACAATCTTTGAGATAGCGTCAAGCCACTTCGAAACATCTTGCATGATTGGTCGAAGTATCTCCCTCCTGTATCTTATCCCGCGGCCAGTTCTCTGGCCCGCTGGGTGGCGCGCATCACGGCCTTGATGAGAGTGACGCGCAGGCCGCCCTCTTCGAGTTCCAGAATGCCGTCGATGGTGCAGCCGGCGGGAGTCGTCACGGCGTCTTTGAGCATGGCCGGATGGTAGCCGGTCTCGAGCACCATCTTGGCTGCGCCGAGGGTGGTTTGCGCGGCTAGTTGCGTGGCCACGTCGCGCGAGAGGCCTACCTTCACACCTGCCTCGGCCAGGGCCTCGATGATGATGTAGATGTAGGCCGGCCCTGAGGCGGAGAGGCCGGTGACGGCGTCCATGTGCTTCTCGTCGACCGTGACGGTGCGGCCTACGGTCTCGAAGATGCGCTCGGCCAACTCCATCTGTTCCGGCCTCACAAACCGCCCGCGGCACAAACCCGCCGCACCTGCACCCAGCGCCGACGGCGTATTTGGCATGGCGCGAATCACCGCGATCTCCATCCCTGCCGCCTCTTCAATCGCACGTGTCTTCACCGAGGCCGCAAACGAGATCAGCGTCTTGGCCGGCGTCAGCGCAGGGCGAACCTCCGCGATCAGGTCCGGTACCTGGAAGGGCTTCACACCGAGCAGGATCAAATCCGACTGGCGCACTGCTTCGAGGTTGTTGGTGGTCACGTCGACGCCCCATTGCGAGCTGAGAGCGAGCGCGCGCTCGGCGTGGCCGACGGTAGCGTGGATCTGATCGGGAGACAACAGGTTCTGCTTCAGAAAGGCCTGTAACAGGATTCCGCCCATTTTGCCTGCGCCGAGAACGGCTACGCGGAGGTTGGGCAATTGCGCGGGTGTTTCCTGAGTGAGTTCAACGGCTGTATCCGCCATCATATTTCCTTGCCTTAAGGTTGAGTTTGGCTGCAACTCTCAAGAATACGCGCATCGGCCATACCACCGCCACGACGACGATGATGCTGGCTGCCTCGTGATGATTCTTACTTTGCTTGTTTCTGGATGGCGATCCAGGCGTCGATGCGGTCGCTTAAGACATCGAGCGGCAGGGCTCCTGAATCCAGCACCCGATCGTGGAAGGCGAGCAGGTCGAAGTTGTTGCCCAGAGCCGACCTGGCCCGGTCGCGAAGCTCGAGGATTTTGAGCTGGCCGATCTTGTAGGCCAGAGCCTGGCCTGGAACCGCGATGTAACGATCGACCTCAGCCTGGATGCTTGTCTCGTCGATGTTCGAGTGATCGTGGAAGTAATCGACCATCTGCTGGCGAGTCCAGTGTTTCGAGTGGACGCCCGTGTCTACCACCAGACGGATCGCCCGCCATATGTCGGCTTCCAGTCGACCGTAATCCGAATAGGGGTCCTGATACATCCCAACGTCTTTACCCAGCCGTTCAGCATAGAGCCCCCACCCCTCGACGTACGCCGTGTACCCATCGTATTTGCGGAAAGTGGGCACGTTGTCTTGCTCTTGCGCGATGGAGAGTTGGAGGTGATGGCCGGGGAGTCCTTCGTGGTATGCGATCGATTCGGCAGCGTAGAGGTTGCGATCCGTGGCGTTATAGGTGTCGATAAAGAGGCGACCTGGGCGGCTACCGTCGGACGTACCGGGTTGGTAGTAAGCGGGCGCAGAGGTCTTCTCAAGATAGCCGGGAACGGGGACTACTTCGAAGGGAGCTTTGGGCAGACGGCCGAAGAGCTGCGGGAGCTTAGCCTGCATCGGCGTGAGGTAACCGCGATAGACACCGAGCAGCTGTTCGCGCGAGGCCGGATGCAACTTGGGGTTGGTTCTCAGGCTGGCGCGAAAGCTCTTCAGATCCTGAAAGCCCAGCTTCTGTGCGATGACGAGCATCTCAGCTTCGTCGCGCTTCACTTCATCGAGGCCGATCTGGTGAATCCGGTCGGCGGTGAGATCGGTTGTGGTGGTGCGACGAATGCGGAAGGCATAGTACTTTGCCCCATCGGGCAATGCCGATAGACCGGGATCGTCACGGCCAGCGGGAATGTAACTGACGTCAAGGAAGCGCGCGAAACGCAGGTACGCGGGCTGGACCTGTTTGGCAATTGCGGCCAGCGTATCGCTCTTGATGCGTTCTTGTTCAGCGGGCTTGATGGAGGCGGGAATGCTCTTCAAGGGCAGCGCAAACGGGGAGTCTTCGGGCTTTTGTGTGGCGAGTTGCCTGACCTGATCGAGCACTTTGGCCAGCAGGAACTTGGGAGGCACCCGTTGGTCTTCCATGCCGATGGACATATTTGCCGTGACCTGGTCGAAGGCCGTGGGAATGGCGTGGAGGCGGGCGACCCAGTCGTCGTAGTCCTTGACCGTGGCGAAGCTGAGCTGGGCGACCAGTTGGGGATAGACGGTTTGGATGCCGCCCATCTGGGTGACGGGCATCTCCCACTCTTTGAACTGAGCGGCCTCTTGATCGTCAGTGAAACGGCGCATGAGCAACTCACGGCTGGTCTTCTCGTCATCGTTCAGGCCCTCGGAGTCGATGGCGGCCAGCCGCATCAGGTAGTTCTCTTCGCGGGCGAGCTGATCGTTGAAGGCTTTGACGGAGTAGTCGGAGATCTGGTCGTTGTAGCGCTTGTCGCCCAGAGTCGATGCGAACTCGGGATTGTGCTTGAGCCGATCCTGCCAGTAGTCCTCGAAGAGGGCGTTGAGAGCCTTGCGATTGGCCTCGATTGAGACTGGAGTGGCCGGAGGGTTTGCCGGTGACTGCGCGGGAAGCGCCGGAAAAAACAGGAGAGCAGCAGAGAGCAGAGCGGGGAGATGGACTCGTTTCAAGGTAGCGGAACCTCTGCGGGTGAAATCATGCCTTCCTGTTGAGTTTAGAGCAAGGAGGCGGGGGTTAAGGGCAGGGATCGGGAGTCGGAGACCTCATCGTCTGTGGTTAATTTCACATCCCGCCACCTGAGCACCCGCCCAACCACGCGAGGACGGGGTGTAAAAGTCCGGCTGTGGGGCCGCGGAATTGATGGCCTGAAGGTCGATTTATTGACAATTTATTTTCTTTGGGCGAATTCGTCGCGTTGCACCTGTGCAAAGTACCGCATAAGCCGGCGTGGAGATAGAGCGATTTGAGCAAAAGCCGGCAAATTGAGGGTGATTTGCGGCGCTTTGGGAGGCCAAGAGCGATTGGTTAGTCTCACCGCCCACATTCGTTGCGATCCGTTTGCAGATTATATCGTGCCCTTTTTCTAACCTTGAATCAGTGGTCAGGAGGAGTGGGGCGATGCGGAATGAGGATCGGGCGGCGGCGCGGAAGAGGCTGGACGAGGAACTGTGGCATTACAGGCTGGCGGCGAAACGGAGGAACTGCACGCAGGGGCTGCTGCGCTCGGTGCGGCAGGCGCTGGGAGTTCCAGTGTCGGAGGTGACGGAGACGCTGAAGATCAACCGGTCGGTTCTGTTTGGATTGGAGCAGAGCGAGGAGCGGGGGACGATCTCGCTGAATTCGATGGAGCGGGTGGCGGCGGCGATGGGATGCAAGCTGGTGTATGCGCTGGTGCCGCTGGATGGAAAGACGCTGGAGGAGATGGGCGAGGCGCGGCGGTGGAAGAAGCGAACGCAGGCGAATTAGAGGGTTGGGGAGTTAGCGGGCCAGCGAGTTAGCGAGTTGGCGAGTTAGCTGGTTCGCGGGTTGGTGGTTTGGATGGATTGCGGGGCATCGCGAGAGGATGGCGGAGAGATGGCGGAGGCCGGAAATAAGCGGAGCAGTGAAAAGAGGAGAGCTGGGAGGAGGAAGAAGAAGGGCGGGGATGATGGCGCAGGACCCGCGTGCGCAGACGGAGTTGAGCAACTGAGGCAGGAAGCGGACAAGCAGGTGGGGCAGCATTCGGAGGAGCTGGCGGATGTGCTGACGAAGAGTGCACTGGCGGGAAACGTGGCGAGTGCCCGGATGCTGGTTGTGCTGGCGGAGAACAAGAAGCCGGAACCAAATCCGGAAGATACTCGCCCTGTGCGAAGCATCGCCGAGGAGCTGGCGGCACAGCCTGAGTGGCGGGGTCCCATAGAGGATCAAGAGGATGACGAGTTTGTGAGCTGAGCTGCGCGCGATGGGAGGTTGCGAGGCGGGAACCCCGGAGGAGAGGCAATGAGGAGCAAACCGGCGAAGGGATCTCATCGCCTGACCGAAAGAGGATGCAGTAAGCTTACAGATATGCCCAACCTTCGTCAGGGAACTTTCCATCTAACTCGCGTTGCGGGAATCGATCTTTATCTGCATTGGTCGTGGTTTCTTGTAGCGGTGTACGAGATCCAGGGCCGCCAGGGCAGATACTCGTCTGTCGCGTGGAATGTGCTGGAGTATCTGGCGCTGTTTGCGATTGTTCTGATGCACGAGTTTGGCCATGCGCTGGCCTGCCGGCAGGTGGGCGGAACGGCCAACCGTATTTTGCTATGGCCCTTCGGCGGAGTCGCATATGTGAATCCGCCGCAGAGGCCGGGAGCGACGTTGTGGAGCATCGCGGCGGGACCGCTGGTGAATGTGGCGCTGGCACCGGTGCTATGGGCTGCGATTCATCTTGGTCATGATCTGGGATGGGCGCAATCGATGCCCGACGTCTACCAGCTGGCAAGGGCGGTCTTTCGGATCGATGTGGGGCTGCTGGCATTCAACATCCTGCCCATCTTTCCGCTGGATGGCGGGCAGATTCTTCGCTCGCTGCTGTGGTTTGTCATCGGCAAGGCCCGGAGCCTGATGGTGGCGACGATTCTCGGCTTTGTGGGAATTGTGGGATTCGTCGCTCTGGCCTTCGTTTCACTGGCCATCTATCCAGGACAGTCGATCTGGATTATCGCGATCTGCGCGTTCATGGCGATCAATTGCTGGAGTGGGTTGCGTCAAGCGCAGGCGCTGCTCAAGATCGCCAGGCTGCCTCGGCGGCCGGGGTTTGCCTGCCCGAGCTGCCGGACGGCGCCGCCGCTGGGAGCCTATTGGGGGTGCGCAGCGTGCCATCAGCCCTTCGACACATTTGAAACCAGGGGCGTCTGTCCTCATTGCGGGGCCGTTTACAACAAGACGATGTGCCTGGACTGCCGGGAGCAACGGCCGATGAGCGAGTGGGTTGCGGGAGCAGCTCCGGGGATTGGCGTGATGAATGGCGGGGTTGGGGTGAAGTAGATTGCTCCGCGAGTTCAAGAGCTGAGGAATAGGGGCGGCAACGCGTCTTGGATCAAATGGGGCGAGCTAGCCTCCACTGCGCGGAGTTCGCGAGTTAGCAAGTTAGGACGGCCGTCTGACCAGGCTGCGGAGAAAGGCCCTATTTCACACAGTCTTCGGTAGAGCGTACAGGGGCTAAAGCCCACGTCATTTTTTGTGGTTTACGGCACGACTGAAGTCGTGCCCTGACACTTGTTATGGTCTTGAACGAGCTTCTCCGCAGACTGTGAGTTCCCCAGTTCCCTGCGGATTGCGTTCTTCGGTAGCCCGTGAGGCCCACACCATTCACCCTTAAGCGGCGGTCAATGGGCGAGGATGCCTTCGTTGCCTAGAATGCGGTAGAGGGTGGAGCGGCTGATGCCGAGCTGGCGGGCGGCGCGGAGCTTGTTGCCACGGTTGAGATCCAGAACATATTGGACGTGGTGCTGGATGACCGCATCGAGGTTGAGGGTGCCGGTCTGTGTGGCTGGGCGCATCTCGGACGGAGTTTCGAGGCCGGTGGGCAGGGCAAGGTCGTCAGGGCGGATGACGCCGTTGACGGCCTCGAGGAGAGCGGTTTCGAGGACGGCTGCCAGCTCGCGGACGTTTCCCGGCCAGTTGTGCTGGAGAAGGCGGGCCAGAGTGCCTGCGCCAAAGATGACGGGGCGCTGCTGATAGACCGTACAGATTCGCTCAAGGAGCGACTGGGCCAGCACGGAGATGTCTTCGCGGCGCTGGCGCAGCGGAGGAATGGCAAAGCGGACCGCGGTGAGCCGGAAGGCGAGGTCAGGCAGCAGCAGGCCCTGAGCGGCCATCTGGCGCAAAGAGGTTTGAGACGAGGCCAGCATGATGAAGCGGCCCGGCGGACGGTCCTGGAGGGCCTTCAGGACGCCGAGGAGCAGTCCCTGGCCCGGAGGGGCCAGCAGGTCGACGCGATCGAGATAGGTGAAGCCAGCCAGAGTGGATGGATCGGCGTCGGTGACCAGCCATTCGCGCGCATCCCGGCGCAGAAAGCCGGCGCAGGAGAGTGGAGAACGGCTGAAAAGATAACGGGCCAGCGTATGCTTGCCGACGCCGTGTTCGCCCTCAATGGTGGCAACCTGCACATGCGGAGCGGCCATATCGGCCTGCATGAGAAGCTTCCGCCAAGCGGCGCTAACTCCGACGGGTTGCGATTGGGCAGGCGACTCGACCTCAACAAGGGTCAGGCCGGATGCTGAAGGCAGAGGCAGGGGCCGGTACTGAGCGGCGTTGTGCATGGCTCTCAACGTGCGTCGACTCCACGACCCGAGGAACAATTCCAAGGCCGACAAAGGTTTCATCGGCGAGGGGGGAAAAAACATGAACCGGAAAGACTCACAGTCTTTCCGGTTCGGGAGGACGCTTGGGAGCGATTTTTAGCGGAAGCGCTTGGAAGGTTCGTCGGAGTAGATCTGTCCGTCGCGGATATGCACGACGCGATGTGCATACTCGGCGATGTCTGGCTCGTGGGTAACGAGGACGATGGTGTTGCCGCCGGCGTGGAGCGTGTCAAAGAGTGCCATGATCTCGACGCCCGTTTTGGAGTCGAGGTTTCCGGTGGGCTCGTCGGCGAGGATGATCGAGGGATGATTGACGAGAGCGCGGGCGATGGCGACGCGCTGTCGCTGACCGCCGGAGAGCTCATTGGGCTTGTGGTACATGCGCGACTCGAGGCCGACAGCGGTGAGAGACTCCTTGGCTCTCTCGGTGCGCGCGGCGGCGGGGGTGCCGTTGTAGATCAGCGGCAGTTCGACGTTGTGGAGGGCCGTCGCCCTGGCCAGCAGGTTGAAGGTCTGGAAGACGAATCCGATCTCCTTGTTGCGAATGCGAGCTAACTGATCGTCGTCGAGTTCGCTGACCAACTGGCCATTGAGCCAGTAGCGGCCTTTGGATGGGGTGTCGAGGCAGCCGATCAAGTTCATCAATGTGGACTTGCCGGAGCCTGAGGGGCCCATGATGGCGACATACTCATTCTGCTTGATACGCAGGTCGACCCCGCTGAGCGCCTGGACCTGCTGCTCGGAGCCCATATCGTAGGTGCGCCAGAGGTCTTCGACGACGATCATGTCGCCGTTGGGGCCTAGCGAGTGCTTGAGGTCGTCCGCGGTACTGATGATTTGCGAAGCCATACCATCTCATCCTCTGCCGTTGTCAAGATCTTCTTCAGCGTGTGAGGCGCGAAGGTCGCGCGAAAAAAGCCGTTGCCCGATTCTTAAGAGCCGCTGCTGGAGGCGGGAGTGGCCGGAGTGGTGTCCCGCTTGACCAGTGCGTTGCTCTTGAGGCCGCGCAGCGTTTTGTAGGGGCCGATGACGATCTCATCTCCCTCTTTGAGACCGCTGACCACTTCAATGTCGGTGGCCCCGGTGATGCCGGTAGTGACGGGCAGAAAGCGGACCCGTAGTTTGCCGGCTTTGTCCTTGTTTAGAACGTAAACGCCCTGGACAGGCGCGCTTTTGGCAGAACTGGGTAATGTGGAGGCCGCCTGGACGCCGTCCTTGGGCTTGTCGTCGTCGGGGTTGTGCATGGTGAGCGCCTGTATCGGCAGGGAGAGCACGCTGGATTTGTGAGCGGTGGTGATTTTGGCGGTCGCGCTGAGTCCCGGACGCAGGTCGCTGGATGGCGTGTCGAGGGTAACGACGACTTTGAAGTCCTTGGCCTCTTCGGTACCGGTGGTGGATTGGGAGGTGGCGACGCCGGTGGAGCGCAACAGGGCCTGATCGCCGGCCAGAGTTACGTGGCCTTTGAAGACCTTGCCGGGAAGGGCGTCGACTGTGACGTCGGCCTGCTGGCCGATCTGAATGTTGACGATGTCGGTCTCATCGACCTTGACCTCGGCGGTGATGACGCTCATATCGGCGAGGGTCATCAGGGTCGAGCCTTCGGCATTCTGAATGCCGACGACAACCGTTTCGCCCTCGCGGACCGGCAGGTTGGTAACGATGCCATCGAAGGGGGCATTGGAGATGGTCTTGCTGAGCGCGTCCTGGTTGAAGCGCAGGGTGGCAAGTTGCGTCTGCAGGTGTCCGCGGGCGGAGTCGGTCTGGGCTTTGGCCTGGTTGAGCTGAGCCACGGACTGCGCCAGCGAAGCCACGTCGGTGTCGTAGGCGGCCTTTTTGGCATCGAAGTCCTGCTTGGCCAGAATTCCATCCTTATAGAGGCCCTGGGCACGCTCCCAGTCGAGCCGCTTCTGTTCGAGATCAGCCTTGGCGTGCTCGACGTTGGCTTCGGCGGTCTTTTCGGCGGCGACGTAGGAGGCGATGTCGGTTTTGGCAGCGGCGATGTTGGCCTGCTGGGCCTCGACGTTGGCCTCGGGCTGCACGCTCTCGACGGTGGCGATGACCTGGCCCTTGGTCACATGGTCACCTTCTTTGACGAGGAGGTGGGTGATGCGGCCAAAGGAGGTGGCGCCCACGTTCACGTAAGTCTTTGGCTTGATCTGACCCGTGCCGCTGACCACCGTGGCCAGATCCTGGCGTGCGATCTTGGCGGTGAGGACCTTGGTGTAGCCGGATTGCTGCCTCCAAATGAAGACGGACACAAGTACGACGACGGCCACAACGGCGAGGATAATCAGAATGATCTTTTTCATGCGGGTTGCGTGCTCCGGATCTCTCAGTTTCAGTGTACGCAATCAGAGTCCAGACGGTTCCCAACGCCTCGCCCGGAAGCACTGCTCACCCCTGCCGACGGAGAGCAGTGCGATCAGAGACGGACGCGGTAGCTCGAAGGGACGCTAGGGTTCAAGAATGCAGGTTACAGAATGAAATGCACTTCCCCGTTCATTTGACGCAACGGGGGCCGGTTTGTCGCAGAGGAGCGAGGAACCGAGTCCCGATTGAGTCTTTTGGTAGTGCCTTTTCGCTCACCAACTGAACATTTTGCCGTCCAAGACACAGCCAGCTCCCTACGGAATCTTGCTCAGTGTCATTCGGACCCGTAGAATAAAGGATCGCAGGAGTTTTTAAGGCAAATGACGCATCTTCGTTCTCGTATTCTCTTCGCGGCATTGATTTGCAGCCTGGCATTCATCCCAGCCGCTGGCCTCAAGGCCCAACAAGCAAGCAATCCATCGACACAAGCCCAGCCTGCCGACGGTCAAGGTCAGGGAGGGGACCAGGAAGTCGATCCTCTTAAACGTGAGCGCTCTGACAAGGCTAAAATCGCCTCCCAAAAGGCCGTCAGGCAGGAGTTGAAGGGACCGTACAAGAGCTGGCTTGAGAACGATGTGGTTTATATCATCTCGGACGAGGAGCGCGCAGCCTTCAAGAACCTGAGCAACGACGAGGAGCGCGAGGCCTTTATCGAAAACTTCTGGCTGCGGCGCAATGCAAATCCCGACTCGCCGGAGAACGAGTTCCGTGAAGAGCACTATCGGCGCATCGCCTATGCAAATGAGCACTTTGCCGCCGGCAAGCCGGGCTGGAAGACCGACCGGGGCCACGTCTATATTTCGTTCGGGCCGCCCGACTCGATCGATTCGCACCCATCGGGTGGAAACTACGAGCGGCCGATGGAAGAGGGTGGCGGCAACACCGCTACCTTCCCCTTCGAGACGTGGCATTACCGGTATCTGGAGGGGATCGGCGAGAACATCGATCTTGAGTTTGTCGACACCTGCCAATGTGGCGACTACCACTTCACCATCGATCGCAGCGAGAAGGATGCATTGCTCCATGTTCCAGGGGCCGGCGAGACACTGGCGGAATCGATGGGCCAGGCCAAAAAGGCAGACCGCTTCAAGGGCGGCCTCGAAAGCATCAACTCCGGATCGATGAACGCGCAGGAACAGTCGAAGCAGTTTGACCGGATCGAGCTGCAAGCCAAGATCTTTGCGCCGCCGCCGATCAAGTTCAAGGATCTTTCGAGCTTCATGTCGGAGCACAAGCTGCTCTCGGGCCCGGTCTTCCCGTTCGATGTGCGCACCGATTTCATCAAGGTAACCGAGAGCACGGTGATGGTTCCGATCACGCTGCAGATGAAGAACCGGGACATCACGTTTGTGACCAAGGACGGAGTGGCAAAGGGCGTGGTGAATATCCGCGGCCAAGTCACAACGCTGACGCACAAGGCGGTGCAGACCTTCGAGGATACGGTCGAGGTGGAGCAGCCAGCGGAGCTGCTGGAGAAGACCCTGGACCGTCAGTCGGTCTACTGGAAGGCGCTGCCGTTGATCCCCGGCCTCTACCGGCTGGACATCGGAATCGAGGACGAGAACAACAAGGACCACAAGGGCTACTATGGCCGGAGCCTCGACGTGCCAACCTATCACGATGAGAAGCTGGGGGCCTCGTCGCTGATCCTGGCCGATCAGATGAACACGGTCGATTCCCACTCCATCGGCAGCGGGAATTTCATCATTGGGAACACATTTATCCGGCCGCGCGTGAGCACGCCTACGCCGACCAATCCGAATCCTCCGGCGAAGTTCAACCGGAACCAGCAACTGAGCTTCTGGATGCAGGTCTACAACCTGGGAATCGACGAGTCTACCAAGAGCAACCAGGCGACGGTGACCTACCAGATCATCGACCTGGCGACGAACACGGTGGATCTTGAGAAGCAGCTTGAGTCAAAGGAACTGGGAGCGCACAGCGATCAATTGACTGTGCAGAAAACTTTACCGCTGGCAGGTTTGCAACCGGGAAAGTACAAGGTGACAATCAAGGTGAATGACGGAATCTTAAAACAAGAGATTGCGCAGTCGGTGCCTTTTGTCGTGGAATAGAAGGTAACTCGCGCGGGAAGCCGACCGGACTTCAAGAACCGGAGGTCCGCGCGAGTTGGATTTGCAGGGAATATGCCAGGGACGCCGCCGGGTCACACGCAACAGTGAACATGCGCAGGCTCCAATCCGCTCTCTATGCCATGCTGATCTTCGTGAGCGCAGCTCCGCTGCACGGAGCTGCTGCCGGGTCGGTCTCGGGCGTGGTGTGCGACTCGTCTGGAGTGCCACAGATCGGTGCTGAGGTACAGTTGCTTAGGCCCGATTTGACGGTGCTCGCGAGCGTCTACACCGACGCCGCCGGCCGCTTCACCATCTCCTCAGTTTTGCCGGGCCGTTATGCGGTGAAGGCGATGGGCGCGTGGTTCCTTCCGTCGCTGCGCGAGAACGTACGAGTGCGGGCCAGCACCATTGTCAATCTCACTTTGAATACACTGTATGAAGCGATGCAGTGGCTGCCGGCGGAGCCGCGAGCCGGCGACGCGCAAAAGGACGATTGGGCGTGGACGCTGCGCTCGACCGCCAACCGTCCGTTGCTGCGCTGGCTCGAAGACGGTCCGCTGGTGGTCGTCTCCGATGGTACGGGCCGGAATCGAAAGCTGAAGGCGCGTCTGGTCGCGACGGGCGCGGAGGGGGTTTTCGGGGAGAGCGGTGAGCGCATCTCGGCATCCATCGAAGAGACACCGTCGAATAGCCGTGAGCTGCTGGCACATGTAGAGTTTGAGCCCGACAGCGCGGCAGGCATGGAGTCGATGTTGGGCTTCCGCCAGGATTTGGGATTTGCGGGTTCGGTGCAGTCAGTAGCCGCCGTGGCTGTGCATCCGGAGTTGGCCAACGACGGCTCCGATGGGTTGATGGAGGCTGCGGTTCGTTCATGGGAGACGATTCAATTGGGCGATGAGTTCGATGCCGAGGTGGGAGCCAACGAAGTGCTGGCGCGGCTCAACTCGCCATCGGCTGAGACTCTGACCGCGATGCTGCCCTTTGCTTCAGCCGGGTGGCTCGATGGCAACACCGCAATTCGCTATCGCATGAGCACGATGCTCTCGCGCGCCGGCAACGTTGACGGCGCAGATGAGACCAAGGCACAGACCTGGCTGCCTGCTGTCTCAGCCCGAAACGGAGTTTTGGCAATCGAAGAGGGCCGGCATCAGGAGCTTGGCTGGGAGCGGCGAACCGATCGCGTGGGTATTTCTGTCAAAGTCTTCGCCGACAGAATCAGCAACCCGGTGATCGAGGCCATGAGCCACTTTGCGGCCGGCGATCCCGAGGCTGCTGCGATACTTTTGGATCGGACCAACGGGCTGCTCCACTGCGCCGGACCGGAGTTCTCAAGCGTCGGACTAACGGCGAGCTTTGAGCGAGGACTGCCCGGCGGCTATCATTTCCGCTTCAGCTACGCGAATGGGGACGCTCTGGCGATGGCATCGACGCCGATGTCACGAGCTGCAACGTTGGCACAGGTGGTTGGCGGCGCACATCCGCACCGGGCACAGATGTACTCCCTTTCGCTCTCTGGCACCATAGAAGGCACCGGCACACGCTGGCGAGCCAGCTACCGATGGCAGCCGGAAGAAACTGTGACGCAAGTAGCACCCGCTGAGCAAAACGCCGCCGCACCCTATGTCAATCTGCATCTTCGTCAACCGATTCATCTGCGCAACAACGGCACTGGGGGCCTCGAGGCCGTGCTCGAAATGGATAATCTGCTTGCACAGGGATATCGTCCTTACCTTCTGAGCGATGGCTCTGTTATGGTTTTCGCGCAGAATCAGCGTGCCATTCGCGCGGGACTTGCGTTTAATTTCTAGCCTTAAGAGAAGCTTGCCCGGACTGCTCTCCCCGGCTTTGTGCCGACTCTGCGTCTGTGATATATTTTCAATTGGCATCAAGGGAATTCCAGCATGCCAAAGGCTGTGTGCAAACCCTGCCGTTGCACGGTTTTCGCAGTGATATGGACGCGTAGCTCAACTGGCAGAGCATTCGGCTCTTAACCGACAGGTTGTAGGTTCGATTCCTACCGCGTCCACCAATATAATGAATTAGTTAGGACGATTCACTGCAAGATTACTTTCCGATACCGGGGAAAATACCGGGGACTCCGCTTCAATTTTGTTTCCGCTGATACTTTCTACAGCGCCCCTCAGATCATCAAGAGAGAAGTGACCGTACCGCTTTGCCATGAGTACCATTGTCGATGCACTCCAGCCCGCAATCTTGGCAACCTTGGCAATCGGAATTCCAGCATTCAGCATCCGGGAAACAGCCGTGTGCCGCAAGTCATGGAACCGGCAAGCAAGCGGCGCGATCTTCTCTTCCAAGTCCGTCTCTGCCGTTTCCCCTTTTAGAATCTTGGCTGCCCTCAGTCTTGCCGCTTCCCACGCTTCTTTGATACTCCCGATGGGCTTGGAAGGGTCAATGTCGTAAGCCTTGGCACAGAACTTGTCTCCAGCCGCGCCGTACCGCTCTGCCGGGAAGACGTAATGCTCCGGCTTGCGTTCCGGGAAGTGCGTTGCCCAAAAGCTGAGAGCAGCGATTGCCCTCTGACTCAGGGGAATGATGCGCCCTGTTCCGGCAGCCGTTTTATCCTTGCCCCATTTCAGGCAGCGATTCTCAAAGTCCACACAACCCCATTGCAGCGTCCGTATCGTGCCGTACCGCGCCCCGGTCTCAATCGCCAGCGTGACGAACGGTACCAGAGAGCGAGAGCGGGACTTCCCACAAGCCTCTAGCAGCGCCGATTCCTCTTCCGGCGTGATTGCCCGTCCAATGTCATCCCGCGTTGCCAGCATCTTTACATCGGGCTGCAACCGTGCCCATTGGCCGAATCGTTTCAGAATCGCCCGCAAGGTTCCAATCTCCAGATTGACCGTCTTCGGGGAAGCGTCTTCGCCAACCCGCTTTTGCTGGTATCTGGAAATGTCCCGCGCTTCCATATCGCATACCAGTTTGCGGCCCAACTCCGGGAGCAGATGGGCAAGGTTGGCTCTCTCAATAATCACGGAACGCGGCGCAAGCGTGGCCTTTTTCATCTCCAGCCATTCTTCTGCCGCAACAGAGAGCAAGCGTGGCTGCTGCTGTTTCCTTATGCCCGCCGCGCCCTCTTCCAATTCGCGCCGCCGCTTGTCTTCGATCTTCCCCGCAAGCGTCTTGGAAGAGGTTCCCGTGCTCTCCCGGATGCGCTGCCCGTGGAAGATGAAATCCATTGTCCAAACCTTGCTGCCTTTGTACCGAAACACTGACATAGCTACTTCCTTCCTGCGTTTCTTTTCGCCTTCGGTTCCAGTTTTGCCTCTGCTGTTGCCGTACTCTTTGCCCTGTCCCTGAGGCGTTGCATTGCTGCCGCCACTTGGCATTTATGGGAGCAGTAGCGTTGCTTCGCACGGCTGCGCGGGTAATCCTCATGGCACTTTTGACAGATTGCCCATCCTCCGGCAGTGCCGCTGCTCCACATGGCCAGAGCGTACAAGGCCGTTACAATGTCCGGGCAGTAGAGGCCCGGAACTAATTTCTTCGCCACGTCTGACCACCAAACAACAAACCGCGTCTTGCTCAGTCCCGCTGTGAATGCTTCTGCAATGGCAGAAGCAGGTGATTTGCCTTCAAAGTTAAACTTGCAATTCCATTCCAGGGTCTTTCGGGTCCGCTCCGAGTCCGACAGAACGGGCGGGGCAGTCTTGCGAACCCATGCCCCATCAGTCACGGCAGCAACCGATGTTTTTCCCGGTTCAATCTGTTCACTGTGTTCAATGCCAATAACTTTGGGGATTGATAGGCTGCCCCGCACGTCACCGGAATCAGAAATGAGCTTCATTTTTCGGTAGCCAGTTTCATCATCGGGGAACCATCCGCCGAAACTTAAGCCGTCAAACTGAGCGGGCAAATGCTCCAGCGCCTCTTTCAAATCAGTGGTCACAATCGGTGACCAATCTCCGGCATTCACTCGGTCAATCAGGGCCAGTAATTCGCGCAGCCGGTTCCACTCGGTTGCATGGATGGTTCCGTGCTCCTTTTCGATCTCCCTGCGTTTACGCGGATTTCTCAGCCCGTCAACGAATGACGGCAGCAAGCGCCGGACGCTGGTCACGGGTTTGTCGCTCCAAGCTGTCGAGGGCACAAAACCCTCCGCTTTCTCAGGGCTGGAGTCGATCAATACCGGTATCTGTCTCTCTGGCATTGCGAGGTTCGTTATGGCTTCGTTACGGTTATTGCTTCCCATTGCTTGCCATCACTTTCAATTCCGTTTATAGCTTAGGAAGTAGCAGGAAGCAAGCAAATAATTTCACAAGTAGTCAGGAGGAAGAAAATGGCAGGTTCAGGCACAGCAAGGCTCAGGAGTCTCCCGGAGGCGGCAGAGCGCCTTGGGTTGTCGGTCAAGTGTTTGCGGGGTTGGGTGTGGCGGCGCAGCATTCCCTACGTCAAGGTGGGCCGCGCCGTCCGAATCTCAGACGAAACCATTCAGCGAATTATCGACCGTGGAAGCGTGCCCGCCCTTGAAGGGCGCTCCTAAGACTGCAATACGGGAGCGATCTCAGGGCAGAGTACAACTGAATGCACCCCAGGGCAGTCCTCGGCTCAATTCGAGCGGGATACGCGCCGAAAATGTGCGCTCTGGATTGAAAGGCTAAGGATGGACGTGTGCTTGTATACGGGAGTCAGCTATCAACACATCTGAGTCAAGATGGATTCCACCGGCTGCCTTGCGCGAAGGCAGCTTCCTTGATGCTGTATTACCATTCAGAGCATTGGCCACACTGACCACTCCGAAGAAACAATCATCGCAATACTTGGAAGACTACTACGACCGGTACATCCAAGCCCTACAAAAGCACCACGGCAAGACGCTGGGATCGGTTAGGTCAATCGAGCGCCACCCTCAGCCACACATTCACGCAGGGCTAGTCTGTGCAATACCACTCGATTGCGAGATTGCGGAGGAGATCTGGCGCACCATCGTTGTATCGCGTTACTCGGATTCCGCCCAGGTTCTACCCTATGAAGACGGTCTTTGCGGGATTGGCTACGTGCTCAAGCGGCTTGACAGCGCCTTTGAAGATATTCGATTTAGCGCGAACATCGCGGACTTTGCCCTGACCGGCGGGGAGTCTCACTTCCCCACCAGTCCCGCCGAGCGGCGGCAACAGCGCCGCATCAGAGCGCAGCTTGAGCGGGCTTCTACTTAATGTGCTGGAATTGCAGCGCAGATGGGCGACAGTTGCAAAATCATCTCCCAGTCTGAACGTAACCGGAAGCGCTGAGAACCGTTCACAGTGTTACCATCAGACAGCAAAAGCCCCGCTTGCAGGCAGGGCCTTGGTGAATCCGATACACTCACGCGAATCATCGCATGGAGTGCGTCGAAATGCAAGATCAATCATCTTCCTCAAAGATCAGCCATTCCAAGTCGTCACGAGACACAACAACCCTATCCGGCTCAACTGAAAAGACCGCGCCAGCGACGGGGAATTGTACATACATACCGCCCGAAATCATTCCCACCAACGGGGCATCGGGGTCGAGTGCATCAATGCGCCCTGAGAGAATGTCTTCAGGCTTCCCGCGATCTATGACGGTTACCCTCAACGATGTTCTGAGGTTCTTCCATGTGGAGAACTTCGCAAATGCCTCCGAAGATGAAGCCATTTTCTTTTACCGCCTTCATTTTCTGGTTCACGCTCGCGCGATAGTCTTGGCCCGCAAGTCGAATGGTGTCTGCGATAGAGCATATGCGGCGATACTCGCGGCATTGAGCAGACCGCGAGTATCATAAACCTATTAAGGGATCACCCGACAATCTAGAATTCGCCAGGACGCACCCGCGCCAACCATTCACTTAGGCCGCGCCGGATGCGCCAGCGGCTTGTTAGCCACGCAAGGAGTGGCGTCCTTGTTCTGTTTGATGGCTTCTTTCTCTGACACTATCGTGTAACAAAGCCCGAGTCCAAAACACATACTCTCTTCTGTTGGACCGGAACTGATGCTGGGTTCGTAATCGTTATTGGGATGCAGCCGGGTACATTTCACCAACACGGAATTCGGAGTCAGTTTGACCGGTATCGTCTGAACACATTCCAGCGCATACTCCGTTAAGTGCAAGTCGCCTCCCATAGCGGAATAGCCCTCTACGGTGAACCTTGTTGCGACACAGTCGCCACTCGAACACCAATCCCCTCCTGCATCTCCCGAACGAACAGCCGTGACGTGGAAGACGATTTTCTGCCCAAACGATTCTTGTCCAAATAATCGCTCTCTGAACGGCAATAGGACGCTTAGCATGAGTATTACGCTGATCAAAGCCCTTCGCATATTCCCTTTCCTGCCCAAACCGGCTCCGGTCCATCTTTGTTTTCCTGCTTCACGCCGCGACGCCTACCGCAAGCATTGACAACCGCAGCCGTCGCACAAAGAAATATGCCGCGAATTATCGCGTCTCAGAACACGATGCCCAAGCCTTATGGTCCGCCCGTTGGTGATCGGCTGTATATGCCACGTGAGAGAACTCGCAGGAAGCATTGTTTCCCGTCCCTTGTTGGTTTCCCGTCCAATCCATCCGAGCACCGTCAATCGGACAAATCATATGTTCTCTCCTGTATTGCTGCTGAGCATACAAGAGCGTCGCAATCCCCAGAAAAAGCGAGGTGAAAAGAACTATCTGTTTCATCTTCAATTTCATTTGACTCCCCTTTCGTTGGTTAACTTTCGCTGGAGGATGCGGCAGGAGTCGGCCCCATAACCCTACGACTGAAATTGTGCCGCCTAACAGGCCAGAGAGTGTATGCACTAAATATAGCGCAAAGGCTAACCCGATGATGGACGCATGGGAAAGGAAATCTGTGCGGCGACGGGTGAGCGGATTAGGAAACTGCGCCGCGCCCGGAATTGGCGGCAGATCGACCTTGCCGAGCAGTCCGGCGTCCATGAAGTCCACATCTCCGATCTGGAGCGCGGAACACGCGAGCCGGGGCTGCGCACCCTAAGCAAGATCGCCTCTGCTCTCGAAACAACGCTCTCGGAACTGCTGAAGGGATTGTAACGCTGTCCGGTCAATCGAGGGGCTGCCAAGGGCTTGAAAACGAATCTGCCGGAACTGTACAGCCGTCTTTGAATTCAATCCGAACTCAGAACATTTGTTTCCGGTTCTCCTTCGCAAAAGCAAACTATTACATAGGTATTACGCTATTTCGGAAAACGAAACCGCCGCCCGAGAGTGCCGGGAAGGGCTTCACATCCTGCCCTTTCGCATGAGGACTGCGCAGAGTACGCGGGTTTGTATTCCGTATGCTGGAAGCCCGCCAGAACCGTTCCAGCGCCCCGTTGCGCCCCAAGTAGGACAAGACGGCTTGCAGACGCTCACAGGCCACTTCCTGAGTGCCTGGGCTGCATTCCTGCTTCATTGCCAACCATACCAGCGGGTCAGGAGTGAGCCATTGGAGAGCTTGGGCGCGGGATCGCTCCTTTAGTACACTTTCTTACTCCGAAGTAGTACACGTTTTCAATTTTTCTACTCTAAATTTTTTATATTCGTGAGCGTCGAAATTCGGTCAGAGGCATCTCAACAGGGCCGGGTAGCGACAACTTCAAGACTCCGACAAGCGGGCCGGGGAAGCCCGCCAGAACCCACGCGGGATTGGTGCGATATTGCACGAACCTCCAGAACCCTCACAGCGTCTGCAAGGTTCCCAAGGCAGGCCCGACGCCTTGCGAGCGCTCACAGAGGCTTTCTGTGCGTCCGCTCCCTATCCTGTGCCGCATTCGCTTCGCCGTGCAAGTTGGCCAAGGCGGGCCATCGGTGAATGGAGAATGACTCGCGCTCTCAACCCCAGGGGCAAGTGGTCTGCCGAATCAACTGCAAAGGCGAAGAAGCGGCTGGAAATCATACCGGGGAAAATACCGGGGACTCTGGACAGCAAACCGCATATATTGAGAGCAACCGCAAAGGCAGCGGAACCCTCATAAACACAGGGTTCCGAGCACTCCAGATGCAACGGCAGTAATTGGTAGAAATTGGCTTCCCTGCAACTCTTAACCGACAGGTTGTAGGTTCGATTCCTACCGCGTCCACCATAGAATCAATTACTTAGCTTCCATTGCGCTCTGCTTGCGCTCCGATTCCCTGAAAAGCCAGTTGAGCGACTTTGATTCCCGCAGTAGTCATCTCGTCCGTTACAACGTCCCCGTAAATGTTCATTGTGGTCCTGATGTCCGCGTGGCGCATCATTTTTTGCTGGACGGCCACTGAGGTGCCCACAGCGTCAAGCCAGGAGCGGTGAGTGTGCCGGAAAGAGTGCGTCCCGAGATGCCCGATCTTCGCGGCCCCCGCCGCCCGCTCAAGTTCCCGCCAAACGCCTGTGTAGGAGTACGGGAGCCTGCCGAGTTTGATAGGGCTTGCGAAAATCCAGTCCTCAGATCCCGAAAAGTCGGACCGCTGCTTGCAGGACTTCAGGCGCTCCAGCATTTCGCTGGTGAGATTGAAGGTCCGGGCGGAGCCTTCCGTCTTCACATCGGCGACAATCTGCTCCACAATGCCGCGCCGGACGCTCAGCCGTGAGCCTAACCAATCCACGTCTGCCCATCGGAGTGCGAGTGCCTCACTGATGCGAAGGCCCAAGCAGACGCACAACAACGCCATCGTTGCGAATGGTTCGTGTAGCTCTTTCAGCAGGGCTTGGAACTGCTCCGCAGTGAGGCTCCGGGCTTTCCGCACCTTCCGCGTCGCTCCAATGTTGCGGACGAGGGAAACGGGATTGCGGCTGATGTCCAACATTCCGGACCACATCGCAAATTCCACAAGCCCGCGCATAAGCGACCGGACGTGCGTCTTGGATTTCGGCGACAAGGGCAATTCCCGGAGCCACAATTCAACCGGGCGGGGCTGTACGTCCTGAATGCGCGTATCGGCCCACTTCGGCAGAACGTGGTTATTCAGGAAAGAGCGATACACCCGCACCGTCGATTGACGTGAGGGCATCCGCTCCGCTTCGTACCGTGCAACCACACTTCGCACCGTGTCTCCTTTGTCTCTGTCCGGTGGTTTCGCCTGGATTGCAAGGCTCTCGACTTCCTTCCATGCGGCGGCCTTGGTTGGAAATTCCTGCTTCGTCCCAATTCGCTTTGACCGGCGAGTTGGTCCGTCATACCAGAGGTAATTCCAGGTCTTGCGCCGTTTGTCATAGCGCACAGACCCGCTTGCGTGTCGCTGGACCCTCATTGCTGC
>JBEKKL010000024.1:0-56017 GCA_050010735.1 Occallatibacter sp. | reverse complement strand
TTCTGCCCTATTCCCACGCGGTCCTGCTCCTGCCATCTGCCCGCGGAGTGATCGAAAATCACGATCTCCTCGGGTTCGATGAGGACATAGCTGCCTGCTATTTCGAGCGCTGCGAGCACAGGCTCAGTTGTGGTGAGCATAACCTGCTTGTGCAAAGTGATTGCACTCGTGGAGACTTCCTGATGGGAAGCTCCGGCCTCCAAGCCGATCATTGCAAGCCGGGTCTCGTTGCCTTCTACGATTTCAGCGACCCAAAGGCCTTCACGGATGTTTTCGCTCAGGGTGACGCGAATGGTGTTCGCGCTTTCTGCGCCGGAGGCCTGGACACCGCGGGCCTTCAGAGCCTCTTCCAGCGCGCGGCGGATTGCGGGGATCTCGTCCGTGGAGATTCTGGAGTTGTTGCGAATAGTGAGATGCGCCTGGCCGTGGCCAAGAATTCCAGCAATCTGTTTGGCCAGTGCGACGGCGGGTTGCTCCCACGGGCTGGATGTCGCGCTTGCCGGCTGGACAATCAGCACAGACGCAACCATCGCGAGCAGGCAGAGCAGCTTCATTGAGGTCATCTCTCTTTGCATCTTTCGTTTGGGCGGATTATACCGTTTTGGGGTGGATGGGCATCCCGCCCTAGCCGCAAGAACAACAACGCGACGAGGGTGGGGCACCCAAACGTTCCTGCGCGGATCAAGTTTTTCAGTGGCCACCGCTCTTTGGCGCTGCGTCGTCCTGGCTGTCCATCTCCTGCTTCATCACAGGGCTTGAGGCCATGCTCTTGAAGACATCGTTGGCGAAGAAGAACTTGCCGTCCGACGGCACCATCAGCACCTGGATCTTGTCTGAGAGCCGCTCGGCAACGATCTTGTTGATCAGCAGAGGCGACTTGTTCAGCAGTTCCGCCTCGCTGGTCATGCGCTCGGCGTTGGCGGCCGCCATCAGTTTCACGCGGCTGGCCTCCGCCTCGGCCAGCAAGTTACGCCGCTGCAGTTCGGCCTTGCTGTCGATCACCTTGGCCTGTGCGTCGGCGTCGGCGTTCTCTAGGGTGGCTTCCTTGCGCGCCTGTGCCTCGAGTTTGCTCTGCTCGATCTGTTTCTCTTTGAGCGGCAATGTGTACTGCATGGCGTCGGCCTCGCCCTTCGCCTCGACCACGCGGGACTGGGCGTCGCCCTCGGCAGCCTTCACCTTCTGCACAGCTTCGGCCTCGGCCTGCAACTCGGCGATGCGCACCTGTTTCTGCTGGATGTCGGTGGTCACGCCCAACTGGTCGTCCTCCTGTTCTTTGAGCAGCAGGCCTTCAAGACCCTTGGCATATTCATCGGGCAGCCGAATGTCAGAGAGCATGACCTCTTCAACGACGATGCCGTCGGCGCCCAGCTTCTGGGTAATGATCTCGGCAGCCCTCGAGCGCACCTCTTCGCGTTTGGTCGAGAAGATCTCGCGCACCGTGTAGGCGGGCGCCAGTTCGCGCCACGCGCTGGCCACTACGGGAGGCACCAGTTGCTTATCCGCCGGCTGCGGCAGATGAGCCTGCACGCTGTCGAGCCTGTTCGGATCGAGCCGATAGCGAACAGTAACCGCCAGCCCGATATTAAGGCCTTCGAGCGACTGCACATTCAGCCCAGTCTTCTCGGCCGCTGCCTTTGCGGTCTCTTCTGCAACACCGGCGGTGAAGAGATGGTCGCGCAGATCAAAGAGCTCGACGCTCTCGACCATCGGGGTAACAAAATGCATTCCCGGATAGAGCGTTCCCGGTTCCGTGCCCCCGATCTGGCTGATGCGTACGCCTCCCATCCCGCTCGGTACGATCGCAATGCTCGATGCCACCAGCAGAGGCAGGCACGCCACCAGCACCAGTGCCACCGAGATGCGCCAATGAATTTCGTGGAGTTGAGTTTCAGTGAAATCGTCTTCGCTCTTGCGGTGCGAATCGCGAAAACGCAGCCACAGTCCATAAAGTGGAATTGCCAACGCGGCAGCCAGCAACACGACTCCCGCGACCGTCAACAGCAGCTTCAGTGCAATCATCTTCCTTCTCCTTGATTCCTGTTGCGCTCCCCGTGTTCAGACCCCATCGACGAAGACCTGTCGATGGGGACCCCGTGTTCATAGCCCTGCGACCTCGATCTGTCGCTGGTTGTTCCGCGTCTTCCGGTTCCCGGCAATGGAGCCAGCATCAGCCGGACCAGTCCTCCAAACGTCAGCTCTTCAAACAGCAGTCCCACAGCTACCGGCAGCAGAACCGCTCCCAATCCGTTCATTGCCTCGGCCAGCAGATGCATAGGTCTACCTCCTCACCGCAAAGCTGCAACGTAGGTGGTTGCGGGCATCGCCGTCCGATTCGTTGTGCCTGGTGCCTGCGTTGCGGCTTCAGCGGGGGCAGCCGGAGGCTCAACCTTGGCCATCAGCACCGGCTGTGTTGCAACTGGTGCCTGATCGGCCCCGAACAGCTTCGCCGTCTCCTCATTCCGCTGGCCCACCAGCTTCACCGTGTCGCCGGCTTCGACCAGTCCGTAGAATTCCTCTAGGTCGGCCTTCGCCATGCGGATGCATCCGTGAGAGACGGCCTTGCCGATGGAGTTGGGCTCATTGGTTCCGTGAATCCCGTACCCGGGAATGCTCAGGCCCATCCAGCGCGTTCCCACCGGGTTGTGCGCCCCCGGCATCACGACCTTGCCGTTGTGGCGATAGATGGGATTGGCAACGCGCCGCTCGATGGTGAAGGTGCCTTCGGGGCTGGGCGTGGAGGGCTTGCCGACTGCCACCGTGTAGATCTTCTTGACCTGGCCGTCTTCAACCAGCGCCAGCTTGCGATCTTCCAGGCTGACCACGATCACTCGCTTCGTCTCGGTGGTCGTTGTCGGCGCCTGCTGTGCCCACATCTGCACCGCCACCACGATTGCCGCCATCCCTATCATCACCAGCTTGCCGATCACCATTGCCTTCATCGCGTCCCCCTTGTCCATCGCCTGCGCCCAGACAAAGTGCAAGCGTGACGCCAAAGGTTATTCGCTGAACTTAAATGGGTTATTGGCGGAATGAGCGGCTATTGGCGTGTCACGAAACACACGATGTGTCAGAGCTGACACGCGTGGTAAGGGCGTCTCTGGGAGCGTTGAAAGATCGCACAGAATTACTCAGGAGGGACGGGCCGTTGAATTCCGGGTCTCCGGTCCGGAGCTTTGCAAAAACCCCGTGCCCCATCCTTTCTCCTTTTTTCTGGCGAAAGGGTGGGAAGCCCCGAACCTCAATCAGCCACAAGGCTTTTTACTGCTTTGCTGCTTTAACCACCTCGATTAGCGCCGGGACGACCTCGAACAAATCACCCACAATACCGTAATCGGCAGTTTCAAAGATGGGTGCGCCGGGATCCTTATTGATGGCCACAATACATTGTGACCCCTTCATGCCGACCAGGTGCTGGATCGCCCCTGAAATTCCGACGGCCAGATAGAGCTTGGGCGTGACAGTCTGTCCGGAGCTGCCGACCTGCCGCTCCATCGGCAGCCAGCCGTTGTCGCAGATGGGCCGGGAGGCGCCCAACTCCGCTCCAAGCGCCGTCGCCAGCTCCTGAACCAGAGGAATATTGCCTGCCTCCTTGATGCCGCGCCCCACACTGACGATCAGCTGCGCCGAAGCCAGATCCACGGTCTGCGCCGAACCCTGGAAACGTTCGCCTGGCCGGGTGCGAATCTGGGCGGCGTCGATTGTTGGCGAGAACAGCTCGATCTCTGCCTTTCCTGCTTCAACCGTATCGGCTCGGAAGGCCCCCGCCTGGATCGACACAAAGCAAGCTCCGCTGCCGCTATGCCGGTAACAGCCGTTGAGCCGGCCCTGCATCAGTTGCCGCGTAAAGACGGGACCGTCTCCGATGGCAATCACGTCTCCAATGAGCACCTGCCCCAACCGCGCCGCGAGCTTGGGAGCATAGTCGCGCACCTGGTAGCTGTGCGGAAGAATCACGTAACCCGGCTTCTCCGCCTCAAAGAGCTGCTGCAAGGCAAGAGTGAATCCCTCCGGGGTGTAGACGGTCAGCAGCGGATGCTCTATCCGCGTCACTTTCGTTAGAGCTTTCGCTGCAACCTCGCTCGCCAGACTCTCGGTCTGCCCGGCAACCACAGCCGCGTTTACTGCCAATCCGGTCAGTGTGGCCAGCTTTTGCGCTGCGGCCACGGCCTCCCAACTGATGCGGCTGACCTTACCCCCTGGGCCATCGCGCTCCTCTACAACAACCCAAATGCCGCTCATAGCACCCTCGCTTCGAACTTCAGTTTCTCTACCAGCGCAGCCGCGGCTTCCTTCGTCGTGCCCGGAAGCATCTGTGTCGACCGCTGTTTTGTTGGCAACGCAACCTGTTCCAAAACGACGACCGGCGCAGCGTCCACCGCGAGCTCGGCGGCCTTAACCACGCGCACTTCTTTGGTCTTGGCTTTCTTAATGCCCATCAGCGTTGCATAGCGCAGTCTGTTGCCGCCCGATTGAATCGTCAACAACGCCGGAGTCGGCAACTCGATCGTCTGAAACCAACCCGCCTCCAGCTCGCGCTTGACGGCGAGTCCGGTCTCGGTCTTCTCAACGTGCAGAATCAATGAAGCATGAGGCAGCCCCAGCAACTCTGCCAGGATCACGCCCGTCTGTCCGAGACCCAGATCGTCGGATTGGAGGCCTGTCAGCACAAGGTCGGGATTTTCATGCTTCACGGCCGCAGCCAGCAGCCGTGCGACGCCCAGTGCACCACGGTTGCCCAGGTCGGCGCAGTCGATATGAATCCCACGGTCGGCGCCTTTAGCCAGAGCTTCGCGAATCGTCGAGCCCACGCGCTCCGGCCCGGCGCTCAAGACGACCACTTCGCCGCCGTGCTTCTCCTTGAGCTGCAAGGCCTCTTCAAGGGCGTAGGCGTCGGACTCATTCAGCGCCCATTGCACTCCGGCCTCTTCGATCCACTTACCCGCAGCATCGATGCGCACCTGCGCATCCCGCTCCGGCACCTGTTTGATGGCTACGATGATCTTCATTCTGAGATCCTCTGCGCGTTCTGCTCCTCACTCCACTTGACCTTCGCTCCGTGAAGCAACTTAGTCGCTGTTTCTTCAGCGATTTGTTTGGCTTTCTCGATGCTAGGCCATACTCCGGCTCCAGTCACATTGTGGTCACAGTTGCCACTGTAACGGATAGAGAGCATGAACCCGGCGGTCACAAATGGCGCTATTTCGAATTCAAACAGCTCGTTCTTGTGTCTCGCTTCGCCGGTAATCATTGGGTGGTTGCCCATCGCCCTCACCTTCATGTAGTCGGTAATCCCCGCGCGGTCAACTGGGCTATGTCGAGCAGTTGCGGCGCGCCTTCACGTTTCTCCGCCAGCGCATCGCGAAACATGCTGTGGCAGAAAGGGCAGGCCGTTCCTACAGTCTTGGCTCCAGTCGCAACCAACTCCGCAGCGCGCACATGGCTGACCCTCTCGCCGGTCTCTTCACCCAAAAAGGCCAATCCGCCGCCCGCGCCGCAACAAAAACTCCTGTCGTGGTTCCGCGGAGCCTCGACCAACTCCCCAGCCAGCGCAACAACTGCGCGCGGTTCTTCGTAGATGTTGCGGTAACGGCCCAGGTAGCAAGGATCGTGGAAGACAATGCTCCCTCCGTCCGTCTGCTTCGGCAGCCTCTCCGCGAAGCGCGCTAGAAACTCGCTGTGATGCTCGACCTGCGGCGGCGTGCCATACTCCTTCCAGTCCTCCTGAATCGTACGCACGCAATGCGGGCAGATGGTGATGATCCGCTTGACCTTGTTCTCGGTGAGTGTCTTCAGATTCTCCTCGGCCAGTTGCTGGAAGAGCAGATCGTTGCCCAGCCGCCGCACCGGGTCGCCAGTGCATTTTTCCTTGCGCAACACACCATAACTCGCGCCAAGATACTTCATCACGCGGGCTAGATCGGCAACAATCTCACGGCCTTTGGGGTCGTAGCCGCCCATGCAACCCAGCCAGAGACAGTACTCCTGCGTTCCGTCGAAGATCTGCAGTCTGGCCTTCTCAATAAACTTATCGCGGTCTGAAGAGGGCAGGCCGAGAGAGTTCGACCCGCGCTCCAGCGTGAGAAACAGCTTCGCCCCGTAGTCGTTCTCCCATGCGCCGGTATTGACTGCCCCGCGTCGCAGGCCGACTAGAATGGGCAGATGCTCGATCCCCACCGGGCACTGGAACTCGCAGGCCCCGCACGTCGTGCACTGGAACGGCGCCTCCTCGACGTTGTACCTGCCCAGCAGCGGCTCCGAAGCCGCCGGACCGAGGTCATTGAGGTAACCGCGCAGGCCGAGAATAATCTCCTTTGGATTGAGTATTTTGCCGGTGTTGGCTGCTGGGCAGTGCTCGGTGCAGCGACCGCACTCTACGCAGGAGTAGGCTTGCAGGCTCACTAACTGCGTGAGATCTCTGCCGGCAACCAGTCCAAAATCCTCATCGCCAACCAGCGGAGGAATCTGACTGAAGCCGCCGCGCGAAAGAAAGACCGTAGCCGGGCTCAGCATCAGGTGCAGATGCTTGGTATACGGAATAATCGGCAGAAAACTCAGCAGCGCCAGCGTGTGCGCCCACCACAGCAGTCGCGCCGCAAAACCGCCATCCGCTACAAAAAACGCCGCCAGATAAGTCGCCATCAGCACGAAGATCAGCAGCGCAATCGCGCCCGACTCCCACGAGAGCTTCTCCCCCAGCCACTTCGGGCGCACCAGAAAGCGGCGTACAAAAAGCCCTACAATGCCAGCGGCGCAGGCCACCGCAAAGACTGCTGCCAGATCGAAGTAGAAGCGACCGAACCAGCTCTCAGGCGACAAAAACCCCAGCCCGAGCCCGGTCGCCAGATGGTTCAGCGTTACCAGCGCAAATGCGCAGAAGCCCCAGAAGACAAACGCATGAGCCAGCCCAGGCAGCGGCCGCTGGCGAATCACCTTTGCCTGGCAACCCACCTCCCAGACGAAATCCCAGATGCGCCTGCCGATGGGGAAGAGATGAAAACCGGCATCCTTCTTCGAGTGGAGAATTCTATCGAGCACCGCGCCAAAGCGCCGCGAGAAGCCCGCGACCGAGGCAGCCATCAGCGCGATCAGCAGCAGCTTCTCCGTCAGAGAGAAGCCGCGCGGCTCAGTCAAGGTCAAGTTCATCAGATGCATAAGCAACCGAATCAGAGACAGGCCAACAATACCACGATCGGCGCGGGAGCTGTCTTTACCGTCCTGCTCACGCCTTCCCACTGCCACGAGTTGTCATAGAATGCCGGCCTGCAAGGCGAGAACTTTGTTGCCCTATAAGGTCACAAAGTGCAACGTTGCAGACAAAACGTGAAGATTGTCTGCGTGCCGGCCGACATTTTCGACGAAAAGTCCGCGCGCAGGGCAACGGAAACATGAAAAAAACTGCAAATTCAGGAGCGATCCGGTATTATCTCGCCCTGCAGGGCGAGTTTTTCTGTCGTTCCGAGCCAAGCCGGAGGATGGGAGCCGGGAGACTACGAACGATGACGAGGCCTTTCATCCCCGATCCCCAACTGCGAGGGATCGGGGGCACCCCGATCTGGGTTGGAAGCATCACGAGACCGGGGCCACCCGCCCTTTCATCCCCGATCCCCAACTGGCTCCATCCCAGCCTCATGCCGCCCGCTCATCTAAACCGCTCATCACGATAGTGCCGCGATGACACATGCTGGGAGTTGTTATCAGCAGCGCACAATCTTAGCCGACTTAATCCCCTTGGTCGCGTTGCGCGTGTCCACCACGAGTTGCGACTGCTCGACGATGGCCTTGTAGTCGTAGGTCGAGTGGTCGGTGACGATCACCACGGCGTCGTATTGGCTGAGGTTGTCGAGCGGCGTGTTGGTCAGATTCAGGTCGTAGTGGCGGCCACGGCCAACCTTGGCAAAGAAGGGGTCGTTGTAGGCCACTTTTGCGCCCTTGTCGCGCAGCAGTTCGATGATCGTCAGCGAGGGCGACTCGCGCAGGTCGTCGATGTCGCGCTTGTATGCCAGACCCAGGACCAGCACCTTAGAACCTTTAATTGATTTGCGCCGGTCGTTCAAAGCGTTGGCGATCTGCTCGATCACGAAGTAGGGCATATCGGTGTTGACAGCGCCCGCCAGCTCGATGAAGCGCGTGCGGAAGTCGTACTGGCGGGCCTTCCACGAGAGATAAAAAGGATCGATGGGAATGCAGTGGCCGCCGAGGCCCGGACCGGGATAGAAGGCCTGAAAGCCGAAGGGCTTGGTCTTGGCCGCGTCGATCACTTCGTTAATGTCGATGCCCATGCGCATCGAGAGCTGTTTGAGTTCGTTGACCAGTGCAATGTTGACGCACCGGTAGATGTTTTCGAGCAGCTTGGTCATCTCGGCCACCGAGGGGCTGCTGACCGGCACAACCCGGCCAAAGATTGCGCCATACATCGCCGAAGCCAACTCTGTCGCAGCCGGGCCGCAGCCGCCGACGACCTTGGGGATATCGTGCCGCGCAACGGTTTCGTTGCCGGGGTCTTCGCGCTCGGGCGAAAAGGCAACATGAAGACCGCTCTCATTGAGCGACCGCGAAACCAGCAGCCCGCGGGAATTGGCGGATTCGAGAATCGGGACAACGATCTCTTCGGTCGTGCCGGGATAGGTCGTGCTTTCGAGCACGATCAACTGGCCCTCATGCACCCATGGAGTGATCGACTGGACGGTCCCCGTGACGTAACTCAAATCGGGCTCGTGGTGCGCGTTGAGCGGAGTCGGGACGCAGATGATCACCGCGTCCATCTTGGCGATCTCTGTGTAATCTGAGGTCGCGCGAAAACCCGCCTTCCGCGCCCGCTGGATCTCGCTTGGCAGAATGCGCACAATATAAGAATTGCCGGCATTGAGTGTCTCCACCTTGCCAGGCTCGATGTCGAATCCCGTCACGCGGAAGCGCTCCCCGCTGAAGAGCAGCGCCAGCGGCAGCCCCACATATCCCATTCCAACGATGCCGATGAGGGCCTCACGGGAGTCGATCCTTTGCTTGAGTTGAGCCAGACGGTTCTCAATGGCAGTAGTCATGATCTTCATTGTAGGACACGGGAGATTCTCAAACGGCCCGAATGAGATCGCGGCGAACCGGGTGAGCTAAGGTAAAGAGGTGGAGGATTGTTTTGAGCAAGTATCTGGTAACCGGCGCAGCAGGCTTTATCGGCCGCTCGATTGCCGCGGCCTTGCTGGCGCGTGGTGAGAGTGTACGCGGCATCGACAACTTCATTACCGGCAAGCGGTCAAATCTTACCGGTCTGGAGGCGATGGAGTCCATCGAAGACGATCTGGCCGATCCTGCGGCCTGCGCGAAGGCCTGCGCAGGCGTCGAGATCGTCTTTCACGAGGCGGCGCTCGCCTCGGTACCCCGTTCGGTTGCCGATCCGGTCGCCACCAACCTGAATTGCGTGGTCGCAACTCTCAATCTGCTGGTGGCGGCACGCGCCGCCGGGGTGCGCCGCGTGATTTATGCCGGCTCGTCTTCGGCCTACGGCGACACGCCGACCTTGCCCAAGCATGAACAGATGGCGCCAAATCCCATTTCACCTTATGCCGTGGCCAAGCTGGCCGGCGAAAACTACCTCCGTTCCTTCACCCGCGTCTATGGGCTTGAGACAGTTACTCTCCGTTATTTCAACGTCTTCGGCCCCTACCAGGACCCCACCTCTCAGTACTCAGGCGTGCTGGCCAAGTTCTGCCGGCGGATGCTGGCCGGCGAGCAGCCGACGATCTATGGCGACGGCGAACAGAGCCGCGACTTTACCTATATTGAAAACGTCGTCAGCGCCAACCTGTTGGCCGCCGCGGCCCCGGCGGAGAAGGTCTCGGGCCGCATGATGAACACGGCCACCGGCAGCCGCATCACACTCAATCAAACCTTTGAGATTCTGCGCGAGTTGACGGAGTACAAAGGCCAGCCGGCCTATGCTCCAGCGCGAACCGGCGATATCCGCGACTCGTTGGCCGACATTCGCCTGGCTGGCGAGCTGATCGGCTATGCGCCTATCGTCGACTTCCGCGAAGGGCTGCGCCGCACCGTCGAGTGGTATCGCACGAGCGGAGGCGCGAACTAAACTCCTTCGAGCGGAGTGATTTACGCGGCCAAGCGCTTTCTCAGGGAAGAGCATCTATTGACGGAATCATTCCTATCAAGCAAACTGACGGAGGATTCCTACTCCGCCATTGCTCGTTCTCGACGTCGGGAAAGCCCTGCCGGAAGGACTCTGGAACCGAGGTTCCCGGCCCGTGCAGGACGCAGACGCCCTTTTACTCGATCGATCCCAGCGCTCCGATGCCGGGCTGCGCGAGCGAGGTTCGACCCACACACTGCGCGAACTCTGGGAGCTTCTAGGTCGCAGGCGGCGCCTGATTGGATCGGTGATTGGCGGATTGCTTCTGGCCTGTCTCCTCTATTGCCTTGTTGCCCCGAATCAATACGAGGCCACCGCGCGAGTGGCATTGCGAACCTCGCCCGCATCGCCGCTGAGTCTCGATGCCTCTGAGCCGTTGGCTTCGGCTTCCATCCTCTCCGCGCCGGTGCAACAGGAGACCCTGGCGAATGTCTTTCGCAGCGATCAGCTGGCCTGGAGAATCATCACGAGCCTCAAACTCTATGACGCCCCCGGATTCATGGGGCGCTTTCGCAGCCGTTTCCCCGATCTTCATCCCGATGCACCCGCGCCGGACGCTCAGGCCTGGCTGCTCGAGCGCTTCCAGCGGAAGCTTCGCGTTGAGACACTGCCGCGCACGTTGTTGATTCAGATTCGTTTTCGATGCGCAGACGCCGCTCTCTCGGCCAACGTCGTGAATGCTTTAATTCGCGCCTACGGCCAGCAGGATGCGGATGCCCGCGTGCAGGCTACCTTGCAAGCATCAGATTGGTTGCAAAGTCAGCTGAAGGATCTGAAAACCCGCGTGGACCGCGATGATCAGCGCCTCGCAGCCTTTCAGCGAGAGCATGGCCTGCTCAGCACTCCCGAAACAATGGCCAACGGCCAGCTCGGCGAGACAGAGCACACCTCCGCTCTACTCGAGATCGACGAACTCGGCCGTCAGCTGGTCGCCGCGGCAACCGACCGCATTCTGCGGGAAGCGCAGTACCACGCGGCAACCCAGGGCGATCCTGAGCTGGTCATTGCCTCCGATCCGCGTCTGCAAGCAGAGAGCGGAGACTTTGCAACTGCGCTCCTGCAACAGATCCACTCGCGCAAGAGTGAACTCGAACAGGAGGAGGCCCAGCTCAGCATCGAACACGGTCCCAACTTTCCCCGCGTCGTCGAGATTCGCGGCCAGTTGCAGGATCTCGACCGGCAGAAGAAGGCCGAAGATGTCAAGCTGATCGAGCGATTTCACAGCGCCTGGCAGACTGCCCTTGAGCGCGAACAACTGGTCCGGAAAAACCTTGAAACAGCGACCGGCGAAGGCATGAAAGCCAATGAAGCGGCTACCGAATATGCGGCCATGCGCGAAGAAGCTAACGCCAATCACGCGCTCTATGTCCGCGCGCTCGAAAAGGCCGAGGAGGCGGGCCTCGCAGCCGGGGTCCAAGGCAGCAACATCTCCGTGGTGGACTATGCTCGCCAGCCGGACAAGCCGGTCGCGCCAGATCTGCCTCTTTCGATGGCGATCACTCTGTTTTTCGGCATCTGGCTGGCCGTGGGAGGCGCACTCTTGCTTGAGTCGATTCGTCCCTCGGCAGCCCGTATCGTTTTGCTGCTCTTTGCAGTTCTCTTGGCTAACGCGGCATCACGGGCGCAGGCTCCCACGCCCAGCACCTCGGGCCTGCCCACCGGAGTGGTTCGCGTTCCCGCTCCGCAGCAAACCAAAGCGACACCCAACGCCAAAGATGCGCCGGTAGCCTGGGACATCCCCAATCAGGCCGGGCAGCTGCCATTCGCCGCCACACTGTCGGCTTCGCCCATGCCTGCTCCCATCGCGCCGGGAGATTGTCTCGACATCAGCGAGTTCCATACCCCTGAGTTTCACTCCATCGTCCGTGTCTCGCCTTCAGGCGTTGTAACCCTGCCCATGATTCACGAGGTCAAGCTTGATGGTCTCGACGAACAGGCCGCCGCGCGCGTGATTGAAGCGGTGCTCATTGCCAAGGGGATGCTGCTTCATCCGCAGGTCACGGTGCTTATCACGTCCTATGCCGGCCAGGATGTGAGCGTTCTCGGCGAGGTCGTGCATCCAGGTGTCTATCCCTACACGCTCCATCACCGTCTGCTCGACCTGATCTCTGCAGCCTCGGGTCTCGCGCCGAGCGCGGGCCGCCTGGTCAATGTCTTCCATCGCGACGACGCCAAGACGCCGCATCCGGTGGTGCTCGACCCCAGCGGAACCGACACCGCGGCCGATCACAACCCCGAACTCGCTCCCGGTGACACAGTCCAGGTGAGCCGTGCGGGCCTGGTCTACGTGGTGGGCGATGTCCAGCGTCCCGGCGGATTTGCTGTCGATCCGGCGCAAGGGCTCACCGTCGTGCAGGCTCTCTCGCTAGCGTGGGGGCCGACACAGAACGCCTCCATTGGCAAAGCCCTCCTGATCCGCGAACAAAAAGGCGGACGCACGCTGACCACTCTCAACCTGCGGAAGATGCTGCACGGCCAGGAGCCCGACCAGCCGGTACGCGACCGCGACATTCTCTTCGTGCCTGACTCCGCGGCGAAAAACCTGTGGAACCATACGATGGAGTCGGCAATTCAGTCGGCCATCGGCGTAACGATCTACTCGGGCCTTGTCTATTCGCAGAGGTTTTAGACTGATGCGCCGCATCGCATGGCTCTTTTTGCTGCTCTTCGCCTTTGCGATCCCGTGGGAGTACTCCCTCGATCTGGGCGAACCGCTGGGCAACGTAGCGCGCGTCGCAGGCCTGCTGCTGCTGCTCGCCGCCATTCCCGCCGTCCTTCAATCCGGCCGCATCCGCGCTCCAGGCACGATGCAGTGGCTTGTGTTGACGTTCTACCTCTGGCTCTGCTGCACGTACTTCTGGACCGTCGAGCCCGTGGCGACCATCGACAAAATCCGCGGGTTCATCCAGGAGATGATGATCGTCTGGCTCGTCTGGGAGTTTGCCGAAGGCCCCAGCTACCTCCGCGCTCTCTTGCGAACTGTCGTAGCCGGTTCATGGCTGCTGGCGGTGCTCACGCTAGCTAACTTTGCCTCAGCCGAGGCGATTGCCAGCGACCAGATCCGCTTTGCCGCCGCAGGGCAGGACCCCAACGATCTGGCCCGTTTTCTCGATCTGGCCTTTCCCTTGGCTGCGCTGCTTGTCAACAGCGAACGCCGATGGCCCTGGCGACTGCTTGCGGCCGGATACCTTCCACTGGGCTTCGTTGCCGTCTTGCTCACAGCCTCTCGTGGAGGATTTTTGGCCTCGGTGATCGCTCTCGCAGGCAGCGGAGTTCTGTTGACTCGCGGCCACCCGAAAAGGCTGCTCGCCTCGGCGCTGGCGCTGCCGCCGGTCGGCGCCGCTCTCTGGTTAACCGTTCCGCTCGGAACCTTCCAGCGGCTTGCCACGATCAGCGGGCAGCTTCGCCACGGCGACCTCAATCAGCGTCTCAACATCTGGCAGGCAGGTTGGCATGCCTTTGTTCGCGCACCCTTCTTCGGCACCGGCGCGGGCGCCTTCGTCTCCGCGGCTGGCTTGGCGCCCATCGATACCGCCCACAACACGCCTCTCTCCATCGCAGTTGCCGGCGGGCTTGTCGCGCTCTTCCTCGCAACGGCAATTGTGGTCGCGGCAATCTGGTCGATCGCCCAAACCCGCGGCCCACTCAAATGGTCGTTGGCCACAGCCTTGCTCGTCTGGATTGTCACCTCGCTCGTAGCCACTGTCGAAGAGAGCCGCACAACCTGGCTGCTGATGGCGCTGATCTCTCTGGCCGGCTGCCTGGCCGTCGAATGCCCCGAAGAGCTGGCCGTCTGCTTCTCTGTCTATCAAGGAACTCCGCAGGCCGGGTATGCCGAAGTGAATCGATGACTTAAAAATGGTCTTGCAAAGTGTAACATTACATGTTACACTTCGTTTGTGATCAGAACGTTCCGGCATCGCGGCGTCGAGAGGTTTTTCAGAACGGGCTCAAAGGCGGGCATCCAGCCCAAACATGAATCTCGGCTGCGCATCTTACTGACCACGCTGAATCTGGCCTCGACACCGCTCGATATGAACCGGCAGGGTTGGGATTGGCATCCGCTGAGAGGAGATCTCAAAGGGCATTGGTCGGTGAACGTTAACGGTAATTGGCGGCTGACCTTCACTTTTGAGGGCGAGGATGCAGTCCTCGTTGACTATCAGGATTATCACTAAGGAGCAACGACCATGACAATGATGTACAACCCGGCAAGCCCAGGCGAGTTGTTGAAAGAATTCCTCGGCAACACGACTGCGACCCAGCTCGCCGAGCACATCGGCGTAGCGCGCGCTACCATCTCCCGCATCCTCAACGGTCGCACCGCGGTGACCATGGACCTCAGTATTCGACTCGGCGAGGCCCTTTCGCTTTCCCCCGACTTCTTCTCGAAGGCGCAGCTTCAGTACGATCTATGGATCGAGCTACAGAAGAACCGTCGTAAGATTAGGCCGCTCGCCGCCTGACGATAAGACTCTCAGTGTGACAAAGACCAGCTCATTGAACCGGTCTCGGAGCCGATGCTGTAGACTTGCGGTTTAGCCCGCACTCATGCCGCCACTCCCTCAAACCGCGCATCTCTTTCGGGGCGGCAGCGTCAATCGCCGCATCTTCCGCGCGGCGGCGTCGGTCGCCGCGGCGGGAATCATCGTCAAGCTCGCCGCCACCCTCAAGGAGTTCACCGTCGCCGGTGTCTACGGCCGCTCCGATGCCATGGACGCCTTCCTCGCGGCCTTTCTCATTCCCAATCTTCTGATCAACCTTATCTCCGAGTCGATGAATCAGGCCCTCGTGCCGACGCTGATCCGCGTGCGCGAGCACGAAGGCCACGACCGCGCGCAGCAACTTCTCTCGAGCTCCATGCTCTGGGTTTGCCTGCTGCTCACCGCGGCCTCGTGCGTCATGGCGCTCACCGCACGTGGCTTCTTTCCGTTGATCGCATCGCACTTTCCGCCGGAAAAGCTCGCGCTCTCGATCCGGCTCTTCTATGCCTTGTTGCCTGTTGTGCTGATCACCGGCATCGCCACCAACTGCACCGCCGTTCTGAACACCTTTGACCGTTTCGCCCTTCCGGCATTGGCGCCGGTGGCGACCCCGGTCCTCATCATCGCTGGCGCGTTGCTGCTGAGCAGCCGCTACGGAATCTGGGCCATGGTCTACTCCACTCTGGCTGGCGCTCTCGTTCACGCCATCTTGGTTGGCTGGATGATGGATTCGCGCGGCTATCGCTTTCGCCTCTGGTGGCATGGAGCCACAGAAGCCACAAGCGAAGTAGCGCGCCAGTATGGCCCGGTGCTGCTCAGCGGCGTGGTAGCGTCGGGCGGGTTGCTGGTCGATCAGTCGATGGCCGCCATGCTCCCCGCTGGAAGCGTCTCGGCGCTGGCCTACGCCAATCGCTTCGTGAGTGTCGTGATCACTTTGCTAGCGGGAGCAGTTTCATCGGCCGTGGTTCCCCACTTCTCCCGCATGATCGCCCACAGTGATTGGGCCGGCTGCCGCCACACGCTGCGCACCTGGGTCCGGCTCACGGCGATCGTCTCGACGCCCATCGCGCTGGCGCTGGTCGCCGGAGCGCATCTGTTGATCCGCCTCACATTTCAGCACGGAGTCTTTGGGCCCCGCGACACGGCGCTCGTCACCCCGGTGCTGGCGATGTATGCCATTCAGATTCCGTTCTTCGTTTCGAGCCGCGTCTTCTATCGTTTTCTTGTCGCCATGCGCCGCACCGATCTGATCTTCTACTGCGGCGCGCTCAATCTGGCGCTGGATATTGTGCTGAATCTGCTTCTCATGCGCTGGTTTGGCGTGGCTGGCATCGCTCTCGCTACTTCGCTTTGGACCGTGAGCACCTTCTTCTTCCTATGGTTTTGGACCTGGAAGCTTCTTCCTCGCGACTCCAAAAACCCTGCGTAAGGCCAAAATCGCATTGCGACAAATAGCAGCTGATTTCCTACGCGAATTGCACACAAAAAAACATGCCCGCAACTCCTCTCCGAGCGGCTATTTGTTGTTAGATTTAATTTGATGGCCTCTGCTCTCCAGTCCGTTTCGAGACGTTCTCCACCATGGGCGATCTTCGGCAGTGGGATTCGGGGAAAGATGCTGCTTCTTCCTCTGGTCGCCGCCACCTACTTCATGGTTTCGGGCGGGCCCTACGGCATTGAAGACATCCTGGGCGGCGCGGGCTATGGCCTCGCGATTCTGATTCTCCTCATTCTGCCGTTCATCTGGAGCCTGCCGACTGCATTGATGGTCGGCGAGCTGGCCAGCGCGATTCCCGCCGATGGCGGCTTCTATGTCTGGGTGCGCCGCGCGATGGGCCCCTTCTGGGGTTTTCAGGAGGGCTGGCTCTCGCTGGCTGCCAGCATCTTCGACATGGCCATCTATCCGGCGCTCTTCGTCAGCTACCTCGGTAAGCTCGATCCAGCGCTCACCGCCGGCTGGGGCCGCTTTGGTTGGGCTCTGCTGGTGATCGCTGTTTGCGCCGCGTGGAACCTGCTCGGCGCTCCCTCGGTAGGCAACGGATCGATGGTGCTGTTCGTGCTGCTGCTCTCGCCGTTTGCTGTTCTGGCGGGGCTCGGCTTCTGGCACTGGTACATCTTCCATCCTGCGGTTCAATGGACGCAGACACACGCGCAAGGCGGTATCGCCATCGCGATTCAAGTTGCGATGTGGAACTACATGGGCTGGGACAACGCCGCCACCGTCGCCGACGAGGTAGAAAACCCGCAGCGCAACTATCCGCGCGCCATGGTGCTTGCGACAATTCTCGTCGCCGTCGGCTATCTGATTCCGCTGGGCGCGATGGCGGCGGCGGGGATTTCAACAGCCAGCTTCTCGACCGGCGACTGGGTGGATGTGGCAGTGACGCTCGGTGGGCCGTTGCTCGGCCTGGCGGTGATTGCCGGCGGAGCCATGAACGGCCTCGGCATGTTCAACGCACTGGTCCTCAGCTATACGCGCGTTCCGGCGGCGATGGCCGAGGACGGCATGCTGCCGCAGGCTCTTGCGCGCTGCAATCGCCATCGCGTCCCATGGGTCAGCGTGCTGCTCTGCGGAACGGCGTGGGCTGCTGCGCTTAGCTTGCCCTTCGAAAGACTGATCTCCATCGACCTTGTACTCTACGGCTCGAGTCTGATGCTGGAGTTTGTAGCGCTGGTAGTTTTGCGCGTGCGCGAACCGGGGCTCAATCGTCCCTTCAGAGCCGGCAATCTCGCCTTCGCCATTGCGCTGGGCGTGGGGCCGGCGATCTTGATCGGCTATGCGCTCTATGCCGCGCGGGCAGAACAGATCGGCTCGATCTCAGCCTTGCTCTTCGCTGCAATCGTAGCTCTGCCCGGGCCGCTCTTCTATTGGCTGATGGGCGCGCCGCTCTCTCGCCGGCGACGCGCTCAAACAGTGACGATTGAGCCAGTGGCAGAGTACAGCGGGGAAGTCTAAAGCAGGCGCTCGTCCAGGCGGACTCGATTTTCATATCGAGCCGGCTGATGTGAACGGCCTGCCGCGCTTCTCCTCAAGAGTGCGATCGATCAGCTCTTCGTAAGCCTTGATCGCCCGGCCCATGCTGAACTCCTCGACAAAAGAATGCGCAAAGCGCTGGCCGGGCCGCAGGCCTTGAAGAGCGGCGAGCAGGGAATTGGCCAGAGCCTCGGCGGAGATCTCAGGTGCGAGCCACACTCCCGGCTGATCGCGCAGCAACTCCATCACGCCTCCCGATGCAGGCAACGCCACAATCGGCAATCCCGCGGCAGCCGCCTCAAGGAGAGTATTGGGCATTCCTTCCTGCCGCGAGGGGAGCACAAAAAGCGCGGCATCCGCAGAGGAAGCCCATGGGCGATCAACCTGACCTGCAAAGTGCACCACGGAGTCGAGTCCCAGCCCACGGCACTGAGCCCTGAGTGCCGCCTCCTCGGGGCCAATCCCGGCGATCAGAAGACCGACGCCGGGAAACTGCTTGCGAACCGAGGCCAATGCTTGCAACAGCAGGTCGAAGCCCTTTTCCCGCGCGAGCCTCCCGACGGCCAGCAGATGCAGTCCAGAGCCGGTTTGAAGCTCCGAATGGTCGCCAATGGAACGACGAATCTCTTCCAGATCCACAGGATTGGGCAACGCCACAAGCTGGCTTTGCCGCAGCCCCAACTCTCGAGCGAGATCGTCAGCCATCGATCGAGTCTGGCAGATCACCCAGTCAGCACCGGGGTACAGGAGCCGATAGAGTGTGCGGGTATACCAGGGCAAACGGCCATCGGCCAATGCCGAGGAGACAGTGCCATTCTGGCGGACCAGGACACGTGTTCTCCCCGGCAAAAACGGCCGCAGCAGAAGCACCAGAAAGTTCAGATGAAACATCCCGGAGAGAACCAGATCGGGCCTCAATTGGCGAATCAGCCTGAGCAAAGGGATCGCCGCCGCACGCACCCTCGGCACCCCCAGAGCATGAAGTTGGACCCAGGGCGGCAGCGCTTCGCAATCGCTCTCGCTCTGTGTGATCACTCCCAGGTGCAGCTCGTACTTCTCCGCATCAAGTCTTCGCGCCAGTAACTCCATCACGCGCTCTGCACCGCCTCCGCCAAGATGAGGGATCAGCAGAAGGACTCTTCGCTGTCGATTCGCGAGCATGTGTGAATCCTCAACATTTTACTGAGCATATTAGAGAGTGCTTGGTTCCTATGGTTACTGTCTAGTTTTCCTGTGGAAAAGTTCCTCTTGACAGATAAAAGGCTTTTAATGTTTCCTAGGAACGCTGACATTCACCAATTCCACCTGTAATCAAACCTTTTAGGTCTCATCTGCGTTATCACGGGGGAGCGGCTGAGTAGGGGAACGAGAGTCGACGTTCGAGGGCGTGGGGCCCGGTAGAGCGTCTGGTAAGCACGAACTCTCGAATCCATTGAGCACCTTTCCATAAGCGTTACCGATTCCGGTTTCATATCGGGGCGCCGCTGTACGCCTTTGGGGAGTGCTCGTGTTCGACCGCTGTAGAAAGATCGCAGATATAGGCTTCCTGCCTGCATTCTGGAATGTGCGGAAACGCACTTCGTCCTCGGCCGATCGGCCGGCGCAGAAGCTCAATTCGTCCCCGAGCCCTCACATCGTCGTTGGAATCACCAACGCCCAAACCTGCCTGGTCCTTCGCGGCCGGCTCCGCATGCTCTGCGAGGCAGGCTTTCGAGTGACCCTGGTCTCAAGCCCTGGCGAACTGCTCCATTCGACGGCCGCGCAAGAGGGTGTTCAATCCGTTGCCATCCCCATGAGGCGCGAGATCGCACCGCTCTCCGATCTTCTGGCATTGCTGCGCCTGGTTTGTCTGCTCTGGCGGCTCAAGCCCGATATGACCGAGTTCAGCACACCCAAGGCCGGACTCCTGGGTTCGATAGCTGCCGTCTTGTGCCGCGTGCCGGCCAGGGTGTATTTCCTGCGTGGCCTCAAACTCGAAACCTCGATTGGAATCAGGCGCCGCATTTTGCTCGCCGCCGAGCGTATCGCCTCGGCCTGTTCCCATACCGTGATTTGCAATAGCGCCAGCCTGCTCGAGCTAGCCCTGGTGCTTCGTATAGCTCCGGAGAGCAAACTGCGCGTGCTTGGCAACGGCAGCAGCAACGGCGTCGATATCGAGCGCTTCCACCCTGGACCGGATCGGCTTCGCGCAAGCCTTGGACTGCCAGAAGATGCCGAGGTGATTGGCTTTGTCGGCCGCCTGACCCGCGACAAGGGCGTACCGGAGCTGGTCGAAGCCTTCGATTCGATCCTCGCCCAGAAGCCCAGCGCACGTCTCCTGTTGGTGGGCTGGTTCGACGCTGCCGAAGATGCGCTTGGCCGCGCGCTACGCTTACGCATCGAGAGTCATCCGCGAATTCACTTGACCGGGTTTGTCGCCGACACAGCCCCCTACTACCGCGTGATGGATGTGATGGTCTTGCCCACCTGGCGAGAAGGTTTTCCAAATGTCATCCTCGAGGCGGCGGCCACCGGGATTCCCGTTGTGACAACCCTGGCCACCGGCTCTCGCGACGCAGTGGTGCCTGAGGTGACCGGCCTCTTGATCCCTCCCGGTTATCCGGTTGCCATTTGTGAATCTGTGCTTCGGCTGCTCCGCAATCCTGCGTGGCGCCGCAAGATGGGATGGGCTGCCCGCGCCTGGGTTCTCGACCATTACGCCAATGGCAAGGTGCTTCGCCGCACCGCACAGTACTATAGAGCTCTCATCGACCACATGGAACCGCGAACCACTCGTGCCAAGCCGATTCCCGCGGAGTCGATCCTCGAACCTATCTATTGAAGGAAGGATTTGCAGCTTTCAACAATCGAGGAGCGATACACGATCACGGCAGCGTCTTCGGCAGCGTGGCTGTTCCGCTCTCAGCGGGAGGCGCCTGCAAGGTATGCGCGCCAGCCTGCGCCGACCGCAGCGTGTCATTTGGGAAGACTCCCAGAGCCAGCGTAGCCGCTGCTGCCAGCAGCAGGGCCGCTCCCACCGCGACCCCCACTCGCGGCCTCGGCATCGCTGCATCTTCATCGACAGGACGCTGAGCCGCAACCAGCGCAAGCCTCAGATAGTACGCGGCAGCGACGCCTGAATTCAGCAGGCCCATGATGACCAGCCAGATGGCGCCGCCGCCGATCGCTGAGGAAAACGAGGTCAGCTTCCCGAAGAACCCCCCGGTGAAGGGAATTCCAATCAGAGAGGCGAGGAAGAAGATCAGCAGGCCGCCGAGCAGCGGTGAACGGTAAACCAGACCGCGAAAATCGTCGATGAGCGGCAGCTTCTCATCATATCCGCTGGCCAGCGTAACTACAGCGAAGATGCCGACATTCATAGCTGCATAGGCTGCGATATAGAAGCTCGCGGCGGCAATGCCGTCATTTCCGGCTCCTGCAAAGGCCGCCAGCAGATAGCCTGCGTGGGCAATCGCCGAGTAGGCCAGCATCCGCTTCACGTTCCTCTGGCGCAGAGCGGCAAGATTCCCAATCGTCATCGAGAGCACAGCCACAACCCACAGGAGCGGCTCCCAAACAGGCCGCAGCGACGGCAGCATCTCGTAGACCACGCGCAGCAGCAACGCAAAGGCGGCCGCCTTCGGCGCTGTCGACATCAGTGCCACAACCGGCGATGGCGCGCCTTCATAGACGTCCGGTGTCCACACATGAAAAGGCGCGGCCGAGACTTTGAAGAGAATGCCCACAAGCATCAGCCCTAGTCCCGCCAGGATGAACGAATGATTCACCGCAACGGGCGCGAGCCGGGAGATCTCATAGATCTGCGTCGAGCCCGTCGCGCCGAAGATCAACGCGATGCCGTAAAGCAGGAAGGCCGTGGCAAACGATCCAAGCAGGAAATACTTGATGGCCGCTTCGGGACCGCGTGCCGTCTCTTTGCGGTAACCGGCCAGCACATAGGTCGCGATCGATGAGATTTCGAGTGCGATGAAAACCAGCAGCAACTCGACCGCGCCGGTGAGCAAACACATGCCCACCGCGCCAAAGACGATCAGCGCGTAAAACTCGCCCTGATGATGGCTGTCAGCAGGCAGAGCATCCACCGAGAGCAGCATCGCAACGAGCACGATGCCGCAGATCAGCACGTGGAAGAAGATCGTGAAGGCGCTGGTCTCCACCGTGTCCGAGAAGCCTGTTCCCTGCGGCAGAACAAACTGCAACAGGCTGCCCCACAGAGCCAGCGTCGCGCCGAGAGCCGCGACCCAGCCAAGCCAGCGGCGCGACCAGTGCGGCGGCAGCGTGGCGTCGATCAGCATCACCAACACGCCAGTCAGCGTGAGAACAACCTCGGGGAGGACGCGGAAGAGAGGGTTATCAAGGAAGGGATAGAAGAGGTAAGAATTCACCGCTGGCCCTCCCCTGACATCGAGACCGGAGTCGCAGATGCCGGGTTGAATCGAGCCGCGTGCAACGCCCGATGCGCCCCCTGTTCAATCGTTGGCAGCCAGCCCATGGGCGCGACGCCCATCGCCAGCATCAGTGCCGCCAGCGGCCAAAGCACGGCCATCTGGCCAAAGCGCAAATCCTGCGGAGGTGTTGACTCGGCCAATTTGCTCTCTGGCCCATAAAAGAGCCGCTGCACCAGCCAAAGCATATAAGCCGCGCCGAGAATCACGCCGAAGGTAGCCGCGATCGCCCAGCCCTTGCTGACGCCGGTAAAGGTTCCGACGAGGATGACAAACTCGCCGACAAACCCGCCCATCATCGGCAGGCCGATCATCGCGAGCGAACCGAAGACAAAGAATGTCCCAGTACGCGGCAACTTCGCGGCGAGCCCGCCGTAGGCGCCGATCTCGCTCGTCGAGTAGCGATCGTAGAGCACGCCCAGCAGCAGGAAAAGTGCGCCATCCACCACACCGTGATTGAGGATCTGGTAGATTGCGCCCTCCCACCCTGTCTGTGTCAGCCCATAAATGCCAAGCGTAATCAAGCTCAGATGGCTCAACGCCGCAAAGGCCATCAACCGCCAGAAGTCACGCTGCACCAACGCAAGGCAAGCGCCGTAGAGCACGCCGATGACCGCCAGCGCCACCAATACCGGAGCCGCGATTCGCGATTCGTTCGGAAAGAGGCCGATGTGAAAGCGCAGCATCGAGTAGAGACCGAGCTTGCCCGCTACCACCATCGCCAGCGCCACAGGAGCCTCGCCAAAAGTATCGGCAAGCCATCCGTGCAGTGGGAAAACCGGAACCTTAACGGCAAAGGCGACCAGAAACGCCATCGCCACCCACCACAACGGCCATGCGGGAACGAGCCCAAGGGCAATGTCACTTTGCAGACTGGTGTAGTCGAAGCTACCCCTTTGCGCGTAGAGCCACAGGATCGCCAAAAGCAACGGCGCCGATGGAATGAAGGTGAAGAGGAAAAACTTCAGCGCCGCCTTCGGTCCATCCTTGCGTCCGTACATGGCGATCAGAATCGCCATCGGCACCAGTGACAACTCCCAGAAGCCGTAATACAAGATCAGGTCCAGCGAAACAAAGACGCCGAAGATCGCCGTCTGTTGCACCAGGAAGAGCGCGTAGAAGAGCTTGCGCCGCGACCGAATCGCACCCCAGCTTGCCACGATACCCACCGGCGCAAGCAGTCCAGTCAGCACAACCAGCCAAAGACTCAGCCCATCGATGCCGACGTGGTAGAAGATCTTCGGGGAATCGAGCCACTGAAGATTTGCCACAAATTGAAAGCCGCTCAGTCCTCCACTAAAGTGCGCCGGCAGATGCAGTGTTAGCGCAAAAGTAGCGAGAGAGATCATCAGCGCGACCCAGTTAGGCAGCCTCCAGCGGTCGGGCGTGAGCAACACCAGCACCGCTCCAGCCAGCGGAAGCGCCAGGATCAGCGTGAGAATCGAGTTGTTGATTTCGTTCATCATCTCAATGGCCCGCCGCCTTCCAGACAAACTCAATCGACGCCGGCCAGACCGTGCTCCACGGCACCAGCAGGAAGATCAGCACAGCCGCAGCCCCCGCGGCCAGCCACGCAGCATACGAGCGCAGATTGCCCGATTGCCAGCGCTGCAAGATCGCGCCGCTAAACATTGCGATACCGCCGAGCAGCCACGCGACACCGCCAAGAATGCCCACATCCACAACCCAGCCTAAGATGTATTCCGAAATGACGAGCAACGGCTTCACTATGATCGCGCCATAGATCTCGTCGACAAAATACTTCCTCTCGAGCAGCTTGTAGCCGCCTGACAGAGCCCTCGCCAGCCGCGCCGGCGTCTCTGTCTCCCGGCCATAAAACAGAAACGCCACCAGCCAACCCAGCAGCGCCAGGCCACCAGCCAACAGGCTCAGATAAAGCTCGGTCCCCTCGCCGCCGCTCGCCGCTGCTCGTGCGCCCAAAACCGGAGCAAGAAAATCGGTGAAGCGCTCCATGTTGATTAAGCCATGTGCGAGATCGATGCCAATCCAGCCGCCGCAGATGGAAAGCAGCGCCAGGATCACAAGCGGCACGCGCATCGACCATGGGCTCTCATGCGGGTGTGTATCAGGGTTGCGCGACTCGCCGAAGAAGGCCAGATACCAAAGCCGGAACATATAAAACGAAGTCAGCAGAGCAGTGACCGCTCCGACCGTCCACAAGATCCGGCCGTTCTGCCCGCTCAAAAAGGCCGCAGAGAGAATCGCGTCCTTAGAAAAGAATCCCGCGAAGGGCCAGATTCCCGCAATGGCCAGCACGCCGACGGTCGTCACCGCAAACGTCACCGGCAGTTTCTTCCACAAGCCGCCCATCTTGCGCAGATCCTGTTCGCCGCCGAGAGCGTGGATCACCGAACCCGCGGCGAGGAAGAGCAGCGCCTTGAAGAAGGCGTGAGTCATCAAGTGAAAGATCGCCGCCGAGTAAGCCGCCACGCCGCAACCAAGAAACATGTACCCAAGCTGCGAGATCGTCGAGTAGGCCAGCACACGCTTGATGTCGCTCTGCACGAGTGCAATGGTCGCCGCGAATAGCGCCGTCGCCGCGCCAACGATGGCAACGACGCTCAGCGCGAAGGGCGAATGGTCGAAGATCACATGCGTCCGTGCGACCATGTAGACGCCCGCCGTGACCATCGTTGCCGCGTGAATCAGCGCGGAGACCGGCGTCGGGCCCTCCATCGCGTCCGGCAGCCAGACGTAGAGCGGGAGCTGCGCGCTCTTGCCGGCCGCACCCAGCATCAGGCAAAGCGCAATTACCGTGACCACGCCGCCATTCCATCCGGGGTCCATGCCGAGCTTCGCCGCGATCTCGGTAAATGTCAGCGTGCCGAAGTTGGCAACCAGCAGAAACATCGCAACCAGGAAGCCGAAGTCGCCGATGCGATTAACGATGAAGGCCTTCTTGCCCGCGTCGGCGGCTGACTTCTTGCTGAACCAGAAGCCGATCAGCAGATACGAGGCCAGCCCCACGCCCTCCCAGCCGACGAACATCACCAGCGCATTGCCGGCCAGCACCAGCACCGTCATGAAAAAGAGAAAAAGATTTAGGTAGCTGAAGTAGCGCGCGTAGCCCTCGTCATCGGTCATGTAGCCGACTGAGTAGACGTGAATCAGAAGGCCGACTCCCGTCACCACCAGCAACATCACAAGCGAGAGCTGATCGAGGACGAAGCTGAAATCCACATGCAGCGCTGCGATGTTGATCCAGGCAAGAGGACAGGTCTCCGTGAAGGGAAGCGACAAGACTGCCGGAATCGAGCCTGGGCCATTCCAGCTTCGAAGCTCGATAGGCGTGAGAGTGAGCACCGCACACCAAAGCACAACACCGAATGCCGCCAGCGGCGCTAGCAGCGCAACCGTGGTGATAAGCCACTTGGGCAGCCGTCGTCCCAGGATTCCATTGATAAGGAATCCCGCGAAAGGCAGCAGCGGAATGTACCAAAGATGAAGGTTCACGATCATAGTTTCATCAAGTCGATGCGGTCGACTGCAAGGGTTGCGCGCGCGCGGAAGACGGCAATAATGATGGCCAGACCCACCGCAGCCTCCGCCGCGGCCACCATCATCACAAAGAAGACGAAGATCTGTCCCTTCACCGCATGCCACTGGTGCGCGAAGGTTACAAACGAGAGGTTCACGCCGTTGAGCATCAGCTCAATCGACATGAAGACAGTAATCAGGTTGCGCTTGAAGAGAAAACCCACCACTCCCAGCGAAAACAACGCGGCGCTTAATAGCAGATACCACGACAGCGGAACCTGTTGCGAGAGGAAGGAACTCATTTGCCGCCCGTCCTTTCCTCTTGGCCTTCACTGCGGCTGGCCAGCGCCACCGCGCCGAGAATCGCAATGAGAATCAGCACCGAGGTGACCTCGAAAGGCAGCAGCAGTTTGGTGAAGAGTACGGCGCTCAGCTCCTCCGTCGTGGTGATGCCTTCATTCAAGCTGGCCTGGCCCAGCCCTTGCGCATGAAGAATCATGGTAGCGATGACGGCCAAAAAAGCGACTACCGCGGGAAATCCGATTCGTAGCGCGGCGCGGCTGCCAAGTGTGCGGTCTTCGCGCCCGGCGTTCAGCAGCATCACCACAAAAGTGAAGAGCACCATGATCGCCCCGGCATAGACGATTACCTGCGCGATAGCCAGAAACTCCGCGCCCAGCATCAGGTAAAGCACGGCCAGCGAGGTCATCACCACAATCAGCGACAAGGCGCTATTGATGGGATGGCCTTGCAGGAGCAGGTTGATTGCTCCCGCCAGGCAGAATCCGGCAAACACGGCAAACAAGATCACATGCATCGCAAGCTCCGGGCAAGCCCGATTCTACCTCAGTGATACGCCAGCCAAAGGCTCGTCGCCACAATGTTCAGGATCGCGAGCGGCATCAGCCAGCGCCATCCGAAACTCATTAACTGGTCATAGCGAAAGCGCGGCAGCGTTCCCCGCACCCAGACATACAAAAAGAGAAAGCTAAAGACCTTGAGCACAAACCAGAAGATCGGGAACAGAGCGTGAACGAAGATATTCTGCGGCGGCGGAAGCTGATCGCCGAAAGGGCTGGTCCAACCGCCAAGAAAAAGCAGCGTCGCAACGCAGCCCACCGTAATCATGTTGGCATACTCGGCCATGAAGAACATGGCAAACTTCATCGAGCTGTACTCGGTGTGATAGCCGCCCGTCAGCTCGCTTTCCGCCTCCGGCAGATCGAAGGGCGACCGGTTCGTCTCAGCATAAGCCGCCATCAGATAGATAAAGAACGCGACGAACTGCATTCCACCGAAGAGATTCCAGCTCAGCATGCCGTCCACCGACTGCTGCTCGACGATGACTCTCAAATTGAGCGATCCGGCGCGCAGCACCACGCCCACGAGCGAAAGCCCCAGCGCCAGTTCGTAGCTGACCATCTGTGCCGATGAGCGCAGCGCCCCCAGAAGGGAATACTTGCTGTTTGATGACCAACCTGCCAGCGCAATGCCGTAGACGCTGATCGAGGTGACGCCGAGCACCACGAGCAATCCGATGTTCACATCGGAGATTTGAAAAAAATGAAGTTCACCGGGCTTCACCAATCCGCCCGGTCCAACATTCGGCTCGCCAAAGGGCACGACAGCAATCGAGATCAGCGCGCAGCCCAACGCAATAATCGGCGCGAGCAGATAGAGGGGCCGGTAAACTCCCGTCGGAATGATGTCCTCTTTTAGAAACGACTTTGCTCCGTCGACCAGTGGCTGCAACAGGCCAAACGGTCCCACCCGGCTTGGTCCCCAACGATTCTGAATGCGGCCAACAAGTTTGCGCTCCAGCAGCACGGTATAGGCGACGCCAACCAGCATCACCACCGTTACTACGACCACCTTCAGCAAACTCCACAGCAAAAATTGCAAAATCGTCACGTGCCGTTAGCCTCGACTTCCAATCACCTTCAACCCGCCATATCGCGCCTGATGCGCTTTCAATTCCTTCAGCCCCGAGCTGTACTCGCCAAGAGTTCCTGATTCAAACAATCCGTTGTGCGCCGTTTCGATGGCTCCTCGCCCATTCGACGAGTTCGCAACCAGAGTCTCAACCGGAACGAATCCCGGTTCCGTCGGCACATCGTTGCCGCCGCATAGACTCAAGCGATCGAGCTTGTACCCTGGAACGAGTCTCTCGATCTCGTCCAGCACCGCCAGCGGATCCAGTGGGCTCAGCTTCGGTTCCAATCCATTTGCCGCCAGCCACACCGCATGGCGATCGGCCTCGCCTGCCTGCACGCCGCGCGACTGCCCGAGATCGGCCGACACACCGCCCGCGCGGAAGGGGACCAGCGTCCGCACATCCGCACCCATTGCTCCGGCGAGCCGCACAAGAATCTCAAACTCCGGCTTCACACCGGCGCGATCCGCAGCCTTCTTCACCAGCTGCACGTCGCCGAAAGCGTTGGTCACCGTGCCACTCTTCTCGTAGAGACTCGCCGCCGGCAGCACTACGTCGGCCAGAGCCGCGGTCTCGGTCAGGAAGATGTCCGCGACGATCACAAACGTGTTCTTCAAATTCGCCGGGTCGATATTCAGCGACGCCACAGGGTCCGAGCCAACTACCAGCAACGCGCCTATCCCCTTCTTGGTTGCCGCGTCAAAGATCTGCTCGAGCGACTTGCCCGCAGTCGCCGGCATTCCGGGATACTCCTCTGCAAACGCGCCCGGTGCCCCGATTGGCAGATAGCCCGGCAGCAGATCCGGCAGCACTCCCATATCGGCAGCGCCGCGCGAGTTCGAGTAGTCGCTCAGAGATGCAAATCGCGCATTGCCGCGCTTCAGCCCCCACGCGATCAGCTCCTCGATCTGTGCCCCGCCGATGTCGGCGTCAATGACCACCAATAGCGATTCTTCGGCGAGTAAAGCCTCGCGAAATGCCGTGTCACTGATGACCGAGTTGTTGCCATCCAAATACGAAGCCAGTGCTGAGGCGCCCTCGGCTGGCAGCCGCAGCGTCGCTTTTGCCTGCCGCTCCAGCTTGATGGTCTTTGTGTTGGCGACGTAAAGCCGGCCGCGATTCAGACGCACATTCGTACGCAGGTTCCACGCCAGCAGCGGATGCTCTACTGTAGGATCGCCGCCAATCAGCAAAATCGCAGGCGCAGTGGCTGTCTCGCGCAAACTGGCCGCCTTATCCTTGTTGCCCGCAAGAGCTCGCGCAAAGGCCGCATAATCGGCGCTTCGTTCGTGGTCAATATTATTGGTTTTGAGCACCGTCCGCGCGAACTTCTGCAGCAGATAATTCTCTTCGTTGGTGCTCTGGTTCGAGCCAATCACACCAATCGCCCCGCCGCCGCGCGTATCGCGCATCTCTTTGAAGATGCCGGCAGCCATTCGCAGAGCACGCTCCCAAGTGGTCGGCTCCAGCCTCCCGTCCGCGTTTCGGACCAGCGGTTTGGTCAATCGTTCCGCGCTCTCGACAAAATCGAATCCAAACCGTCCCTTGGCGCAGAGAAAATCACCATTGATGCCGCTCTTGTCGCGGTTGTCTGCGCGCACAATTTCCGAGCCATCATTCACCTGCCGCACGCCCAGGGTCACTTTGCAACCGTCGGCGCAATGCGTGCAGACCGTTGAGACGTGGTTCATCTCCCATGGCCGGGTCTTGTAGCGATAGCTGCCCGAGGTCAGCGCGCCCACCGGGCAAACATCGATACACATCCCGCACTGCTCGCAGTCGAGATGATCGCCGCCGTTCGGCGCAATCGTCGAATGCACGCCGCGCCCCTGCACTCCCAGCGCCCAAACGTCCATGCCTTCGCCGCACATGCGAATGCAGCGGTAGCAGAGGATGCAGCGCGGCCTGTCGAAGAAGACGGCGGGCGACCACTGCTGCTCGTCCCGGTGCTGCTTGGCTTCGGCATAGAGGCTCTCGCCTGCGCCGTACTTGAAGGTCATGTCCTGCAACTCGCACTCGCCGCCCGCATCGCAGACCGGGCAATCAAGCGGATGGTTGCCGAGCAGCAGCTCGATCGTCGCTCGGCGCGCTTGCGCGATTTCGTCTGATTCAGTGATGAAGACCTGACCCTCGGCGACCGTCGTCGTGCAGGCCGTTTGCAGCTTGGGCACCTTTTCCTGGCGCACCACGCACATGCGGCAGGCCGCCTGCAGGCTCAGCCCAGGGTAATAGCAGAAAGCCGGAATCTCGATGCCCGCCTTGCGGCACGCGTCGATCAGCAGCGTCCCCGCGGGAGCCGTCAGCTTCTTTCCATCGACTGTGAAGGTTACGTCTGCCATTTTCTCCTATGCTGCGCGAACGGTCTTGCCCACATGTTTGCGAGCAGGAACTTTCACTTCAAGCAGCCGAACAATGAGGTAATCGACATCCTCAAAATCTTCTGCTTTCAGATCAACGCTCATCGTAGCAGGCTCTGGAATCGTACCGCCATCCTCCAGAATCCCTTCAAAGTGAAATTCAAGAGCCTCTCGCATCATTGCGTTCATTTCATCGAGAGTGTCACCGGCGGAGACACAACCGGGCACATCGGGAGCGTGGCCGGAGAAGTTACTGTCTTTGCATTTTGCGTAAACAACCAAATAGCGATTCGTCATTTCAACCCCGCTTGTTTGAGGATACTTTGAACGTCGGACTTCGACAGATCCTTGCCACCGTGCACCGGAACTGTGGCCCGACCCGGCTTCACCGGGTGCTTATACTGCGTGACTGCCTTTTTGCGAGTAACGATACCACCCATCCATTTCGATGATGCGAATGATCTCCCTGGCCTTCATGCATTCTCCGATGTCGAGATCTTTTCGCTCTCAATTTCGCGCATCTCCTGTACCCACTTCTTGCCTTGTTCGGTGACATAGAACCAAAGTTCTTTGATGGTCTCGTGATCGGGCAGTACCGGGGTCAAGCGAAGCCGCCAATTGTGCACCTCAAACGCTTCAATGTCCTTATTCGTGATGGATTGAACCAGCGCCTCCTCGATCTGGCTAATCGTCGGCGAACTTGGATCGCCATTCGTCCACTTTGCGATTTCACTCACGATCATGCTGAATTCTTCAAAATTGTCAGCGCAAGCCTCCATTACCAATCGATATGTTTCTGATCGTTGTCCATATCTTCCCGGCATTCCGCGCTCCGGCGTGTTTCTTCCACCTAAACCACGGCTAAATCCATATGCTTCGCGAACGGGCACGGCTTCCCGTTCAAATGCTCCTCAAACTCCTTGCGAAACTTCTTCACAAATCCCAGCATAGGCATCGCCGCCGCATCGCCGAGCGGACAAAACGTCCGCCCCATCATGTTCTCGGCCAGATACTGCATGTTGTCGATGTCCTTGGCCTCGCCAAAACCGGCGTGGAAGCGAGTCAGCGACTTCTTCAGCCAATCCGTCCCCTCGCGGCAGGGAATACACCAGCCGCAGCTCTCGTGCTGGTAAAAGCTGATCGTGCGCAGCGCAAACTCAACAATACATGTCTGGTCGTCGATCGCCACCACGCCGCCCGAGCCCAGCATCGAACCGGCTTTTCCAACCTGGTCGAAGTCCATGCCGATGTCGATCTCTTCGGGCAGCAGCACTGGCGTCGAAGAGCCGCCGGGCACGACGGCCTTCAATCCTCGCCCGCCGCGCACCCCGCCGGCAACCTCATAGATCATCTTTTTCAAGTTGTAACCCATTGGCAGCTCGTAGACTCCGGGCCGCTCGACGTGGCCGCTGATCGAAAACAATCTTGTCCCGCCGTTGCGCGCCGAACCTACCGCCGCATAAGCCGCCGCGCCCATAGTAACTACGTGCGGTACAGTAGCGATCGTTTCGGCGTTATTGATCACGGTAGGTCCGCCGTAGAGGCCGACGACAGCTGGAAAGGGCGGCTTGATCCTCGGCACGCCTCGCTTGCCTTCGAGCGATTCCATAAGCGCCGACTCTTCGCCAACTTCGTAGGCGCCCGCGCCGGTCTGCGTAATGATTTGAAACTCTGTGTTGCTACCGAAGATCCTCTTGCCAAGAAAGCCCTGCGCGTAGGCTTCGTCGACGGCCTTCTCCATAATCTCAAGGAGATACCGATATTCGCCGCGCAGATAGATGAAGCCAACCTTCGCGCCGATGGCCAGCCCGGCAATGATCGTGCCTTCGATCACCGCATGAGGATCGTGCAAAAAGATCAGATGGTCTTTGCAGGTGCCTGGCTCGCTCTCGTCGCCGTTGACCAGAACATACTTCGGCTTCGCGCTCTGCTTCGGCACGAACGACCACTTCAATCCGGTCGGAAAACCCGCTCCGCCGCGCCCGCGCAGCCCGCTGGCCTTCATCTCGTTGACGATCCAGTCTGCTCCCTGCTGCAGGCACTTCTTCGCCGCCTCGTAGCCGCCTAGCTCGATGTAGCGATCGATCTTGGCCGCGCCCTGGCCAAAGCGCCGGGTAACGATCTTGACCTCATCGGGATGCGAGACCAGCCTAGGCATGGGCTTTTGTCCCCCCCGACTGAGCCCGCCCGCGATAGCCGGCCAAAATCCCCGGCACATGATTGGGGCTCAGCTCCTCGTGGAAGTCGTAGTTCACCTGAATCGCCGGCGCCCAGCAGCAGGCCCCGATGCATTCGACCTCTTCCAGCGAAAACATCCCGTCGGTTGTAACTCCGTTTCCCGCGATGCCTAACTCTTCTCTGAATTTCTCGTATAGCTCGTGGCTGCCGCGCAACATGCAGCTGATGTTCGTGCAGACCTGTATATTGAACCTTCCCACCGGCTTGAAGCGCAGCATCGAATAGTAGCTGGCCACGTTCCTGACTTCCAACTCCGTAAGGCCGATCCGTCGCGCAACCTCGGCAATCACCGCGTCCGACAGATAGCCGACCTCGTCCTGCGCATAGAGCAGCATCGGCACCAACGCCGAACGCCGCGAGGGGTATCTCTCGACCAGCGCGTCGAAGCGCGCAGCCAGCCTGGGAGAAAACACGGTCATGGTTTCATTGCCCATTTGCATCAACTCCCAGATTCACATACCAGCCGTTTGAAGCTCAAATGAATTTACCAATCAGCACGCCCGAAATAATGTCCTCTGCAACCTCCTCGGCTGCGAAGGAGATCGCCTTCTCGTGCAATTCGTCGATTGAGATGACCTCGCGGCAGGTCTCTTCTTTCTTGCAGAGATACTCCCGGCGCGAGATCTCGTAGCCATTCGGAGGCCCGCTGATCACCGCCGTGATCCGGCAGCCTCCACTCATAATTCCGCGCCCAACTCTGCACATCGAATTTATCCCGTACGTCAAAAGGAACTCGTCGTCGAAGCTCGGCACCTTAATCTGGTCGAAGAGAGGTGCGTTCCTCTTCTTGAGCTCCACGTTGGCCTTCTTCATCTCCACCACCAAATGCGTCAGGACGTTCTCATAGAAACCGCAAGAGCCTGGTCTCAGCTTCTTGTGCGCTTCGAGTGTCGTTGTGTCCACGACATCTTTCGACTTGGCGATGTCTGCAAGTTTCGCATAATTGATCATTGGCTCCCCCGTTTGTCACCGATCAATCTCCCCCAGAACGATGTCGATGGACCCCACCACCGCCACCACGTCTGCCAGCATTCTGCCCTTGCACATCGTCTCCAGCGCCTGTAACGTTGCAAACGACGGATTGCGCATGTGTACTCGATATGGCTTGGCCGTGCCGTCCGAGACCACGTAGTATCCCATCTGTCCGCGCGGCGATTCAATTCCCTGATAGACCTCGCCCGCAGGCACTGCAAACCCTTCGGTCACAATCTTGAAGTGATGAATCAGTGCCTCCATCTGTGTCTTCATCTTTTCGCGGTCGGGCAGCACGATCTTGGGCGCGTCGGCCTTGATCGGCCCCTCGGGCAGCCCGTCGAGCGCCTGCTGGATGATCCCGACACTCTCCCGCATCTCCGCCAACCTGATTTCGTATCGCGACCAGCAATCGCCATCGCTTGCGACAGGCACCTTGAACTGAAACTTCTCGTAACCTGAGTAGGGCATATCGCGGCGCAGATCGAAGTCCACGCCCGAGCCGCGCATATTCGCCCCTGTCACACCCAGCGCCACCGCATCCGCTGCCGAAAGGATGCCGACGCCCTTCAGCCGATTTCTGAAGATAGGATTGCCGGTCAGCAGATTCGAATACTCGTCGATCTTCTCTGGAAAACTGCGGATGAACTTCTGCACGCGGTCGTGGAAGTCCAGCGGCGGCTCCATCGCGAGGCCGCCGATGCGGAAGTAACTGGTCATCATCCGCTGGCCCGACAGGCCTTCGAGAATCCGCAGAATCTCCTCCCGTTCGCGGAAGGTGTAGAGAAAGACCGTCAGCGCGCCGATGTCCATCGCGTGTGTGCCCAACCAGACCAGATGCGAATTCAACCGCGTCAACTCCGCGAGCAACACGCGCAGCCACTGCGCCTTCTCGGGTATTTCCAGGCCCAGAAGCTTCTCAACAGCCAGGCAATAACAAAGATTGTTGGCCAATGGGCTCAGATAATCGATCCGGTCGGTCAGTGGGACAACCTGCTGATAAAACTTCGCCTCGCAGGTCTTCTCGATACCTGTATGCAGGTAGCCTATCTCTGGATGGAGCCGTACGACGATCTCGCCGTCAATCTCCATCATCAGGCGTAGAACCCCGTGCATCGACGGGTGCTGCGGGCCCATATTCAGCACCATGTGCTGGTCGTGTGCGCCTTCGGCAATCGGGACTTCGAGGACGGGCCGGCCGATCGTCTCGGTCATCAGCGGTAGCCCTCCACAGGATAGTCCTTGCGCAATGGATGCCCTTGCCACTCGTCCGGCATCATGATGCGGCGCAGCTCCGGATGCCCCTCGAAGCGAATACCGAAGAGATCGAAGACCTCGCGCTCATAGAAACTTGCCGAGGGCCAGACGGTGGTAATCGATTCGACCGAAGGAGCGTTGCCATCCAGCATGACCCTCAGCCGGATGCGCTCCTTATAAGTATGGGACAGAATGTGGTAGCTCAATTGAAAGCGAGGCGAGGAAGGGAACCAGTCAACCGCGGTGACGTCCTCAAGGAAGTTGTAGCCCGCGGACTCAAGGGCAGCCGCAGCTGCGCGGATCTTTTCGGGCGTGATCGTCAGGGTCAGCTCTCCCCGGTCAAATTTGGCGTCCGTCAGAGCTCCCGCATCCCAGGCGAGAAGCGCCTTGATCGCCGCATGCTCCGGCAATCCGTCCAGAACTTCGGCCCGTCCCGCCAGAGTTCTCGCTAGCGATTCTGTCACTATAGGTCCGCCTTATCTTTGCTCCAGTTGAGGATTCCCTTACGCACGATGTAATAGAGCCCCACGGCCACAAACCCCAGGTAGACGACCATCTCCCAGAAGCCGAAAAGCCGGTTGCCCGTCAACGCGGGCAGCTTGCGGTAAACCACCGCCCAGGGCATCATAAAGACCGCTTCCACATCGAAGAGGATGAACAACACCGCGACCAGATAAAAGCGAACGCTGAATCGCTGCCGCGCATCGCCCACGGCCTCAATTCCGCACTCGTAGGGGGCCAGCTTCGTCGGCGTATTGCGATGGCGCCCCACGAGCCATGATGCCGTCACCATCACAGCGCCAAGTCCGAACGCTGCAAGGATCTGCAGGAACAGCGGGAGGTACTGCCAGTGGTAGGGAATCATCGCTGTCCAATCCGTGGGGAATTTCATCCGGCCCGGCGAAACCGCAAGCGGCGTCGTTGCAGCAGGATGCTTGGTTTGAGCTTAGGTTTCCGGCGGCTTTCCGTCAAGGCATCCGCCTGGGTGAATCGCCGATTCCGGTCATTCTGCTTCATCTTGCGGCCTCAGGGCCTGCCGAGACGGTCGATTTGCCCAGATGAATGGATCAATCTACCTTCCTGAACCGGTGGCCAATTGGGAAGTTGTTCATTTTCGGTAGACGTTACCTCAGTCATGTGAATACTTTGCATACGGAGCCGAAAAGGAGATTGAGGATAAAACTGTGGCAGCCACTTCGACCCCCGGCCTCTGCTTCCCCGCTTGCGTTCAGGCCATTCCCACAACGCCTGTACGCTCCAATCGCCGCCGCCGCATTACCCCCCAGGCCGGACACGCCCTCGAAAAACTCGGCCACGCGATCGAATACCTCGCCGATGAGTTCGTTCATGAGGGTGGTAACCTCTCCGCAAAGGATGGCCGGCTGCAGGCCGTGCAAATGCTCATGGCCCTCAACCGCCAGGTCTACTTCGAATGCCCTGAGGTGCCAACCTTTGGCGAGCGCCTCCGTGGGTTGCTGGGCCTTCGCTCCGCATAGACTCGCCCCAACCTTCTCTCGATCTCACAAGCCGCGGTCCACCGGTGATCGCGTGCACGCAGCTTATTGGCGAAATCGGTTCGTTTCTCTCCGCGCGGAGGCGCAGAGGTTGTTAGCCCAGCGCTTCAGCGCTGGGAAGCTTACCCCAATTAACCTGACTGTCCCGTAGAGACGGCGCAAACTCGTTGCGAAATCTTCCAATCCGTGTTCATGCAATTGCCCTGTCGGCATCCCCCGGCCTCGGGCTGCTCCCGAAACTGGCGGGGTATATTGGTCGGTAGCCAAATACCGACCTTCTAATGCAGGGTGTGTCGATCCTGAGAAGTCGATTCCAATCGAAGGGAACAGTCATGCGATCACGTTTTGCTCTCTCTGCCTTTCTCTTGTTGTGTGTTACCGCTCTTCCGGCATTTGCCCAATGGGATTGGGGCAGGCCTCATCCGCCACAAGTCGGCGCATGTTTCTACCGAGTCTCCGATTTCAGGGGTGACTACTTTTGCTTGAAAGAGGGTGAGCGCTGGCCTTCGCTGCCGCCGGGCTTCAACGACAGAATCAGCTCGATTCGTGTCTTCAACGGAGCTCGCCTCCGCGTCTTCAACGACGACAACTTTGGCGGCATCAGCGCGCTGATCGATCACGATGTGAACGACCTGCGCGCCTACCGGCTGCCGGAACGACCTGACAAGAGCTGGAACGACCGCATCTCGTCAATCGCGGTCTTTCGCGAGCGCGATGAGTGGGAGAGACACGATCATGACCGCGGACCATTTCAGGGCCACGATTCCCGGCCGAGCTTTCCGGAAGCCGGGGCATGTTTCTTTGTCGACGCAGACTATCGCGGCGAGTCCTTCTGCATGAGAGAGGGTGAGCGCTCGGCCGTCGTGCCTCCGGGATTCAACGACCGGATTTCTTCGATTCGAGTCTTCGGAGGAGCGCGCGTCCGCATCTTCAACGACAGCAACTTTGGCGGCATCAGCATGCGGATCGATCACGACGCGGACAATCTGCAAGCCTACCGGCTACCCGAACACCTCGACAAGAGCTGGAACGACCGCATCTCTTCGATTGCCGTCTTCCGCGACCACGACGACTGGGAGAGGCGCGAAGGGCCTCCGCGCTACTAACCACCGCTTTATTGAGCTGGTAGTAGTCTGGCTGGCGCCCTCGGCCTGTTCGAGGGCGCCAGCCGAACCTTCTTTGATGGATGTGAAGATCCCGCGAAGGGCCACGAGATCTATCTTCGAAGGATCATTATCGTGTCGCTGATATTAGAAGTAAGCGAGCCGCAGCTTGCAGCGCTCGGAACTCCGCTTTTAATTGATCCTGATGGTTCTCTGGATCGGCGATCCCATTCAGCCGGATAAGCTCGGCATCGATGGCACGGACCTTTTCCATCATAAAGACGAAGGTCTCTGTCATCTTCTTGTTCCAGTAATGCTGAAGCCATGAGAGGTAAACATACTCGTAGCGGCAGATCTTGCTCATCGATTCGTCATACGCCGCCGCGATTGCGGTCTTGGAGTCTTCGCCAGCCCAATTCGCGCCATAGTAGACATTCGTCATCCGATCAATTACAAAGACAAAATCGCTGAGAGCGACGGCGAGTTGCTCATAGTACTTTGTGCGAAGATCCGCCCGGTTCAAAGCGAATTTTGCTGTCTCCACGAGTCGCCCTGAAAAGATCCCGAGCAGTGCAAGGACGACGCCGACAAACCATGTTCCCGCCTGGTCGGCGAGCGACACAAGCAGGTGCGTGAGAAAGCCCGACATATGTTTCCTCCATAACCGAGCTTCATTTGACCCCGATCACCTTACCCGGCGCCGGGACGCCCTCTCGGCTCTTTCTCAGACGCCGAGAGAGTAGAGAGCGCTCTCGCTTCCCCTATCCCAGCGGCTGCACGGCGCCCCTGCCGACCAGCTCCTCAACCCGCTCTACCCAACTCTTGTCTGCGGCCACGCTCATCCCCTCCGGCTCCAGGATCACCGCATACTGGCCCTTCACCTCCAAGTGCACCATCACCTTGCCCGGCCCCGGCGCCGCATCTGACGCGCTCTTCACAGCCGCAAAGATCTCCTCCGATGCGCGATCCAGATTGATGCGAATCCTTATCCCCGACGGCAGCTTCACCTGCACCTGCTCCAGCGCCTGAATCGAGCTGACCGCGATCTTTGGCGCAGCATCCTCGTCGCCCTGCAGCACGCCGCGCACAAGCACCGGCGCCTCCATCTTCAGCTGGCCCGCCAGCCTCTCATAATCCCGCGGAAAGCAGACCAACTCGATCTTTCCTGTAGCATCCTCGAGCGCCGCCTGTGCGTAGAGCTTCTGCTCGCGCTTTGTCTTTTGCACGCGCAGTCCCTGGATGATTCCCGCGACCTGGATCTCATCCGCCGGGTCCGTCTGCGCGCCCCATCGTTTCTCCGGTGGTTTGCGCTCCAGCGCCTCGGCCGCGGAGATCACTCCCGTCAAGTTGCGCAGCTTCTCCGCGTACTTATCCAACGGATGCCCGGAGACAAAGAATCCCAGGACCTCTTTCTCATTGGCCAGCCGCTCGTTCTCCTCCCACTCAGGAGTCTTCGGCAGGTCATCGCCATCCCGCCCCGCCTTCGGCCCCTCATCAAAAAGCCCAAAGAGCCCGCTCTGTCCATGCTCCGCGTCCTTCTGTGCTCTCTGCGCCCGCTCCATCGCCTTGTCCACGGCCTTCATCAGCGCAGCCCGCGAACCCAGCGAGTCCAGCGCTCCAGCCTTGATCAGCGACTCGATCACCCGCTTGTTCATCACCCGCAGGTCGACCTTTTCGCAAAACTCCCACAGGCTCTTGAATCGCCCGCCCACGTCCGCCCGTGCCTTGATGATCGACTCGATCGCGTTGCCGCCCACATTCTTCACCGCCGCCAGACCAAAGCGAATCGCCTGGCTATCCGGCGTAACATGCGGCGTGAACTGCGCCCCCGAGACCTGCACATCCGGCGCCTCGACACTGATGCCGATCTCTTTGCACTCGCCGATATACTTCACGACATTTTCCGGTTTCGAGGTCTCCGAGGTCAGCAGCGCCGCCATAAACTCCACCGGATAATGAGTCTTCAAATAAGCCGTCTGATAAGCCAGCAGCGCATATGCCGCCGAGTGCGACTTGTTAAATCCATACCCGGCAAACTTCTCCATCTGGTCGAAGATATCGCCGGCCGTCTCCTTCTTGTGGCCCAGCTTATCCGCGCCATCCATGAAGCGTTCACGCTGCTTGGCCATCTCCTCGGGCTTCTTTTTGCCCATTGCGCGCCGCAGCAGATCCGCCTCGCCCAGCGAATAACTCGCCAGCACATTCGAGATCTGCATTACCTGTTCCTGGTAGACGATGACTCCCAACGTCTCCTTGAGAATTCCCTCCAGCTCAGGCAGCGCGTATTCCACCTTGCGCCGCCCCAGCTTGCGTTCGATGAAGTCGTCGATCATTCCGCCCTGAATCGGCCCCGGACGATAAAGCGCATTCAAAGCCGTCAAGTCCTCTACCGAATCCGGCCTGTATCGCCGCAGCACATCCCGCATTCCGCTCGACTCAAACTGAAAGATCCCCGACGTCAGCGCTGAGTGAAAGACCTTCTTATAAGTCTCGGCGTCGTCCAGCGGAATCGCCTCAATGTCGATCTTCTCCCCGCGGTTTTCTTGGATCAGCTTCAGGCAATCGTCGATCACCGTCAGCGTCGTCAGCCCAAGGAAGTCCATCTTCAGCAGGCCCATCTTCTCGACGGCCTTCATGTCATAGGCCGTGACGATTTCGTCGTTCTTGGTCTTCGCCACAGGCACCAGCTCGATCAGCGGGCGCGGCGCAATCACCACCGCCGACGCATGAACGCCCGACCCGCGCACCAGCCCCTCCAGCTTCTTCGCGGTGTCGATCAGCTCGCGAATCTGCCCGTCGGTCTTGTACGCCTTCTTCAGCTCGTCGACCTCCTCGAGCGCCGTGTCGATCGTCATGCCGATCGTCGGCGGAATCAGCTTTGCAATCCGGTCCACGTCTCCATAAGGCATATCCATCGCGCGTCCGCAGTCTTTAATCGATGCCTTGGCTGCCATGGTGTTGAAGGTGATGATCTGCGCCACCTGATCGCGCCCATACTTGCGCGTCACATAGTCGATCACCTCGCCCCGCCGGTTCATGCAAAAGTCCACGTCGATATCAGGCATCGACACGCGCTCGGGATTCAAAAACCTCTCAAACAAGAGCGAGTTTTGCAGCGGGTCGATGTTGGTGATCTCCATCGAATACGCCACCAGCGAACCGGCGCCCGATCCACGCCCCGGCCCTACAGGTATGCCGTTATCCCGCGCATACTTGATGAAATCCCACACAATCAGGAAGTATCCCGAATACTTCATCTGCTTGATGATGCCGATCTCATATTCGAGCCGCGCCTGATACTGCTCCGGCGTCGCGCGCCTCGCTCCGCGCAGCTCCAGCTGCCGCACAGCCGTCTCCAGCCGCTTCTTGAATCCCTCGCGGCAGACGTGCTCAAAATAACTGTCGATCGTATGCCCCTCGGGAACCGCAAACTCCGGAAATGGATTCTCTACCGGATGCAGCTTCAACTGGCACCGCTCGGCAATCTCCATCGTCCGCTGCAGCGTCGCCGGCGCGTCCTTGAAGATCTGCCCCATCTCCTCGGCACTTTTGACAAAGAACTGATCCGAATCGAACCTGAACCTCTCCTTGTCGTGAATCTTCGCGCCCGTCTGCACACACAGCATCACATCGTGTGCATGAGAGTCCTCGCCGCAGAGATAATGCGAATCGTTCGTCGCAACCAGCGGGATATCGAGTTCCTTCTCCAGCCTGAAGAGAGCCTCGTGGATCTTCTTCTCCTGCTCGAGGCCCTGATCCTGAATCTCCAGATAGAAGTTGCCCTTGCCGAAGATGTCTTCATATTGCCGCGCAACGCCGCGCGCCTTCTCGTAGTTGCCCGCCGTCAGCTCCTCGCACAGCTCGCCGCTCAGGCACCCCGAAAACCCGATCAGCCCCTTCGAGTGTTCGGCCAGGTAGCGCTTGCTCACGCGAGGCTTGCGATAGAAGCCATGCAGCGATGCCTCCGAAGTAATCCGCACCAGATTCCGGTAGCCCTCTTCGTCCTGTGCCAAAACAAGCAGGTGATTGTTCTCGTCTCCCTCGCCCGGCGTCGTGTGGTCTTCGTTTTTGCAGATGTAGAGCTCGCAGCCCAGGATCGGCTTGATCCCCTTGGCCTTGGCCGCCGCGAAAAAGTGCACAGCGCCATAGATATTCCCGTGGTCGGTCATCGCGACAGAGGTCTGCCCCAGCGCCGCCACCCGGTCCACCAGCTTCGTAACGTCGCAAGCCCCATCCAGCAGCGAGTACTCAGTATGCAAATGCAAATGCGTAAATTCAGCCATGGCTACCCTAGATTCTAGCCGTAAATGAGCCCCCGCATTCGGCCCAATTCACGGTTGAAATCGAGGCAGTTTGAGGAAAACCGGTACGACGGTCCGGACAAGCTTGCCACGCGCCGAAGGGACTGAATCGTAAGTCATCAAGGCTGTGCGTAGTAGCCGCTCCCGGTGCGTGCCTTCAATCCCGGATCAGCCATTTGTATTTCGATTCCGTGGTATTCGTTGGAGTGCGCTGCAACTGGACCGTTGAAAGTCAGGACATAGTAGGAGTTGGCATCGCTAATGCAGCGTTCGATTTTCTTGGCCAAATCGCTCCCATCCGACAAAACCAGGCCGCCAGTGTGTGTAGCGAGCACCGGTAAAAGAAGGCTGCCGTAGCTCGCCTGTTTCGGAGACGGTACGCCTTTAAGATAGCTTTTGTACGCGCCCCTCAGATAACTCATATAATCGAGGTTATTTTGCAAGCTCAGACTCTTCCAATTGCGATAGTCATCTTCGTCCTGTACGGGGCTTCTGGGGTCAATAGCGTAAAGCGTGATACGCGCATCCCTCAATTCGTTTGAAAGGGAGGCAATAAACGAGAAGAGCATCTGGTCGTCTTGGTGCGGATCTGTGGAGAAATGACTGAAATCCATCCATCCCAAACTCAACCAAAGGATCAGTTTTCGGCCCGGAATGGCCCTGAGCGAATTGCCTAAAAAATCGAGTCCCCTTAGCGACAAGGTAGAAAGCTCCGCGCGTTTTTGAGGGCTCCCTCGGTCATCAACTGCGCCCAAGCCGGCAGTATTGGCAGTTAGGAAGTCCGCCAGCACCTTGCCTTCGCGGCTGGGATGGTTTTGAACTGTGATGCCTTGGTCTGTCAGCACAAAAAGCGATGTGGGCAGAGCGAGATGAGCGCCGTCTTTCTGGAAGTAATCTCTCAGTTCATCCCATTCAATCGTCTCGTGGGAGAATATGGGATGCCATTCGTTGACTGTATCGACCAGCAGAACAACTGTAACGGGTGGATCAGCTTTTGCGCCAATGCCAGTGACTTCATGGAAAGAGACAAGACTCTGTTTCTGCTTATTGTCGAAGAGTGCGAAGTCTGTCGGCTGAAGGCCTGCAATAAGTCGGCCGGACCTATCTGTCACCTCCACATCAAGTGTGATGGTGCGTGTTCCGCCCGAAGACGAACTACTGTCGAGCTTGCCGGTCTGAGCTGGGTCTTCCTTCTTAACATCGAGAGTCGTTGTCGCTGGCGTGTCTTGTCCTAGTGCAGCTAAGGCCGGATATTGCAAAAGGAAACTGCAAACAACTCCAAGAATTACTGCGATGAATACCGTTCTTGTCTTCAACGCCTAGCTCCAGTTGACTGGTGGTCGGGATTTATAAGTACGATTTCTATCATAGGGGAGATTCAGCTGGGTGCCCCAGCCTTTGCGCACTTTGCGAAGGGTGGGAAACCACGAACCCCAAGCGCGAAGCGCGTTTGGCCGCACCGCAGGTGCTTGCGCCGGGGCGGCGGTTGTCTTATTCTGAAGGCGCATGGACTACACGGGCATCATCACGATTGAACCGGGCAAGCGGAGCGGTAAGCCCTGCATTCGCGGCCTGCGCATTACCGTCAACGATGTGCTCGATTATCTTGCCTCCGGCGTGTCCGAGTAGGAGATTCTCGCTGACTTTCCCCTGCTGCGCGAAACCGACATTCGCGCCCGTCTGGCCTTTGCCGCCGACCGCGAACGCAAAGTCGAGATTCTATCCGCTTGAAACTCCTGGCGGTTGCCCACGTCCCAGCGGTGAATTCCGCATCGAATTCGGGTGCCGCAGGTCCCGCTTTTGGGACCTGGGAGTTCCAACTATAAATCGAGCATCTTCAGCGGTTCGTCGATGCTCATCCCATGGTGAGCGGCGATTCGTTTGAGGATGCTGGCGAGTGTGCCGGTCTTGATCGGATCGTGATAGGGAATAACTTCGTGATTCTCACCGTCTCGCAGGGTGGTCACTCGAATGTGCGATCCCTTTTGCCGGGTCGCTTCATATCCCAAAACCCTCAGCGCTTGGACCAGACGTGGTCCATCGATGTCGCGAGGCAGCTTCATGCCGCGAGGATTTCTTCGCGAACGAAATGCAGCCGAATGATCTTCGGAGCCTCCATCGATTCATCGAAGTAGCAGGCCACTGCGTCCTTGACCATTGCGCGCAACTCTTCCACAGTATTTCCCTGGGTATGGATGCCGTACCCAAGGGCGGTAGCTGTGTATCCGCCATCCGCCTCGTCCTCGCGCACCTCAAAAATGATCTCGCTCATCGAAGAAAGACTTCTCCCGCTGGATAAAGGCTAACACCCTTCCAATGCACCAACAAGCCGGGCGCCGGGTGGCCCATCCATCGCGCATTTTGCGATGGGTGGGAAACCACGAACCTACTCCGGCCTTTCCGCAGGGCCGACACGAAATCTCAGTACGTGTCTTCCCGCCGTAATCCGCAACAGAGCCGGGTGCCCCGGGTCCCTCGCTCGCATTTGGGACCTGGGAGACCACGAACCCATTTCGGCATCCGCGTTTTTCATTCTCTCAGTAGGGAAACCGCGACAGTATGACGGAAACTCAGCCGATCTCTAAGCCTCGATGAAGACCTCGCCTGAGTCGGCAGCAGTCGAATCCTGGCCCGCAGCAGCGTTTTCGTCCTCGTTCAGAAGGCAATGAAACTCCTCGGCCGTCACCGGGTGTCCGAAGAGCCAGCCCTGCCCCAGAACAGGCTCCTTTTCGGCGGCGAAGTACGTCAGTTGCTCCGGCGTCTCGACGCCTTCCACGATGACCTTCAGACCCAGCGTATGGGCCATCGCCAGGATCTGCGGCAAAATCCCCACGATCACCGCGTCGGTGCCGATCGTCTGCGTGAAAGACCGGTCGATCTTGATCGCATCGACAGAGAGATCGTTCAGGTATGAGAGGCTCGAATATCCGGTGCCAAAATCGTCGATGTGCACGCTGTGGCCCCGCTCGTGCAATTGGCGAATCGTCTCCTCGGCAGTTTTGTGCTGTACCGTGGAGCTCTCGGTAATCTCTATGACCAGGCTCTCGGGTGGAACCGCCGCCCGATCGACCGATTCCTTCAGCATAGGCAGAAAATTGGGATCCTTCAGGTCTGTCGCGGCTACGTTGACGCTCAGGTGAAAGTCAGGATTTGCCCGCAGCGTCCCGGCAAAGTCATGCAGCACCCGCCGCACCACCAGCCGCGTGATCTCGCTGACAAACCCGCGCTCCTCGGCAACCCTGATAAAGATATCCGGGCCGACAGGGAATCCATCTTCGTCTTTCCACCGCGCCAGCGCCTCGGCTCCAACGATCTCCGCGCTGGGAATGCTCACGATCGGCTGATAGACCACATTCAGTTGGTCCTTGCGAACCGCACGCCGGAGTTGCTGTTCCATGCTAAGGCTGCGCTGGTAGACCAGCGAGACCAGAAGCCCCACCCACGCACCGGCCAATGCTCCCAGCAGACCACCGTAAAAGCACCATTTGCGATTGGAGTTGAGAGCCTCGAAGACCGGCAGCGAAGCGGTCGTGCAGGTGTTGTAGGCATACGAACAGCGCGTCGAGTAGTACGTGTCGCCAGTGCGGAAATCGCTGTCGGTCGTCAGCATCGCCCATGTCAAGTGCGTCTGCGGGTCGGCAAGATGCGCCGCCTGGCTCTGCACGGGATCAATCACCGTGGTGCGCACTTGCGGCGGCGCGGCATCCCGAAGGCTGCTTATATATGGATTCAGCACGACATATGCATCGCCTTTCAGCAGGCCCGTCACCGACACGTCATCCAGTCGAAACAGCGGTGGGTTCCGGTAGACCCTTACGCCATCGGCGCCGATCGAATCGTACTTCGGCTGTTCGACGCCCGGCTGTTCCAGCCGCCCAGCGCTTGTCGAGCACAGAATCCTGCCATCGTGCATCCGCCCGGCCGCCTTCAGAAAGTGTGACTGGTAGACGAGCCTCAGCAGCGCGGCCATATCCTCATCGGAACAGCGCGGACCCGGCAGCGCGCTCATCGCATCCAGCACCGCGTGCGCATCGCGCGAATAGGCCACGCTGTCACTGATCGCCTGTGTAGCGTCTTGGCCGAGTTTCTTTACCGCCATCCGCAGGGCGATCGACCGTCCCGCCCAATAGCCGCCGAGAGCTCCAAGAACCGCTACCGTCAGAGCAGCAACGAGAGCTACAATCACGCGCTGTTTAACGTTGCGATTCATCCCGCAAGATCACTCCCAATTTCGTTCGGGGGACTCCGCACGGTTTTTGCGAAGAGACTCTACCCGTCCCTTATCGGAGAGAAATCAAGTTTTCTTTAACCAAAGCCCCCTTCCTGAGCCAAATTCCATGAAATTGCGCCAATCGTCAGGCACAACCGAAGGTAACTACCACCTCGCCCAGCCTAAAGACAGAAACGGCCGGAGCCATCAGCCCCAGCCGTTCCTGTCAACTTCAGCGGCCTTCGCCGCAAACAGGTTACTTCACTGCACGCACTACCAGCACCCGGCTCCCAGTATCGACGAAATCCTTGGCCTCGGGCCGCGCGGCATCCTTGCCGAGGTGGAAATCGAAGACTGTCGCCATCCCCGCCTTGCCGCTGCGCTCGTCCGAGGTCCACGCGCGAGTGCAGGTCAGATGGATCGTGTTCGTCAGATGGATCTCATCCGCCGCCTGGCCCAGTTCGTCGACCGCGGCCGAACAATAGCTCTTGCGCGTTTTGCTCTGATCGTACAGCGCCGATAACTCGGCCAGCGTCGGCAGACGCCAGTCTGTATATCCGGCTCCGCGATAATCCGATGCAAACTTTTTGGCATCGGGCCAGCTCACCGCCGCTCCGTTGTCTCTTCCCATCCACATCAGATTGGTTTTCGTATCCACCACCGTCCCGTCGTCGTAGAGGGTGAACTGGCCGTCCTTGCCGGTCTCCTTTGGAGGAGCCTTTTCGGCGGGCTTGGGTGCTGGTGGAGGCGGCGGCGGGGCGGGCAACTCCTTGCCGCCCTTCGAAGCCAGCAGGTCTTGAATCTCCTTTTGGTTGTAGACGACCGCGGAATGCACAGGTGACCAGCCTTCATTGTCGACGGCATTGACGTCGGCATTGTTGGCCAGAAGCAGTTCCACGATATCCTTGTTGCCTTTTCCCGCTGCCAGATGCAGCGGTGTCGATCCGTTATTCGACTTGGCATTGACGTCGGCCTTGTTGGCCAGCAAAAACTCAGCTACGTCTTTGCGGTCGTTGAACGCCGCAATATGCAGTGGAGTCTGTCCGTACTTTTCGTCCTTGCTCGAGATCAGTTCCGGGTGCTCTTTGACCAGTGTTTTGACCTTGTCCAGATCTCCCGCACGGGCCGCATCATGAATGGGTCCGCAGAGGCCGGGAGTACCCAACGCCAATGCAGCCAATCCAAGCATGAGAGCGCTGAGACGGTGAGGGAGGTTAAGGCAAGGTCGATGGTTTTGAGGGATCTTCATTTCAGAGGAAACTCCTTTAGGTTTGTTAATTCGGCCACATTTTATCAAGTCTGCGGGCGTTGACAACAGCGGCGCCGATCACCCGGCATTGATCTACGCTCAGCGTTCGCCCCGGCTCAAAACAACAGCGGGGAACGCTCAGCTCTCAGGCCCTAAAATCCCTCACCCTCTCTGCATGGAGCAGAATTGCGGTCCTCATGGCGCGCAATAGAAGCAGTCCGCGATAATCGGTTCGCCGATCTCCGTTTCAGATCCCCGCAGGTCGGCTTCATTGGAGCGGATCTTACAGTACATAGTCTATTATCAAGTGCTTGCAGTTTCTCCCAATCGCATATCGGGAAACACTCGGGAGCGTTTTTCCCCGGTTTCGGGCCGAAGAACTCCCATGTCCAGCGAAAACCGGCGCCAGTTCGCCGATTTCAACGCTCCCAGCTCTCGTCTTTGAAAGCTGGGAGCCCCGTCCGACAATCCTAAATTGGCCTGTAGGTACAGCCATGCACGGTGTCCGAGTACTCCGGCTGAAACGTATAAGGATGCCCGTTGAGATCCACGTTGCCGTAGTCCCAATAGACCGCACCGGTGCTGGTCACCTGAGCCCGGATGCACTCGTCGGCGATCTCATTTCCATTGAGGATCGTGAAGTTATGAACCCACCAAGCATCTCCGTCGGGATCCGTGATCGATTCAGACGTCTCATGCGAGAGTGTGTTGTCTGTGGAATCGATCAGCTGGTTGTTTGCGCTTCCAGTCGGGGGAACACTGCACCCACTCACGTCCTGATAGGGTTCCACACTGAAGAGCACGTGACCGACCGAATCGCTGAAGGTCGCAGAGGAGTGAAAGGCGCAAAAATCGAAGGTGGCCGGATTGTCGGGGGAGTAGCATTGGGCCGGGCTTGTCGCGGTCGCCGGGAAGCACATATCCACTCCCATTGGCAGGAAGACGTGGTAGAGGTGGCCATAGCCGCTTCCTCCGGCTGCGGCCGCGGCGTGAACCAGATTCAGGATGTCGGTCGGCAGCAGCGTATTATTCGCTGGGATCGGATACTGCGCGGCAAACGAGGCGCCGAGCGTATAGCGGTCTCTCGCGATGACTCCGACATACTGGTCGAGCACGTGGATGAACTCGCTCGCACCCAAGTCGATCAGGAATCTGGCCGGATTTCCCCAGTGGGAGGGTGGCTTGTTGACGTAGATCGGATGAAACTCGGCAGAGACGATCGTCGGCCCATCTCCCGGATTGGTCGCATCTCCCGCATAGAAACCGGGACTCGGTACGACCGGCACACTCTCCTCAAAAGCCGGAGAGATCTTCAGGGCTTCTAGCGGTCCGGCTGGCCTCAAATCGGGAGCCGGACCTCGTAAGCCGGCCAGTCCAAATGCATGATAGGAAAAGCTGTTCGGTACGATTTGCACGGAGCCCGCATCAGGCCTCGCCTGAAGAGGGACCAATCGGTCTTGAGCGTGGGCGAATTGCGCGACCAGCAGAGCCGCGGCGAAGAGCACGCCACGCGGCAACGTTGAAAGAGTCTTCATACGTACCTCCAGAAGTTTGCCGGTGATTTCGATCATCGAACGAATGGGGAGAGCTGAACGCTGCCGGCTGCCCTGCGATAGTGGGCGGTGAAACAGGCAGGTTGCGAGCAGGTTAACCCAGCCATTCGATCGCACGCAAGAGGTTCCTGTCGGCTGGCGCACAGCTTTTACAGCTCCTTAACATCGAAGAAGCTACGTTGCCGGATCTGCGCCTCGCTACGAAGGGGCGCAGTCGCCCCGCATTGTCGACCGCGGGCAGACTCACGATGTTTGGGCCTCAGCTTCTCGATTGGTATACTGGAAGTGTGACTACAACTTCGCTCGATTTCATCTCGAACGAGTTCCGCTCCGAGACTTCCCCCAGTCAGAAGAGGGTGTTGTTACTCAAGCCGCGCGGTTTCTGCGCTGGAGTGGTGCGCGCGATCGATGTCGTCAAGATCGCTCTTGAAACCTTTGGCGCTCCCATCTACGTACGGCGCGAGATCGTCCATAATCGCCACGTAGTCAACGAGTTGGCTGAGAAGGGCGCGATCTTTGTCCATGAGATCGACGACGTGCCCAACGGCCAGCGCGTCATCTACTCGGCCCACGGCGTCTCGCCCGCGGTCAGGGAGATCAGCAAAGAGCGCAATCTCAGAGTCATCGACGCCACCTGCCCCCTGGTCACCAAGGTCCACATCGAGGCCGTCAAATTTGCGAAACAGGGATACTCGCTTGTGCTGATCGGCCATCGCGACCACGATGAAATTGAGGGCACACTGGGCGAAGCACCCGAAGCGACCCAGGTCGTCTCCAATGTCGACGAAGTTGCAGCGCTCAATGTTCCTGATCCGAATCGTGTCGCCTATCTAACCCAGACCACGCTCTCGCTCTCCGAAGCGCGCGACATCATCCACGCTCTCAAAGCGAAGTTTCCCAATATTGTCGGCCCTCACTCGCAGGACATCTGCTACGCCACCGAAAACCGCCAGGTCGCGGTTCGCAACGTGGCGCACAATGCAGGTTTGGTGCTGGTGGTTGGCTCAACCAATAGCTCCAACTCCAACCGCCTCGTCGAGGTCTCACGCAATCTGGGAACGATCGGTTATCTCATCGATGATTCTCACGCCATCGATCCGAAGTGGCTCGACGGCGTGACTACGGTTGCGGTTACGGCTGGAGCATCGGCTCCTGAGGTACTCGTCGAGGATGTAGTCAACTACCTGCGACAAAACGGCTTCAACAGCGTCGAAGAGGTTGAAGTGATGCCGGAGAACGTTCGCTTTGGCTTGCCCCCTGAGATCGTTCAGGCCATAGGCAGCGCCAATGGTGCAGAAGCCGTAGCCGTGAGTTAAGCGACGCCAGACTTTAGAGACGCTGGCGTTTGCGGTTTCTAGGAACGGGCACAGGCGGCCGGAAGCCCGAGAAGGAACTGAGGCATTTCAAATCGCATGAGTATTCAGCAAAGGAAGACGCAATCCGTGGCGCCGCGCTTCGGGCGCATTGACGCGGACCTGGCCGATGTGAAGGCGGCTACCGTCCGCGCACGGGACTTCCTGCTCTCCCTGCAACATCCCGATGGCTATTGGTGCGGGGAACTCGAAGCCGATGCAATGCTCGAGGCCGACTACATCTTTTTACACACACTGCTTGAGAGTGGAGACCCCGGCCGGCTCCGCCGCGCACTCACCGAGATGATGCGCTACCAGAACGAGGACGGCAGTTGGAGCATTTATCCAGGCGGCCCAGGCAACATCTCGCTCTCGGTCAAGTGTTACTCCTCGGCGAAGCTGATGGGCATCGTCGCCGATGATCCGCGCCTCGCCAAATGCCGCAAGTGGGTTCTGGAGCACGGAGGCGTCGTCCAATGCAACACCTTCACCAAAATGTATCTCTGCGCGCTGGGTGAATACGACTACGATGCGGTGCCCGCGATTCCGCCCGAGATCGTTCTCTTTCCCAAGTGGTTTTACTTCAATATCTATGAAATCTCGTCTTGGTCGCGCTCGATCCTCGTTCCGCTTGCGATCATGTTCGCCCGCAAGCCTTTCAAAAGGATCCCGCCGGAGCAGGGAATTGATGAGTTATTCGTCGGCGGCCGCGCCAACTCGGTCCTGCGCCTGCACCGCGACCGCAGCGCAATTATCTCGTGGCGCAACTTCTTCATCATTCTTGACCGGCTGATGCACTGGGCCGAGGCGGTTCACATTCGTCCGCTGCGCACGCTGGCCCTCAAGCGCGCGGAAAAGTGGATGCTCGAGCGCCTGGAGATGACTGACGGCTTGGGCGCCATCTACCCGGCCATGCTCAACGCCATCATCGCCCTGCGTTGTCTCGGCTACTCGGAGGACGATCCCCAGGTCATCCGCGCGCGCGACGAGTTTGAGAAGCTCGGCATCGAGGAGCCGGCCAATGACGTAATGCCCGAACCGACCTTCCGCATGACTCCCTGTGTCTCGCCGGTGTGGGATACGGCGCAGGCAGTTTATGCGCTCGGCGAGGCGGGCGTGCCTGCCAACGATCCGCGCATGATCAAGGCTGCCGACTGGATGCTCTCCAAAGAGGTCCGCCACAAGGGCGATTGGGCAGTCAAGGTCCCAAAGACCGAGCCCGGCGGCTGGTACTTCGAGTTCAACAACGAGTTTTATCCCGACACCGACGACACCGCGCAGGTGCTGCTCGCACTGAACAAGGTCTCCAATCCCCGCGAGCGCTATCAGCATCAGGTCACCGAACGCGCCATCGCATGGGAGTTTGCCATGCAGTGCAAAAACGGCGGCTGGGGCAGCTTCGACAAAGACAACACCAAGATGATCTTCCAGTACATTCCCTTCGCCGATCACAACGCCATGCTCGATCCGCCGACGGTCGACATTACGGGAAGAATGCTGGAGATGTTGGCCACCTACGGCTACACGCGCGACGACAAGCGCGTGCAAAAGGCCATCAAGTTCATCTTCAAGGAACAGGAACCCGACGGAAGCTGGTTTGGCCGCTGGGGCGTCAACTACATCTACGGCACCTTCCTCGTGCTGCGCGGGCTCGACGCCATCGGCATCGATCATCACGAGCCGCAGATTCAGCAGGCCGCCGAGTGGATTCGTATGGTGCAGAATCCCGATGGCGGGTGGGGCGAAACCTGCGGCAGCTACGACGATCCCAATACCCGCGGCGTCGGCCTCAGCACTCCCTCGCAGACGGCATGGGCGCTGCTTGCTCTGCTCGCCGCCGGCGACGACCGCTCAGACTCGCTGGCCAAAGGCATCCGCTGGCTGCTCACCCGCCAGCGTCCCGATGGCGGCTGGGATGAATCGATGAGCGAAGGAGCCACCCGGCAAAGCATCATCACCGGCACCGGCTTCCCCAGAGTCTTTTATCTGGCCTATACGATGTACCGCCAATACTTCCCGCTGATGGCTCTCACCGGCTATCGGCGGGCAATGGAACGCGCTGCCTAGAGAGCGCCGGAGGAAAACCATAAGATGGCTGTTCCGATCTCACAGATGTGGACCGTAGCCACCTACGTCATCAAGAAGAAGCTCGCAGGCAACAAGCGTTATCCGCTCGTGCTGATGCTTGAGCCGCTCTTCCGCTGCAACCTGGCCTGCGCCGGCTGCGGCAAGGTGCAGTATCCGCCGCACATTCTCAAGAAACAGCTCACCCCCGGGGAATGCTTTGCCGCAGTCGAAGAATGCGGTGCGCCCATGGTCTCGCTGCCTGGCGGCGAGCCTCTGTTGCACCCTCAGATCGTCGAGATCGTCAATGGCCTCGTTGCTCGCAGGAAATACGTCTACCTCTGCACCAACGCCCTCGAACTCAAGCGGCGCCTGCCCGAGTTCAAGCCTTCCAAGTACCTCACCTTCTCCGTTCACCTCGACGGCCAGCGCGAACATCACGACTTCTCAGTCTGCCGTGAGGGCGGTTACGACATCGCCGTGGACGGCATCAAGGAGGCCGTCAAGCGCGGCTTCCGGGTCACGACCAACGCAACCTTCTTCGACGGGGCAGATCCTCAAGGTGCTCGCGCTTTCTTCGACGAGGTAATGGACATGGGTGTCGAAGGCATCGTCCTATCGCCGGGCTACAGTTACGACAAGGCGCCGGACCAGAATCGCTTCATGGGCCGCGCCCGCGTACGTCGCCTCTTCCGTGCCATCCTCTCCAATCGCAAGCCAACGTGGAAGTTCAATATGTCGCCTTTGTTCCTCGAATTCCTGATGGGCGACCGCAAATACGAGTGCACTCCCTGGGGATCACCCGCCTACAACATCTTCGGCTGGCAGCGCCCCTGCTACCTGCTTCAGGATGGCTACGCCGATAGCTTCAAGGGGTTGATGGAATCCACCAAGTGGGAGGAGTATGGCGTGGCCAGCGGCAATCCCAAATGTGCCAACTGCATGGTCAGTTGCGGCTATGAACCAACGGCGGTGATGGACGGCTTCGGCTCTCTCAAGGGTTTTTGGGCCATGGTGCGCGGCAACTTCAGCCTATACAAAGACGAAGACGCGCTGAAGCAGCTTAGTGAGCCGATGCCGCATGGCCCGGCGCCGCTGGTGCAAATCGCCGAGCGAGCCCAGAGCCTAGAGGTGACTAACGCCTAGCTCGCAGCATTCAAGAACTGGGCGCCCCACCCTCGCCGCGTTTTTGTTTTTGCAGCTAGGGTGGGAGGCCACGAACCCAATCAGTCGTTCCTTTGAGGAAAATAGAGCATGACCGCTGAAGTCCTGAAATACACGCTTGCACAGGTCGAGGCACTCGAACTGGCTCCCGGCGCCGAGCACGAAATGCTTGAGGGCTGGGTGCCCAAGCTGGCCGGCGAAGAGGAACTGCGCCAGGCTCTCGAAAAGGCCTTCGACTATCGCGGCGACGTCACCCTCACGCTCAAAAGCGGTGAACGCATCGAGGCCTATATCTTCAATCGCTCGACCGGCACTACATTGGCCGACTCCTGGGTTCAGTACTTCACTCCCGCCGCGCCCGATAAGCGCAAGGTGAGCTACGCCGAGATCGCGCGCCTGGAGTTCAGCGGCAAAGACCGCGCCGCCGGCAAGCACTGGGAAGACTGGGTCAAGGCCTACAACGAAAAGAAGGCCGCCGGAGAAAAGAACATCGCACTCATGCCGGAAAAGCTGGACTAGCTCGGAAGAGATCGGAGAACAGAGATCAAGGCTGAGAGATCGGCTGCGGATTTCTCCGCTTCGGCGAGTGTTCAATGGCACATGCGAAGCCGTGATCCGAACGGTTGGAATACTCCGCGTATGCATGGCGTAAACTGATCTCTGACCCCCGATCTCTGTTCTCTGACCATGAAGATCTTCCTGACAGGCGCCACCGGATTCGTCGGCCATCATGTTGCCAAGGCTCTCGCCGCCGAAGGTGCTGATCTGCGCTTGCTGGTCCGCAAAACAAGCAATCTCGCCAATGTCGAAGGGATCGATGGCGAGACTGAGGTCGGCGATCTCGCCAATCCCGAAACCTACGCCTCTGCCCTCGATGGCTGCGATGCCGTGGTCCACGTCGCCGCCGACTATCGGCTCTGGATTCGCGACCCCGAAGCGATGTACACGGCCAACGTTGACGGGACCCGAGACTTGTTAAGGCTGGCCCGCGAGGCAGGCGTCAAGCGCGTCGTCTACACCTCCAGCGTTGCCACCATGCACTTCCGCAGGGACGGCGCGGTCATCAACGAAGATACGCCGGTCACCCTCGCCGACATGGTCGGCCACTACAAGCGTTCAAAGTTTCAAGCGGAACAGCAGGCCATCGCTGCAGCCCAGGACGGCCAGCACGTCATCATCCTCAACCCGACCACACCCATTGGACCGAATGACCGCAAGCCCACGCCGACGGGCCGCATCTTTGTCGATTTCTTGAATGGCAAATTCCCCGCCTACATGGACACTGGCCTGAATCTCGTCGACGTAGCCGAGGTCGCCCGCGCCCACGTGGCGGCGTTGACGAAAGGCAAGCGCGGCCATCGCTACATTCTCGGCGGCGAAAACCTCACCCTCAAGCAGATCCTAGATAAAATGTCGGCCATCACCGGCCTGCCCTCGCCGACGATGAAAATCCCCTTCGCCGTTGCCGCGACTTATGCTTTTTTTGAGGAGTGGATCACCGGCCGCATCCGTGGCCGCGAGCCCCGCGCGACGCTAGAAGAGGTCCGCATGGGCCGCAAGAAGATGTACGCCAGTAGCGCCCGCGCCCAGCAGGAGCTAGGCTTCCGCCTCCTCCCCGTCAACCCAGCAATGAAAGCCGCCATAGACTGGTTCCGCGCCAACGGCTATGCGCCGTAAAGTAAGAAAAGGGAGAAGAGCATGAAGCTAGCTCGCATTTTCTCAAGAGATCTACCGCCAATCGACAGATGGGCCTACGGCTTGGCGTCCATTACGTTTCTTGGTGTGATCGCTGACCTTACGATTTGGAAATCGGCTAGTGGCGCTGGCTTCGTCTTCAATCTAATACTCGCCGCGCTATTTGTTTTATTCTGGCCTATCTTAACGATCAGGCGACTGATAGAACTTCGACTCAACTTGCTTTGGATTGTGCTCATCTTGGCGCCATTGACTATATCTGAGTGGGCGAATAGATACGGGTTGAAAATTGTGGCAATTATTGCGTTGGCGGTTCAATTCTTTGCGCTAGTGGCATTTGCGCTACTCCCGCCCCGCACGGCCTTGACCACAACCCAAGTTGAAGCTCCCGCCGACCCTCGCCCATGACCCGCACCGCCATCATCGCAGCGATGCCCGCCGAACTGAAACCGCTCACTCGGGGCTGGCGGCACCAATGTCAAAACGGCGTCGATCTCTGGCGTTGGAGCTTTGCCGACGGCGAATGGATTGCTGCCTGCGCCGGAGCCGGCATCCAGGCCGCCACGCGCGCCTTCGCCGAAGTTGAAAAGACCGGCCCCCTCGATCAAATCATCTCCACCGGCTGGGCTGGAGCACTCCGTGAAGAGCTCACCCCCGGCCAGGCCCTCGACGTCTCCGCCGTCATCGACGCCCGCACCGGCGAGCGCTTTCTGACCTCCTGTTTTGCGCTGGGAACCCAGGCCTTGAAAGGGCACGGCTTCAGCCGTGCCGCACATGCGCAAAATGAAAATGCGGCTTTAGCCGCCGAGGGGATGCATTCGGAAGGCAGAACGATCCCTCAGGGGCTAAAGCCCGGAGGTTCAATTGGACCTGACATCGGCACGGCTAAAGCCATGCCCTTTCAAAACGATTACTCGCTGGCGACAGGGAATTCGAACGAGTCTGCACGCGGCCCTGCTGAAGCCATGCCCTTTCAAAACAAGCAAGAAAGCGAACCGCAAAGCGCGATTCAAAGCGAGCTTTGGCTGGTCACCAGCCCCAAGGTCGCCGACGCCCGCGAGAAGGTCCGCCTCGCCGAAACCTACTCGGCCTCGCTCGTCGACATGGAGGCCTCCGCCATCGCCCGCCTCGTGCAGATGCGCGGCATCCCTTTTTATTGCATCAAGGGAATCAGCGACGGCTACGCCGAACAACTTCCTGATTTCAATCGCTTTATCTTACCAGATGGCCGCTTTCTGACGCTTCGCTTCATCCTCTTTGCGACGTTGAGGCCCAAGCACTGGCCCGCGCTCATCCGGATGGGCGAAAATAGCAGAAAGGCCGCACGCGCGATCGCTGACTCCCTTCTCGATCTGCTGGACAAAAACGGTCAAATCAGGAAACGGAATGGCTATCCAAACCACCAACGCTGATCCCCAAATCGAAATCACAATTCCCACAACCATGCGCGCCGCAGTCTACCGCGGAATCAATGACATGCGCGTCGAAACCGTTCCTGTTCCGGCGATCGGCCCCG
>JBEKKL010000023.1:0-56767 GCA_050010735.1 Occallatibacter sp. | reverse complement strand
ATCACGTTCAGGTCAGCTATTCGCGCGATGATAACGGGAATGTCACCTATCAATCGGTGTGGCTCGATGGAAATCAGCAACAGATCAACGCCACGGTGCCTTCGGCGTTCGCTCTGGGCTGGGGCCCCACGATTCTCACCAACTTTCAGGTCGACAGCGCCGTTTCCGGCTGGTCCTCAAGCACCGTCTACCTCGACAATCTCACCGTCTCTCGCTGGTAAACCGCCAAGCTGCACTTCCAATCGGTTTTTGGCGAAGGAATGAAGGATCCTCATTGCACGGCGAGCTTTGTGCGAAGCAAACCCCGGTCAGGCAGCCTTTTCAAGCGGCGCCGATCTTTGCGGAAAACTAGTTGATTGTGATTGCGTTCGCCGCGTATCGGGTTCCATCGTAAGTCGCCGTCACAGTTACGTTCGCCTGAAGCCGGAGAGACCTGCTCGTCGGCAACCGGGCGCTGTCGAAGCGGATTTGGTAGCTCTTTCCGTCGCGTGGATCAATCAGGACCATCGTTCCCGTGTGCATATCGAGAAAGGAGATATTCCCAAAGAACACAAACGCGGCGCCAGGCACAGCCGCAACCTTGATTTGCCTCGCGACATTGTGGCGCCCAGCGTCAGTTCCAAACGAAACAGAGATCAAGGCCCCAGCTACAAGATCGGATACCCCGGAGGGCGCCGACGTAAATCTCGGTTCGCCTACGCGAGCAACGCTGGCGTTCGCTGGGACCAGAAACCTGACAGGTGCCGGCGACATCGACGAAGCAACTTCGAGCTCGCCTTTATCCGGTTCGTACTTCAGCACCTTCCCCTCGCACTCGCCCTCTGGTGATCCTGAAAGGATATGAATACTGACGGCAAACACGTCGGCTCCGTCCAAGGTGGTTTCAACCGAGGCGTGATCTTCGGGACCGAGATCGCGGACGGAAATCCTCCTCCCATCGCGATAAACCTGAGTCCTCTCATCGAACAGAATCTTTACAGGCCGCCCGCCATAGATTCGCAGCGAGAACTGATCGCGCACTGGATCAAAATTCCGGATCTCCCCGCCAAGAATTGTGGTATTTCCTTGGGGAAGCGGGGGTAGAGGAAGCGAGATTGAATCGCTCCAATGATTGCCCGGGTCAGCCACCGGCTTCGAGCTCGCCACCTGCTGCGCGGGGGCGCAGGTCGCCGTAAGCACGATCGTCACGCCGCATAGCGTGACCGATGCAAGAAACTGTTCAATATTATCCACGGTAGACGTAGCAAATCCTCAGCCGGCGATTCCATCCAACAAGCTATTTGATATAGATGCTTTTTTATCATTCCCGGTGGCCTCGGGGGCCCACTCCGAGAGGCAACGCGGGCAGGCGTGACGCATCTAAGAACTCGAGTCACAGTGAAGGCGCTCGTAGGCTGTCTTGCCTGCAGCAATCATGCTGAGTATTAGGGGAACAATGCGTTTCAGCCCATGCAAATCCGTGTTGGCCTTGACCACGCTCCTGGGTTTGGGATTTCACGCTGCATGGGCGCGAGATACCATCACCATCACTATTCCTCGCCACAGCAGCCTGACGCTTGTTCAACGCCTGAACCGGAAGGGTGTCGAGGCGGCTCAAAAGCACGATTACGCATCCGCCGCAAGCATGTTTTATAAGGCGTATCTCTTTGACCCTTCCGACCCTTTTACGTTGAATAACCTCGGCTACATCTCTGAGTTAGAGGGGCAATTGGATCGAGCGAGCAAATTCTACAAGCTCGCTTCCGAGCAGGGATCCAATGCGAATATCGATGTGAGCAATGTTAAGCGTCTGCAAGGCCAGCCGATGCAGACTGCATTCTCCGGCCTCCGGGATGCGCCCATGCGAGTGAATCGCATCAATCTGGACGCGGTAAAGCTGCTGGGGGAGAATCGCGGCTTCGAAGCGATCGGTCTTCTTCAGCAGGCGCTTTCTCTCGATCCTAAGGACCCATTCACGCTGAACAACCTAGGTGCGGCCAATGAGGCGATCGGAGATCTCGGCAGCGCAATGAAGTATTACACCGAGGCTTCCTACTCGCAATCGCACGACCTCGTCGCGGTCGCACAGGATCGATCGTGGAGGGGAAAGACTGTGGCCGAGATGGCCGCGGCCAATGCGATGAGACTCGAAAGGCGGTTGCAAGGAGGCGTTCCGCGTGATGCCCAAGCCACCCTGCTCTGCGAGCGAGGCGTATTCGCGGCGAATGAAAACGACTGGGCCACAGCCAAGAGCGATTTCATGAAAGCTTATGCTCTCGACCCCACCAATGCTTTCTCGCTTAATAACCGTGGCTACGTCGCGGAACGCGATGGCGATCTCGAGTCGGCTCAGTTCTTCTATCAGAAAGCTCGCCAGGCTTATGGCGCTAACTTTCCCGTCGGCCTCGCGACCAGCCTTTCGGCAAAGGGAGAAGAGCTCTCTCGAGTAGCTGCGCAAAGCGGCATCCATGTGGATAGCGCTCTTGGAGTTTATAGTCGTGAACGCCGCGGGAAGTCCGGGGCCATCGAGCTAACGCCTCGAGGCGCCGCAGGAGCGGGCGCTCCGGCCTCATCACCCCAACCGCCTTCCGCGCCGGATGCAATTCAACCGGGCGCTGCGCCGCATCCCCTCCCTGACCAATAGGACAAACAGCTATGAACAGACGCGTCGCAAAGTTCCCCCTGCCCGACTCGCTGAGGATTCTTTCGCGGCTATTGCTGCAACCGGGGAGCGGGGATGCGCCGTTTTCGCCCGCGACCCCGACGCGAGATACCATAGCCTTCAGGCCTTCGCGCGATGAATTCGAAGACCTTCTCGCTTTGGCTCATTCCCACCACGTCGTGGTGCGCGGGCTGGAAAGATTCCTCACATTGGCCCGCGACGAGCGGAGTCTCCCCTGGGTTTCGATGGCAGATAGCGCGCTCACGTCGGAAAAGGCCCGCATCGCCATGGCGCTTTTCCGCCTGCATCAGGTTTGTGCCGCATTCAAAGATCGTGGATATGTAATTAGCGTGATAAAGACACTCGATCACTGGCCTGACTTTGGCAGCGACATCGATCTTTTTACGAATGCCGAGCCGCATGAAGTCTCCTCGCTGATGGCGCAATGCTTTGACGTCCGGATCGCGCCGCGAAGCTGGGGCGATCATCTTGCCAATAAGTGGAATTTCCTGCTCCCCAACCTGCCCGAGCCTATCGAAATTCATGTCGGCCGCCTCGGCCAGACCGGAGAACAGGTTGAAGTCGCTTCTTCTCTGCCGGGACGGGCATGCCCGGTTGATGTCGGCGGATACCGATTCAGGGTTCCATCCATCCCTGACCGCATCATTATCTCCACGCTCCAGCGCATGTACCGGCATTTCAACATTAGGCTTTGTGACATCGTTGACAACGCCGCCATTGCCGATGCCGGTCTCATCGATTACGCGAAATTGAGCACGTTGGCTGAGTCCGCGGGCATTTGGGAGGGAGTCGCGACCTATCTCGCGATTATCTCGGATTATGTCAGGACTTATCGTGGCAGCCCCCTCGACTTACCGCGTTTTGTGCTGGATGCGGCGCGATTTCGTGGCGACGACATTTACTTCGCTAAAGGCTTTTTGCGGGTTCCGATTATGCCGCACTCCGCGCGGCTCTACGGGTCTCAATTTGCGCATGTATTGGGTCGTGGTGAATTCGAAAATGGCGCCCGATTGAGTCTATTGCCTTTGCTCGGCACGGCTGCAATGGCTGCAGAACGACTGACTGGCAGCGACAAAGACGTCTGGTGAGTTGGCAAGGCGCTACTGGGGACACGGCCGGAGAGCCGAAAATTCACCAGGATAGCCGGCTCATTGAACGAGACCAGGGATGATGGGGACCTGCTCTTTACCGCAAGCGACCGAGGATAAATACTTTATGGGCAATCTGATAACCAGACCACAGCGACCCGCCTCACACTCGAGCTACTCGAGTGATTCATCTTACGCCGGCGCGCCTGTTCGATATCCATATAATCGTTCATCAACTGCTCCGGCAATCTGCGACACTCCTTCCCCGGAGCAGCGATCCGTGCCGCTGTCCGTCCCAGCGCACGATCGCGCCGTGCTCGTGGCGCGCGGCAATTGCATGTTCCTGGGGCTCGATGAGCGAGTTCGGCGCCGCTCCCGGAGTTCCAGCATTCTCTCTGTTTCTTTGCACATCGTCTTCATCGCCGCAATCCTGTGGATCGGAATGGCGGTTCACACTCCCGTTGTGGATTCAACGACCGCCGTTGCTCCTGTTAATGTCACTCTCTATGATCCGCCGCCGCCGGTGTTCCAGGTAAACACGGCGCGCGGAGGCGGTGGAGGTGGTGGTAAACATCAGCTGGTCGCTCCAACACGGGGATCCTTGCCGAAAGTTGTCAAAACGGCTCGGGTCATTCCACTGGAACCCCCGAAAATCAACACTCCGAGGCCGCTGATGGAACCTGTCACTGCTTTGCAGTTGCCTCAGGACAACCCGATGCCCAAGCTCGGCGCTCCCCACACGCAGCAGGTGGCGATGGCTTCGCAAGGCGGTGGCAGCGCCAACGGTTTCGGCTTTGGTATTGGCGGAGGCGTTGGTTCCGGCAACGGCACCGGACAAGGGCCGGGCGGCGGCCGCGGTTACGGCGGCGTCATGAGCGTTGGTGGCGGCGTCAGCGCCCCCGTGGTCATCCACTCTGTTCAGCCGCAGTTCACCGCCGAGGCCCGGAGCAAGAATCTTCAGGGTGTCGTGGCGGTTCAGCTCATCGTCGATGCACAAGGCTTCCCTCAGAATGTCCATATAGTCCGTCATCTCGGCCTGGGACTTGACGACGAGGCAATCGCGGCCGTCAAGCAATATAGATTCAGGCCTGCCACATATCAAGGTCGTTCTGTATCAGTGCAGATGGTGATCGACGTGGATTTCCGCCTTGATTGACGGCCCAGCGATCGTGCGGGCAAATTCGATGGATCAGTCATAGGACGTGCCGGACAAGTTCGAGGAGTATGGCCTTCAACTGAAGAGTAGGGACCTCGGCACGTACATAAGCCAAGCACCTGGATGCGCTCCTTGGCCTTCCGTGGTCGCTTGTTCTAAGAGCACGCATGGATTCGATCCGCCTGCGCCTCCTACTTGAATCGAGCCGCTTCCCCCGACTTCACGGCCGAGAGACGCGGCTTCATTGCTTGGCATTCTGTACCGGCGGAGTATCCTCTCCTGTCTTTGGATAGTAGCCCCGCTTCGTCCTCACCAACATCGAACCGTGACGCGGGGAGATTGCTTCCACGCGAACTGAACGGTAGCCGCCCCGTGTAAACGGCTTCGATGATTGGTAGTCCACGACGTATTGCTCGCGAATAGCCGTGGCGACCTCTGCCGCGATACTATATACATCCCCAAGCGAGCGGGCAAAATAGGCCACACCGCCGGTTTCCTGGGATAGCCGCTCCAGATCATTTCTGGCTTGCTGCGATTCTCCAGGTTCGTTATCAAAGAGGAGCCCAATGGAATACACAACCGGGCCGGCCAAGCCTTGCACTCGGTGGATTGCCTCTTCCAGGTTGAGCCTTGATGCGTTATCTGCGCCGTCGGTAATGATCAGCAGGACCTGTTTTCGATTCTTGCCGTGTTTGGCCAGTTCATCCGCCGATGCAGCGATAGCATCGTATAAAGCCGTGGTGCCTGCGGGATCGGAGCGCGACATTCCGCGATCCAACGCCACGCGATCCGTCGTCAGTCCCTGGTCGAGATAGGGCCGATCCGAGAAGTTAACGACAAATGCCTCATCTTCGGGATTGGATACGTTGAGCAAGCGGTACGTGGCGGCATTCACGGTCGCGCGCTTGTCCCGCATGGAGCCCGAGTCGTCAATCAGGATTCCCATGGATACAGGCAGGTCCAGGTGTTGAGCAGCATTCAAGGTCTGCGGAACTCCATCTTCCCACACGCGAAAGTTTTCCCGGTTCAAATCCAGCACCGGCTGGCCCTTCGCATCGATCACTGCGCAATTCAGCAGCACCTCATCCACATTGGCGTGCAGGACGTACATGCCATCTCGCTGCTTCTCAATTCCGGAACCCCGATTCCCTGCTGCCTGGTTCGCCGGCACACTCCCGGTCTGGCTCGCCGTGGTTCCGGCCGCTGGCGAGTTCGGTCCGGCAAGCGGTCCCGCCGTTGTCGTGGGGGGTATTTCTATATCGGGTGACGGAATCGGGTCCCGGTCGACGTCCAGCGGCGGCTGGATCTCCGGCCGCGTCGGATCGTTCGAGGCAGCCGGTTTTCCGGCTAGCGCCGGGGGTGCCGCCCAAACAGCCGCTTGTGCAAATAAGACCACCCCGCCGCATCCTAGCAGCGAAAAAGCCGCAAAGATCGTTCTCGGCGCGAAGTGCCTTCTCAGAAAACAGGTCAATGGCATAGTCGTCGGCGAACTGCAAGGAACGCCATTTTATATTGGATGCAAAGGACGGCTTGCGCAGCCGGCGGGAGCACAATCTTTGTTCTGCCGCGTTGGTGATTCAGCCACTTGCGCCGACGGCTCGTCGAAATTCGGCTGATGCGTGACAACCGTTCCTCGGCGCGGAGCTGGTAGCGTGCGTGGCGCCCCTCTCATCGCCTTCCTTCGGTGGGTTCTTCACACCGACCATCGTTCCTACAGATATGGACTCTTCGCCGTCCGCCACGAGATTGCAAGAGCGCGGCGTTACATCCGCGCGGCCGCATGCGAGAGTTGCTGCGACAACTCAAGACCTATAGCAAACTGCTCACGCTGACAACACGCTCCAGTTGCAGGTCCCCAAGCGCTAAAACCCTTTCATTTTATTGATGAGTTCGTCCGGATGAATGGGCTTGGGTAACAGTTCGAAATAATGCCCTTCCGCTTCGGCGCGGTGGATCATCGCCCGAGTTGCCGCCTGCCCTGAGAATAGAAAGATCTTGATCTCAGGGAACTCGCTGCGCAACTGGATTCCGAGTTCCACTCCCGACATCCTGGGCATCATGACATCACTGAGGACAATATCCGGGCGCTGCATTCGCGCGGCCGAGATCGCATCCGATCCGCTGTATGCCCCAGTCGCATCAAAGCCGTTTTCTTTGAGGATGGCACAGATCGTGTCTGCAATCAGATGCTCGTCGTCCACTACGAGCACACGCCGCCGCCCTCCGTCGAGTTTCGAACTGGGTTTTTCCAGCCCGTCTATCATCGGCGGCGGGGAAGCTCGGAGAGCAGAAGCAAAGTGCCTGGGGACAAGCCATTTCACCTTTGCACTTCACTGTATCATGGGCTGCGTCGTCCCGCTCTTGCGGTGCGATTGGCTCACTGCGACGAGCGGCACGAGTACATTGAATACCGTGCCGTGCGTGCCCGGCTCGACACTGCTCGTCACCTCGATCCGCCCTCCCCACGATTCGACGAATTGTTTCACCACCCAGAGCCCCAGTCCGGTACCCACATTTGGTTTCGTCGTAAAGAATGCCTCGAAGAGCCTGGCAGAGTTTTCGGGGGGAATTCCAATTCCATTGTCTTCGACCCGAATTTGAATTCCCGGCCGGCCATTTTCTTTGCCTTCACGAAGCACAATTGTGAGCGTTCCCCCGTCCCGCATCGCGTCAATCGCGTTGGAAAACAAATTAGAGAAGACTTGGTGCATTTCACCGCGCAGTCCTTCGACGGGCGGCAACGTGGTAAAGTCTTTCCGCACCTCGATTCCCACAGCACGCAACCGGCTCTCATAAACGGCCAAGACCTCTTCCACCAAAGTCGGAATGTCGATTTGCGATGGCGCCGAGGTGTCCCGGTAGAAACCGAGAGTGTGTCTGGCAATGTGCGACACCCGTGTGACCTCTTTTTCAGCGGTAATAAGAATTTCCTTGATTCTCGCGGAGAGTTCCCGAGAGGTCCGCGCAAGATAGATCAAATTCAGCACCGATTCAAGCGGGTTATTGATTTCATGTGCAATCGTCGCTGCAAGCCGGCCGGTGGCAGCCAGCTTTTCAGAGAGCAAGAGCTGATCCTGATGAAGACGCCGCTCGGTTACGTCCTGCACGAAAATCGAAATACCCTCCGAAGAAGGGTATATATTTGTGTGAAACCACCGGTTGAGAGGCTTGTAGAATTCTTCAACTCGCTCGACTTCGTGAGTTTCCATCGCCTTTCGATAGCTGCGGCCAAAGGATGACTCATCGAGCCCAGGAAACAGATCCCAAAGAATTTTGCCGACCGCATCGGATAATTGCAGGCCGCTCAAGGCCGCCCATTGTTCGTTTGCGTATCCGATGCGCCAGTTACGATCGACCAGCAGGAAGCCTTCGGAGATACTTTCAATAATCGCGCGATATTTATGCTCCGCAGTTTCCGCCTTCATGCGCAGTTCCTGCTCCTTACGCATCAGTTCGAGACGAAGTCGGTACATCGAAATGTGGGCGCCCACGCGGGCCATGAGCTCGCGTGCCGTAAAGGGTTTCACCAGGTAATCATCCGCCCCTGCCTCGAGTCCTTCGGATTCCGCCTCTTCCCCCGCCCGAGCGGAAAGCAGGATTACGGGAATTGTCGAAGTCGCTGTGTCGGCCCGCAAGCCGCGGAGAAACTCGAACCCATTCAATCCGGGCATCATGATGTCTGTGAGAACAAGATCGGGAGGATGGGCTCGGACAGCAACAAGCCCATCACTTCCGTTGCTCGCCGAAATCACGTCATAGCGCAGGCTGAGCAACCGCTCCACATATTCGCGCATATCCCGGCTGTCGTCTACAAGCAGCACCCGAGGCCGTTTCCCGACATCGATCTGAGGCTGGCCGGGCCGCGAGTCGAGAGCATCATTCTCCAAATCCTGGAGAAAGGCTTCTTCTCCGCTTGATTCTCCGGGCAGCCAGCGTACGGCCTCCTCCACAAAAGGAGCTGCTCCGATCGCGCTATCCCGGACGCCGCTGTCCTGGGTGACCCGCTCGGAAGGAAGATGTGCAACGCCGAATGGAATCGTGACGCGGAAGATCGTCCCAAAGTTGAGCTGGCTCTCAACTCGCACAACTCCGCCGTGCAGGCGTACTAGCTCGTCGACGAGTGCGAGCCCGATTCCCGTTCCCTCATGGGTGCGCCGAGGCGTCCCTTCGATCCGATGAAATCGTTCGAATATGCGAGGCAATTCCGCCTCAGGAATTCCCGTACCGGTGTCGATGATGGAAAGTTCGGCGCACCCATCGACAGCGCGTAAAGTCACTTCGACACTTCCCGTTAGAGTGAACTTGAATGCATTTGAAAGGAGATTCAAGACGATCCTCTCCCACATCTCGAGGTCGACGTAGACGAGCTCTGGCAGGGGTTCACAATGAACGCGGTACGAGAGCCCCGCACGCTCCATCGCTGAACGAAAGACACTAGCCAGCTCCGCAGTTTGGCTGGCAAGATTCACGGGCCGATAGATTGCTTGGATTCGGCCTGCTTCAAGGCGAGAGAAATCGAGGAGGGTGTTCACAAGCTTCAATAACCTCAGTCCATTTCTGTGAACGATTTCGACCTCTTCCCGCACATCGGGAGCAAATCCTGTCGTACGCAGGTTTTCGAGCGGCCCAAGCATCAGCGTCAGAGGCGTTCTAAACTCGTGACTGATGTTACTGAAGAATGTCGTCTTCGCCCGGTCCAGCTCAGCCAGCGATTCGGCACGTTTCCGCTCCTGTTCATAGGCATGCGCATTCGCCAGGCTTCCAGCGATCTGGCCGGCGATAAGCTCGATGAACCCGTTGTAGCTGACGTCCAACTGCCGATACGGGTTCAGCGCGGCGATGAATATGCCGGCGGGGTTCTCCTGGGCCTGGCTCGCGATTGGCACCAGAAGCGCACTTCTCGGGCTCTCGTTCCAGGCGCCGGTTGGAAGCGGACCGAACAGCGATTCGGCATCATCCATCCAAACCGGCGCATTTCGAGCCAACGTCTCTCCAATCGGCCAACTTCCGTGACTTATGCGCGTAGGTATCAGTGCGGGCGCAGCACGGTGGTTCGATTCGATACCGGTCATGCTTCCAAGACTGGCTTGGTCCTTGCCGTTGAAGAGATAAGTCAATGTGAAAGGCAGATCCTTCGTATTGGCACCGAGACTTCGCTCAATGGCAGCCATAACGTCCTGTTCCGTAGAGGTTGTGCTCAACTCGGCTGCCAGAGAACGCAAAGTCGCGAGACGGCGCTCGCCGGTGACACGCTCCGTTTCTTCGGACACAACGCACAAATGTCCTACGACGTGGCCATCGTCCGCATGGAGCGGGCTATAAGAGAATGTGTGATAGGTTTCTTCGCGATAGCCGCTCCGCTCGAGGAAAAGTAACAGAGCTTCATCCCACGTTGCTTCGCCTGTATCCAGCACTCTGTGAATGCGCGGACCAATGTCCTGCCAAATCTCGGCCCAGACTTCGCGTGACGGTTTTCCGAGCGCCCAAGGGTGCTTTTTTCCGAGCGTCATCCGCGCATAGGCGTCGTTGTAAAGGAACGTCGATTCCGGGCCCCATCCCATCCACATCGCAAAACGAGATGTGAGCATGACACGGACAATTGTCTTGAGGCTTTGTGGCCAATTCTCGGGATTGCCTAAAGGTGTAACTGACCAATCAAAATCACGCACAAGAACGCCAAGCTCGCCACCCCCAGAGAAAAGTTCCTTCCCTGGTGCGCCATCTTTCGTAGCGCAGTTCCCTGTATTCCCAGAGTTGCTAATTGATACACACATTGGCTGTTATTTCCTATTTCGGAAGTAGTCCAGCAGGCACTGAGGAAGGCAGGTTGGCTTGAGAAAACCTGTATCGACATATCGGGCAAAGACAGTTGTGCGAAATCAGCGCTGGGGGAAATTGAAGTTAGGCGTTGGAGAAACTCAGCGTAACCAACAATAGATGCCGAACTTCGATGCGAGGTTGTCATCGGCATAGGAAAACCGGAGATTTCTGTCACACCTTAGGTCGCGTGTTCGACATATGGCATCATAATGTTGAATCTACTGTATTTATTGCATAATTGTCCATTGACGCGAGACCGAGCAGGGCCTCGATCTTGTTTGGTTCCGGGGAAAGTTGGCGCGGTTGACCGCAAATCGAAACGGAATTACACAGAATGGTGCTGCACTGGAGAAAATCGTCGAGCTTGACCGGAAGTGCCTGCCTGATTTCCCTGCCCTTCCGGCGCCACAGGCATTCAATTGAGGGTTCTTGTCTCCCGCCGGAGAATCATGCCTCGCGTCGGTCTTGCTGCCGCGGGGGTACCGCTTCTTCTTTCCAAATTGTGCGAAAGATCTTCGAATTCCAGTCTCCTCCGCCAGCATTCGATGTGACCTCTGTTTTTGTGTGCTGCTCCCTCGATCTCCCGGTCCAAACACCTCTGGTGAAGCTTCGGCACTCTTACAAACCAATCTCTAGCAATCGCTCCTTTGGCCGCTCAGTCGCCCTGCGGCTTGACACGGCTCCGCGGTAACCTTGAAACTGCGTTCAAGGTTGCTGTGGCGCGCAAAGAGCAAACACTCCATCGTTGCGCGGGGAGAGGCGGGTTCGAGATCCGGTGAACGGACCAAAGGCAGGACGGCTGACCCTCGTACTGAAATCGACCATGGAGAGCGTGGCCGAAGTCGAGACGGCCGCTGAGAAACTGGCCGTCGAGGCCGGCCTCGATGAGGATGATTGCTTCCACATAGCCATGGCGGCACGGGAGGCAGCAGTGAATGCCGTGCTCCACGGCAACGAATACGACCCCGCCAAACAAATGACCGCCAGCTTTGAAAACACCGGCGCGGCGCTGGTAATCACCGTGGCCGATCAGGGCAAGGGCCTGGACCCGGAGACCCTTCCCGACCCTCTGGCCCCCGAAAATCTGCTGCGCGGCACAGGACGCGGTATCTTCATCATCCGGTCGTTCATGGATGAGGTACACTTTCGACAACTGCATCCCGGAACCGAGCTGAGGCTCGTGAAATATCTGGCACGAACCGGAGGAAAGACCTAGAGCCCTCTGCCACTGCTCCGGTGCCAACAAGCTCGAGAGCTTTTTGCACCAGAGCAGACGATGGCCGGGTCTCCCGCCGCCAACGTACTATAATTGCAATACCAACGAGGAGGAGTACCTGTGGCGCTGACAATTGCTACGCGTGAAGTAGACGGCGTAATCATTCTGGACCTTAGCGGTCGGATCACATTGGGCGAGGGCAGTGTGCAGTTGCGCGATGCCATTCGCAGCCTGATCAGCAAGGGATCGAAAAACATCCTGCTGAACCTGGGAGACGTCAACTACATCGATAGCTCAGGGTTGGGCGAGCTGGTGAGCGCCTTTACCACAGCCAAAAATCAGCAAGCCGACGTCAAGCTGCTCAATCTCACCAAGAAGGTTCATGACCTGCTGCAGCTGACAAAGCTCTACACCGTCTTCGATATCAAGGACGACGAGGCCAGCGCCATCGCTTCCTTCAAATAGACAAAGCCGGAGAGATCTGCAACAACAACCGATCGGAAAAGGCTATCCTGCCCCGGCAGGATGGCCTTTTTTCATCTATGCCAACCAAGGTTGCCTTAAGACAACAAACCCCGGTCTCGACCGGGGTTTGCCACAAAGCTTGCGGAAAGCGCAGACCGCTTCATGCCAGCGCTGAGACCGCCTCGGCGCCTTGGATCACCGGCGTAGCAGCGGCCACCGCCGCCGGAACAGAGACCGCCTGCTGTGGGTGAGAGTGAGGGCTGCGCGTAAGGCGGTGGACGAAGTGATACGGCGGCCAGGGGCCGGAGAGCTGCATCTGGTACTGCCGCATCAAGGAGCTTGTGGTCGAGAACTTGTTCAGGTAGCGCTCCACGGACTTGCGATCGATCAGGTGCGCAATGTCGAGCATCATCTTGCCGCTCTCGGTCAATCGGCAGCTCACCTCTTCGTCGAGAGGCATGAAAAGCCGATGCATCTGGAAGCTGACGGCCCGAGCGCGGGTCTGGCGCTCGCGCTGGCGGCCCGCGTTCTCGCGCAGAGTCGTGAAATACTCGCGGCCCTGTCCCTCAACTGGCGGGTGCTTTTCAGAGGCAGGCGCGGAGCAATCGTCGACGAAGACCTTAAGGTGCATCTCGGTCTTGCCGCGCAGCTGGTCGATGTTGCCCAAAAACTGCCGCTGATTCGAGCGGATCGACTTGCGCAGACTCTCGTCGTCGCTGAAGACGGTTCCAAAGCGGAAGGGCAGCACCGTCGAATGCTGAAAGCACTCCGAGATCACCCGCGCGTGATCCACGCCAGATTTCTGGTTGAGCGATTCCAGGGGGTTGTGTTCACTGACGACGACAGCAAGGTCGCTGGCTGGGTAGACGAATACTTGGTTTCCACTCACTCCGAGAACCGACTCCATCGGAATGGGCTTGCGATGACGGGCCAGTTCAGGAAATGCTAGTCTTTCACCGATACAGTAGGCATACCATGCCATAAAGAGACACTCCGTCTGCGTGCGCCGGAAAGCGCCACTCGTTGGTGAAGCACTGTGAATCTTGGGAACGACTGCGAAGCGGTCATAAGGCCGGGGGGATTTGATTCTGACCCGGATCAGCTACCGCAAATATTAGCCCTCTCAAAACACAACTGGCAATACCCACACGACAGACCGTTAAAAAGGTTGCAGGCTTTTCAGAAACTATATTTATTAAAGTGAAATAACAGTTGACTATATGAATTTCATGGCTTTCCGGAACGAAACAGTCTACTTTGCAGGTCAACATCGAGGGAAAACTCGTAACTGGCGCCAATGACGATGGCTCACGATCCGAGCAAATCGACGGAGACTTCAGGGGACCCAGGGACGGAAGCGCACTAGCCAGAAGACATTCACGAGAATCGAAAGAGCCAGCAAGCCCAGGACGGCAATCGCCAACAACTTCGCCTTGCTCAGATGCCGCCTCAGCTCGTTGACGCTTGCGCCAAGTATTCTCACTTCTTTAAGTAACTCCTGCTGTGCGAGCGCGTTGCGGGCGATAGCCTCCTCCATTGTCTCTAGCCGTTCCTCGACCCGCATCACCGCCGCGTTCTGCTCAATCATTTGCTCACGCAGATCGCGTTGCCCGGCCTGCAGCTCTGCCAGGCCGTCCTCAACAGTGGTTAGATCGACAGGAGGGCCAGGAGCCTGCGGCGGCGGAGACGGATTCAGCAGGTTCGAGACCGCCGAGCCGACATTGCCGTCAAGCAGCGGAAGCAGCCGAAGTAGATGGGGGAGTATGGCGCGTAAAGCGCCTGCCGCCCTTTGGAATCCTGTCGCCGGCTGACCGAATTCGACCGACTCGGGCGAATTGGCCAGAGCGTGTGTTGGCCGAGGATTGGATGCGTCGTTCATCTTCTTTCCTGCTTCCCTACTATAAATGCACGCATTGCGGTCCTTTCCCCACCCAGCGTACAATCCTGCCAACTTCAAAACCGATCGGGGAACGTATGCAAGACGAGCCGTCAAGGGGCGCCGTGCGCTTAACCTTCACCTCATTGGCCGCAAAGACCGTTGTCTGTCACACGCTCACATACTTCTGCATGGGAGCCCTTGCCTTCCATTTTTTGCACTACGCCGACTTCATCGACAAGCCCGGCTCCGGCATGCGTCCGACCACCGATCTGCTGGTACTTTCGGGTCCGGCGCTCCAGGTCGTCGGGGCCTGCTGTTCGCCTCCGTCTTCTATCCGCTCCGTCAGGTGCTCTTTGCGCAGAAACATAGCTGGCTTTTGATGAGCTGGATACTGATCGGCATCGGCATCCTCGGCACCTTCGCCGCTCCCGCGGGGTCGCTCGAGGGCTTCATCTACACCATCATTCCGATCCGCTTTCAGCTGCGCGGTTATCTTGAAATCGTCCCGCAGGCGATGCTGCTCTCGTCGCTGCTCTGTTATTGGGTCGAACATCCAAAGCGGTGGCTCAGCTGGACGCTTGGTGTTTTCTACGTGATTATCGTCGCCCTTCCGATTCTCGGTGGTCTGGCGCAAAAGCGATAATCCTTAGGTGTCTCTGATCACTGTTTCGACCGCGCCCTTGCCTCTGGGCCGCGCCCGACAGCAGATTGGAGCGGTCTCTCTGTGCGGTGGCGCACACGGTTTCTCACAACCCTAAGCGGGCCGCTTCCGGTATTCTCATCGACAGGAGAATCCCGTGAATCGAGTTTTTGCCCGCCCGCTGCGCAGCCTGCAACGCAACATACTGGCTGGCATCATCACCATCGGCCCCCTGTTCGTTACGTACTTGATCTTCAGCTTTCTTCTCGGCACGCTGGCCAAGGCCGGCCTGCCGGTCGTGCAGCTTCTAGCTACGATCTTCCCCGAGAACTGGCTCCGGCAGCCCTGGCTGCAATCCGTGCTGGCCGTTCTGCTCACGCTCCTGGTCCTGTTGGTGGTTGGCCGGGTCAGCAGCCTGGTGATCGGCCGCCAGGCCTTCCAACTCTTCGAGGCGATTCTTGAGCGGCTGCCTTTTGTCGCCAAAATCTACACATCGGTACGCCAACTGCTCGACAGCATGATGGCAAAAAAGGAGTCCAACCAGCGTGTGGTGCTGGTCGACTTCCCTATCCAGGGTCAGAAATCGATCGGATTTCTCACTCGCATCATGACGGACTCGGTAACGGGAAAAGAGCTAGCCGCAGTCCTTCTGCCCAACGCCATCAATCCGACCTCGGCATTTTTGCAGATTTTGCCGCTGCAGCGCGTCACAGACACCGACCTGACCATGGAGCAGGCAATGAGCATGATCATGACCGGCGGAGCCGTGGCGCCCGGGACCATCCAGTTCTCTCAAGCAGCGCTCGTCACTGAAAAGGCGACTACGCCGCCTGCGCCCGTGGCTTGACCTTTGCAAGAGATTTGTTTTTTGCGGCGAGCCAAAGGTCGTGATCCATCTGCAACCCAAGCCACAGCTGAGCAGAAGTTCCGAAGTATGCACCAAGACGCATAGCAGTATCGGCCGTAATGCCGCGTTTACCGAGGACAATATCGTTCACTCGCGGCGCAGAGACATGCAACTCTTTGGCAAGCCGGTAGCTGGACAGACCCAGCGGCTCCATGAACTCAGTCTTGAGAATCTCGCCGGGATGAATCGAGTATGCGAAAGGGATCTTCTCCATAGCCTCTCCTAGTGGTAGTCGACGATCTCAACGTCGTAAGCATCTCCGTGATTCCAAACGAAGCAGATGCGAAACTGATCATTGATGCGAATACTGTGTTGCCCCCTGCGGTCACCAGTGAGCGCTTCTAGGCGGTTGCCGGGAGGCGCCTTCAAGTCTTGCAATTGGGTTGCCCGGCGCAAGATGAAGAGCTTCTTTAATGCCGAGGAACGGAGATTCGCTGGTATGCGCCGGCTCTTGCCGGTGCTCCACAACAGCTCCGAATCGGAGTCCGCGAAGCTCCTGATCACATTTAGATATTAACGAGCTTCGTTAAGAATGGCAACCGTTATTATACGACTGTCTTGCCAACCGGCCCGCCCCCAACCAGCGCCTCCTCGGCGTGCTCGCTCTCCGCCGCCACCTTGCGCAGGCTTACGTGCTCAAAACGCGCCCAGATCAGGCCCACCGGCACGATACCGAGAAACGTAACTGCCAGCAGCGTAGCAGCACACGCGGTGGCCGGTTCGGCTGCTACGCCGAAGAAGCCGTACAGAGCCGCGGCTACAATGCCAATCTGCGAAAACCAGCCCAGGATTGGCAACTGCAGAATGCTCGCCCCACCGCTGGCTGTCATCATTAAGATGCATTTTGACGGAGTGAGCGACGCCAGTTGCGGGCTGGCGACAAAGGCGCGCATCGTCTCCAGATAGGCCAGGGAAATCAGCACCCACATGATTATGGAGAGCGAGGCAGCCGCGGCGAAGTCGGAGAACGAGCGCATGGTGTCGAGGCCGGCACGGAACGTGTTGACCTTTTGACCGACTGCTTGGCCGAGTTTCTTAGAGATCAGGCCAAAGGCCTCTTCGAGAAATGAGGCAACCAAGCCACCAGCTAAGCGAACAGTAACGAGGAACAGTGCCGCAAGCATTGTAATCGCCAATCCGCTGTAACGAGCGATTACAGCGGGACTAACCACGGAATGACGCATCAGCGCGGAGAGCATTCCCGAGTGGCTTGTGGCCTTGACGATTTCAGCATCCGGGATCCAGAGCATTGCAACGGAGAAGATCAGCGCCATGGACCCAAAGTCAAAGAGCCGCTCAACAATGTAGACTGCAACCTGGTTGCTGATCGGCAGTCCGGTTTTCTTCGAGACGAGATACGGACGCAATGGATCGGCAACGCGGCCGATCAGTGCCACCGCGGTGAAGCCGATTACCTGGGTTCCTAGCAGCGAGAGAAGGCCCACCTTTTTGTTGTGGCGAAGCAGCAGCGCCCAGCGCACGGAACGAAAGACGTAACCGATGTAAATGCAAGCGAAGGCGACTCCGATCTTGCGCCAGTTGGCAAGCGCCAGCTGCGAACGAAAGACGCCAAAGTCGAAATGAATTCTATCGCGTCCCCAAATCACCAGCGCCGCCAGCCCCGCCAGCACAATCAACCCCAGGATCAGTTGTCTCTTCTTCAAAATATCTCCATTTCAGCCGCTCCAAGATATCCGTAAACTCTAGTCTCTCACCTGGGATTGCGAGAGAAGCCCGGTCGTTGAGCTCACCAGCGTACGTATCACGGAAGAGATAGGTTGGCGATGAGCAGTTGGAAGGCTATCGAGCGTGCATCGCCGCGCGCCGCGCTTCGGCTTCGCGAGCCAGCACGCGGCGATTGAATTCGTGAATCACCCGCGCGACATAGGCCTGCGTCTCACGATAGGGCGGAATGCCGTGATATTTGGCCACCGCCTCCGGGCCGGCATTGTAAGCAGCCAGCGCAAGCGTCAAATTCTCGTGATAGTCAGTCAGCAACTTGTTTAGATAGGTCGAGCCGCCGCGCACATTTTCTTCCGGTTTGAAGCTATCGTCGACGCCTAGATCTTTGGCAGTGCCGGGCATCAACTGCATCAGCCCTTGAGCTCCGGCGCGGCTCACGGCATGCGCATTGCCGCCGCTCTCAGCTTTCACAAGGCTGGCCAGCAGATCCACGTCAAGGTTGCATTCCTGGCCAGCTTTGTTGAGCATCTCGCCCAAGTCCGCCGGAGATAGCTCTGCATCGAGGCTAGTGGAGCGGGCAATCTGGGGTGGCGCAGGAGGCGTGGATTCCGGTAGAGCAGGCGGATCGGGAACCGGCTCGATTCTGTCAATCTCTTTCAGAGTGAAATCTTGATAACTGTCCTCGCCAGAGCTTAAGTAGGCCCGGACTCGGTCCTCATGCTGGGCGTGATGGTCACAGGGATAGTCAAAGCCATTGCGCAGGATGATGCGCTCGGCCGCGTGGGCTGTTGAGGCCAGAGCCGCAATTAGACCTACCGTGATGAGAAGAGTTCCACGCATCCCGAATCCCATTTCATAAAAGTTTGCCGCCCGCTCACACTTTAGCAGAGTTACGCCTGGCCAGCATTTGCTCCAGCACCACGGCCACGCCATCCTGGTCATTCGGCGGAGCCTGCTTCCAACCGCGCATCCTGGCCATCGTCCGCAGCTCCTCGGCGGCATTGCCCATCATCACACCCTGCCCGGCCCACTCCAGCATATCGACGTCGTTCCAGTTGTCGCCGATGGCCATGGTCTCCTTGCGGTCGATGCCAAGACGTGCCGCCAGCCGTTCCAGCGCCCAGCCCTTCGAAACCCCCGGCGGCAGCAGATCGAGGATCGAGAGGTCGCGCGCCGGATATTCGGTCCGCACGCATTCACAGAATCCTGCCCACTCGCTGGTCTTCACTGCCTCCTCTGCCTTGCGCATCTGGCTCACTGCGCCCGCCGCCATGCCCTGAATCGGATCCTCGCCGTCAAGGAGCGCATCTTCCAATGGCTTCACGACCTCGATGGATTTGCGGTTGGCCTCGACCCAAACGGCAACGCGGCCCTGCGCTTCTTCGAGATCTTCGAGCACCAGCTCGCCGCGTCCCGGACGGTCGAAGGTAAATACCAGGGACCCGAAAGGTCGAAGCAGCCTGCACAACCCGCGCGCCACTCTCGACTCCATCTGGCAGCGATCGATCGGGTCGCCACCCAAAGTGCGAACCACCGCACCGTTGGACGCGATCAGAGGCGTATCTGCTCGCAGGCCCAGGCCCTCGAAGAGCGGAGCGGCGTATGCAGGACGGCGGCCGGTAGCCACAGTAACCGTGATGTCCGCCTGCTGCACAGCCTTGAGCGCCTTCGCGGTGCGCTGCGTCAGCGCCTGCCCAATGGCCGGCACAAGAGTTCCGTCCACATCGATTGCTACCAGCCGAACCGGAGGATGCATATCCATAGTGTACCGGCCAACAGCGTTCGGCAATCTGAACCACCCTGGCACTGGCAGCGTAATGACCCAATCCGGTAAGCTCGTGGCTATGGAACGGATTTGCAGCAATTGCCGGGCGATGCTTGGCGAAGAAACCGTGGCCGACTGGTGCCCGGCCTGCGGCGGCGCGTTGATTGAGCGACCCGCGTTGCCACAGGCCCAAGCTACAACTCAGCCCCCCACAGTCGACCACCGCGGAATCGTGCTGCCCCGCCGTCACGCCCTGGGCGGCATCATCACCCCGCAGTAAATCTCAGATCGCCACGTCTGCGTGAGCTTCCTCCGGCTCCGGTTGCTTCCCTTCCGCAAGAGCGGGCAATGGAAGACGGCCCGTCCAGTTTGCCCATCCCCAGAAGATCGCTGTCGTCGAGCTTAAGAACCCGGCGACGGTGCCGATGATGCGCGGGCTATAGTGCATCGAAGCAATGCCGGCCCCGATCATCGAAACCATCATCGTCGACCACGTGAACGTGTCGATCGTAGCGAAGATCCGTCCGCGATAGCGGTTATCGACAGTGCGCAGAAGATATGAGTAATTCAGAACCGAGTTAATAGCGATCGCGCATCGCGAAACATAGATGAAAAGCAGCGCCAGCTCGAAGCGTTGCGCGCGGGCAAAGAGAACATACGTCGTCCCATGCACAACAAAGTCGACGAGTATGACGTGTTTATATCCATTGAATGAGAGGCGCTTGCCAAGCCAGTTCGCAATCACTCCACCTGAAAGCAGACCGAGGCCTGCACAGCCCCAGATCAGTCCGATTCCGCTAGCTCCGCGGTTGAAGACCTTCTCGCCGAAAAGCGAGAAGAGGATCTGTGCAGCGCCGCCGCCCGAGGCCCATCCCACCGAAAGCAACGCGATCGCAAAGACCAGCGGCACCGACCGCATGTAGCGCAGTCCCTCGCGATACTCATGCACGGGGCGGATCCCCTCATCGGTCGCCTTCTTGCGCTTGACCCGAAAGCCGGTCCCCTCCGGCGCGTGAAGATGCCAGATGCACCATGCGGAGAAGACAAACGAGAGCGCATTAAAGACAAAGGCCCATTTGTATCCGATGGCGATCACGGTCGCGCCAAGAAAGGTTCCAACCGTCAGCGTCATCCATTGCGTGGTCTGGGTCAGCGAGTTTGCCGTGTGGATCTCGTCCGAAGTAACGATGGTGGGCAAAATCGACGTGCGTCCCGCCGTAAAGAACGGCGAGGCAGCCATCAGCAGCCCACTGAATACGTAGAGCACCCAGACTCGATGCGAGACGACAGAAAAGATAAAGCCGAGAGCGACAATCGCGCGGATCAGATCGCTGGCAATCATGATCCGCTTCCGATCGAAGCGATCGAGCACGACGCCCGCCAGCGAGCCCATTGTGATCGCAGGAATCGCGCGCGCCAGCAGCACCCCGGCGACCACCATGCCCGAGTGCGTCAGCTCCATGGCTAGCGCGAAGACAGCGATATTGTTGAAGTTGTCGCCAATCTCGCTAACGATCTGGCCTGCCCAAGTGTAGCGATAATTGCGATTGCGGCGGAGCAGTTGGAGAAGTTCGCCCATCAACCAGCCTGAAGATGCGGAGGTTGGATTGAGCGAGCCTGGGCAGAGTATCGCATTGATTCTAGGGTATCAAAGTAGACATCCCGCGTGGCATCGGTCGCTGAGTTCGGATGAAACTGAAGTGTCTTGTTCCGGAGGTACGGTCGCGCAGCTTGGCGGTCAGGCGCTGGTATCGAGCCCGACAGCTTCGGCCAAACGAGCCTGCCGTTCATCGAAGGTCCAGAATCTCTCGGCCCTCAGTTCGAGCGCGCAGGCGACGTGAAGCGAGTCCAGAGTGCGGACTCCAAGTGTGGGGCCGTAGCGTCTTGTCAAGTCGATGCTTCGCTCGAAGGCCCCGGCCGGAAACTTAACCTCACGCCAGACCCCTGCCGCACAATCCTTCTCCAGAATTGCTAGCACGTTCTCAGCATCAATCGATGTGACTTTCTTCCAAAAGACATGAAGGAAAACTGCGTGGGCAATCTCGGCACGATTCAGAGGAGTCAACCAAACTGATGGACGCGAAGACATCCGGCGCCAGCCTTCGCCCGAGTGCCGGTCAACCAAGTGAAGAGATACCAAAAAGCTACTGTCGGCGTACGTAGTCAATAGCGGTTCTGCTCTCTCTCCTCAATCAACATATCAGCTCCAGGAAGAACCCGATCGCCGAAGATCTCTCGTGCACGTGCTTCAAAGTCCGGCCAGTCTACAGGCTGGATCCTCGGGGATTCGGGAACAATTCTGGCTACGATGTGATTGCGCTTGCGCAACTCGACGACCTCACCGGCTTCTAGCCAAGCCAGTAGCTGTCGTGTATCACGAAGTTGGCGGAGATTTACGCTCGGCATAGATACAATGTGACACAAAATGTGTCACATTGTCAATTCTCGGCAATCTCTAGAGCATCCGAGGCACTTAATATCGCGCATCGAGCATCAGCCAATCCGCTGGCAGAATCTCACGCTCACTACGACACGGGAAGAGCTGCGTGATGCACAAGAACTGAAACTCCATCAAAGCCGATTTTTCAGCGAGGATCTCGTCGGTTTTGAACTTGACCATCATGTATCACGGCACCTTTTCATAACGCGCCATTCTTGACGGACGGGAGGGAGCCAAATAGTGATCGTCTATCTCCCGAACTGCGCGATTCTGTTCACTCATACCGCAAAGCCTCGGCAGGCAAAATACCGGCTGCGGTAGAGGATGGATAGAGCGTCGCCAGCAACGAAATCCCAATCGACACTACCGCCACAATCAGGCCGTCGAGCGGGCGCGGAGCAAAGGGCAGCGTGTCGATCGAGTAGACCTCGGCCGAGAGATGGATGAAGTGATAGTGCCCGCCGGCCCAAGCTGCTGCGTAGCCGAGCCCAAGACCTAGAACCGTCCCGATAAGGCTGATCAGCAGTCCCTGCATCAGAAAGATGCGGCGGACCTGCGCCGGCTGCACGCCGAAGCTCATCATCACGGCGATGTCGCGGGTCTTCTCCATCACCATCATGGTGAGAGCGATGAGAATATTGAGCGCCGCAACAATCACGATCAGCGCAATCACGATAAACGTGACGACCTGCTCAAGCTTGAGAGCGCGAAACAGTTCGCGGTTCACTTCCATCCAATTGGTGGTCATGAAGCCTTTGCCCGCGGCTGCTTCGATGGCCTTGCCAATCTCCGGCGCGCGATAGAGATCGTCGACCTTGAAACTGATCACCGACAGTAGGTCAGGCTCGCTGAACAACTGCTGCGCGTTGCTGAGGCGCATAAACGCCATCGCCGAATCGTACTGATAGAAACCGGACTGAAACACAGCGACGACCCTGAAGCGCTGATATTTAGGCGCGAGGCCGAGGGGCGTCAGCTCGCCTTGAGGGCTGGTGACGAGCACGCTGTCGCCGACCTGCGCGCCGATTGTCTCCGCGAGGTCCTTGCCGAGCACCAGCGGCGGATACGGCGAACTGATGGAGCCCTGGTCCGGCTGCGCATCCTGGCCCGGCGTTTGCGGATCAAGCTCCTTGGCTGACCCGGCGATGATTGTATCAAGCAGGCTGCTGACCGGCCGCTCTTGCGCGGGAATGATCCCCTTGATGAGCGCGAAGCCGGCTCGCGGACCGCGCGAAACCAGCACCTGGCCGTAGAGTCCCGGCGCAGCAGCGGTGACGTGGGGAACATGGCGCAGCCGTTCGAGCAGCGGCTGCCAGTCGCGAATACCGTCTGCCTGGACGCGCATCAGGTCCACATGGGCCGATGCACCGAGGAGCCGGTCCTGCAGGTCGCGCCTCATGCCGTTGGTGATGGCCAGCGCGATCACAAGCGCGGCCACTCCTGCGGCCACTCCCGCGACAGAGATGGCCGTAACCACGCCCACCACAGCCTGCCGCCGCTTTGCCTTGAGGTACCGCGCCGCCACGTAGAGTTCAAATCGCATTTTGTCTGCTTGTCCTGACTTTCCTCACCGGCGAACTATTTCGCCTGCGCGGGAATCGCTGCCTTGCCCACTCCCATGTTTTCGTGCCGGTCATAGACGCGAACCGTCACCAGATGTTCGACCATCTTGCCGTTCGTCGCGACTGCAGACAGACGCATGTCATAGTGCTCATGCCGAGAGTCCGAGATGCCGCCGGCCGGTTCGATATATTGCCACGGACCGGCGTCCAGTGAGTACTCGGCGTGTGCGATGGGCGAGAAGGCATCTTCGGCGTCAAAGCTCAGCTGAAACTCCTCGACGCAGGCCACCGTACACTCCATCGTCCCCGGACCCGCTCTCAGCCCGTTGACCACAGGCGGCGTAGTGTCCACCTCAAATCGTTCGCTGATCTTCTCTCCTGTTAGCGCTTCGACCGGTGTGTGCGAAGGCGCATCGGAAGCGACAACCTTGATCTGATAGCCACCATCGGGGATCAGAGCTGCATCGAAGCTGTAAGCCTTGTCGGTGATCTCAGCCTTGAGCAGCCGCCAGAGGCTTTCTCCGTCCCCGCGAATATAGAGCGAGTAGGTCAGATCGTCGCCATTGTCGTCATGCGCGGCCCAGCGAACGGTGACGGCCGTTCGATCCTTCAAAGCCTGCAAGGGCGCGGCAGAGCCTCCGTCGAAACTCACCGCCGCATTCTGGTTCGCTGAGGGAAAGGCGATGTTCACAATCGGCGGCTGACCGTTAGGCTGGGCCACAGCCTGCGGATTGATGCGCGCACCCGGCACAACCACCAGATCGTCGACCACCGGCGCGGCGTTGACCGGCAAGTAGTTGACGCCCACCGCGCCAAGCAATCCATGCGCATGCAGTACAGCCCTCCATTGCAGATAGCGGCCGGCGGGTGAGACGACCCCCCCATCCTTGAGCGGCTGCCACTCAGTCCAGCCGCGCACCGGCTGCTCGACGTTTCCCGTGCGCGTGAGCAGCTCATAGTTGGCCGAATCGGGCTCAACCTCGACACGGCCAAAGCGAGCCAGCGCTCCGGTGTCCAGCACATCGCTGGCATATTCGTGTTTGGACTTAAGATCGGCTTTCAGCGTGACCAGCTTGCCCGTATTGCCCGTTCCGATCAGAATTCCACTCGTCCCCTGAGCACCTCGCACCTCGGCCAGGCTCAAGCCTTGCTGCGCTTCAATGTGGGCAACGTCGGCGTAGCTGCCGTCATCGGCAATCTTGAAGACCCGGCCACGATTGCCGCTGAGAGCCACCAAGCCGCCGGCCTGCGCACTGAGCGCGTAGACAACCTCGTCCTTGCCGGACCAGAGCTTGCGCGGTGCCTGCCCCTCGGTCAAGGCATAAATCTCGCTGCCCTCCGGAACCGAAGCGCTCGAGTTGGCCGCCTGCATCGATCCTGGCTGCACAATAGTGATGCTCACCGCACCCACCCCCTGCACCGGCAGAGGCGGCAGTGGATTGTGGCTCTTATCGCCTACACTGGCCGCATAGATTGTTCCGTTGGCCGCGACGGCGACCGAGGTAATCTCGCGGCGCGGCGCCTCAAAGAGCACGTAGCCTTTGCCTTCGGGGCTAATGCGATAAACCAAACCCGAACCGTCGGTGCCAGCGATGAGGTTGCCCCTGGCATCCCATGCCAGCGAGCGGATGTGCTCCTCATCGCTCTTGAAGAAGGGCTCCGGTCTCGCGTCCGTCTTGATGTCGACGCGATAGATCGCTCCCGGCCCGCCCGTAGCGATGTACAGCCGTCCAGCCGCATCGAACGTCAAATCCCAGATGTAGTGCGACGTCGCCGCCTCCGGCCTCTCGCTTCCCTTCTCCGCAGCCGCTCCCTTCACGCCTGCCGCATTGTCCACCTTTGCCAAGTCGAAGACGACCGTCGCATCGGTCTCATCCTGCTTGGTCGTCGCGTCGGGCTTGAGCCGATAGACCTTGCCGCTCGGTAGTGTGGCCGCGTAGAGAGCCCCATCCGGTCCAAGACGCACGACCTGCACGGCCAGATCCTTGGTCTCGAAGAGCGTGAAGATCTTGCTGTCCGACTCGACCCGCAACACGGTCGCCGGGGTTCCCGTCCCGAGGTAGGCAGCTCCATTGGAGCCGGCTGCCACAGACCAGACATAGGTTGAAGGCGTTGTCCGTTCGTCGATGAGACTGGGTCCCTCGCGCAGATGACCGTCGCTCGTCAGTTCGACACCCTGCGGTGTGCCCTTCTCGAACTCCTCCAGACGGGATTGGGTCCAAAGGTGCGTGCCCTGCGCCAAGGCAGCAAACGATGTGGCGACCATGCCAGCCGCGGCCAGCGCGATCAGCCGGAGGGAAAAATGGGGGCGGGGAGTGTGAGTGATAAGAGAAAGAAACATCTTGGGGTTGAGTTTACTAAAGTTCAGCACAAAGAGCATATTACCGGCGGGCGTGACAATGGATTGTCTCACCCTCCAAATACGATCATCGCAGTGTGTCGATCTCAGTGCCTGAAGTGCCGCACTCCAGTTAAGACCATCGCCACTCCCAGTTTGTCGGCTGCAGCAATCACCTCTTCGTCGCGAACCGAGCCGCCCGGCTGAATCACGGCCGTCGCTCCGGCCTGAGCGACGGCTTCAAGACCGTCGGGAAATGGGAAGAAGGCGTCGGAGGCGGCGACGCAATCCTTGAGCGGCAACACGGCCTTCATGGCGCCGAATCGCGCAGCGTCCACGCGGCTCATCTGGCCCGCGCCAACACCCAGCGTCTGGCCATCGCGTGCATAGACAATGGCATTCGACTTGACGTGCTTGCAGACTCGCCATGCGAAGAGCAGGCTGCGAAGCTCATCCTCGGTCGGCTTGCGCTGGGTGACCACCTTAAGCTCCGCCGCACTGACGCGACCGGTGTCGGCATCCTGCAACAGCAATCCGCCTGACACGTGCTTTACCACTGGTTTCACTGGGGCTGCAAGGACCTCGACCAGGCGCAGGTTTTTCTTAGCGGCAAACCGTTCGCGAGCCCCAGCGCTGAAGCCGGGAGCAGCGATGGCTTCGACAAAGAGCTTGGCAATCTCCTCGGCGGCCTCGGCGTCGACCTCGCGGTTGATGCCGATGACTCCTCCAAAGGCTGAAACCGGATCGCAGGCGAGAGCCTTCTTGTACGCTTCGACGAGGCTTGCGCCCGTGGCCGCGCCGCAAGGATTGGTATGCTTCACGATGATGACTGCCGGTTCATCGAACTCCTGCGCCAACTCCCAGCAGGCTTCAAGATCGACGAGATTATTGAAGCTCAGTTCCTTGCCCTGAAGTTGATTCGCTCCGGCGATACCCAGGCCCGATCCATCGGAATACAGCGCCGCTCGCTGATTGGGATTTTCGCCGTAGCGCAGCGATTGGGCAATCGGGAGGCTAATGCGCAGGGTTGCTGGGAAGCTCGCCGCATCCAACTCCGCAGGCGACGAAGGCTCTGGAGCCTCAGAAATCCTTTCGAGCGTGTTTGCGATGGCTGAGTCATACGCAGCGGTGAGCGCGAAGGCATGCCGGGCCAGCCGCCAGCGGGTAGCGCGGCTCAGAGCGCCGCCACCGGCCTTCATCTCTCCGATCAGCTCGGCATAATCGGCAACGCGCGTAACAATTGCCACGTCCTCGAAGTTCTTGGCTGCCGAGCGCACCATCGACGGACCGCCGATGTCGATCTTCTCGATCAGGTGGCAAAACGCGACTCGGGGCTGTGCCGCCGTCTTCTCAAAGGCATAGAGATTCACGACCACCATGTCGATGGGCTCGATGCCGTGCGCGGCAACCGCAGCCTCGTGCTCGGCGTTGCCGCGAATGTAGAGCAGCCCGCCATGCACCTTGGGATGCAGCGTTTTGACGCGACCGTCGAGCATTTCGGGAAAGCCTGTCAGATCGCTGATGTCTTTGACGGTGAGGCCGGTCTCTCGCAGCGCCCGCGCCGTTCCGCCGGTCGAAACCAGTTCCACGCCAAAGCTCGCCAGAGCATGCGCAAACTCCACCAGCCCCGTCTTGTCCGTTACACTCAGCAACGCCCGCCGAATCCGCTTTTCTGAACTCAATGCTGCACTCCTTGTTGACGGCCTTCGCCTCTGGCGCCGCGGATGACTGAGCCGGGCCGGCGAAGTCCAAACACCAGACTACATCGTAGGGCCGGAAGAGTGACCGACATCACATGGTGGTGCAGCGATGACTGCTGCCCTTGAATTGCCGCACCCGCACAGAGATCGGAAATGCATTAGAGTTTAGATATGGGGTCTTCTCCCTACAATTCACCGTTTGGCGATGACAGACCCGTCCGCGAAGAGATCGGCCCCGATGCGGAGCTGCTCTCCCCGGACAGCGGTCGCACGCCGCCGGAGTTGGAACCAAAGCCCCGCCCCTGGTGGTCCTACGCACCCGCGACCTACTTGCTGTTGGGCATCAACTGTCTGGTTTTTCTGGCGATGACGGTGCGAGGAGTCAGCATCTGGGGTCCCACTACCGAGCAATTGAAGTTTTGGGGAGGCGACAACGCTGGCTCTGTCTTGGTCTATGGCGAATGGTCGCGCATCGTCACAGCCATGTTTGTGCATGTGGGCTGGATTCACCTGGCCACCAACATGTGGTGCCTGTGGAATCTTGGGCTGTTAGCCGAGCCACTGATGGGCTCGGCAGGCGTCCTCGCGGTTTACATTCTGACTGGCGCTGCGGGCAACCTGCTGTCGACCCTGTACAACTGGTGGAAATGGTACCCGGATTGGACAACGACTCACAGCTTGTCTTCATTTCCATCCGGCGCAGGCGCTTCAGGAGCCGTCTTCGGCATCGCCGGAGCGCTGATTCTACTGCTTGGATCTCACCAGCTGCCGGTTCCAAAAGTCGAGCTGAACAAGCTGCGCAGATCGGTCATGTACTTCGCAGGCATCAACCTGGCAATCGGAATCGTCATCAGCCTCAACGTCGTGGTGGCGCATACGGGTGTCAGCATCGACAACTCGGCGCACCTGGGTGGAGTGCTCTGCGGCTTGCTCTTTGCGGCTCCGATGGTGCCGCGGCCTGGTTCGCCGCGTGATCTATTTCTGATCCGGCGGCGTCTGGCGGCCGGGATGGTGGTGGGAATCCTGATTCTCTTCGGTTTCTATCTATCGACGCTTGCCCGTTAGAAGCGCGCTGCTACCGCGCCCCCGTGGTGGCGAACTTCTTCACCATCGCCAGCAGGAGCTTGCGGTCGCTGTCGTTTAGATTCACGGAATAGCGGCGGATCTGCGTAAGGAACCGCAGCTCCTCGTCCGTCAGCTTCTGCAGATTGGCATGGCGGCTCCCAGACTCATCGGCAAAAAACTGCGTGATCGGCAAATCGAGCGCACGCGCAATCTTCGACAACGTGTCGAGCGATGGAACCGTGTGGCCATTTTCAACGCGCGAGAGATAGCAGCGCAGCAGGCCGGTCTTCTTTTCGATGTCGCCTTGGGAAAGTCCCTTTTGCAGCCGGTGGGTCCGAATAGCGGTGCCGATCTTGATCACGAGCCAAGTCCTCTTCGATTGCCCTTTTGCAATTCATGCCGGGTTGCAATCGGGAGCTATTGACCTAAGAGTTAACATGGGAAGAGAGAAAATGCAAGAGGGTTTGCGCGGCATCTCTTGCATCCATGCCGCGCCTGTCGCTGTCTGGAGAGCCCGGTGAAAAAGGCAAGAACCGTAAACCTTCGCGGACGCTCGGTCGTCTGAATGAGTGCGTACATAAAATGGCGGAGCAGGACAGTGCGGCAAAGCATCATGCGATGGGTAGTTGTGGCGGAAGTCCTCTTGGCCGGCGGTCTTCTCCTCCCGGCTCAATCGCCCGCCCCCTTTTCGGTCCAAACTGTTGATCAACCCCCGCCCGTCAGCCCGCCCGCGGCACAGACCCCGACGGTAGCCGGCGGCAAACTTCATGGAATCGTCAAGAGCGGCAACATTCCCCTGCCCGGCGTCACAGTGACCGCCCAAAACACGCTGACGGGCAAGCGCCTCCAAACCACCACGGACATCACCGGCGCCTGGCGGTTGAATCTGCCGCAAAATGGCCGCTACGTTGTCCGCACGCAGTTCGCAGCCTTCGCGCCCGGTGCTCAGGAGGCTGTGCTCAATGCAACCAGCCATGACCAGACGATCAACTTCGATCTTCAGCTGGCCTCGCGAGCGGCCCAGCAAGCACAACGGGACGAGCAAGGCGCTTCTGCTTCCCCTGCGGCCGAGGCCATTCGTCAACTGGCGGCTAGCGGCGCGCAAAGCCTGAACCTTATGAGCGCGCTGGCAGGCGACACCCAGTCCCAGAACGAAAACACAGGCACAGCAGGCGCCGCCCTGCCCTCGATTGCCGGCAACTCCGACTTTGGAAGCGACTCCGTCGCGATCAGCGGCCAGGCGGGAGCGGTGAGTCCGCTGGCCGGCATCGACATGGACCGCATCCGCGATGCCGTCGAATCACTGCGTGCTCAGGGTGCGCTGCCCGGCGGCCAACTCGGTGAAGGCGGCGGCAACTTTGGCGGCGGTCTGGGCGGCGGAGGCGGTCTATTCGGTGGCGGAGGCGGATTCGGCGGTCCAGGTGGATTTGGTGGCCCTGGCGGTTTTGGCGGCGGCGGACGCGGGCGCGGCAACTTCCGCGGCTTCAACCCCGGCCAGCCGCACGGCGCCGTCTTTTGGATCGGCAGCAATTCAGCACTCGACGCTGAACCCTTCTCGCTCCGCGGCCAGCCACAACAGCAGCCCGCCTCGGGCACTAACCGCTTCGGCCTCACCTTCATGAGCGCGCCTTACCTGCCGCACTTCACCAAGCCCAGCGGAAAGGATACCGTCTTCCTGACTCTCTCTGGCACGCGCAGTTCCAGTCCCCTGGATGAATACGCAACGGTGCCGACGGATGGCAACCCGGCGTTTGGGACGGTCGACGAGCGAGCAGGAGACATTCCCGGTCTCCCCGCGCCAGTTACTCCCGTCGCGGCGGCTACCAATCTGCTCCAATTCTTTCCTCTGCCTAATCTGCCCGGTTACACGCAGAACTATCATCTGCTGACCACCGCGCAGACTAACTCGACGCAGGCTGGCGTGCGCTACATGCGCGCTCTGGGTAAGAATGCCTCGCTGGCGGGTCTCGGCGGCCGCGGAGGCGGTGGTGGCCGGCGAACCCAGCAGAACCAGGGTCTCCGCCAGAGCATCAACCTCAACTACAACTGGAGCGACACAGCCTCAGACAATGTCAACATCTTTCCGCAGTTAGGAGGCAAGTCTTCGTCGCACTCTAACTCCCTGCAAGCCGGTTACACGGTGGGTTACCACAAAGTTACCAGCATCTTCAACGCCAACTGGAATCGCAGCGCGAGCCAGGTGACTAACTCCTTTACGAATGTCTCAGACATAGCCAATAGTCTGGGCATCGGCGGGATCAACAGCACGCCTCTCGATTACGGCGTGCCCGACATCGTCCTCGGCAACATTCAGGGTCTCAACGAGCAGCAGCCGAGCTTCACTCTGTCGCAGACTATCTCGGCCTCAGAGACTTTAAGCTGGATTCACGGCAAGCACAATCTGCGCTTCGGCGGCGACTATCGGCGCGTCCATCGTGACTTTCTCGGCGGCTCGAATGCGACGGGAACCTTCCTTTTCAGTGGCGTCTTCACCGGCTCGCCATTGGCGGATTTTCTGCTGGGGCTTCCGCAAGAAACCACCATCGACGCAACCGCTGGCAAAAGCTACCTGCGCGACAACGTGATGGATGCCTACGCCCAGGATGATTGGCGCGCGCGATCCAACCTCACTGTGAACTACGGCCTGCGCTATGAATTCTTCGCGCCCTACACGGAGAAGTTCGGGCGCCTGGCCTTTGTGGATACGAACCCCGTGGCGAATGCGAGTTATCCGACACAGTTTGGAGTTACTGACGAGGTCCAGGCCGGCGGCACGGGGAGTTACAACGGCAACCTGCCGGACTCACTGGTCCATCCATTCCGCACGGCCTTTGCGCCGCGCTTTGGGCTGGCGTTGCGGCTGCCCAAGCAAACTGTTCTGCGAGCCGGTTATGGAATCAACTACACGGTCAGCCAGTATGCCACCTTTGCTTCGACGATGGCCCGTCAGCCAATGGTTAATCAGCCATCGTTAATTAACGAGCAAACCAACGAGGCCGGATCAGCCTGCATCACCCTCACATTGGCGGCCGGGTTCTGCGCTCCAGCCACGACAGCAAAACCCGGCAACTATGCGCTCGATCCGCATTATCACTTGCCGTATGTGCAGGCGTGGAATATCGATGTGCAGAAGACACTACTCTGGGGCGTCGTGATGAATGCAGGCTATAGCGGCTCGCGGGGCAGCGATCTGGACATCACCAGCGCGCCACGCTCGTCCGCGAGCAGCCCAGGCACCGATCCTTCCAATCTGATCTTTAACTACGAGCAGTCGGGCGCGTTCTCACGCTTCAACGCCGGAACTCTGCGGGTAAACAAGCGGCTCAGTAGCGGAGTCGCGTTGGGCGCGAATTATCAATATTCGCACTCGATCGACGACGCCGGCTCGGTGGGAGGAACCTCGACGGTGGTCGCGCAAAACTGGCAAGACCTCGCCGCCGAGGAAGGTAACTCAAGCTTCGACGTGCGACACAAAGTCAGCGGAACTTATCTCTACGAGTTACCCTTCGGAAAGGATAAGTTCTGGGTTACCAGCGGCGTCGGGTCGCATATCCTCGAGGGGTTTTCCGTTTCCGGCAGCTTTACCTTTGCAACGGGAACGCCACTCAGTCCGAGCTATCAGGCGCAAGCCATTGACGTCGCCCGAGGCACTGCCGGCACGCTGCGTCCTGATCGCGTATTGGGAGCCTCGTTAACTGCCGGTGGCGGATCGCTGAAAGAGTGGTTCAACACGGCGGCATTCAACCCCAATCCACCAGCCAGCGGGTTTGGCACAGCCTCGCGCAACTCGATTGCGGGACCGGGAACGATCCAGAACAACATGTCACTCTCAAAGACCATGCAATTGGGCGATACGCGCAGCATGGAGTTTCGTGCGACGGCCAGCAATGTCTTCAACACAGTGCAGTACTCGGGCGTGGATACCAACGCGGCATCGCCGGCCTTCGGACAGGTAACTTCGGCTGGTTCGATGCGCGCATTTCAATTTACGGGCAGATTCAGATTCTAGGCAGACGGTAAAGTTAGTCGCGAGTTACTGGAATTATCTGGAGTTATGAGGCCGTTCATGACAGCTTTGACGCAGAGGATCGGATCAGGGCTTGCGGTGCTGGCGCTACTATGCGCAGATGCGCCGCCATCGTCTGCGCAAAGCTCAAATCAACCTCAGGTCACTGTCACGCCGCAAAACGGATTCACGCTGAAGACAAATGCCGAGCTGGTGCTGACCAACGTCGTGGCGCGCGACGCAAAAACCGGCGAATTCGTACACGGGCTCAAGCAAAGTGACTTCACCGTCTACGAAAACGGGAAGCCGCAGCAGATCGCGACCTTCGATTTTCAAAGCGTCGAAATGGCATCGCCGCTCAACGAGGCCACTGTCAGCGGGCTTGCGGCGGGCAGCAGCGGGAGCAAGGCCGTCGTCGTCGCGCGGCCTGAGGAGCTGCGCAACCATCGCTTGATTGTGATGTTCTTCGACCTGACTTCCATGCAGCCTGAAGATCTTGACCGCAGCGTCCAGGCTGCGCAGGAGTTTCTACGCACAAAGATGCAACCCGCCGATCTGGTGGCGCTGGTCTCGCTCGGCGATACCCTCAAGGTTGACCAGGACTTCACGGCTGACAAGAACGCACTCATACATGAAGTCGGCATCTATAACGGCACCGAGGGTCAAGGCTTTGAGCAGGGCGCAAACTCCAATTCCAATCAAGTGGAAGACACCACCGGATATACGCCCGACGAGAGCGAATACAACGACCTCAATACCGACCGCGAGTTATTCGCGCTCAGAGCAGTTTCTAAGTCGCTCGAACGCATCTCGGAGAAAAAATCGCTGCTTTACTTCTCCGGCGGCATCTCGCGCGATGGCATTGAGAACCAGGCCTCTCTGAGATCCGCAATTAATGCGGCAGTGCGCGCTAACCTGGCCATCTACAGCGTGGACACGCGCGGCTTGCAGGCCATCTCGCCCCTCGGAGACGCGTCGACCGGCAGCCTGCGCGGCACCGGCGCATTCAACGGCGGCGCGTTGGCGAATAACATGAACGCCAACTTTGCGACGCAAGAGGTCATGGCCACACTCAGTTCCGATACAGGCGGCAAGGCCTTTTTCGACTCCAACGACTTTGCTCCAGCATTCGAGCGCGTACAGCGCGACACCTTGGCTTACTATGCGATTGGCTTTCATAGCTCCAATCCCGCGCGCGACGGACGCTATCGCAAGCTGACCATCAAAATCAACCGGCCCGGAATCAAGCTCGAATACCGGCCCGGCTACTATGCGCCGGCCGACTTCAAGCACTCCGGCAAAGAAGACCGCGAACAGGAACTTCAGGATCAGTTAGCCAGCGACTTACCCGCAACCGACATGGCGGTCTATCTCGATGCTATGTATTTCCGCCTCGACGAGAACCGTTTCTTCGTGCCGGTTTCGCTGATTGTGCCGGGATCGCAGGTTCCATTTGTCAAAGGCGGCGATAAGGACAAAGCCACATTGGATATCATTGGCACAGTAATCGACGAGGCCAAGCGGCCCATTGGCCAGGCTCGCGAGACGGTGAAGCTCAATCTTGATCCATCGCTTCAGGCGCGCCAGCGGAACATTCAATACACCACCAGCTTCAATCTTCCGCCGGGAAAGTATCACCTTAAATTCGTCGTGCGCGAAAATCAGACCGGTCGTATGGGCTCGTTTGAGGCCGACATTGTCCTGCCGGAAATGAAGAAGGCGCCGCTCAAGATGAGCTCGATTGTCCTGGCGTCGATGCGCCAGCCAAGCAAGAAAGCCAGCCCTCTGATTCGCGGCGGCGAAGAGTATGTGCCCAACATCAGCCACGTCTTCCGCCAGGATCAGCATCTCTATCTGCTCTACGAGATCTATGCGCCCGCTCGCGAAAAAGCGGCCGAGAATCAGCCCAAGGGAAGCAAGCCGGGCATCAATCTGCTCAGCAGCCTCGAACTGATTCAGGGCTCCGCTAAGGTCTACGAGACGCCGCTTGTACAGGCAAAAGCGATCAATGTCGAAGGCCGCGATGCGGTGGCCATCGAGCTCGATGTGCCCCTGAGCGGACTGAAGCCAGGACAGTATCTCTGCCAGCTCAACGTGATCGACGACGCGCAAGGCAGCTTCGCCTTCCCGCGCTTTGTTGTGCTTGTGAAAGAGGCCACCGCAGCCGCTCCCAGCGCGCCTGCTTCAACGCTCAACTGAACCGCCCGCCATTTTGCGGTGTTGCACAAAAAATTAACTGCGAGGTTTTGAAAATAAAAATAGGGGGGTGGGTGCAGGCTCTCTTCGGTGAAGAGTGGCCGGTTGGCCATGCTTCCGATTCCTTCCATTGTGAACCAAGCCGAGGTAATTATCTGCAATGTGAACCCCGTTTCGCGCGAGATGGCGCCTCCAGGAACACGATGAGCGGCCGATTTCCCAGCAGTTCGGAATTTAGGCGCCACAATCTGTAAAATCTAAAGATATGACCCTCTCCGCACAAGATCGCGCGCGGCGCATCAAGGTAATTCTCTTCGACGTAGATGGCGTTTTGACCGACGGTAAGATCTGGATCATTCCAGCTCCGGTGGTCTCACCGGACGGCACAGTGACCAGCAAGATGATCGAGGCCAAGGGCTACAGCGCCCACGACGGCGCGGGCGTAACGCTGGCGCGCCTCGGCGGCATGAAGCTCGGCGTCATCACCAAGCGCATCTCAGAGACCGTGGCGTTACGCGCGCGCGACCTGAAGCTGGAATTCGTCTACCAGGGCCAGGCATTCAAGATGCAAGCCGTGCGCGAGATCATGGCAAAGGAAGGCATCACCCTCGACGAGATCGCCTACGTTGGGGACGACGTGATCGACCTGCCGGTGATGCGTCAGTGCGGACTTGCAGTGGCCGTGGCCAATGCCAGGGCACAGGTGAAGGCCGAGGCGCATTACGTGACTCCCAACCGGGGCGGCGAGGGCGCTGGACGCGACGCGATAGAATTCATCCTCGCAGCCAAGGGCGTTCTCGAGCAGTGCCACGAGGCTTCGATCGACGAGAGCAATCCCCTGCCCGCCGCCATCGATATCGGCAAGGGCGGGGATTTGAAGTAGATGCGCGTAGACCAAACGATGGGGATCCAACCAAAACACGCAGTGGTGCTGTTGAGCGGAGGACTGGACTCAGCCACTACGCTGGCGATTGCCCGCGAGCAGGGCTATGAGCTCTACGCGCTTTCCTTCAGCTACGGCCAACGGCACATCGTCGAACTCGAAGCCGCGAAAAGGGTCGCCGCATCCATCGGTGTCGCCGCGCATCGCATTGCGCAGATCGATCTCCGGGTCTTCGGCGGCTCTGCGTTGACGGGCGACTTCGACGTTCCCAAGGGCCGCGATGCCGACCAAATGAGCCATGGCATTCCGATCACTTATGTTCCAGCGCGCAATACCATCTTTCTCGCATTTGCGCTCGCCTGGGCCGAGGTGCTGGGTTCGAGTGACATCTTCATCGGCGTCAATGCGCTCGACTACTCCGGCTATCCCGACTGCCGGCCGGAGTTCATCGAGGCCTTCGAGCGGATGGCCAATCTCGCGACCAAGGCCGGGGTCGAAGGCCGCCAGTCGCTTAAGATTCACACGCCGCTGATCGCGTTGACCAAGGCGCAGATCATTTGCAAGGGAATCGAGTTGGGCGTGGACTACGGGCTGACGAGCAGTTGCTACGATCCTTCGCCCAAGGGCGAGCCATGCGGAGAGTGCGACTCGTGCCTGCTGCGGCGGAAAGGCTTCCGCGAGAATGGGATCGAAGACCCGCTGGCGTACGAAAAACCCAGCTCTTAGCTTTTAGCTTTCAGCTTGCTCACGCGAAGCTGACAGCTCCAACCCATCCACGATGTGCTAAAAGCTAAGAGCCAACAGCTGAAAGCTGGTTCTCATGAACTACGCCGTCAAGGAGATCTTTTATACCCTCCAGGGCGAGGGGGCGAACGCCGGCCGCGCGGCAGTCTTCTGCCGTTTTGCAGGCTGCAATCTCTGGTCTGGCCGCGAGAGCGACCGGGCCACGGCAGTCTGCCGGTTTTGCGACACCGAGTTTGTCGGCACAGCCGGGACAGGCGGCGGACGCTTCAAGAGCGCCGGCGAACTGGCCGCGGCAATCGCGGAAAAGTGGCCCGCTGGCGCCACCGCTGGCCGGCGCTTCGTGGTCTGCACGGGCGGCGAGCCGTTGCTGCAACTCGACGAGAGCCTCGTTGCAGCGCTGAAAGCTCGCGACTTTGAGATCGCCGTCGAGACCAACGGAACGATTGCGCCGCCGAAGGGCGTTGACTGGCTCTGCGTCAGTCCGAAAGCCGGGGCGGAATTGCGCCAGCGCAGTGGAGACGAGCTAAAGCTGGTCTATCCGCAGGCCGGGGCGGACCCGGCCGACTTCGAGAGGCTCTCCTTCCGGCATTTTTTCCTGCAGCCGATGGACGGCCCGGAGCGCGAGGCCAACACCCGGCTTGCGCTGCGCTACTGCCTCGACCACCCGCACTGGCGATTAAGTCTGCAAACTCACAAGATTCTCGGTATTCCGTGATCGAACCTCAAAAAAGCTCTCGAACCCGCCCCCCTTTCATTCCTATGGGGTTCCACGGTTTTTCATCCGCCTGCACGCCGGATTCTGGTTACTTGGCGCAAAATCCTGCCTCGCGAAGAGATGTTAAAGCCAAATAACGGTTAAAATCGTCTGTACAGTAGGCAGAGTTGCCTTTAACAGCTGCCTGAACTGCTCTTCACCCGTCAGCACGGCAGCGTCTCGCCTCGCCGGACCGGTTGATGATGCATGGACTCCGCAGGATGATGATAAAAAGACCTAGTTTGCTGCCCGTTTGGTTTCTCTTCGCCGCTGCAGCCGCATTGCTGCCTCCCGCGACGCTCCTCAGCGCCCAGGACAAACCTGCCTCGCCCGCGCAGGCCACCCCGGCCCCGTCTGGAGCTCCCCTGGCCAGCCCGATCCAGATTGCGCCAGTCGCCCCAACTGAGCCCGGGAAGTCTGCCCCCCAGGCGCCGGATCGCGCCCAGGCCTACTATCACCTTGCGCTGGCCAATACCTACGAGGAAGAGGCCGTCTCGCAGGGTCGGCCGGAGATGGTGACCCGGGCCATCGAAGAGTACAAGTTGGCGATCAACGCCGATCCCGCTTCGCCGCAGCTGAGCAATTCGCTGGCCGATCTCTACTTCCGCGCCGGCCGCTCGCGTGAGGCCGAGAGCACGGCGCGTGCGTTGCTCAATAACACCCCGAACGATATAGATGCGCGCCGGCTGCTCGGCAAGATCTACCTGCGTCAGCTCAGTGACGGTCAAGGTCCGTCCCTCTCAACCGCTCATCCCAACGAGGCGCTCGACAAGGCGATCGGCGAGTTCGAGAAGATCGTCGCTCTCGATCCCAACAGCGTCGAGGACCGCATGGTCCTCGGCCAGCTTTACACCGTCAAACACCTGGCCCCCAAAGCCGAGGAGCAGTTCAAGATCGCGCAGGGGCTCGATCCCGACTCCGAAGACGTGGTGCTCAATCTGGCGCGCCTCTATGCCGAGAGCGGCGACATCGAGCATGAGGCCAAAGTCATCGAGGCCGTTCCGGTCGACGACCGGTCCACCAAGATGGAGGATGCACTGGGCGCGGCCTATCAGCAGTTGAAGAGGCCCAAGGACGCGATCGCGGCCTTTCAACGCGCCGTCGACATGGACCCGGAAGACACCGACGCTCGCGATGCGCTTGCCCAGGCCCTGCTCAACGACGACCAGCTCGATGAGGCGCTCAAGCAGTACAAAGATCTGGCAGATGCCGATCCTGAGAACGCCGGAGCGCTCGTTCACATTGGAGATATCCAGCGCCGGCAGGGTAAGTACGAGGATGCGCTTGCGACCATCCGCAAGGCGCGCAAGTTGTCCCCCGATGACCTCGACGCGGGCTACAACGAAGGTCTGCTCCTCGACGTGCTGGGACACTTCGACGAGTCAGCGCAGGTCTACGAGAAGATGGTGGACCTGACTTCACACGCCAACGGCGCCTATACCTCCGATGAAAAGAGCAACCGCGGCATCTTTCTGGAACGGCTGGGGACGGTCTATCACGAGCAGAACAAAACCCCCGAAGCCATCGCGGCCTACCAGAAGATGATCGATATGGGCGGCGACACGGCCGTACGCGGCTACCAGTATCAGGTCGATACCTATCGTGACGCCAAGCAGTACGACAAGGCCGTCGAGATTGCGCGCAAAGCGGTTGAGGCCGACCCGAAGAATCGTGACCTGAAGCTGATGCTGGCCAGCGAACTGGGCGATCTGGCCAAGACCGATGAGGGCCTGGCGCTGGCCAAGGGACTGCTCGCCAACACTCCCGACGACCGCCAGATTTGGCTGGCGCTAGGGCAGATGTGCGTCCGCGCCCGCCGCTGGAAAGAGGCCGAGGATGCCTTCAGCAAGGCCGATCCGCTGACAATCAAAAAGGAGGACCGCACCTACCTCTTCTTCCTTAAAGGCGAGCTTGCCGAGCGCCAGAAGCACTACGAGCCCGCCGAGCAGTACTTCCGCCAGGCGCTGGATCTGGAGCCGGATAGCGCGATGACTCTCAACTACCTGGGCTACATGCTGGCCGACAAGGGCATTCGCCTGCCAGAGGCCCTGGAGATGATTCGCAAGGCCGTGAAAGAGGAGCCGATGAATGGCGCCTACCTTGACTCGCTCGGCTGGGTCTACTACAAGATGGGCGATTATGAACTGGCCGAGGAGAATCTGCGCCAGGCAGTCGAGCGCGACCAGTCCGATCCCACCGTCCACGATCACCTGGGCGACCTCTACGAGAAGACGGGCCGCATTCGTCTCGCCGCCGCGCAGTGGCAACTGTCTCTGACGCAGTTTGCCAGGTCCGCGCCCGCCGACGTGGAGCAGGCTGAGGTAAACAAGGTGCAGAAGAAGCTGGACACTGCCCGCTTTAGACTGGCCAAACAAGAGAACGCGACTGGGCAGACCAAGCCGGAGTAGAGCGCGGCAGCTATCGGTCACTCGATACGACGGGGCTGTTCCCATGAAAGGGCAGTCGTTTCTCTTGCAGGGAAGGCCGTGGCTTGGTGAGGTGGATCACATCGCTGGCAGATCTCTCGAAACCTCGAAGGAATCATCTGAGAACTTGTAAGCTGGGCAAGCAGAACTTGCGGCGAAATCACGGAGTCGCGGTGTAGAATTCCGTCTTACAGAAAAAGAACGTCTAGCGAGGGATCACAGCATGACGAACGAAGAACGCAAGCACGGGAAAGCAGTCAAGAAGATCGAGACTGCCGTCAGAAAAGCTGTAGCCAAAGGCGTCGGCAAAAAGGCAATCGAGGACGCCGTAGGGCGGACAATCGCCGAAGCCGCGGGAAACGTCGCGGCAAACAAAGTGGCAGCGAAGAAGAAGACGGCCCCAAAAACTCCCAGCAACAAAGCGGCCGCCAAGAAGGCTCCAGCGAAGAAGGCGGTCGTCAAGAAAGCTCCCAAGAAAAAGGCTGTCGCCCAAAAACCCGCTGTCGAAAAGCCTGTCGTCAAGAAGGCTCCCAAAAAGAAGGCTGTCATCACCGAGGCTCCGGTTGAAGAGGCATTCTTCAACGAAGCTCCCGCTGAGGAACCGATCGCCGAGCCGATTTGAGCGAGGATTCGCTTCCCATCGCGGCGAGGAGCAAAGCCTTCGCCTTGCATCGAGGGTTGTCGGCTCTTGAAAGCAGCGCTCCGTTTGTGGCTCCCAAGCCATGCATCGTAAAGTGTGAGCAATGACCGGACCGGACCTAAAGCCTCCCTTCGCGTCGCTCGCAGGAATTGCCGTTCGCGCCGACGGTGACCTCGCTCGCCGCGCCCACCCCGAGCCGCCTCATCCCTATCGCTCGCCCTTTGCCCGCGATGGCGCGCGGATACTGCATGCCCGAGCCTTTCGGCGGCTGGCAGGCAAGACGCAGGTATTCGCCCGTCTTCCCGGCGACGCCCCCTCCGATCACTTTCGCAGCCGCCTGACTCACACCTTGGAAGTAACCCAAATCGCTCGAACCCTGGCACGAACGCTCGATCTGAACGAGGAACTGGCCGAGGCGCTGGCGCTGGCGCATGACATCGGTCACCCACCCTTTGGCCACGCCGGCGAAAAGGCCCTCGACCAGTGCCTGCGCGGCTTCGGCTTGGGCTTCGACCACAATCTGCACGCTCTGCGCATTGTGAGCTGGTTTGAAGAGCGCTACGCCTCTTTTCGCGGCCTGAACCTGACCCTCGGAGTGCGCGAAGGCATCGTCAAGCACTCCCACAACTACTCCGCCGCGACGCATCCTGAGCTGGCCGAGTACTTCCTCGATCGCCTCCCTCCCCTTGAAGCCCAACTAATCGATCTGGCCGACGAAATCGCCTACACTACGGCAGACCTCGACGACGGTCTCGACTCGGGCATTCTTTCGCTCGAACAAGTGCGCGGTGGCGTAGTGCTCTTCCGCAGCTTCCACGACGCCGTGCTTCAGGACTACCCCGTCGCGCCAGCTAAACTCGCCATCTATGAAACCCTCAAGCGCATCCTCAATGCGCTGGTCACCGATCTGATGCAGGAGACCAGCCGTGAGGTGGCCGGTCTGGGCGCGGCAACTCTAGAAGATATTCGCAGCGCACCCCGGCGGCTTGCGGCCCTGAGCCCTGAGATGGAAACCGCGCGCGCCCGAGCCAAAGAGTTCCTCTATGCCAACCTTTACAACTCCCCCGGCATCGAGGAGGCGCATGCCCACGCCACCGAGGTCGTCCAAGGTCTGTTTGCCGCGCTCATCGCCGACCCCGCGCTGCTTCCTGAGGATCACCGGGCGCAGATCGAAGACCAGGGTCTCGCCCGCACCGTCGCAGACTACATCGCCGGCATGACCGACAGTTATATCGAGCAGGCCTGGCGGCGATGCTGCGGCTGATCCGGTAAAGTGAATCAAAGCGATGAGTGAGAACCGGTCCATCGATCTGCACAACTGTACGGTTGCCCAGGCGATCCGCGAGTTTGTGCGCTTCTACAACTCCTGCGTGCGCAGCGGCTATCGTGGGCGGGTCGAGGTCATCCACGGCTATGGGTCGACAGGAAGCGGCGGAGTCATCCGTGACGAGCTGCGCCGGTACCTCAAAGCCCACGACGAGATCTTCGGGGAGTTCCTCGCCGGGGAGAGCCTGCGAAACCCTGGAGTCACGGTTCTCTATCCAGGAGAGAAGCAGGCGGCGATGCCGATGGAATCGGGGGCAAACTACACACGCACGCAAAGCAACTGGCCATCGGCTGCCAAGCCCAAACGAAGATCAAGGTAACGTCTTCCCATCCCGGGCGCCGTTCCCACGGTGCGTCGTTTGCACACCTCTGTAATGGCTTTGAGGCGCTCGGAACGGGCAGAATCCATCGAGGCAGGTTGTAGTCTAATTAATGTGGAGATTCGCCTGACCAAATTCCCTTCTTATCTCGCTGCGCTGGCCATGAGCGCGGCGATGGTTTCCGTGCTCGCGCCTGCGCAGCCCCCGCTTGACATATCTCAAGCCTCGGTTGGACCTCCGAAGGGCGGTGGATTCTTTCCGTTGAGCGAAGTGCATCGCGGCCTGATCGGAACGGCCTGGACAGTCTTCACCGGCAGCCAGCCCGAGCCGATGCAGGTGGAGATTCTTGGCGTGCTGCGCGGAGCCCGCGGACCCGGCCACGATATGATTCTGGCCCAGTTACATGGCGCGAAGCCCGAATACACGGGCGTGGTAGCCGGCATGAGCGGCAGCCCGGTTTACATTGGCAACAGGCTGCTCGGCTCACTCTCCTACCGCATCGGGCAGTTCAGCAAGGACCCAATCGCCGGCATCACGCCGATCGAACAGATGCTCGAGGTCAGAGATCTGCCAGCGGAAACCACTCAGGTAGCCGAGATCGGCCGCACAACCGGGCCGCTCTCGCAAAGCCCCTCCACCGGGACTATGCAGGCCATGGAGACTCCTCTGGTGATGAGCGGCTTCCATCCGGAGGCAGTCCGGCTTTGGCAGCAGAAGATGGCAGGGACCGGCCTGGAGATGGTCGCAGCCGGCGGCATGAGCGGCACTTCCGAATCCGACGCCAAGACGACCCTCTCCGCCGAGGCGATTGCCAGCGTGATTCCGGGCTCGGCGGTGAGCGCGGAGTTGGTGCGCGGTGACGTTGAGATCGCGGCCACCTGCACGGTAACGTACGTCGATCCCAAGCAGCTTCTGGCCTGCGGTCACCCTATTCTGCAGGCTGGCCCGGTCTCGCTGCCGATGACCACGGCCGAGGTCGTCGCCACGTTGGCTTCGCCCCTCAACGCTTTCAAAATCATCAACACCGGCGCAACCATCGGAGCCTTCAGCGAGGACCGCGATGCCGCCATTCGCGGCGTCTTCGGGGCTCAGGCCCGCATGATTCCGGTGCATATCCGTGTCCATGAGGCCCAAACCGGGACCGGCGTCGAGCCTGCTTCGCCGGCCAACGATCGCAAGCTCAACGTCGAGGTGGTCGATCTGCCCGCAATCACTCCGCAGGCCGTGCTGGTCGCCTTGTTTGAATCTCTGCTCGAGTCCAACAGCAACACGGCAGAGACCAGCTACCACCTTACGGGCACCGTCAATCTCGTAGGCTACTCGCCCTCGCCTCTCGACCTGTGGGCCCCGGCCGGCGATTCGCTGCCCGCGCCCATGGTCACAGCGCTGATGGCCGGGGAACAGTTTGCTCGCATCTACTCGAACGGAAGCCGCCGCGGCGCTGTGCGTTCGGTCGACATCGACGTGGAGGCGATTCCGCGGCGGGTCGGCGTTGAGTTGGAGATGGCCCGGCTGGCTTCGAGCAGCATCGTTCACGCCGGCGATACCGTGCTCGTTGAGGCGACTCTCAGACCGTGGCGGCAACCGGAGCGCAACCTTCGCATTGCCGTGAAGCTCCCCTCACGGCTGGAAGCGGGGACCCTGAGGCTCCTCGTCTCGGATGCCGGGACGCTCGACCGGACTCTGGACCAGCCAAAGCAGCAGAGTCACGCACCGGACCTCGATACGGCACTGGCCGAGGCGCGGCAACGCCACCCGGCCGACCGCATCTATATCAGCTTGCTGGTGCCCGAAACCCAGGCGGGCATGGAGGGCCAGACCCTCTCAAGTCTCCCGCTTTCAATGGCAAACGCGCTGGAGCCGCTGCGCGCTGCCCAGGATGCGAGCCTCAACGGGGAGTCGGCCGAGTTGGAAGCCGATGCTCCCGCCGGCGGAGTGCTGACCGGTTTTCAGGTGCTCAACCTGCGCATAGAACCTGGCGGCGGTTTAGACTAGGTGAGGCGGGGGAGAGTTTCAACCCAACATTCCAGGACGGATCCTTCGCGATCAACCCGTCCTGATCGATCCACTTCAGCGAGGATTCGGGACTTATCATGAGCGTTATTCAAGGACTTGCAGCGCATGCGGCAGGGGCTGAACTGTTGCCTTTCAAGTACGACCCGGGGGAATTAGGACTCGAGGAGGTGGAGATCGCCATCTCCCACTGCGGAGTCTGTCACAGCGACCTTCATCTGATCGCAAACGACTGGGGAATCAGCCAGTATCCATTCATTCCAGGCCATGAGGTGGTGGGCAAGGTGACCGCCATTGGAAGCGAGGTCCGGTCCCTGGAGGTGGGCCAGCGCGTTGGCCTGGGCTGGCAATCGAACTCCTGTGGGATCTGCGAGTGGTGCACCCAGGGTATGGAGAACCTCTGCCCGGCCGCCGAGGGGACGTGCGTCCATCGCCACGGCGGCTACGCCGACCGGGTTCGCGCCAATGCACGTTTTGTGATTCCGATTCCCGAGGCCCTCGCCAGCGAGCAAACTGCTCCGCTCTTTTGCGGCGGCATCACGGTCTACAACCCGATGAGGACCCATGGAGTGAACCCGTCTTCGCGTGTCGGCATCGTCGGCATCGGCGGCCTCGGCCACCTGGCAATCCAGTTTGCCAGGGTCTTCGGCGCGGAGGTCACGGCTTTCTCCACCTCGACCGCGAAGGAAGAGGAGGCACACGAGCTGGGAGCGCACCACTTCGTGAACACCCGTGAATCCAAGGCCATGAAGGAAGCCGCCGGCACGATGGACTTTGTCTTGAGCACCATCAACGCCGATCAGGACTGGGGCGTCTACGTGCAGACATTGAGACCCACCGGCACCTTGTGCTTTGTGGGAGTTCCTCCGTCGCCCGTGAGCGTTCACGCCTTCCCGCTGATCTCCGGCCTCCGCTCCATCAGCGGCAACCCGACCGGAAGCCCCCACCGGCTCAAGGAGATGCTCGATGTAGCGGCGCGCCACGGAGTCGCAGCCAGGACCGAGGCCTTCCCGATGTCCCAGGCCAATGCGGCCATCGACAAGGTGAAAAAGAGCAAGGTGCGCTACCGGGCCGTGCTGGCGAACTAGTTTGGAAGACGATTTTTCGGCGGAAAGGCCGCTTTGCCGGACAATTCAGCGGCAGAGCGGCCCTTGCTACAGAGTGACAAAACTTCCCCTTGTCGACCGCAACTAATTTGCCGGATAGCTGTCTGAGATAACAGAGGCCGGCCGAGGGCGGCAAAAGCCCGAGGGTCGGCAGTGCCGAGTATTCAATCCGTTTTCGGATCCCGATGAATTGCAAGCCGGTCGGGCGGCACGAGGAGGGATTTATGCGCACCATGCGGCTCGTTCTCGTTGCAACTCTACTGGCACTCCCGTTGACAACGACGGCGATCGCCCAGGACAACCAGTACGACAACCAACAGCAGTACGACAACCAATACGGCGGCGACGTGGGCGTCGGTCCGGCGGTGGCTCCCGCGCCTGAGGTTTACGCGCCTCCTGTTTGTCCGTGGGGCTATTACGCTTACTACCCCTACGCCTGCGCCCCTTACGGCTACTACGGTCCCGACTGGTTCTATGGCGGCGTCTTTATCGGTGTCGGCCCCTGGTACGGATGGGGATGGGGCTGGAGACACGGCTGGGGCGGTTGGGGACACGGCTACGGTTTCAGAGGCGGATACGGATATCGCGGCGGCTTCGCTGGACGCGGAGTCTACGGTGGGCGTCCGGGCTACGGCGCCGGCTTCCGGGGCGGAGTACCCGCCGGTGGAGCACGCGGCTTTAGCGGAGGACATGCCTCCGCAGCTCCGAGAGGTGGTGGCGGGGGCGGGAGCTTCCACGGTGGTGGCGGAGGCGGCTTCCACGGCGGCGGCGGTGGCCACGGTGGCGGCGGACACAGGTAAGAACAGCTGAAAGTTCTTCAGCAAAAAGCCCGTCTGCTCCGGCAGGCGGGCTTTTCTGTTGGCTGAATGTAGCGCCGGTCTCCAGACCGGCTGTCGCGTGGCCTCCTGCCCACGCCGATTCTCCAGCGACAAGGAAGATTACTGCCCCGCCAACTCTGCCAGCCGATTGGCGATGCGCTGGGCTGCGTCGGGATGAGCCTGCGTGCGGGCGGCCGTGCCCATCGCAGCCAGCCGATCTGGCGAGGCTAAAAGGTCAACCAGTGAGGCCAGCAGCTTGCCCGGAATCTCCAGTTCGGTCTCATCGAGCAGAAACGCCGCACCAGCCTTGACCATCTCCTCGGCATTGCGGCGCTGGTGGTCGTCGGCGGCGGCGGCAAAGGGCACGAGCAGCGCCGGCTTTCCCGCGGCGGCAAGCTCAGCTACCGTCGACGCACCGCTTCGCGCCATCACCAAATTGGCTCGGGAAAAACGCACCGGCATGTCGCCAAGAAAAGCACTGACCTGCCAGCGAACGGGGTCGGCTCCGGTGGCGGCAAAGGCGGCCTGGGTTGTCTCGGCATGGCGCGCGCCGCTCTGGTGGAGAATGGTGAGTCCTGGCACTGCACGCAGTAGATCCTTGAGGATTTTTGGCAGATTGACATTGAAGAGCCGCGCCCCCTGCGAGCCGCCGAAGACGAGCAGGTGAGGCGAGGCACAGGCGGGCGGCGGGGCGAGCTTGAAGAATTCCGGACGAACCGGGATGCCAGTGACCTCGGCGTTCTGAAACCATTTGGCGGCCGAGGCAAAGTTCACCGCTGCTGCCTGAACACGCTTTCCGACCAAGCGATTGGCGAGGCCGGGCATGGCGTTGGGCTCGAAGGCCATGGCGGGGATTTTGAGCTGCAGGGCCGCAGCCATCGCCGGTCCTGAGGCGTATCCGCCTACGCCGAAGACGACGTTGGGCTGGAACTCGCGGATCAGCTTGCGGCATGCGAAGATGCTGCGAGGCAAGTCCATCAGCGTACGCAGGCGCGTGACGAGGGAGACGTTTTTGAGCTGGCCGACATCGACGAGTTTCAGATTGAAGCCAGCCTCGGGGACCAGGCGGGACTCCATACCGCGCGCGGTGCCGACAAAGAGCAGTTCGGCTGCGTGGTGGGCGGCGAGCTCGCGAGCCACGGCCAGCGCTGGAATAATGTGGCCTCCGGTGCCGCCACCGGCGATCAGGATTCGCAACTTCACCAACCTCTTTCACTTAATCCAAAGAAGGGCTTACCTCCGTATAGGGAGGCTCCTCTGTATCATCCACGAATCGCACTTGATCCAATGAAAACTGAATGCCTGCGTTGCATTCATCGCATGTATCCGGGTTTATTCCCTGGTATCTTGCGACGAGCACAGCGCGCAGGTCCGCGTCTGTTGCGGAGGGCGCAAGGATTTCCTTACCCAGACGATGCACATGTACTCCGTTTTTGGTATTTGGACAGGTTATTCCGTACATTCTTGGAATGGGTTCATCGGGCATTTCTTTATCCTCTCCAATCGGCTGAGATTAAAGCCAGACAGAGCATAGCACCCGTTCTGGCATACTGCAACGACTACAAGTGGCCCTCATTCCGCGCGATCGACTACACTACTACATTATTGGACAATGAGGGGAATCGTGGCGCAAAAGGGATGGTTAGAAAGTTTGCTCCCAACGTGGGCTTGGTTCGTCTTACTTGCGATTTGCGTAGGTATTGCGGTGATCGTCGGAAAAGCGCTGCATCCTAACGCGGATCAGGTAAATCGGCCCTCCCTTACAATCACTGCTTATCTCTGTGATCTGGATTCTTACCGCCGCGAGATGATCCGCCAAGGAATTGAAGATGTTGATGAACATGGCGGTGACAAATTTGATGAAGAAGCTGCCAGAAAGAGAATTCTAGCCGAATCCGACACTGAGCTTGATCTTGAACGGCGGCGCGATCTGGCCTTCACAAGAAATACCTATCGGAATTCTGGCGATGCGAGAGAAGTCTGTCCGGGGCAATGAAAAGCTCCCTTGATATAGGTGAGCGACTCGGGCAAATTAGGACGTTACCCTTTTCCCTGTTCCCTAGTCCCTGCCTTAATCCACTTTTCTGCTGATGTTAAGCAGCACGCCTACACTCGCCAGCGTCACGAAAAGCGAAGTTCCTCCCGAAGAGATCAGCGGCAGCGGAATGCCCTTGGTCGGCAGCAGCGAGAGCACCACGCTCATGTTGAAGAAGGCCTGAAGGACCAGCGCCGTTGTAATTCCAAAAGCAGTGAGGCGCGCGAAGGGGTCTTGCGAGCGGAAGACGGTTCGGAATCCGCGAAAGGCAAAGACCGTAAAGAGCAGCAGCACGACGATCGAGCCGATCAGCCCCCACTCCTCGGCGATGTTGGCAAAGATGAAGTCGGTGTGAGCCTCGGGCAAAAAGAAAAGCTTCTGCACGCCCTCCATATAGCCTCGGCCTGTCATGCCCCCGGTGCCGACGGCTATGAGCGACTGGCAGACGTGATAGGCCGCGCCGCCTGCATCCTTCGCATCGCAGTTGGGATGGAGGAAGACCAGCACGCGCTTCAATCGCCAGGGGACGAAGATGAGCATCCCGGCGAGAACCGGCAGCGCCACGCCTACAAGGCCTGCCAGATACTTCCAGTTCAGACCGGCGAGAAAAAGCATCATGACGGTGACGCCCGCGAGGACAAGCGCGGTCCCGAGATCGGGCTGAACAAGAACCAGCACAATAAAAAATGCAGGAATGACAAGGGTGCGGAAGAGCGTGCTCTTCCAGTCGTTGATCGAGTCGAGGCGCGTCGAGAGAAACCAGGCCAGAAAGACGACCAGCACCGGCTTGGCAATCTCAGACGGCTGAATGGTGAAGAAACCGCCAAAGCGAATCCAGCGGTGAGTGTTGTGCGAGCCCGGCATGAAGAAGACCAGCACCAGCAGAAATGTCGTCACGCAAAGCGCGGGGTAGATGAAGCGCGGCGACTTGTAAAGGTTATAGTCGATGCGCGAGAGCACGAGCAGGAAGACCACCCCAAGCACCGCCCAGATGGCCTGCTTGCCGACGAAGGTGTAAGGCGAGTGGTAGCGCTCTTGCGCCACGATGGCCGAGGCGGAGAAGACCATCGCCAGCCCGACCACGATCAGCAGCAGGGTGACGAAGAAGAGCCACTTGTCTCCACCGACGCGCTTCGCCATCGCTCCTCAGTCCTGAAGATCCTTCACGAGTTGTTTAAAGACGCGCCCGCGTTGCTCGTAGTTCTCAAACTGGTCGAAGCTGGAACAGGCGGGAGCGAGCAGCACGATCTCGCCGGGACGCGCGGCGGAGGCGGCGACATGGACGGCCTTGTCCAGCGTTTCGCAGGAGTGGATGGAGACCACGCCGCGCAGGTGCGACTCGATCTTGGCGGCTGCCGAGCCGATGGTGTAGACGGCGCTGGCCCGCTCGCGCAGCAACTCCGAGAGCTCGGTGTAGTCGGAGCCCTTGTCTTTGCCGCCGAGAATGAGGTGAATGCCGCCACTGAAGGCGGCTACAGCTTTGGCAGTGGCGTCGACGTTGGTGGCTTTTGAATCGTTGTAGAACTCGACTCCGTGGCGAGTGGCGACGTATTCGAGACGATGCTCGACGGCACGAAAATTTTCAATCGCCCGGCGAATCACATCGGCGGGCACGCCGGCCAGCCGGGCGGCGCAGACCGCAGCCAGCACATTTTCGACGTTGTGGGTCCCCTTGAGAGGGATTGCTCTCGCGGGAATAATCTTTTCAGCGGCCGCATTCTCAGCCCCGCGGTAGACTACAAAGCCCTGTTCCAGAAAGGCTCCCCGCGTCACTGAGTGCTCGATCGAAAACCAATAGACCTTGGCGCTCGAGCGATGGGCGGCATCGGCGGCGCGCGTATTGTCGGCGTTCAGCACCAGGCAGTCCTCGGCGGTCTGCCGGGCAAAGATGCGCTCCTTAGCCGCGGAATAGTTTTCAAAGCTGCCGTGCCGGTCAAGATGGTCGGGAGTGATGTTGAGAATGACGGCGATCTGGGGATGAAACTCCACGGTGCTCTCAAGCTGGAAGCTGGAGACCTCGAGGACTGACCAGCTTTCATCCGTGCTTTGGTCGATGAGGGAGATGACCGGGACACCGATGTTGCCGCCAACCAGCGTCGGCAGGCCGGAGGCTTCGAGGATCTCGCCGAGCAGCGTGGTGGTGGTCGTCTTGCCGTTGGAGCCGGTAACCGCGAGCGTATGGCCTTTGAGGAAGCGCGCAGCCAATTCCAGTTCGCCGATCACCGGCAGGCCGAAGCTCTTGACCTGCGCCAGTTCGGGGGTATCGAGCGGCACGCCGGGCGAAACGACGATCAGATCCTGACGGCGAAAGGTGAGCAGGCCGTGGCCGCCGGCCTCAACCATGATGCCGGCCTCGATCAACGCGGGGATTTCCTTTGCCAATTGGTCGGCCGAGCGAACGTCGGAGACCGTGACCTGCGCGCCGCGCCGGCGCAGAAACAACGCCGCCGCCAGGCCGGATTTACCCAGGCCGACGACCAGAACTTTTTTGCCTTTGAGTTCCAACATCGAGTCTTTTCCTCAGGCTTCCGGGGATGTTCTTATTGTGCATCGCGGAACCGCCGCGCGGGATCTCTCTTAACGCAGTTTTAGCGTTGTGAGAGCAAACAATGCAAACACCAATGCGCCGATCCAGAAGCGGACGATGACCTTCGACTCCTGCCAGCCCAGTTGTTCGAAGTGATGATGCAGAGGCGCCATCTTGAAAATGCGCTTCTTGTTGCGAAACTTGTAGCTGCCAACCTGCAGCACCACCGAGACCGCTTCGAGGATGAAGATGCCGCCGATAAAGGGCAGCAGCAGCTCCTGGCGAATGATAATCGCAACCGTGCCGATGGCCCCGCCCAGCGCTAATGATCCCACATCGCCCATGAAGACCTCGGCGGGATGTGCGTTATACCAGAGAAATCCGATGGAGGCGCCGACCATGGAGCCGCAGAAGATGGTCAGTTCGGCAATTTTGGGCATGTGCTGGAGTTCGAGGTAATCGGCAAAAACCACGTTGCCGCTCACGTAGGTGAGCACGGTGAGGGCGCCGGCGGCAATGATGGTGCAACCAATCGCCAGGCCGTCAAGCCCATCGGTCAAGTTCACGGCATTCGACGAACCCATCAACACGAAGATGATGAAAGCAACGAAGGGCAAGAAAGCAAGCAGGCCCAGGTGTGGTATCGAGCCAAGCCAGTGCCACTCCAGATCGGGCCGCCAGCTCTTGATAAACGGTACGGTCAACTGCGTTGAAAAGAGCTTGAACTGCTGCAGAACGACCAGCGCAATCGCGACCGCTGCTCCGGCCAACCCCTGATAGAGCAGCTTGGCGCGTGCCGTCAGGCCCAGGCTGCGCTTCTGAACGACCTTGATGTAGTCGTCGGCAAAACCGATGGCCCCGAAGGCGAATGTGGATGCAACCGTGATCCAGACAAATGGATTGCCGGGGTCGGACCAGAGCACCGTCGGCAGCAGAATCGCAATCCCGATGAGCACGCCGCCCATCGTTGGCGTCCCTGTCTTCTTCAGATGCGTCTGCGGTCCGTCGTCGCGCACATACTGGCCGATCTGAAATTCGCGCAGCTTTTGAATGACCCAAGGCCCGATGAAAAGCGCGATCAAAAGAGCCGTGAGAGAGGCAAACGCAGTCCGGAAGGTGAGGTACCGGAAGATGCGGAAGGGGTGAAAAAACGGAAAGAGCTTTTCGTAGAGCAGCCAGTAAAGCAAGTGGTCTCCAAAGCCGGCGTAGGGCGTGTTTGAAGTTGATTTTACTAGGCCCGGGCGCGATGCGCATGGGAAACGGACAGCGGTCTGGCGACTCCAGCGGGAAACACGCATCGAATCCGCGGCCGGCGGAATCCAATCATCGAGACTTGGACCGAGGGAGATTCTCATGGCCACACTGGAGGTTGGTTTCCTGCAGGGGCAACTGGAAGAGCGCAAGCGCAGACTGGAAGCTGCAGTCGCCTCCGCGCCGGCAAACTCCGGCCTGGCCAGCCTGTTGCGCGAAGTCGATTCGGCTTTGAACCGCATGGCCGAAGGCACCTACGGCATCTGTCTGAAGTGCCACGACACAGTGGAGCAGGACCGCTTGCTCGCCGATCCATTGGTCCAGTACTGCCTCGACCACTTGAACCAACCGGAGCTAGCCGCGCTGCAGCGCGATCTCGACCTGGCTTCGGAGATGCAGCGCAACCTGCTGCCGCAAAAGGGCCTGCGCGTGGGCGGCTGGGAGACCAGCTACCACTTCGCCCCGGTCGGCCCCGTCAGTGGAGACTACTGCGACCTGATCCCCTCCGATGGGCACCTGCTTTTCCTGTTGGGAGATGTCTCCGGCAAGGGCGTGGCCGCCTCGATGCTGATGGCCCAGCTTCACGCCTTGTTCCGCAGCCTGAGCCAGATGTCGCTGCCGCTCGGCCAGATTGTCACCCAGGTCAACCGCTTCTTCTGCGAAAGTGTGCTGGCCGGCCAATACGCCACGCTGGTGTGCGGAATGGCCAAGCCGACCGGGGAGGTGGAGATTCACAATGCCGGCCACTGCCCGGCAATCGTCGTTGGGCGCGGAGGCGTGCTTCGGATTGAATCGACAGGTTTGCCGCTCGGCATGTTCCTCGAAACGGAGTTCTCAGCCACGCGAGTGCAACTGGAAACCGGTGACATGCTCTTCCTTTACACCGACGGTCTCTCTGAAGCCAGCAACCTGAGCGATGAGTACGGCGTGGACCGCGTGATCAGGTTGGTGCGCCGGCAGGCTGGGCGGCAACCTGCCGAGCTGATCGCCGCCTGCCTTGACGATGTGCGGACATTTACCAACGGGGGCCCGAACGTCGACGATATGACTGTACTGGCCCTCCGGCGCTGCGACTAGGCTTCCGTCAACCTGCCGCCACGAGATTCACTCCGCCTTCGACAGCTTGCTCAACGCTTCGATCGTGCGCTCCAGATGTACTCCGCGAGAGCCCTTGACCAGCACAACATCGCCAGGCTGCAAATTCACCAGGAGCCAACGGCCGGCCGCTTCGGCATCCGGCAAAAACAAGGCCGCGACACCGCCGGTACATGCGGCCGAAGCCAGATGCACAGCATTGCCCTGAACACCGGCAACCAGGTCGATCCCGGCTTCGGATGCGGCTTTGCCACAGGCAGTATGCAGCGCGGGTCCATGTTCGCCCATCTCGAGCATCTCTCCGGCTACAAGAATCCGCCGCCGCGCGGGTCGCGCAGCCAGAGTGCGAATCATCGAGCGAAGCGCTTCGGGGTTGGAGTTGTAGCAGTCATTCAAAATCGTAGCTCCGCCGACCTCAAGCACCTCACCGCGTTTGTCGCCCGCGCTGAGCGCCGTGAGCGCGGCGACGGCCGCATCCAGATCGACGCCCGCCTCGAGCGCAACAGCGAGACCGGCCAGGATATTCGAGGCATTGTGCGCGCCGAGCAGATTGAGCGTGAGTTCGCCGTCGCGCTCGCCGGCCCGATAGCGCACATGCAGCCCGGCAAGGTCTTCGCTGACCTCCACTAGCTGAGGATCGGCACATGGTCCGGCGCCAAAGTAGACCGTACGTCCGGGAAAGTCGCGGCCAAACTGGGATACATAGGGGTCATCGCAATTGAGAAAGGCCACGCCATTCGCCGGCAGAGCCTCGATCAACTCGAACTTCGCGCGGGCGATGCCGGCCTGTCCGTCGACGAAGTTCTCGATATGCGCGGTACCCACGTTGGTGACCACGCCCCAATCGGGCGAGGCAATCCGCGCCAGCGTTGCGATCTCGCCGGAGTGGTTCATGCCCATTTCGACGACCGCAACTTCGTGTTCGGGATGAAGACGAAGCAGTTGCAGAGGAAGCCCAAAAGCATTATTGAGATTGCCCTGCGATTTTAGGACGTTAAACTTCGCGCCCAGAGCCGCGGCAATCGCCTCCTTGGTCGTGGTCTTTCCCGCTGAGCCGGTAACAGCCACCACGCGCTTGCCCCATCTGCGCCGCAGATGCGCGGCCAGGGCCTGCAGCGCAAGGAGCGGATCTTCAGCGATCAGCAGCGGCACAGCCAAAACAGCATCGGGCAGAGTGGCCGCGCGCGCGCGCGAAACCACCGCAGCCACAGCTCCACGGGCGAGCGCGGCAGCGATGAAGTCATGGCCGTCAAGCCGATCTCCGCGCACCGCAAAAAACAGTTCGCCCGAGCCCACCGTGCGCGAATCGATCGAGTAGCCGGAGACTACCAGCGCCCCGGCGTTAGGAACATTCGCCGGAGCCTCAAGGACGGCGCTTGCGCCGATTGCCGCCTCTGCCAAGGTGAGCTTCATTGCTCTCTACCATATCCTATTTTGGATCCCATTTCGCCGAGCGCCGAAAGAGCAACTTCAACATCGTCGAATGGGATGGGGCCCGAAGCAAGAATCTGTTCTTTCTCGTGTCCTTTGCCGGCCAGAAGAACCACGTCTCCGGGCCGCGCTTCACCGAGCGCAAGGCGAATCGCCGCGGCTCGATCCGGCTCGATTGTGTACCGAGTGCCGGTCGTTTTCAACGCGGGCTCAACCTCGGCAAGAATGGCACGCGGCTCCTCGGAACGCGGATTGTCGCTCGTCGCAACCACAAACTCGCTTCCCTCACCCGCCGCCTGACCCATCTTGGGCCGCTTCGTGCGGTCGCGGTCACCGCCGCAGCCGAAGAGCGTGATGACGCGGCCACCGGAGGCTCCGGTGATCTGACGGGCAAGAGCGGTCAGATTGCGCAGCGCATCGTCGGTGTGCGCGTAGTCGACGATCACCGTGAAGGGCTGGCCCGCATCGACGGATTGAAAGCGGCCAGGAACCGGTTGAAGACGCAGAACAGACTTGACCAGATCTGCAAATCGAACGCCGCGCGCATGCGCAGCCGTCAAAGCTGCTAGCAGGTTGAGTATGTTTACCTCGCCGGCCAGACGCGAATTGACCTTCGCTGCGCCTGCCGGAGTCTCAAGATCGATCGCAGCCCCCGATGGCGTGAGCTTGAAGGCAGACGCGCGCCACTCGCCCGCGCCGATTCCGTACGTCCTCACCTCGGCGCCGGCCTTGCGCGCAACATCGGCAAGCTGCTCGCAGTGCGGGTCGTGAGCGTTGATCACCGCCACACGCGGAGCCGGGTAGACCGTGCCGTCAAAGAGCAGGCGCTTGGCGGCAAAGTATTTTTCCATCGTCCGGTGATAGTCCAGATGATCTCGGGTCAGATTGGTAAAGACCGCCACATCGAAGTTGACTCCCACGGCGCGGCCCTGGTCGAGGGCGTGGCTTGAGACCTCTGTGATCAGCTCAGTAGCTCCGCGCGCGGCACCCTCGGCCATCAGTTCAAAGAGGTCGCGTGACTCAGGCGTCGTGTGCACCGACGGCCGCACCTCGCCGGCAAGATGATACTCAATGGTCCCCACCAGCACGCTTTTGCGCGCCGCCGCGTTGAGCAGCGCTTCGATCAGGTAGGCCGTCGTCGTCTTGCCGTTCGTGCCGGTGATCCCAGTGGCTGCCAGCCTGCGCTCTGGATGGCCAAAGAAAGCCGCCGACGCCTGCGCCAGTGCGCGGCGTCCGTGCTCGACCTCCAGCACCGGCAAACCCGGTTCGTAGACCGAGAGATGGTCAAAGGCTTGCGGCGAGTCGGTGATGATGCCCAACGCGCCCGCGGAAATGGCCTTTTCGATATAGCGGTTGCCATCGGTCGAGCCGCCTTTCATAGCGACGAAAACCGAACCAGGCCGCACACGGCGCGAGTCGTATTCGACGCCCGTCACCGGCTCGTCAGAGTCTCCGCCCACGCCGATTGAAGTCACTGCCTCAACAAGATCTTTCCAGGTCATCACGGCTCTTATTGTAGATGCACGAAATGCCGTCGCGTGCGATCACCCGGCTTGCCGTGCAGCCATCGGGTTGTTCGTCTTCCACTGCTCGTAGAGCGTCATCAGAACGGCGTTATAGATTCGTGCGCTACTGGGCCGCTCCAAGATCGATCGCATGACACTCGAACGGGCAAGACTGTCGAAGTAAAAATCGCACCACACTGTCGCCGGGTTGCGGTCCTCGCCGATCGACGGCTCCGGAACTTCGAGAAGAACAATCTCGAACATATTCAGTTGCAGATATGCAAAGGCCTCAAGCTTTGACCGGAAGAGCAGCGACTTGTCCTTCAACTCCAGGTCGTTCGCGATGGGATGATCGTCGTAAAAGGTCCATAGCCTCGGATCCGCAATCAACTGCCGATTGATGTCCAAAAGCATCTTGTGCGCTTCCAGGTTGAGAGAGCGATCCGCCATTCTCCTCGACAGCCGGAAGGTCAGCACAAAAAAGAGAATTGAGATTAACGCCGCGAACATCGAGACAAGCGGACCGGCGATGTCTTTTAGGCTCATCTGCGCCTCCATGGCGAGATTCTAGCAAAACAAAGCTTAGATTCTTGACATGCAACTAAATGGTTGCTTATTATAACGGCAATGGGCGGCGATCTCGACAAGGTCTTCAAGGCGCTTGCAGCCCCCGAACGACGGCTCCTGCTGGACAGACTGCGGGCAAAGAATGGGCAGACGCTCGGTGAGCTCTGCCGGCATCTCGACATGACCCGCCAAGCCGTGACCAAGCACCTCAAGCTCCTCGAAGAGGCCACGCTCGTCGCGACCATCTGGCGGGGCCGCGAAAAGCTGCACTATCTGAACCCCATGCCCATTCACGAAATCGCCGAACGCTGGATCGGCAAATATGAACGCGGACGCCTGCGCGCACTCGCAGAGCTCAAAACAAAATTGGAGGGAGATACCGATGGCTGAATCTCAATTCGTCTATGTAACATTCATTCGCACCACGCCCGAGAAGCTCTGGCGAGCACTGATGGAGCCCGAATTCACGCGCCAGTTCTGGATGGGTACAACTCAGGAATCGGAGTGGAAGGTCGGCTCATCATGGCGCATCGTGAAACCCAACGGCGACACCGCCGACAGCGGCGAGGTCGTGGAGATCGACCCGCCCCGCAAGCTGGTACTCAAGTGGCAAAATCACCTCTTCCCCGATCTGACCGCCGAAGGCTTCTCGCGCATGACCTACGAACTCGAACAAAAAGGTGACTCTGTCAAGCTCACCGTGACGCATGGAATGGAAAAGAGCGACTCGGAGTTCAT
>JBEKKL010000022.1:0-73408 GCA_050010735.1 Occallatibacter sp. | reverse complement strand
CCTGACCCTGCGCCACGCGGCGGCGCTCGACGCATTTGAAGCAAAGCACGAGCAGGCCGGCTGGCTGAAAGCGAAGAGCTAAACGCAGCTTCTAGCTGCTAGCTTTTAGCCTCTAGCTAAAAGGCTGAACGACATTGGCTCATGAACGAGGAAGGTTGCGGAAGTGCTTTCACAATGGCTTTCTGGCCATCTTCTTCAGAACAACAGAACCAGGCTGGCAATACCCGGAAACAAGCTAGAAGCTAGAAGCTAAAAGCTGAAAAAGGAGTCCACCATGGGAACCAACGCAACTACGCAAGCATCGAACGCCCACCTGACCACCCCCACCCGGCTGACCGGCGCAGAGATTCTCTGGGCCACGCTGGTAGGCGAGGGCGTCACCGACGTCTTCGGTTACCCCGGCGGAGCCATCTTGCCCGTCTACGACGCGCTGCGCAAGTTTCCCATTCACCACACGCTGGTGCGCCATGAGCAAGGCGCCGCGCACATGGCCGACGGTTATGCTCGCGCCTCGGGCAAAGTTGGCGTTGCCATCGCCACGAGCGGTCCGGGCGCGACCAATCTCGTCACCGGCATCGCTACCGCCATGCTCGATTCGATTCCCATCGTCTGCATCACCGGCAACGTCTCGAGCAAGGTGCTGGGCACCGATGCGTTTCAGGAGGTCGACATCACCGGTATCACGTTGCCGGTGACCAAGCACAACTTCATCATCAATCGCGCCGAGGACATCGCTCCGGCCATTCGTTCCGCCTTCCAGATCGCCCGGTCCGCGCGACCCGGCCCAGTGCTCGTCGACATCACCAAGGACGCGCAGCAGGCCACGGCCATCTTCGACTTTGAAGCCGCCAAGCCGCGCGCGGTTCGTCCGCATCCGATGCGCAAGTTCGAGGAAGCCGGCCTGGCTCATGCCGCCGAGTTGATCCGCAATTCCAAGCGGCCGGTGATTCTCGCCGGGCACGGGATTATCGAATCCGGCGCCGAGGAACAGGTGCGTACGCTCGCAGAGCGGGCGCAGATTCCTGTAGCTCTCACGCTGCTCGGCCTCGGCGCATTCCCGGCCTCTCACCCGCTCAATCTGGGCATGATGGGCATGCACGGCGAGTCGTGGGTCAACCACTCCATTCAGGAGGCAGACCTGCTGATCGCCTGCGGGATGAGATTCGACGATCGCGTGACCGGATCGCTCGCCACATACGCCACGAAGGCCAAGAAGATTCACATCGAGGTGGACCCCGCCGAGATCAACAAAAACGTCAAGGTAGATGTGCCGCTGATCGGAGATCTGAGCGAGGTGCTCGAAGAGCTGCTGCCGCGCGTCGGAAGCGGTCGTGGGGGCCGCGACGGCTCCGCGTGGCTCAAAACCATCGAAACGAACAAGGGCGACTCGGCAGTGCGCGACATCAAGAATCTGCCTGACTCAGGCCACCTTTATGCGGCGCATGTGATCAACGACATCTGGCGCATCACCGGCGGCAACGCGATCATCGTAACCGATGTGGGCCAGCACCAGATGTGGGAGGCGCAGTACTACCACCACGAAGAGCCGCGCACGCTGATCACCTCCGGCGGCCTGGGAACGATGGGATTCGCTTTGCCTGCTGCCATCGGCGCGAAGTTCGCTTGCCCTGACAAGGAAGTCTGGGTGATCGCCGGCGACGGCGGCTTCCAGATGACCGCAGCCGAGTTGGCGACAATCGTGCAGGAGGGCATCAAGATCAACATCGCTATCATCAACAACGGCTACCTGGGGATGGTGCGCCAGTGGCAGGAGTTCTTCTACGAGGGCAACTACGAATCGACGCCGCTGGTCAGCCCCGACTTCGTCAAGCTGGCAGACGCGCATGGGATTCAGGGACGCGCCGTCCGCACGCGAGGAGAGGTTGAAGCCGCGGTCGATGAAGCTCGCTCGGCACCCGGCACGTTCTTGCTCAACTTCATGGTAGAGGGGAGAGAGTCGGTGTACCCGATGATTCCCGCCGGCTCCGCATTGCACGAAATGATCCGTCGGCCGGGCAAAGATCCGCTGGAAGAGTCGTAAGAGAGAGATCAGGGGTCGGAGATCAGAGATCAGACGCTCGGCGGTATCATTGCCGAGCAACATCGCCGAAGGACATGGAAGGCGGAATACCGGGGAATACCTGCAGTTTCTTGGTATCGCACGCGGTTCAAATTGTGAGTTGCAAACGCAGCTGGAAATTGCCCGTGTACTCAAACTCGGCAATTCCAAATTGCTCGATGAAGCTGAAGGTTTGTCGCACGAAGTAGGAAAAATGCTGTACGCAACCCTGGAGTCGATCAAGAACTTAGGATCGCAACCGGCGGGCTCTGATCTCTGATCTCTGACCCCTGAACACTGAAAGGTTTTTATGCTGCACACATTCGTCGCTTACGTTGAAGACCTGCCGGGCGTGCTCACGCGCGTGGCGTCGCTCTTTCGCCGCCTCAACATCAATATCAAGTCGCTGACCGTGGGCAGCAGCGAGCGGGAGGGCCTGTCGCGGCTCACGCTGGTCTGCGAGGCCTCGGCCGAGGCCGGACACCGCATCCAGGCCAGCCTGTTTAAACTGGAGAATGTCGTCGATGTGGACGACATCGGCCAGGCTCCCTCGGTCACTCGTGAACTGGCGCTGATCAAGGTGGCCGCCACGCCGCGAACACGTTCGCAGGTCTTCGAGCTGGTCGAGGTCTTTCGCGCGCGCATCGTCGACCTGGCGCCCGAGTCTTTGACCATCGAGATGACCGGTGTCGAGAGCAAGATCGAAGGGCTCATCCAGGTGCTCAACGAGGGCGAGGGACGGGTGCTCGAAATCTGCCGCAGCGGCAAGATGACCATGCGCCGCGGCCATCACACCAGCGGCGTGCTCAAGGCCATGCGCACTGGAGCGGATGAACCAGAAGAACTTTCCGCGGAGGCAAGCGAAGATACTGCCGTTGAAGCGGAGTAGCAACGCCGGAATGGCGCGGCGAGACAGATCAACATTTCACCCAGCAAGCAAAGGAAGATAAGAGAAGATCATGGCGAAGACTTACTACGATCAGGATGCCGACCTCACCCTCATTCAGGGAAAAAAGGTGGCTATCATCGGCTACGGCTCACAGGGGCATGCACATGCTCTTAACCTCAAGGACTCGGGCGTCCAGGTGAAGGTGGGCCTGGCGGCCGGCTCGAAGTCCATCGCCAAGGCGCAGAAGGCCGGCCTTGAAGTCGGCACCGTCGCCGATGTCACCAAGTGGGCCGATGTGATCATGGTTCTGGTCCCCGATCAGACCGCGGCCAAGTTGTATGCCGAAGAGATCGGACCGAACCTCGCCCCTGGCAAGCTGCTCATGTTCGCGCATGGCTTCAACATTCACTTCAAGACCATCGTTCCGCCTAAGGGAGTCGATGTAGGCATGGCGGCGCCCAAGTCTCCCGGCCATCGCGTGCGCGAAGTCTTCACCGAGGGCGGCGGCGTGCCCTGCCTGATCGCGGTCGAGCAGGACGCGACCGGCAAAGCTCACGCGCTCTGCCTCAGCTACCTCAAGGGCATCGGCGGCACGCGGGCCGGAGTGCTCGAGACGACATTCAAAGAGGAGACCGAGACCGATCTCTTCGGCGAACAGTCCGTGCTCTGCGGCGGCGTCAGCGCGCTCATCAAGGCTGGCTTTGAGACGCTGGTCGAGGCCGGCTACCAGCCCGAGAGCGCTTACTTCGAGTGCCTGCATGAGCTCAAGCTGATCGTCGACCTGATCTATCGCGGCGGCTTGGCCTACATGCGCTATTCAATCTCGGACACCGCCGAGTGGGGCGACTACGTCAGCGGGCCGCGCGTCATCAACGCCGAAAGCCGCAAGGCGATGAAGCAGATCCTCGCCGAGATCCAGGATGGCAGCTTCGCCAAGCGCTTCCTCGCCGACCAGAACTCCGGCCGCAAGGAGTTCATGGCCTTCCGCGAAGCCGAAGCCAAGCACCCGGTAGAGATTGTCGGCAAACAACTCCGCGCGCAGATGCCCTTCCTTGACCCGGTGACTGTCGAGGAAGTCGCGAAGACTCGGTAAGAAAATAGCCTCTAGCTACTAGCTACTAGCTGCTAGCTATTAGCTAGAGGCCTTTTGCTTTGGTCCCATCTTCTTTGCCTCTGTTCTTGTGGAAGAGGCGGAATCGCGCAACTTTTTCGGGATCGTGTTCGACAATCCGTCTACTGTTTGCTGCGTGTTTTTTTGCAATATGCGCTTAGTTCTTCGTCGAGCACAGGGTAGCTCGATTCCTCACTAGCACTTGTCGGAACGCAAACCTGTTTTTTGAAGACCGCGTCTGAACCAAGAGCTGCAATCGCTCGCCGGATCGCGTCTTTTGCCAGATTACGCATCACTTCTTCTTCGTGTGCGCTGCGCATATAATAATCTTCGCTATCCTTGCTCTTAATATCCGGGTCTCCCGCACTTGGAATCCTCTCGGTAACACTTGAATCCGAGTATCCCGAGCGAGACGGTCTACTGCTGAAGGCCCAGTCGGAACTTCCCCGTGTACATTTATCCCCTTCAACGAAAAGCACCTCAACCCACCCATACTCGTTGTAGTAAGGCAGGGTTGAATCGACGATGTAATAGTCAGCCGAACCTGAATGCACATGGGCATAGATTCCAAGGCGTTCCTTCATTGCCCGCTGCACTCCTTGATTCGCATAGCACTTCTCAACGACTATTTGCGGTAGCAATTCGTGCTGAACAATTTTCGGATCGTACTCCATACCGAACAGTGGGTCGGTAGCCAGCTTAGTTCTTTCCCGATCCCTCGACTGTGCAATCAGGTTAAGTGAGCAACCGACGAGCACCATTAAGTAGATATACTTGCAATCCACCAGCTTCATCGCACTCACCTCTTCTCATATGGGCAGGTCAATCACATCCTAATCCATTCCCCTTGTCCCATGTATCTGTCGACGGCCGGCGCACTTACCTCAGCACCACTCGACCTATTCGCTCTACCCCCTAGTTGTTCAGCGAGACACCTCTTTCATGAGCCGGGCGCCTCAGGTCTCGATTGCGAGGGCTGTGATCGCAAGACACCCGACTGGGCGCTGTCGCTTTCCCAAACGGATTTTTGCCTGCAATCGCCTGATGCGCAGCGAGGATGGAGTCCAAAGTGATTTGCATCAAAGTCAATTTATCTTGTGATGTGCGTGGATTTCAGGCGAAAAAATGACCTCCGAAGGATCACGTCTCTTCGGAGGCGCTTGCTTAGCACAAGCTTATAGACGGGGACCAGTAGCCGGCGCTGGAGGTCGGTAGCACGCGGCTACTGGTGATCCCTGCACAAACGAAGTTAGCAGCGGCTTCCCCTTTCCACGGCTACTTCGTGTCGCCCGGCTCTAAGAGAACATTTTTGCTCGTCCTCTGAACCATGTTGACAACTGGAGTGTCTCCTATGTCGGCAAGCCGTTCCGTGACGGCCATCACAGGGTTGTGTATCAAGGTGCAAAGCCATGATGAGGCATGATTTCGCTCTGACGCCGGGCTGACTTCTCATTGGACAGCGAGGAGACTGTCGGGCCGAAGTAGCGGCGGAGCGCTCCAGAAGACTTTCTTTTCAAAAGCATTACAAGAGCGATTGACAAAGCGCGCCGGGGCTTTGAAAATCGGAGTTTCAGTACCCTCCGAGGAAGACCCACCCGTGACAGCTCTCCTGAAGACGAATCTGGGCGCGACACCCCTGCTGGGCCGGGGCAAAGTGCGCGATCTTTATGCCGTTGGCGACGATCTTCTGCTGGTCGCCACTGACCGCATCTCGGCCTTCGACCACGTTCTGGCGACGGGCATTCCTGGCAAGGGCAAGATCCTGACGCAGATCTCGCTCTTTTGGTTCGATCTGGTCGCGAAGCTGGTTCCCAACCATCTGATCACCGCCAAGGTCGATGACTTCCCCGCCTCGCTGCGGCCCTATGCCGATCAGCTCGATGGCCGGTCGATGCTGGTGAAGCGAGCCGCGATGTTTCCCGTCGAATGTGTGGTGCGAGGCTATCTGACGGGTTCGGGGTGGAAGGAGTACAAGGCGAGCAAGAGCGTCTGCGGCATTCCTCTGCCCGACGGCCTCAAAGATGGATCGCGGCTGCCGGAACCGCTCTACACGCCCTCGACGAAGGGCGAGGCCGGCACGCACGACGAGAACATCTCCTATGCCGCCACCGTCGCGGCGATCGGCGAGGCCGATGCGGCGGAGTTGAAGCGGCTGACGCTGGCCATCTACAACAAGGCCACCACACATGCCGAGTCATGCGGCTTGATTCTGGCCGATACGAAGTTCGAGTTCGGCAGAACGCCGGATGGAATCATTCTGGCCGATGAGGTGTTAACACCGGACTCCTCGCGCTTCTGGGAGGCCGCGACCTGGTCGCCGGGCGGCGCGCAGCCCTCCTTTGACAAACAGTTTGTGCGCGATTATCTTGAATCGATTCACTGGAACAAGCAGGCGCCAGCACCGGGACTCCCTGATGAGGTTGTGGCGCGCACACAGGCCAAGTATCTTGAAGCCTTCCGCCGGCTGACCGGACGGGACCTGAATCTGTAGAACACAGACGGAGCTGGCCGAGCGTGGACGGAGCGCGGTATGCAGTGGGTGGATTGGGCGATCTTGTTAGTCTTGGCGCTGTCGGTCGTGGGCGGACTGGCGCAGGGCTTTTTCCGCTCGGTCTGCACACTGGGCGGCCTGGTGCTGGGTTTAGCGCTGGCAGCCTGGAACTACTTGAGGCTCGCCGGATGGATTTTGCCCATCGTGCGGATCAAGCCGGTGGCCAATGTGATCGCGTTCGTGCTGATCGCGCTGCTGGTGATGGGTATCGCGGCGCTTGTCGGCAGGCTTCTTTTCAAGGTCTTTCATCACGTAGGCCTGGGCTGTCTCGACAGGCTTGCCGGTGCGGCCTTTGGTTTATTTCAGGGTGTGCTGCTGGTTACGCTCATCATTCTGGTGAGCGTGGCGTTCTTTCCCGAAGCCCAATGGCTCGCCGAGGCCAGAATGCCCAGATTGTTTTTCGGGGCATGTCACCTCAGCACTCACGTGACTCCGGCAGAGCTCTCGGAACGCGTCAAGCATGGGCTGAGAGAACTGGAGAAGGAATCGCCCCGGTGGATGCATCCCAACGCGCGGGGATAAAGAGTTTTGAACAGCGTTTAGCACAACGGATTATGGCAAGCTAAGAGAAGGAAGCAGGGAACGACGTGAGACGAGAACTGGACAACCTGGTGACGCAAATGCATTCGAGCGGCATCCGCTACGAGGACGCGGTCCGCGAGTTCAAGAGGCAGTATCTGCGCGAAGTATTGCTGGCACACAGGGGAAACCAGTGCAAGGCGGCCGAGGAGATGGGCATTCATCGCAATACGCTGAGCCGCACGATGGCGGAGTTGGGCCTGAGCCTTGCCGAGGTGCGCGCAAGCCTCAAGCGTCCGCCACGCAGCGAACGTCCTGTCTATAGCGCGGTACGCCAGCTCTATCGCCACGGCTGACCGTGCCACCCGAGGACATGCAGACAACCTCACAGAGCAGCGAAGCACGCGTATATATAGAACCCGGCTTCGTCTGGGATCGGCAGAACGCGTATCTCTTCGATATCGACGGCACGCTGTTGCGCGAGCCCAGCCGCATCCACATGAACTCCTTCGCATCGAGTATCGAGCGAATCACGGGATTTGCCGTGACACTCGATGGCGTGACGGTTCAGGGCAGCACCGATACAGCAATTCTGAGCGAGGCCTGCCGCCGGGCTGGCATTCCTGTCGAGGTTCTGGAGCCACAGGTGGAAGCCATCCTGGAGACGATGTGTCAGACCGTGCATGAGCGCCGCCACGAGATGGCGCTGCGGCTGATGCCGGGCGTCGAGGAGACGCTGCGCCATCTGGCGGGAAAGGGCGCATCGCTGGGCGTTGCCACTGGCAATCTGGAGATGATTGGCTGGATCAAGATCGAAGAGGCCGGATTGCGCGAGTGGTTCCGCTTTGGCGGTTTCAGCGACCGCTTCCCCGATCGCGCCGAGCTTGTGGCCGACGCCGCACGCAAGGCTAGAGAGCTGTCGAGGGCCAACGCTCGCGTCTGTGTAGTTGGCGATACTCCGCGCGACATCGAGGCGGCGCACGCCAACCAGCTTCCAGTGATCGCAGTTGCCACGGGAAACTTCAGTTTTGACACCCTGCTCGAAGGCCGTCCCGAGCTCTGCGCAACATCACTCGCCGATCTGCTGGCAATGAATCGGACGGCACAGGGATGAGAAAGCAATCCATCGAGGGCTTGTTCATCGCTGCTATGCTCGCCGCGGCTGCGAATGCCGGAGACGCACAGGCGAATCCGGAGGCGCACCCAGCAAATCGCGCCGCCTCGGCTGAAAACACAGCTCCGGCCAAGCCTGTGCGCAACTCCGATCGCAGGAAGGCGGCCAAGCTCTTTCTCGCCGCCAGCAAGCTCTTCGAGAAGGAGCAATTCGAAGCGGCCCTGCACCTCTATGAAAGTGCGGCAAAACTCGATCCAGGCAACACCAGCTATTCGCTGGCAGCAAATGTCGCGCGCAGCCACCTGGTAACGGCGCTGATCCAGAGTGCGGCAAAAGATCGGCTTCGGGGCGATGCGGCAGCAGCGCGCGCTTCCCTGGCCAGGGCTCGCGAACTCGATCCGCAGAATCCCCAGGTGGGCCAGCATCTGAACGAACTGGGAGACGATCTGCTCCAGCAACAGCCACAGCCTCTTTACGATCAGGGCGCGGAGACTGTGGGCGAAGGGGCTATCCTGGCGCCCGTTCCCGGCATTCACAGCTTTCATCTGCACACCGACCAGCGCCAGATCATCCAGCAGGTCTTCAAGTCTTATGGGATTGAGGTCACCATGGACCAGAGCGTTGGCTACAACCAGGTGCGGATGGATGTAGACAACGCTGACTTCGACACAGCGATTCGAATTGCCCAGGCGATGACGCACTCGTTTTATGTTCCGCTGGATGCGCATCGTGTGCTGGTTGCAAACGACATCAAGAGCAACCGCGATCAATTTGTGCGCCAGGAGATGGAGACTGTCTACATATCGGGGCTGAGTTCGACGGAGCTGGGTGAGATCAATAATCTGGCAAAGAATGTCTTCGACGTGCAGCTCACGTCAGCCCAGGGCAACTCGGGAACGATCGCCCTGCGAGCGCCGCAGTCGAATTTGAATGCCTACAACGCTACCTTGCGTCAGTTGCTCGACGGACGAAGCCAGGTCATGCTCGATGTGCGTTTGATCCAGCTGGCACACACCAGCGAACGCAAGACGGGAGTCCAGCCGCCACAGACCATCTCGGCCTTTAACGTCTACAGCGAAGAGCAGTCCATCCTCAACGCAAACCAGGCGCTGGTGCAGCAGATCATCTCCTCGGGCCTGGCCGCCCCCGGCGACACTCTGGCGATTCTCGGCATTCTGATTGGCTCGGGGCAGGTCTCCAGCTCCCTCTTCTCCAACGGCATCGCTCTTTTTGGAGGCGGTCTCACACAATCGGCGCTGTCGCCCGGTTCATTCTCGGCCAATCTCAACCTGAACTCCTCGGATTCGCGTGAACTCGACCAGCTCGAGTTGCGCCTGGGCGACGGCGAGGCCGCGACGCTGCGCACCGGCACCCGCTACCCCATCCAGTCTTCGTCCTTTTCGAGCATCGCGAGCAGCCTGCCCTCGATCCCCGGATTGACCGGCGCCGGAACCTCTAGCAGCCTTTCGTCTCTGCTGGCATCCGCATCCAGCGTGCCCAACGTTCCGCAGGTGCAGTATGAAGATCTGGGCCTGACCCTCAAAGCAACTCCGAAGGTCTTGCGCAATGACGACGTCGCCCTGACCCTCGACATGAAGATCGACGCTCTTTCCGGTAGCTCCATCAACGGCAATCCGATCCTGAACAACCGCGCCTACTCAGGAGTAGTGACGCTGAAGCAGGGTGAGACGGTTGCGTTGGTGAGCGAGCTGGACAAGTCAGAGAGCCGGGCCGTCAGCGGTACGCCGGGCATCAGCGAGATTCCCGGCATGAATAATCTGACCAGCAAGGACAACCAGAAGAACTATTCGACCCTGTTGATCGTCATGACGCCCCATGTCATCCGTGGAACGCAGGCATCCGGCCACTCGCCGATGCTGCGGATCGAAAAGTCCTCGGGAAGATAGCAAGACCGAACGCGCCCAGAACCGTGCTCAAACGCAACGAGGGCAGACAAGCCATAGCCTGTCTGCCCTTTGGTTAAGTGGCTCAATTTGGCTTAGTGTGCCGCTACGCCATCCACTTTGGCCTGGTACTGAATGATCTGCTTGAGAATGTCGTAGGGAGCGCCTGCCGGAACCTGGCGGCCGTTGACCACCAGCGTGGGCGTCTGGTTGATGCCAAGGTCCTGTGCCAGCTTCACCGATGCGGCCACTTCGCCTGTGGCCACCGTGGTTTTGGAACATGCTTCGATCTTTGCCGGATCCAGGCCGGCCTTGGTCACGGCGCTATTGAGAGTGAGTGCCGCGCCATCGGCGGTGGCCAATCCATCCTGGCCTTCAAAGACGGCTGAAGCGAAGGTGAAGAAGGCGTCGCTGCCGCCCTGCTTGGCCACGCACACGCCATAGGCAGCCGCGCCAGCCGCGGCAGGATGCTGCGGCAGCGGATAGTTTTCAAAGACGAAACGCGCCTTGGGAAAATCGACTGACAGTTTTTCCATGTTGGCTTGCGCCTCTTTGCAATGGGGACACTGGAAGTCGGCGAACTCGAGAATCTCCAGGTCTTTCGAGGCCGAACCGCGGTAAGGGCCCTCGGCCCGCTGCTGCGCCATCGTGCGGTATTCGGTGTAGGGATGCTCGCCGAAGCTGACGATTTCGTCGCCTGCAATGATGTGCTTGCCATCAGGAAGAGCGAAGAAACCAAGCTCTGCAGGCTTCTGTTTTCCCGTTTTGTCTCCGATCAAGACGATGACCTTGCTGATTCCTTCCACCGGCGTCTTGAGAATGGCCTGAACCTGCCAGATGCGCGAGTCGTCGTAACCCCAGGAGGTTTGCAAGAAAGCGTTAATGGTCTCCTTGGTGGGCGTGGAGGCGGTAAAGTTCGCCGGATCGGGTTTAGGAAAGACTGGCGCCGCGGCGGGCGCAGGTGCAGGAACAGCCGATGCAGATGGCTCCTGAGCGGGCGCCGCGGGCACATCCTGCTGGGCGATGGCCTGGAAGACGGGGGTGGAAATGGCGAGCAGCGACAGTGCGCTGAAAGTACGAAACGACAGACGGATCAAGCGGTCTCTCCTTAGAACTGCGGAAAAGCTAAACTGCGGGAAGCTCCCACGTTCTAGCTTATACCTGAACTTTGACGGCGATGGGAAATCTGCGGCCCATGCCAAACGACTTGGAGGTCACCTTCAGGACCGGCGCGGCCTGTTGGCGTTTGTATTCGCTGCGCTCCACCAGGCGCACCACCTGTTGGACGAGTTCCAAAGGGAACCTATGTGCGCTGGCGATCTCTTCGGGCCTCTCGTAGCGCTCGACATAACCCTCAAGAATCGGATCGAGAATCTCGTAAGCAGGCAAGGAGTCTGTGTCCTTCTGGTCGGGACGCAACTCGGCAGAGGGCGGCTTCTCGATAATTGCGCCGGGAATCAACTCGCTGTCGCGATTGAGCCACCGGCAAACCGCGTAAACCCGCGTCTTCACCAGGTCGCCGATCACCGCCAGCGCGCCAACCATGTCGCCATAGAGAGTGCAGTAGCCCACAGCCATCTCCGACTTGTTGCCTGTCGTCAGCACCAGCGAAGAGTATTTATTGGAGAGGGCCATCAACAGGCAGCCGCGAATCCTCGACTGGATATTCTCCTCCGTTGTGTCGGGCTTCATTCCGGCAAAGAGCGGCGCGAGCGTGTGCGTGAACTCCGCAAAGAGGTCGCTGATGCCGATGACTTCAAATCGAATGCCGAGGTTGGCTGCCAGCCGCCGGCTGTCATCGATGGAGCCGGAAGAGGAGTAGGGACTGGGCATGCCGATGCCCATGACGTTCTCCGCACCCAGAGCCTCGGTGGCGATCGAAGCCACCAGCGCGGAGTCGATGCCTCCGCTGAGGCCTACCAGAACCTTTTTGAAGCCACACTTGCGCACATAGTCGCGCGTACCGAGTACCAGCGCTCGATAGGCAGCCTCGGTATCATCATCGGCGGCGGCAGGGATGGTTGCGGCATTGAAGGGATCGACGAGGATCAGGTCTTCCTCGAATGAGGCGGCCTGGGCAATCAGCTCTCCGCTTGCATTGAGCGCGAGCGAGGAGCCATCGAAGATCACACTGTCGTCGCCGCCCACCTGGTTGCAAATGAGCACTGGAATACGATCGCGGCGGGCGATGGCAGCAAGCATCTCGCGGCGAATCGCGCGCTTGCCATGCCAAAAGGGCGACGACGAGAGGTTGATATGCACCGCTGGTTGCTGGCGCATCAGCTCTTCCATGGGATCCACCGCATACAGCCGGCGCGGCCAGAAGTTCCTATCGTTCCATGAGTCTTCGCAAATGGTGATGGCCAGCCGGACACCGTCCAGTTCGACGACCCGCTGGGACTCGGAGGGCGTGAAATAACGCTGTTCATCGAAGATGTCGTAAAACGGCAGCAGCCGCTTGTGCTGCTCCAGCAGCAGCCTGCCCCGATCGAGCAGCACAGCAGCATTGACGGCCGGTTTTCCACCCGAGCAACCTTGGCCCGTGGCCAGTGACCCCGGCTCTCCGTTTTCAGCCGGCAACGCCACTCCGGCGAGCACCGCGGTGGGCAGATCGCGCGTGGCGGCGGCCAGCTCGTCGACCGCGGTGCGGCAGCGGGCCAGAAAGCTTGGCTTCTCAAGAAAGTCGGCGGGAGGATAACCGCAGAGAACCAGCTCGGAGAAGACGGTAAGCCGCGCGCCCGCGGCAGCCGCGCGACGGCTCGCAGCGATCACTTTCTCAAGATTTCCAGTGAAATCCCCGACAGTGGGATTGATCTGGGCCAGTGCGATCTTCACACTTCCAGTTTAATCCCGGAAAAGCGGGTCGGCAGATCAGCAAGTCGGCAAGCAGAGCTTTCTGCCCCTTCGGCACTGTTATTGCATGAGAAGTCTTATTCCGCCGGAAGTGTGTACGCGTCTAAGGCAAGGAATTGTTCAATATGCGGATCGGAGGACTCTAGAAACCTCTTCAGCGATCCGAAGAAGAGGGCCCGGCCTTGATGAAGGAACAGCACCAGATCGGCGAGGCGTTCTGCAAAACGCATGTCGTGTGTCACAACGATGCTGGTGAAGCCAAGCTGGCGCTTGAGCCGCTGGATGAGGTCGCCGAGGCGACGGGCGATGATGGGGTCGACCATGGTTGTGGGCTCGTCGTAGAGCACAACCTCGGGCTGCGCGGCGAGGGCGCGTGCGATGGCGATCGCGCGCTTGCGGCCGGTTGAAAGGCTGGCCGGCAGCGCATCCGCCACGTCTTCGGCGCCCACCATTGCGATCAGCCGCGTGACGAGGTCCTGAATCTGGTCCTCGTCGAGGCCGCCGCGTTCGCGCAGGGGGAAGGCCACATTTTCCCGCACACTCAGCGAATCGAAGAGTGCGCCGTTCTGGAAGACCATAGTGACGCGCCTGCGGATCGCTTGCAGTCCCTCTTCGTCGAGATCGGTGATCTCCTGGCCTTCGACGCGGATCGAGCCGGTGTCTGGCTTGAGAAAACCCATCAGCATGCGCAGGGCCACCGACTTGCCCACGCCGCTGCGGCCGAGAATGCAAAGTGTCTGGCCGCGATTCATTGAGAAGCTCAGATCATCGAGAACGGCGCGGCCATCGAAGGAGATGCCGACATGACTGAAGGCGATGATCGGCTCGTTCGTCGAGGGATCGGCCGCCGCCGGTCGCGCCTGCTCCTCGGCTCCGAATGCATCCAGCGCCTCGGAGAACTCTTCGTTGGAATTCGATTCGGACATGCCTTTGGAATTAGCTTACGCGACCAGGGGAGCGGCGGTATATGCTCGACAGTTGAGGCTGAACGTGGACCTGAGCTTTCAATCGCTACCTGCACATGGAGCGATTGCGAGAATCCGAAAGTTAATCGGCATTCTTGTCGGCTTCTACATTCTGTTGGTCATCGGCATCTTTTTCTTCCAGCGCAGCCTACTCTACTTCCCAAGCCATCGCTACGTCACCTTGAGTGAAGGGTACGCGAACAAATCCTTCGAGGAACTACCTGTAAGGACCTTCGACGGCCTCGATCTAAAGGCCTGGTATGCACCGGCTACAACCAAACCATTCACTTTCGTCTTCTTTCACGGCAACGGCGATTGCTTGGCATCCGCATCCGAAGCCGCCGATCCCTATATCGCCGCTGGGTACGGGTTTCTAGTCGCAGAGTATCGCGGCTACAGCGGGTTGCCAGGCAAGCCAACCGAAGCCGGACTTTATGCCGATGCGCGAGCAACTCTCTACGCGCTGATGGCGCGTGGAGTCAAAAGCGAAAACATCATCCTTTTTGGACACTCGCTAGGAACTGGCGTCGCTGTGCAAATGGCCGGGGAGTCTCACGTCGGCGGGCTTGTCTTGCTGGCTCCCTATCTATCGGTTCCAAAGATGGCGCAGATGGAATACCCCTATCTTCCGGCCAAGTATCTTGTCCTCGACCGCTTTGAAAATGAAAAGAAGATCCGAAACATTCACTCGCCTGTCCTGATCGTCAACGGCGCAAGCGATCAACTGATCCCGCCTTCCCAAGGCAGGCAACTTTACGACCTGGCCAATGAGCCCAAGGAGTTTCATTCGATTCCCGGCCGCGGTCATAACGATGCCTTCGGCGATCTCGCACCGATCGCATTGAATTGGGCAAGTCGGCTTCGTTAACGGCGAATTAAGGTGCGCCGTCTTCCGTTTCCGACAATCCGGCTCCGTTCAAACCTATTCTGGGCAGGCTTTCGACAATCACAATGCGGGATCTGGAACGTCGCTCATTGCAACTGGCATTGCGCATTCTCCGGGTGCTTAGGAAACCAGTAGACCAGGCAGGTCTTGGGGTGAGACGAAAGCCTGACGGCGAGAACTTCCCGTTCTGTTGTCGCCTCCGAGGCGGTCATCCATTGGTCCCGCTGTTGGCTATGGAGCTCATACCTTACATGAGCTTCGATACGATAATAGATTACGCCTCCATACTGGCTCTCCCCAAGATGATCAACCACGATCCTTGTTTCAAGAACCTGTCCTGCCGCAGTCGAATGATCTGTATTGGAGGGCCATTCAATCACCCTGCCCAGACCAATCAACGCAACAAGAGCAAGGGCTACGCCCACCATAAGAAGCGCAGACCAATGTCGGTAGCGCTGCGCAGGTTTGGGTACGCGGATGTGGCTGTGACTCATCGATCGGTAACCCTTCGGTTGGTGCCGAGTATCCCAAGACACGGTTTAGAACCTGGGAGTTTGACTTCACCCTCCAGCCTCCTCCAAAAAGCGCACGATCGATTCGATCCCCAGCTCAAAGTTCTTCAAGTGGAACTTCTCATTCGGGGCGTGGATGTTATCGTCGGGCAGGCCGAAGCCCATCATCACGCTGGGCATGCCCAGATGGCGGTCAAGATCGCCGACGATCGGAATCGAGCCGCCGGAGCGGATAAAGACCGTCTCCTTGCCCCAGACCTCTTTGAGCGCCCGCGTCGCCGCCTGGATGTACGGGTTATCGACGCGAACCAGGCACGGGTCGCCGGAGTGGATCAGCCGCACTTCAACATCGACGCCGGCCGGGGCGATCTTTTCGACATAGGCTTTGTAGAGAGCAAAGCTTTTAGCCGGAGTCATGCCCGGAACCAGGCGCATGGAAACCTTGGCCAGCGCTTTGGCCGGAATCACCGTCTTCGCGCCCGCGCCGGTAAAGCCGCCGGGGATGCCATGCACGTCCAAGGTAGGCCGGGCCCATGTGCGTTCCAGCACGGTGTAGCCGGCCTCGCCCACCAGCGAGCGCGAGCCGACCTCGGCGATGCGGTACTGCTCCTCGTCGAAGGGCAGGCTGCGCCATGCGGCCAGTTCCTCGGCGCTGGGCGGAATGATCTCGTCATAGAAGCCAGGGATGAGAATGTGGCCGTCCTCGTCCTTGAGCCGCGCCAGCATCTGCGCCAGAGCCATGAAGGGATTGGGCGCCGCGCCGCCGTACATGCCAGAGTGCAAATCGCTCTTTGCGCCGCGCACCTCAATCTCGGTATAGATCATGCCGCGCAGGCCCACGCAGAGCGTTGGCAATCCGGGCGCAAAAAGCTCGGTATCGCAGACCAAGGCAAAGTCGGCCTTCAGCTCCGCCGGCTTGGAGGCGACAAAGGCCGCAATTCCCTCCCCTCCGACCTCCTCTTCGCCTTCGAGAATGACGCGCACATTGAGCGGCAGCGAGCCCGTGGCCGCGAGCAGCGATTCGAGCGCCTTGATCTGCGCCCACACCTGGCCCTTGTCGTCCACCGCGCCGCGAGCATAGAGGTTGCCGTTACGCTCCGCAGGCTCAAACGGCGGCGAAAGCCATTCATCCAGCGGGTCTGTGGGCTGCACGTCGTAGTGGCCATAAAAGAGCGCTGTAGGCCTACCGGCGCCATGAAGCCACTCGGCATAGACCATCGGATGGCCCTCGGTCTCGAGCAGCCGCGCGTGTTCCATGCCGATGCGGGTCAGTTCGGCGGCAAGCAATTCGGCGGCGCGCCGGCAATCGCCCTTGTGCTCGGGCAGCGTGGAGACCGAAGGAATGCGCAACAGATCCTTCAGCTCATTCAGAAATCGTGGATGGTTCTGGCGTGCAAAGGTAACGGCGTTCGAAGACATAGTTGAAGTTCCTTTTAGAAGCTTCCGTCAGAGGAGAGTATAGGCGGTCACCCTGGAAAACGAAATCCGCGATGCGCTCCCTATTCTGGCAAATTACTCTTGGAAGAGATGCCTCCGATCCTCAATGCGCAGTCGGTGACCAAGCAGTTCGGCGCGCGGCCGCTCTTCCAGAAGATCTCGCTCACCGTCGAGGACGGCGACCGCATCGGCCTCATCGGCCCCAACGGTGCGGGTAAATCGACACTGCTGGCCATCCTTGCAGGCCAGCTTGAGCCTGACTCGGGCGAATTGGCCGTTCGCAAGCGCGCCCGAGCCTCCTACGTGCCACAGGATTCGCGCTTTGCCGCGGGCCTCTCCATTCGCGAGGTTTTGGAGCGGGCGCTCGGTGAGGCGAACGTTGCCGAGAACGAACGAGAGGGCCGCCTGCGAGAACTTTCAGGTCGTGCCGGCTTTACCGACCTGAGCGCAGAGGCTGCCTCGCTCTCGGGCGGCTGGCGCAAGAGGCTCGCGATCACCGAGGCGTTGGTCAGCGAACCCGAGGTCATGCTGCTCGACGAGCCGACGAATCACCTCGACCTGGCCGGCATCGAGTGGCTGGAAGAACTGCTCACCTCGGCCGACTTTGCCGCCGTCACGGTGAGCCATGACCGCTACTTTCTCGAATCGACATCGAGCGAGATCATCGAGCTCAATCGCGTCTATGCCGATGGACTGCTGCGCGTCAAAGGAAACTTCAGCCGTTTTCTCGAAGAGAAACAGGCCTATCTCGAATCGCAGAACCGCCAACAGGAGAGCCTGCGCAATCGAGTGAAGACCGAGATCGAGTGGCTCCGCCGCGGCCCCAAGGCGCGGACCACCAAATCGAAGGCCCGCATCGACACGGCCAACGCAATGATCGGCCAGTTGGCCGAGATGAATGCGCGGACGTCGGTCAGTGCGGCCGGCATCGACTTCGACGCCACACAGCGCAAAACCAAGCGGCTGGTCGAATTCAAGAATGTCGCCTGCGATGTGCCGATCTCTGAGACCGTCGCGAATCGGGAAGAAAAGCGCCGTTTGTTTGCCGGGCTCAACTTCATCCTCACCGCAGGCATGAAGGTCGGCCTTGTCGGCCCCAACGGCAGCGGCAAGACCACGCTTCTGCGCCTGCTGCGCGGCGAGATCGAACCTGCCGAGGGCCACATCCGCCGGGCAGAATCCCTCAGGCTCGTCTACTTCAGCCAGATGCGCGAACTGGATGAGAGCCTGACTCTGCGCCGTGCCCTTGCTCCCGAGGGCGACGGCGTGATGCATCAGGGGCGTCCCGTGCATGTGGCCAGTTGGGCCGCACGATTCCTCTTTACCAGCGAACAATTGAATCAGCCGGTCCGAAATCTCTCGGGCGGCGAGCGTGCGCGGGTGCTGATTGCAAAGCTGATGCTGGAGCCTGCCGACGTTCTGCTGCTCGACGAGCCAACCAACGATCTCGACATTCCCACGCTCGAGATTCTTGAGGAGAACCTGCTGGACTTTCCCGGCGCGCTGGTTCTGGTCACGCATGACCGCTATCTACTCAACCGCGTTTCTTCAACGGTGGTGGGATTGGACGGCCGTGGCCAAACCGGCCGCTTCGCCGACTACGCGCAATGGGAAGACTGGATCGAAGAACAAAAGACAGCGGAGCAGAATGAGGCGCAGCGTCAGTCATCCTCCGCAAGCGCATCCAACTCCGCTAACAACGCTAACTCCGCCAGCGCCGCCAAGAAGAAGCTTTCCTATCTCGAAGCCCGCGAGTTTGCAGTCATAGAAGATAAGGTCGCAGCATCCGACGCCCGGGTAGCCGCAGCCCGCAGCCGCGTCGAGAGCCCAGAAATAGCCACCAACGCCGCCGCACTTCAGGAGGCGCTCAATGAGCTAGACGCGGCGCAGCAAGAGAGCGACGCTCTCTATGCCCGCTGGGCCGAGCTGACAGAGAAGGCAGGCAGTTGAAGTCCCGATTCGACGGGCCCACCGCGGCATCGGCGCTGGATCGGAGATGAAGCAATAAGCCACTGCCGCTGAGCAGGCGATTTGAACAGACAAGGTCTCGGAAACCGTTGTTATTGTTCTTCTCCTTTGGGATTCAATTCACGCGCTAGGGCATGGTCCACTCTTGCTCAGGGCTTTGGCTTCGGAAACTCCTCGATGTGCAGTTCGCCTTTCCGGCCAAAATAGATCGCCCTTTTGCCGGTCAAGAAGGCCCAATAGCCAATCACGCCCGCCGCTGTCGAACGCTTCACAAACTCAGGGTACCGCACCGTATCAGCCTGAGCGCCGCGAATCGCCGCCACCAGGGCGGCACTGTCGAACTCCGCCGCGATCTGGCCGGGGTTCAGGATCATGGGCACCGCGTGCGTGGTTCCATCCGCTAGATAGTGGGTTTTCTGCTTCGTCGCGAAGTCCACGAGGTAAGACTCAACTCCGGCTTCGAGCAGCCCTTTGACGACTTCGGGGAAGGTCATTCTGCCTTGCTGTGTCGCGATGGCCAATTCGTGAATCACCTGCTTGCTCATCTCATCTCCTTTACTCGGTTGGTAATGTCTGTAGGCGGTGCGCCTCGACCAGCTTCTTCAGTGTCGCGATCAGCGCGATGCGCTCACGGGCCGAAAGCGGACGAAAGAACTCCTCGTCGTTCTGGTCGGCCATGGTTGCCAGTTGCGGAACCAGCCTCCGCCCCGCCGCAGTGAGCGCAATCGACTGGAAGCGGCGGTCATCGCTGCGATCCTGGCGGGTGACGAGCTTCTTGCTCACGAGCCGGTCCACAAGTTTAGACACGCCGCCGCGTGTCATCCCGATCCGCTCGGCCACAACGCCTGGTGAAGTCTCCTCGTCGTCGAAGATCTCCCGCATTACCACCCACTCGGCCACGGTCACTTCGCCGGCCTCGAGCTTGCGGGCAAAGGCGTGTGAGACGTGATTGGAAACGAAGCGGAGCCAGAACCCAACATGCGTCTTCAGTTCGCTGACGGTCAGAAGGGATGACTTTGCGTCTCTCATGAAAAATAGATTATAAGGCAACTGTTTCCTAGTCAACTATTATTTTTTGGGAAATTATCGAGGTTGCCATGTACACAGCGATTGCTCACCACTTTTCACGGCGGTAACGTTATCATCTATAATTCCTCGCGAAGGTACTTTCACAATGCGATTGAAGCTCTTCCTGATTCTTGCCCTGGCAATCCTTCTGTGCCGTGCGGTTTCGGCGCAAACCGCTCCTGAGCCGGTCAACCCGCACGCAACGCCCGAGGCACGCGCGTTGCTCGCTTATCTCCAATCCATCTCCGGCAAGGCGACGATCGCCGGGCAGCACAACTATTCCAACGCGGGCGCACGCTGGACCGACATGGCCTACGACCTTACGGCCAAATATCCGGGGCTCTTCGGCGCAGACTTCGGCTTCTCTGGCGGCGACGACAAGGACTCGGCACTCGCGCGGCCTGCGATGATCGAAGAGGTCAAGCGGCAGTACAAGAATGGAGCCGTGGTCACACTGACCTGGCATGAGGTGCGTCCCACCGACGATGAGCCGGTCACCTTTCACGACAGCGTGCAAGGCCGCCTGACCGACGCCCAGTGGAAGGAACTACTCACCCCCGGCAGCCCGCTCAACATCCGCTGGTGCGCGCAAGTGGATGTGGTCGCCGGCTACCTGGCACAACTGCGCGACGCTCACGTGCCAGTGCTCTTCCGCCCTTACCACGAGATCAACGGCACTTGGTTCTGGTGGGGCGGGCGGCCCGGCAACGACGGCTCGGCCGCGCTTTACCGCCAGATCTACGACCGTTTTGTCAACGTGCATCATTTGGACAATCTGCTGTGGGTGTGGAATACGAACACGCCGAACGGCCACAATGCCGGGGCGATTGCCGACTACTATCCTGGCGCGCAGTTTGCCGATGTGGTGACGATGGATATCTATGGCGAGTACAAGCAGGAGTACTACGACGGCATGCTCGCGCTGGCCGGTGACAAGCCCATTGCGTTAGGCGAAGTAGGCAAATTGCCCAGCCCCGAGGTTCTTGCAAAACAGCCGCGCTGGACCTACTTCATGGATTGGAGCGAGTTTATTCAGAAGAGCAATCCGCTCGATCTGGTCAACGCCGTCTATCACGCGCCGCAGGTTCTTACCCGCGAAGATGCGCGCCTGGCAGAGCCGCTCGCGGCGATTCGTAAGGCAACGGCCGATCGTCTCGGCGCTGCGCCTCAGACGACTCCGGGGCCTGCGACCGCAATCCCGACGACGCCAAAGTGAATAGAGACAGAGAGAAACAGGCGATGTGAACCCCCACAGAGTCTCCGCGTGGTAGAAAAGGGTTATAGGATAAGCGGAGACCTAAATGCCAGACTCGGTCAAAGTCCTCATTGTCGAAGACGAACCCCACGCGCTGATGGGGCTCGCCGAGTTGATCTCCGCCTGGGGCTACCAGACCGAGACCGCAGGCGACGGGATCGATGGCTTGGAAAAGGCGCAGGCATGGCAGCCGGCAATCGTCGTGACCGACCTGAAGATGCCACGGCTCGACGGCATCGGCCTGCTCAAAAAGCTCACCGAGGATGGATCGGGGCTCGGCGCCAATCTCGCGGTTATAGTGCTCACAGCCATGGGCTCCATCCAGCTGGCGGTCGACGCGATGAAGCTGGGCGCTTATGACTTTTTGCAGAAGCCGATCGATTCCACGCGGCTGCGCACCATCCTCTCCAACGCCACCCGCCAGCGCGAGACCGCCATCGAGCTTGAGGTCGCCCGGAGGCGTTTGCGCGAGACCGGCGTGCTCGGCTCGATGGTCGGCAGTTCCAAGGCGATGCGCGAGATCTTTGGCCTGATCGAACAGATTGCGCCGTCTAACGTTTCGGTACTCATCACCGGCGAGAGCGGAACGGGAAAAGAACTGGTGGCCCGCACCCTGCACGATCTGAGCCCGCGCAAGCCGCGGCCTTTCGTTGCTGTGAACTGCGCGGCGATTCCCGAAACGCTCATCGAGAGCGAGGTCTTTGGCCACGAGAAGGGCGCCTTCACCGGCGCCGCCGAGCGGCGGGCCGGGTGCTTTGAGCTCGCTGACGGGGGAACTCTGCTTTTGGACGAGATCGGCGAGATGCCCTCTGGGACGCAGGCGAAGCTGCTGCGGGTGTTGGAAGAACGCAAACTGCGCCGGCTTGGCGCGCGCAACGAGCAGGATGTGGACGTGAGGGTGCTCGCCGCCACCAACCGCGATCCCGGCGATGCTGTTGTCGAGGGCCATCTGCGGGCGGATCTCTACTATCGTCTCAATGTCTTCAACATCCATCTGCCGCCCTTGCGCGATCACATGGAAGACGTTCCGGCGATGGCCGACTCGATGCTCCAGCAGATGAATCAGAAGCATGGCAGGCGGGTCTCGGGCGTAGCGCCGTCGATGCTCGACCGGCTCATGGCCTACAACTGGCCCGGCAACGCGCGCGAACTGCGGAACATGATTGAAAGGGCCGTCGTTCTCTGCGCCGATGGGGCGCCGCTCGATGCCGGTCACCTGCCGGCATCCTTCGGCAAGATGCAGCTCCCGGCTGCGCAGACACTCGACGCCAGCGTCGTGCAGATACGCGTAGGAGCGACGGTCGACGAGATGGAGCGGCTGCTGATTCTGCGCACTCTTGAGTCCACCGGCCAGAACAAGACCCGCGCCGCCGAGATCCTGGGAGTGAGCTTGAAGACCATGCACAACAAGCTCAAGGAGTACACCGGCTCCCGCGCAGAAGTAGAAAACTAAACCATGCGATTGAAGACCAAACTCGTTCTGGCGATCACTCTGCTGGTCTTCCTGATTGGCGGTTTGCTGTCGCTGGTCTATGTCAGCGAGCTGCTGCATTCAGCCGTTCAGCAGTCCTACGACACGAACAAGATGGTGGCCAACCAGGTGAGATTTGCGCTGCAGAACGCTCTTGAAGCCGGGCTCAAAGACCGCCAGGTCGATCCGAATGATCCGGCCCAGTTGCGCAACCTGGAGGCTGAGGCGGTGCGCAACAACGCATCGCTGCAGGCCGTCGTCGAGTCGGTCAACCGCTATTCGCTCACTGTTTATGACATCAACATCGGCGACAAGCAGTCGGCTACGCTGCTCAGCACCAACCCCGAAAACGAAGACAAGCCGCTTCCGGTCCGCCCCAACTACGAAGAGCTGCTTCAGGCCGGTCCGATTCAGTTCATGAAGCAGGTCTTCGGTCCGCCAAGGGTCTTCGACGTGGTGGTGCCGCTCGAGCGAAACGGGGAGCTCTTTGCCTCCGTTCACGTCGGCGTACGGACGACGCTGTTGCGCGCCGTCTATAAACCCTGGCTCTCCGCGGCGCTCACGCTGATGGAGGTTGTGCTCGGTACGGCTCTCTTTGCGGCGTTTCTGCTGAGCAACCTGGCGCTGCGGCCCATGGAGCAGATCAGCCTGCAACTCGACTATTGGACTGCCTCAGGCAACGCATCGCCCGGCCTACCGGGCGATGCACCCGCGAAACAGAAGCCGCCTGTCCACGAAGATACGCCAGCGCTGGTCTCGAGCAAGATCGAGCTCATCGGCCAGCGCATGCGCAACGTCGAAGAGGTCTTTTCAGCGTTGAAGGAGAACCTGGACCAGGTCCTGCTGAAGCTTCAGGACGGTATCTTGCTCTTCACCGAAGACAAACGGGCGGTGCTCGTCTCGGAGGCGGCGCGGCGCTTTCTTAATGTGGAGAGAGGCAGCTTGCTTGGCCAGCATGTCACAGAGATCTTTGATCCCTCGACCGTGCTGGGAAAGACTCTGCTCGATGCCTTCGAGGCCGGCCGCAAAGTGGTGAAGGAAGAGGTGCTCACCGAGACCTGGCGCCGGGTCGAGGCCTCGCTGGACTTTATCCACGACGACAGCACCGGCCTGGGACTGGGCGCGCTGGTCACGCTGCACGACCTGGAGTCGGTCGAGGAGATCGAGTCGGAGTTGGAGCTGTCAAGGCGCATGGCAGCCATTGGACGGCTCACCTCGGGGGTCGGCCACGAGGTCAAAAACCCCATCAACGCCATCGTCGTGCATCTGGAACTGCTCAAGACCAAACTGGGCGAGACCACCACACCGGCGATGCGCCATCTGGAGATCATCGATTCCGAGATTCATCGCCTCGACAGGGTTGTTCAGACGCTGGTCGACTTCTCGCGCCCGGTCGAGCTGCAACTGCGCGAGCAGGACCTTCGCCCAATCATCACCGACGTCCTGACGCTGGCCACCGAGGAACTCTTGAGAAACAACGTGACTTTGGTGAGCCGGCTTCCTGAGAAGCCGATGGTTGCCAATCTCGACGCGGATCTGCTTAAACAGGCCGTGCTCAACGTCATTAAGAACGGTGCGCAGGCCATGCAGCAGGGCGGGACGCTTGAGGTGATCCTCGAAGAAGACCGCAAGATTGCCGTGCTGCGAGTCGGCGATGAGGGCCCGGGCATCCCTGAGGAGATTCGGGAGAAGATCTTCGACCTCTACTTCACCACAAAAAGCGAAGGCAGCGGAATCGGACTGGCCATGACGTACCGGATTCTCCAGTTGCATCATGGCAGCGTCGAAGTACAATCAAAGGCAGAGCGTGGCACGGAGTTCCTCTTGCGAATTCCACTGGCCGCCACTGAATGGGGACGCCGGCATCTTCCGCCGGCGAGCATTGCAAATGAGAAAGGGCTTGCGGGATGAACGCGCCTGCCAGAAGAGTCGCAGGGTTGCTGCCTTTGCTGTTACTAACAGGCTGCTTCCACTTTCATAAAACGAATCAGGGCCAGGTCCAGCCGCTCGCGCCCCCTATCGAGGACACGCCTCCACCCAAGCCCGCGCCCTCGCCCACCGATCTGCCTCCACCGGTGGTGAGCGTTCCGTCAACCAACACCGCTCCCCAACCCGCTTCGCAGCCGGAGGAGAAGCCGAAGCCACCCGTCAAACACAAGAAGCCAGCGCCTCCGGCCCAGCAGACGACGCCCTCTGCAAATACAACCCAACAAGCCTCCAATGGGGCTCCCAGCGTAAGCGCCATCGGCCAGCTTTCCACTGGCGAACCTTCCGACCTGCGGCTGCAGACCTTGAACTCTCTTGCGGAGACGGAGCGCGGGCTCAAGGGAATTACCCGCGAACTGAGCGACCAGGAGAAGAAGACTGTTGAGCACATCCAAGACTATTTGAAGCAGGCCAAAACTGCTCTCAACTCAGGGGATGTGGACGGCGCCGCGACCTATGCCGCCAAGGCCAAGGTGTTGCTTGCGGAGCTCAGCAAGTAACCTCTCTGAGGGACTAAGGGATTTCCTACCGTTCTCCCCAGCTCAGCTTGCTGCGCAGGGCCTCAAAGAAGCCGCCCTCGCTGATCCGGACCAGATTGACAACGTGACTCGATCGGCGGCAGCGCACCTCATCGCCTGGACGTAACTCGACTAACCTTTGGCCGTCCACGGTGAGCAGCGACTCGTTTTGGATCCCCTCGACCCGCACGGTCAGCGAGGCGTCGCCGCGCACCACAATGGGCCGGAGCGTAAGCAGATGCGGACAGATCGGCGTGACCACCATTGCATCGACATTCGGCGTTAGGATCGGCCCGTTGGCAGCAAGCGTATAGGCCGTAGATCCAGTCGGCGTTGACACGATGACCCCGTCGGCGCGGAAGCGGGCCACGTTCTTGCCGTCGAGCTCGACGGCAAAGTCGCCCATGCGCGCAATATCGCCCTTGGAAACCACGACTTCGTTGAGCGCCCGGTAGATCGAGCACGGCTCTCCGCCGCGCCGCAGTTCGGCGTGCAGCAGGGCGCGCGTATCGAGCTCATGGCGGCCGCTGTTCCAGCACTCCAATGTCGAATAAAGGTCGGCCAGGCGGACCTCGGTCAGGAAGCCGAGAAATCCCAGATTTACGCCGAGAATGGGCGTGCCGGTCGCCGCAAAGATCCGCGCCGCGACCAGCAGGGTTCCGTCACCGCCGAGAACAATGACCAAGCCCGGAGAGTGTTGGGGCATCGCCGCTCGATCGACAGCCGGGGCGGCCGAGGTGTAGGTACCACCCTCCAAGTCCAGCAGCGGTTCACACCCGTGCTCGCGCAGCCACGCGATCAGCTCCGGCAGCAGCCGGACCAGCTCCTCTTTCCGTAACTTGCAGATGATCGCGACGGGAACCATGCGGTCCCAGTGTAACGGATGGGGCCGGGATCCCATCTCGCAAGCTCAACGAGCTTGATCTGAATTCGCGATCTGCACCGTTGGCGGCATTCAGGTTTAAGACTCAGCTCCGCTGCGCGTACAGCAGAAACTCGCGGTTGCCTTCGGCGCCGGTGATTGGAGACGGAATCGTCTCCGTCACCTGCCAGCCTAGAGACCGAACGCAATCGGCCACCTTGTCGATGGCCAACTGGTGCGCCTCCGGGTCGCGCACGATGCCCCCTTTGCCGACGTGCTCGCGTCCAGCCTCAAACTGCGGCTTGACCAACACGACAGCCACAGCAAGGCCTGGGGCAGCCGCGAGGACCGGTCCAATCAACAGCGTCGCCGAGATAAACGACACGTCCATCACCAGCAGGGTTAGCTCAGGCTCGCCCTTCAGCGATCCCGGCTCCAGCAGGCGCGCATTGGTGCGCTCCATGAGGCGAACCCGTGGATCGTTGCGCAGCTTCATGGCGATCTGGCCAAAGCCGGTGTCAATGGCCGTCACATGCGCCGCTCCGTGCTGTAGCAGGCAGTCGGTGAACCCGCCTGTCGAGGCGCCCACGTCGAGACAGGCCCGTCCCTGAACGGCAATCGGCCAGTGTTCGAGCGCCGCGGCCAGCTTGATGCCGCCGCGGCTCACGTAGGGCTGCTCCTCGCCCAGCACGCGGATGGGAGAGTCGTCAGGCACAGTGACACCCGGCTTCTCCACCTTCTGGTCTCGCACCAGGACACGGCCGGCGAGAATGAGAGCGCGCGCACGCTCGCGGCTGGGAACCAGCCCTCGCTCCACCAGCAAAAGATCCACCCGCGTCTTGGCTCCAGCGGCCATCGCCTCTCTGCATCCTTGTCCAAAATAATGAGAGGGTCATTCCCAACCGGGAAATGACCCTCTCATTGCTTGCTCATTCCATCGAATCGAGAGCCGGTTATGGCTGGTTCTGGCATTGTTGCAGTGTGTAGTTCGCGCTATAGGTAGAGGTCATGACCGCCGGCGGCAGGTTGCAGGGCTGGCCGAAGCCGGGGATTCTGCTCGTAAAGTTGGAGTTTCCCGCTACGCCGTTCTGCGTGGTCACCCGAACGTCGACGACGTGGCCTTCCAGCAGCACCGAAGCGCCCACGATGTCCTGATCGGTACGGATGATCGTCAGGTAGGGACTGTTCGGCGAAGCGACGTAGACCTTGCCGTCAATCGAATTCTGCGTCGAGACCACCATGCGCGGATAACCGGTGACGGTGATCGTCTTCTCCACGGTATGACTGCTCAGGTTAACGATGCTCACAGTCTGATCCGCCTGGTTGGCCGTGTAAGCGCGGCTCCCATCGTTCAAGACGGTGACAGCGGCCGGGTTGTTACCTACTGGAACCGTAAAAGTTGTACCGAAACCGCCGGTAATCGCCCCGCAGTTTGCGTAGGAGTTGACACCGTTGACCGTGCAGCTCTCGTTCGCATAAGTGTTGGAGTCGTTGCCAAACTCGTCCAGGCTCACGTCGATGATGCTGATCGTATTGCTGTCGTAGTTGGCAACGACGAGTTGCTGCAGAGCAGCGTTGTATTCGGCGTAAACCGGTCCGGCCGGAAGCGCAATCGAAGGATGGCAGGTCACCCAGTTTCCATCCTGATTCTGAAACGGTGTGCAGCTATCGGCGGTCGTGTTCTGCGAGTTGATGACTGTGATCGATCCGCCCGGATTTGTGGCATCTCCACCCCGGTTGAGCACGAAAAGCCGCTTCCCGTCGGTGCTTTCGATGCCGAAGACAGGGCAATAGCCCAGCGGGATGCGAGCCGATATCGTGAAGCTGGTGGTATCGATCGAGTCCACCTCGCCATTCACCCCAACGGTTGCAGGCGAGAGATTGCACGCCACATCGCTCGAAATGTTGACCGGCGTACCATTAGCCTGGTTGCCCTGGCTGATTGCGTAGTTGTGTGTTACGGCGACGTTGCCGCCCACGATCATCACCGGTGTCGGAGCCAGCGGAATGGAACGTTGGAAGCTCTGAGGAAACCCTGAAAACTGGTCGGCGATGTTCCCTTCGAGGTCAGCCGCCCACAACCCCGACGCGAGAGACAATATGTTTACGGGCTGTGCCGTCGCCGGCAGCGTGGTGTAGTCGATGTTTTTAGGCTGCAGGCTGTTACTGCCGGTGATGGCAATGGGAAAGTTCGTCAGCGTGTGGTCGCTATTGATCGTATATCCGGTCGTTCCGGTCGTGTCGATTGAAAACGCCGTAGGCCCTGGGCCGATGGGAGCCTGCGCCATCACCGAATCGCCTGCATAGTCGATGATCGTGGCGACGCCCGCAGTGGTTGGTGACGGGGCTGAAACCGTCACGGCAAACGACTGCGGCTGCGCTGCGGGTCCAGTGGAGTTAACGGGAGTCACCACCGGGCGGTAGTTGTTGCCGCAACCGGCAGCCAGGGCAGCAGCTGCCAGCACCGCGCCCCCCTGAACCAACCGCGCGCGCGCCTGGCCTGAAGTCATGTAAGAAAGCCTCATTCAGTTCTTTCCTGCTTACCCCTGATTGTAAATCAGGCGACCGGGGAGCGCGCATCGCCCCTCTTTGGACGCAACAGAAAGCGATACGTCGAATGCTTCAATGTCAGTGGCCGGCGATCTCCACAATGGCGCTGTCAGGACCGCTCCAGGCAGGGTCGCCCTGGCTGCTCAGCCTCCGCGCAGCCTCGTCCCAGTGCAGCCGCGTGATCTTCCCCGCGCCCTTCTCGTAGTCGTAGCTCGTGCCGTCGTCGGAGAAGAGCGTGAAGTCGGCATCCGCGCCGGGATAGATGCGAACCTTCGAGATGGCTTGCGGCTGGTGAGTGTTCTCGACTGCAGCCCCGATCGGGATAATCGAGCCTGCCCGCACAAACAGCGGGAGGGTATCGATCGGAGCGGCCGCGGTGACGGTCTGTCCGCCCTTGAGCCGCTCGTTGGTCCAGAAGTTGTACCAGTCAGCTCCGGCAGGGAGATAAACCTTCCGGCTGGTCGCGCCCTGCTCGGTCACTGGAGCCACGAGAAACGCAGGGCCGAACATATACTCGTCGCGCAGGTCGGCAACATTGGGATCGGCGGGGAAGTCCAGCGGGAGAGCACGCATGAAGGGCGCACCGCTCTGCCAAGTCTTGTAGCCAAGCGAGTAGATGTAAGGCATGAGATCGTAGCGCAGCCGCAGGTACTTCTCAAGAATCGGCTCGGCCTCTTTGCCGTACGACCATACTTCATTGAAGTTCCGGCTGCCGTGCGTGCGGAAGATCGGGAGGAAGGCTGCGTACTGGAACCAGCGCGTGTAAAGCTCCGGATAGTCGTCGTAGCCGCCCACATTGGCGCGCGCGTCAGACGGATCGAGCAGCGGCTTGTGCGCCGGACGGTGCTCGCGGGGAAGATACTGCCAGCCGCCGGTATCGTTGGACCAATACGTCAACCCCGTCGCTGCAAAATCGAGACCGGTCGGTATCTGCCGCCTGAGAGTATCCCAGGTCGCATCGATATCCGATGACCAGAAGATCGTTCCGTTGCGCTGCGCTCCCAGATACGCATCGCGAGAGAGAATCGCCGCCCGGCGACCCGGCTCGTCCTTGCGCCATCCGTCATAGAGAGCCGCGGTATGAACGAGTGGATAGACGTTGAAGTACTGCGTGCCGGGCCCAATGTGAAAGTACGCGCCATTCGGCGGCAGATCGGGTTCGGTCTCGTCGGCCCACAGCGAATCGAAGCCCTGGCTTACGATGTCGTCGCGAATGGTCTTCCAGTACCACGCGGCTGCCTCTGGATTCGTAGTGTCGATATCCGATCCTGCGCGGTCGTAGGGAAGTCCGTCGATCGGCGTGCCGTCGGCCTTCGAGATCAGCCAGCCCTTCTTGAGCAGTTCGTCGTAGTAACGGTCAGCGGGCAGGAAGCGCGGCCAGACGCTGATCATCGTTTCGAAGCCCATCTCGTGAAGCTTCTTGTTCATCCCAGCCGGATCGGGCCAGAACTGGGGATCGAAGTCGAACTGGCCCATCTTTGTGTAGTAGAACCAATCAACCACCAGCACGTCGACGGGCAGATGGCGGTCGCGATAACCCTGCGCCACGTCCAACAGCTCTTCTTGGCTGGCGTAGCGCTGCTTGCACTGGATATATCCGTAATCGGCTTTGGGTAACATCGGCGTGGGGCCCGTGAGCAGCCGATAACCGGCGTAGATCTCGTCAAACGTATTCCCTGCGATCACGAAAAAAGAGACTCGGTCACCCACCTGCGAACTCCAGCGGGTCTTTTCATTGAAGCCTGGCTCGATGGTCGTCTTCGATGGGTTGTCCCACATCAGGCCATAGCCCTTGTTGGTCACCATGAAGGGCACGCAGACGCTCTGGCCAGCCGTCGCCAGGTAATCGTGCCAGCAATGCACTGCGTGGCCGCGATGATCGAGGAATCCCTCTTGATTTTGCCCCAGGCCGTAGTAGTGCTCGTCATCGGGTGAGACAAAGGTCGCACCTACGGTGAAGAACTCTGGATCGGTGGGTCGGCGGTCGTTGAGCACCTCGACTGTTCCGGCCTTCTGGCTGGGAACCTCCTGTGTCCAGCCGGTCATCTCCAGCAGTTTCTTTCCTTCGGGAGTAGTGAAGGTGATATGTGCGGCCGGGGTCGAATTGGGGAAGAAACTGGCGCTGTCGTCCCGCGACTTGCCTTCGTGTGCTACGGCTGCCACGATGCGCGACGACTGGTAGATGTCGGCCTTATCCGTCTGGCTGATCTTCCAATCGGTGCCCGCAGGCGTGGCGATCAAACCAAGACCGGGAGCCGCGACGGCACGGTCATGACTCTTGCTCAGCGTCACCCGCAGAATATTTGGCGCGTAAGGCTCCAGCACGATCGTCTCGCCTGTGCGATCGAGTTCGAGCCTCGTGCCGGGAGACTGAGCCTGGATATTGGCCGCTGCCAGAGCAACTCCAGTAAAGACCGCGAAGAATGCTGAAAGCCTTTTCATTAAAATCTCCGTGAGCATAACGTTCACCCCAAAAACTGCCGCGCCCTTGAGTTTAAACCGTCGCCCCCCAATCCGGTGTCAGAGGTTACGATTGAACGTGGCTCAGATGAAACTCGCCTGGCAATCAAAATTGGTGCTGCTGCTCGTGCTGCCATTCGCCGCCGCGAGTGTGGTATTGGAAGGCCACTTTTTTGCGGAGATTTTGGATAAAATCGCGATTTGGACGCTGGGGTTGAGCCTGATCTTCGGGTCGATCGTCTGGAGATTGCGCGCAGCCACTCCCGCCGGTGCTTTTACGGGCGCGGTGATCACCGCGAGTCTGATGTTTTCCACCGCAAGCTTCCCCTATCAGCCATGGCAGACGGCTCTTGTCCCAGTGCTCGCGGTCTTTTTGCTTGCGTTCATCGCGACTCGCCTTGGCCGCGAAAGAAAGGAGGAGCTTGGAGTGGCAGAGAAGCGCCAGGGGCGCACTGCCGCTCAGGTGGCCGCCAATCTTGGCGTGGCGGCGACTGTCGCTCATCCAATGGTTCAAATCTGGCTGCAGGATTCGGGCGTGTTTTTACATCACGGCATCGCCACGATGCCCTTATTTGCGCCGATGGTTGCAGCACTGGCCGAAGCTGCCGCAGACACGGTCTCCTCAGAGGTGGGTCAGGTCTTCGGCGGAGAGCCGCGCATGATCACATCTCTGCGCAAAGTCGAGCCCGGTACCGATGGCGCGGTCAGCCTGAATGGCACTCTCGCAGGAATCGCGGCGGCCTGCCTCGTGGCTTTCGCGGGAACGCTGGCGATCGGCGCTGGATGGCACATGCCGCCTGGTGATCGTTGGCAGATGTTTTGGGTGGCCTTTGTTGGGGGAGTCTTCGGTCTCTTCTTCGACAGCCTGTTGGGTGCGACACTCGAACGCCGCGGCTGGCTTAACAATGATGCTGTGAACTTCCTCTCAACCGGCAGTGCCGCGGTTTTCGCGCTGGGCCTGTTCGCAATGATCTTTCGTTTTGGCGCGATGTAACGCCGCGACTCCTCAAATGCCGCGTTCTCCCCTAGCTCCGCTTCAGTGCAGATGCATGCGCCAGGCTGTGTAGCTCAGGATCTCGTGCGCGATGCGCTCGAAGTTTCCTACGCTGTTGGTTGCCCCGCTATCGATGGCTGTCTTTGGCCGGGGCGAGGTCAGCACATCCAGCCCATCGGCGGCGCAGATCTCATGAATGCGAAACAAATGCGTTCCGTCGCTGACAATCACCAGCCTCCGCAATCCATTGGCCCGGGCGATTACGGCAATGCGCCGTGCCGACTCCTCGGTGTTGCGGCTCTGGGTCTCGGCGATGATGGCGCTCTGAGGCACTCCCATTGCCATCAGGTATTCACGGCCCACAGCGCCCTCGTTGTACTGGTCGCCGCCATTTCCACCCAGGGTGATGATGAGCGGCGCGATGCCATGTTTGTAGAGAACAAGTGCATGGTCCAGCCGCGCGCGGTAGACCGGAGAGGGCCGGCCGTCATACTCCGCGGCACCGAAAACTCCAATGGCGTCGGGCCGGGAGGCCTCATCGATCTGCGCAGCCTGATCGCGACCGGCGTAGCTCTCAATCTGCAGATAGACCCAGTAGCACCAGCACAGGCTCGCCGCGACGAACGGCAACACGAGCAAAAGCACGGCGCGAAGCAACCACTTGCGGCTTTTCGGTCTGGCACGACGCGTCATGTTGAACCTTCGGGTCAGTGGTCAGTGGTCAGTCGGCTGAATATATTGAGTCCGGTGATGCATGGGGAGGCATCATCAGTAAAAAGCTACTATCGAACTCCAGTTGACGTCAGCGACTACGCCGCTTGCCGTCAACTGACCACCGCCTTCCGTCATCTCTGCAACACCATCACAATCTCATGCGTCGGGATGGCGCCCTCGCGAAGAACCTCCCAACGCCCCTGGCCGAGCGAAAGGTCGACGATCGTCGTAGGCTGCGCGCGGCCGGTGGGGCCGCCGTCGATAATCAGCGGGACGCGGTCTCCGATCTGGTCGCGGACACAGGCCGCGTGGGTACACTCCGAGGCTCCCCGCAAGTTGGCCGACGTGGCCGTAATCGGCAAACCGAAGCGTTGCACGACCGCCCGTGGAATCGCCGCGTCCGGTACGCGCAGCGCGACGTTGCCTGTGTTGGCCGTCGATCGCAGCGGCAGCTTGCTGCCGGCCCGCACGATCAGCGTAAGGGGCCCCGGCCAGAACTTCTCGGCGAGCTTGTCGATCATCGGCTCGGTATCGCGCACCAATTCATAAGCCTGCGCCACAGAAGCGATGAGCAGCGACAAAGGCTTGTGCTTTTGGCGTGTCTTGATCTGGTAGATCTGCTCAACTGCATGCAGATTGACGGGATCGACGGCGAGGCCGTAGAAGGTATCGGTTGGCAGGGCGACGACGTCACCCTTCCTCAGACAGGTGACGATATAGTCGATCCGGTCAGGCTCTGGTTCGTCGGGATGGACGCGCAAGATCTCCGCTGACAAAAGAGTCTACCTCAGCTCACGTGTTGGATTTGCCGTGAAGGCGCGCACCCTCACAGCCTGGGCCTCGCCGCAAACCTGGGTGCAAGCCAAGCCTCTTCACCTGGCTGCTCACAACCGCCCCCAACGGTCTAGAATCGCGCTAGAGAGTGAATGGTTCGTACGAGATGCCTGTTCGCATTGTACAGAGTAAGCAGAATTCCCGCTTGAAAGAATTGCGCCACGCGCTCACCCACCCCGGCGCGCCGACGCGAGCGGCGAATGGCCGCGAGCAGCGTACCGTGGCGGGGATTGAAGGGCCGAACCTGTTGGAAGAGGCTCTCCGCGCCGGTCTTCGCGTGCCTGTGGCATTTGTTGCCCAAGGCTCGGAAGGCTTGGTCGATCACCTGTCTCTGCCCACAGAGACCGAGGTGCTGCTCGTTCCCAGAGAGCTGTTGAACTCGGCTCTTTCCACCGAAACGCCCCAGCCCATCGCCGCCCTGGTCGAGCCGCCGGAGTGGAGCTGGTCGAGCTTGCTGGCGCCCAGCTCAAAGGCTGCTCCACTCATTCTCATCCTTGCCGGCCTTCAGGATCCCGGCAACCTGGGCACGATCATCCGCTCGGCCGAAGCCTTCGGGGCAACTGGGATCTTGAGCTTTCCCGGAACCGTCAGCGCCTGGAATCCCAAGGCTGTCCGCGCCTCGGCGGGCAGCGTCTTCCGCCTTCCACTGCTCCCGGTCGCTGCTCAAGATTGCTTCGGCCGGCTGCGCAAGACCGGCGTGAAGATATGGACGACTGCTGTTCCAAGCGCAGCGAACGGTGCCAGGCCGGCCGATCGCATCAACCTCGCCGAGCCGGTTGCGCTCATGATTGGCAACGAAGGCAACGGCGTGCCGGCAGAGTGGGCGGCCGAGGCCGACGGATCCCTGACCATCCCATGCCCCGGCCCGGTCGAAAGCCTCAACGCGGCCATCGCTGCCAGCATTCTGCTCTACGAGGCCAGCCGCCAACGCGGCGGCCACCGCCCGAAAGGAGCCGCGCGATGAGTCTCTTTGACGGCCAGCCCGAGGGCGCAGCCGGTCCGCTCCGCACGGCGCCTCTCGCCGAGCGCATGCGCCCTCGCAGCCTTGACGAGTTGTCGGGCCAGGAGCATCTCGTTGGCCCCGGCAAGCCGCTGCGCATTCAGATCGAGCGCGACGACTCAGGGTCGATGATCCTCTGGGGTCCGCCGGGGGTGGGCAAAACCACTCTCGCGAAGATCGTCGCCGAAACTACGCGGGCAAACTTTATTGAATTCTCCGCCGTAATGAGCGGGATCAAGGAGATCAAGCATGTGATGGCCACCGCAGCGCAAGCCTCCGAGATGCACTCGCGGACCATTCTCTTCGTCGACGAGATTCACCGCTTCAACAAGGCGCAGCAGGACGCATTCCTGCCTTATGTCGAGCGCGGCACAATCCGATTGATCGGCGCGACCACTGAGAATCCCTCCTTCGAGATCATCTCGGCGTTGCTCTCGCGTTGCCGGGTCTATGTGTTGCAGCCTCTCACCGGGCAGCAGATCGCCGCGCTGCTGCGCCGCGCACTGGAGGACAAAGAACGTGGCCTCGGCGCGATGGAGGTCACCGCGGAGGATGAGGCGCTGGAGCTGATCGCGAGCTACTCCAGTGGCGACTGCCGCTCGGCCTACAACACGCTTGAAGTCGCCGCGCAGCTTGCTGTCGAAGGCTCGAAGCACATCGACAAGGCCCTCGCCGCCGAAGCCGTGCAGCAGCGCGTGCTGATGTACGACAAGTCGGGCGAGGAGCACTACAACCTCATCTCGGCCTTGCACAAGAGCGTGCGCAACTCGGACCCCGACGCCGCGCTTTACTGGTTGGCGAGAATGTTCGCCGGCGGCGAAGACCCTCTCTATCTCGCCCGCCGCATCGTCCGCATGGCCGTCGAAGACATCGGCCTGGCCGCTCCCGAGGCTCTCAATCTCTGCCTCTCGGCCAAAGAGGCCATCGACTTTCTTGGCTCGCCCGAAGGAGATCTGGCGCTCGCCGAGGCCGTCGTCTACCTTTGCCTCGCGCCGAAATCGAACTCCGTCTATACGGCCTACGGAGCCGTTCAGGCCGAGATCGAGCACACCCGCCAGGAGCCCGTGCCGCTGCACCTGCGCAACGCGCCGACGAAGTTGATGAAGGAACTGGGCTACAGCGCAGGTTACCGCTACGCACACGACGAGGAGGGCAAGGTCGCTGAAATGGATTGCCTGCCTGACTCGCTCAAGGGACGCAGCTACTACAAGCCCACGCAGGAGGGCCGCGAAAAACTATTAGCCCAGCGCATGGAACAGATCAGAAGAATTCGCACCGCCAAGCGCGGGCAGCCATAGGCGGCTAAGCTTGGTTAAAGCGAGCGAAAGCCCTATGAAGGAGAATTGAGAATGTTGACGGGGAACTCTCTAATTCGCCAGAGGCTTGACGATTTGATCGGCGAAGGTGAACTTCACTGGGATGAATTCAAAGCCAACGGTAAAGGCGTGATTCAGGACTCGATGCAGTTCGCGCAATCCTCCGGCTCTTCTAATCCCTATTCCTTGCCTTCACCCCACGGGTTCACCACCGCCCCCGCAAGTTCCTCGAAGTGCCTCACGTTGCGCGTGGCTAGGGTGGCGTGGTTGGCCAGGACGATGGAGGCGATCATCGTGTCGCGATCGCCGGTGAGGCGACCGCGCCAGTGACGTTCTGCGGCCAGATCCGCCGCATGCTGGGCTGCAGTATGGTCGAAGGTCGCGACGCGTCCCTGGATTGCTGTCTCCAGAAGACGCTCGAAGAGAGCCATCATCGCGGACCGGCGCCTGCCCTCCGGCATGATCTGAAGGCCGAAGCGCGTTTCGTATACGCTAATCGATGTCGTCCAAATGGACCTGCGCGGCTGGCGGTCGAGCCAGCGAACAACCGGTTCCTCGGGTCTGTCACGCATCAAGGCTGCAATGACGTTAGTATCGAGCAGAATCATGGCTCAAAATCCGGAATCTCCATGCGGAGACCGCCGATCTCGCGGATCTCTTCGCCCTCTCTGAGACCAATACGGCGAAACATCTCGGAGATTTCGGTCCCCAGTCCGTACTGTTGCGCAGCCTTTTCGCGCAACACGTCGTTGAGAATCTCGCGGGCTTCCGCCTCCATGCTGCGGCCGTTGCGCTTGGCCTGGCGTTGAAGGCGGGCTTTGACCCGTTCGTCGAGTTGGCGTATGAGAATCTGGGCCATTGCAGTCCTCCAGTGATAGCATGATAGCACAAGCTGAACTCCATCGGCTTCGCGCCTGCGCGCCTTTGCTCCATCGCCATGTTCGCGCAGAGCTCCCCGCTACTTTAGCTACTCAAACTCCACGGGACTCACCAGAGCAGATAGCGTTGTCAGCTCAAGCTTTGCTGCGAGAGATAGGCCCTCTCGCGCGTGTGCGATGGTCCAGACGAAGCCGTCAGTGCCGGGCTTGGCGTTTTCCGCAATTCGCAGGCGGATCGGAGTTTGGATGATCGTTGTGGCCTTCGGCTCGAGGCGGAGAGTCGCACGGCGCACGCCAATATCCAGCACCGGCTGGTGGACCGTCAGCGGCTTGCCTCCGGCGGTGGCCAGGATCGAAAACGCGGTGAATGGCTCGTAGATCGGCAGTTCGATGGAAGCTGGACCTTGGTTTCGAAGCTCGAAGCGCAGCGAGTAGATCGGCTCTCCCATGGGGGTCGCTATGGCGCGGCACGCGATGGGAGCGTCATTGAGCATTGGCTTCATTGGCGAACATTCGCGAATCGGCTTTGCCTCAAGCGGCCCGGGCGGCGAAGAATAGCCATTCGCTATCTTGTTCCTTTCTTCACCTTCCAGGTTGTGCCATCAGCATGCAACACTCGCGTAATCATGTAGCGGCCCAGTGCCGTGCCCGGTTTTGCCTCATAGGTCTGGGGCAGCGCGACTTCGATTTGCTTGGGGGCTACCAGGTTCGATACCAGCTCAGCAAGTTCGTAATGGCCGCCATGTTGATCGAAGATCTGATCGTTTGCGTCGATCGTGAATGTGCCGTTGCCTCCCGAACCGCCGAGGTTGAAGTGCGCCACAATGTCCGCAGTACTGTTCAGCGCGTTGTCAGTGCGGTATTTGGGTTTGATATCGGCCGGCGCGATGTTAACCGTCCCTTGATCGAACTTCTCCAGAACCGTCATGTGCTCATAGAACGGCTTGTGACCAGTTCTCAGAGCGGGACCGATGTCGTAGCTGTAGGTGCCGGGCAGGTTAACCTCGCCGGTGCCTTCCTTCTGGGTCATGGATGTTGGGTAATCCTTCTTGAGGGTGAAGGTCCAGGTCTGTGTAAAGGCCACGGAGCTATCCGATATCTTCACAACCTTCAGCGTCACGCTGAGAGCGGTTCTGCCATCCCAGGCGGCAGGAACAAAGAAGTCGACGTTGCCGGAGGTCAGGCCGGCAATTGTTTGACTGGTTCCACCCGTGGCAGAGCTGAAATGTCCACCAGTTGTGCTGTACTCCAGTCGGTAATTGGCAGGTGAGGGGTCTGAGAACTCGCCGTTGAAGATAACCCGCTCGCCGGGCGCGGCCATCGGGGCGGTGTCAAAAGGTATCAGGGAGGTGGACGTGGGCGCATTGGTCATCCCCGCCTTCGGCGGGGCAGCAACAACTGGAGGAGTCGTGGGCTTCGCGGCCGGGGTGGTTTGGACAGCCGGAGCGGTTTGAGTTGCCGTGGCCGTTTGTGAGGCTGTGCTGGAAGGCACCGGTCCATCGTAGAGGGGCGTCTGAGTCGTGCGCCGTTCGCTGCTCCAATCGTTCCCATCGAGCAGCCCGCGCACGGCATGATTCCCCAGCGTTCCGAGTGCATGCTGATGCGGTTGCGAATCGAAGCTTGCCCTTGAATGCGCCTGGCCGGGCTGCGCCGGCCGGGAACTGGAGACGACACGCCTGGCTGTGGACTGCTCTGCGAAAGCTTGCATGACGATCTCCTTCGATCCTCTGCAGCCCAGCTGGCACTGGCGATCGCCTTGAGGACAGCACCTTTCAGCTAGTGTCGTGTCTCGGAGTTTCGTTTCATAGGTCTGGAAAGAAGTTAGATTCCTCTGCCCTTCGCTGACCGATGGCGAAGTATACCAAACGAAAAATACAAATGCTACGGCAGAGATCTGACTTCGCAACCCAGACCACGATCGCTCAATCTGGATACTTCACCGAACAGCCATAGGGCCTCGCATACGGAATCGCCACCGGTTTGCCGGCCATCGCCGCCGTGAGCGCGTCGGAGACATAATTGTCGGCGCCGCGCACGTCCTCAACGTCGGGCGTGGGCCTATTGTCGATGGCCCCGTCATAGATTACTTTGCCCGATGGATCGATGACGACCATTTGAGGAGTGGTCCTTGCCGAGTAAAGGCGGCCGAGTTTGCCTTCGGGGTCGAGCAACACCGCTGTGGGCGCCGCGTGAACCTGCGCGAGATAGGCATTCTCCTGGCCCGCGGTCACGTATCCCTGCTTTCCCGGAGCGGAGGAGATCACGGTGAACCAGACCACACCTTTGCCGGTCCAACCCTGCTGCAGAGCCTGCATGTTGCCGGAGACGTAATGCTTTCTGGTAAACGGACAGCCTTGGTTGTGCCACTCAAGCACGACGAACTTGCCGCGGTAGTGCGCCAGCGATTCGGTCTGGCCGCGGGAATCAGTGGCCGTGAACTCAGGCGCGGCGGCGCCCACGCGAAGCTCCTGCGCCGCGCAGCCGGCCAGCAGCGCCAACGCAAGCACCGCGCATCCTGTGAGACGAAAAGCGAGTTTCATCAGAGTCAACCTCCTCAAGGGGAATTCAAGACGATCGACCTGCCTTTATTTCACTTTGGACGCCAACCGGTTGCTCGGAGTTGCAGCATTTGGCGATCGCGAGAGTTGTTTACGAAACGATAAACCACACATTGTGCAGGCTGTTGAATCGTGCGGGCGTGCTTTCAAGATTCCGGGAATCAAAAAGTGCTAGAATCTGGTGGCGAGGACCGATCGACAGCCCCGCAACTTCCCCGCAATCCCCACAATCGGAGGACAAACATGAGCGACCTACTATCTCTCTCTCCCCATCTTGTAGTCAATAATGCCGCAGCGGCGATCGACTTCTACAAGGCAGCCTTCGGAGCCCAAGAAATCGCCCGCCACCTCGCGCCCAACAGCGGCAAAATCATGCACGCCAGCCTGAAGATCGGTGGCGGCAACCTGATGCTCAACGATGACTTCTCCGGCGCAATGGGCGGAAAACCGGAGACCGCGGAGGCGCTTGGCGGCAGCCCAGTCACCTTCCACATCCAAAGTTCGGATGCCGATGTGGCGTGGGCCAAGGCTCTTGCCGCCGGAGCGACAGTCAAGATGCCGTTGGCCAACCAGTTCTGGGGCGACCGCTATGGCGTATTGCGCGATCCGTTTGGCAACTACTGGTCGATCGGCCAAACGATTTCGAAGCCCACTCCAGCAGAGGTCGAGGAGGCCGCCAAGGCCGTCTTCGCACATTGAAGAAAATCTAACCAGGTAAGTCACGGTCGGGTGACCCATCCTTGCGGCGTCTTTGCCTTCGTCGCAAGGGTGGAGTCCGAGTCGTGCCCCTCAGTGCGCCACATTCGGCAGCTTGGCCACTGCGCCGGTCACGATCCCCGGCGTTAGAACCTCAGGCAGTATCTGTGGTTGGCTCTGCCCCGGGGCGTAGAGCGCATAAGCGGGAACGCCGCTGCGTCCAAGAGCCGTCAGGGCTTGCGTGATCGTCTCGTCGCGGCGAGTCCAGTCGGCGCGCAGCAAAGCAACATTAGCTGCCTGAAAGGCCTGCTTCACCTCGGGCTGGCTGAGCGCCACTCGCTCATTCACCTGGCAACTCAGACACCAGCTTGCAGTGAAGTCCACAAGTACCGGCCGCCCTTGCGCCCGGTATCGGCTGACCAACTCGGCCGACCAGGGCTCCCACTGGCCCTGAGTCTCAGGTGGCGACAACGTCTCCGAAGCAATCACCAGATTCCTTGACGCAAAGACAGAGACTGCAATCACCATTAACACGATCAACCCGGCAACCGTCGCCGACCAGCGCTGGGCGGGCCATCGGCCGAGGAACCACCCAGCAATCGCCAACAACAAAAAGCTCGCCAGCAGCGCGGCCAGCATGCTCGCGCCGTAGGCCTGCGCCACCACCCAGGCCATCCAGATGACGGTGGCAAAGATCGGCACCGCGACAGCTTGCCGCAGCACTTCCATCCATGCGCCGGGTTTGGGCAGCAGGCGCGTCCAGGCCGGTTGCAGTGTGAGCGCAAGATAAGGCGCGGCCAGCCCAAGCGCGAGCGCCGTGAAGATGGCAAATGTGACCGATGGGGATTGGGAGAGCGCGTAGCCAATCGCCGCGCCCATAAATGGCGCCGTGCACGGCGTAGCCACCACCACGGCCAGCACTCCAGTGAAGAAGCTGCCCGTGTAGCCCTGCCTGGCTGCGAGTGAACCTCCGGCGCTGGTTAAAGTGAGGCCGATCTCGAACTGCCCGGCGAGGGAAAGCCCGAGGAAGAAGAGCAGCCCGGCCATCAGCGTCAGAAAGACCGGCGACTGAAATTGAAATCCCCAGCCGAGCGTGCCCCCCCCCGCGCGCAGCCCCAACAGCACACCCACCAGCACCCAGAAGGAGACGAGGATTCCCGCCACATAGAACAGCCCATGGGCCCGCAGACGGCTGCGCTCTTCACCGCCCGAGTTAACCAGCGACAGCCCCTTCAAAAAGAGCACCGGAAAGACACAAGGCATGAGGTTCAATAACAACCCACCTAGGAAAGCCAGGCCCGAGATGCGTAGCAGCTTGAGTAATGTCGTTCTATGAGCTTGTTCCGGAATCCCAGCACCAAGGGGAAAAAGCGCCGGCTTGGAGACTGATGGAGCACTCGCGGACGCAGAAGTGGCCGGCGCTTGGTAGGCCGGGGCTTCAACCCCTGAGGTAGCTTCCTCAGCACTCTGATTGGCCGCCACACCGTTAGCCGCCGCCACGCCCCGCGGCAAAGCATCAATCTCATACGCCCGCCCGCCGGAGAGCTCTAAAACTCCCTTCAACTCTTTGGGATTGGCGGTAAGATTTGCATCTTTTTTAAAGTCGAGGGTGAGGCCCTTCGCCGTCTCCGTGAGCTTCTGCGGCGCAGGATTGTCGAGAATGTCCGGATCCTCTGGAAAAAACACCGCGGAAGATTCGCGCCGGCCCGTTTCGGCAATCAGCCGGAAGCCATCTTCTGTAGCTTGGAAGAATGCACGGTCGCCCGGCGGCAACGCATCGGGGAGCAGTCGAGCCAGCCGCTTCCAAATCTCGACGCCAGGCCCATCATCCCGCTCAGTCGCAGGGGGCGCCGCAACAATCCTCTGCGTAATCTCCAGATCCGCCTTGCCCGGAATGCAGCTTGCGCGACAGACCAGCCAATCGACCTTGGCGTGGAGGACAACCGTTCCCGGCGTCACCGATTTTGCAAGCTCCAACCTGAACGGGTAGAGGACCTCGTCTTCATACCCGTAGTCCATCAGCGGCCCCAGCGGCAGACGCTTCGGCGCGGTAAACTGCAACGGCCCCGCCGTCACGCCTTCAGGAAGCGTCCAGTGAATGTGCGGCGGCAGGCCCGCATCGCCGGGATTGCTCCAATAGACATGCCAACCCGGCTCCAGCTTGAAATAGAGCCCGCCGTGGTCGCCACCTCCCGGAGTCAGCTGGGCATTACGGAACACCAGCTGCACATGCACGTGCGGCGCATCCGCGGAGCTCGAAGCAGCCCAGGCCTGGAGGCTTGCAGTGAGTGCAAGAGTAAACGCGAAAATCAATCGCATGGGGCGCATGAGCGAGGAACTCTGACTCCTCAACAGTTGGACTCAGTCTACCGGACAAGGGTCGCGAAAGGACGAAACAGGAGCATTCGATTCCCTATTCCCTGTTCCCTGCTTTTACACGTCCAAGTCGTCGTCCGCCGCGGTGGCAACGGCCGTGCCCCGGCGCTTGGCCAGCAGGTAGCCGCGCAGGAAGGGCTCAAGATAGCCGTCGAGCACCTTATCCACATCGCCTACCTCGACCTTTGTTCGATGATCCTTGGCCATGCGATAGGGCTGCAAGACATAGGAGCGGATCTGCGAACCGAAGTTGATTTCGAGCTTCGAATCTTCCAGTTTCTTGCTCACCGCCCGCTTCTTTTCGAGTTCATATTCATAGAGCCGCGACCGCAGCATCTTCATCGCCTTGTCGCGATTCTTGTGCTGCGAGCGCTCGTTCTGGCATTGGACGACGATGCCCGTCGGCAAGTGCGTCATGCGCACAGCCGAGTCGGTGGTGTTCACGTGCTGCCCACCCTTGCCGCCGGAGCGATAGGTATCGATGCGCAGGTCTTCGACCTTCAGGTCAACATGGATCGTCTCGTCGATCTCCGGCGAAACATAGACCGACGCAAAAGACGTGTGCCGCCGCTTCGCCTGATCGAATGGCGAGATCCTCACCAGCCGGTGCACGCCGCTCTCGCCGGCCAGTTGCCCAAAAGCGTATTCGCCGGTGATAGTGAATGTGGCCGATTTGATGCCCGCCTCTTCGCCGTCCTGGTAGTCGTTCATCTCGGTCTTGAATCCCTGCTGCTCGGCCCAGCGCAGATACATGCGCATCAGCATCTCGGCCCAGTCCTGGCTTTCCGTGCCGCCCGCGCCGGGGTGAACGGTGACGATGGCATTCAGCGGGTCGGCCTCGCCATTCAACATCGTCCGCGCTTCGAGCTCTTCGTTGAAGACAGCCAGGGCCTTGATGTCGCGTTCGAGATCCGCGAGCACATCCTCGCCCTCCTTCGCCAGTTCGAAGTAGGCTTCGATATCGCCCGTACGGCGCACCAACTCCTCATCGTCGGCGACCATCACTTCCAGGCGCTTTTTGTCGCGCATTAAAGGCTTAGTCGCGTTTGGATTGGACCAGAGCGTAGGATCGGCCAGTTTGGTCTCTATTTCGGCGAGTTCCCTGCGGATGCGAGCAGGGTCAAAGATACTCCCGCAGGTCGCGGACTTGATCGCGCACGGGAGCGTAAGCGAATTCGAGATCGTTGATCGACATGCTTGGCTCTAGACCTGACTTTGGGTTGGGCTGTGGACTGCTATTCTTTCGACTGTTTCAGCATATCACCGCACCGACTTCGGTGGGTTCGGCGGCCATCAGGGCACAGGAAGAGTCAAGTATACCGCTTTACATATAACACGACTCGGTATATCCTGATTCTGGATGATTCAAAGCTTTAAAGACGCTTGGACAAGGGAACTGTATGAGTCGGGTTCCGGCAGGCGCTGGGCAGGTATCCGGTCAACAGCCCAGCGCAAGCTTGACCAGATTGACGCGTCAAGCTCTCTCGACGACCTGCGGACTCCTCCGGGAAATCGACTGGAGGCTTTGAAGGGCGATAGGAGCGGCCAACACAGCATACGGATCAACGATCAATACCGCATCTGCTTCGTCTGGAAGGACGATGGAGCGCACGAAGTTGAGATCGCCGATTACCACTGATGGGAGGACGAGAATGACGATCAAGAGACCCGCGACAGGATGGAAGTTACAGAGAGTTACGACGCATCCAGGCGAGATGCTGCGCGAGGAGTTTCTTCTTCCTCTCGGCATTACACAGAATGCGCTGGCGATGAAAATCCGCGTCCCTGCCACACGCATCGGCGACATCGTTCATGGCCGGCGAGCGGTCACGCCGGACACGGCTCTTCGCCTGTCACGCTTCTTCGGCAACAGCCCAGAGTTCTGGCTCAACCTCCAGCAGATGCACGACCTGTCAAAGGCCCGGCTCGAACTGAGCAAGACAATTGAGCGGGATGTTGAGGCCTACGCCGGGGCGTGAGTGGCCCATATCTCGATTTCGAGAAGTGCAAGACCGCAGAGAATTGACCACAACCGCCCCCGTAGCTAACGGGAACGAATCAACTTCCTCCCCGACCAGGCGATCATCCCGAAAGACAAGATGGCACAGAACCACGCAAAGAGGTCGCCGTGCGCTGTGTAAAAGGTAACATCGCTGCGGAAGCCGTATTCGGCGGGCAGCGCGTCCACTGCATGGCGGGGAATGCTCTGCCGGACGCGCCCGTAGGGATCAATGGCCGCTGTCACTCCGTTATTGGTGTCGCGCAAGATCCAGCGGCGGTTTTCGATGGCCCTCATGCGCAACATGTTCAGGTGCTGCCACGGAGCGCTGGTGTCGCCGTACCATCCGTCGTCGCTGATGTTGACCAACACCTCGGCGCCCATTTGCGAGAACTCCCGCACCTCGTCGGCGAAGACCGCTTCGTAACAAATGAAGACGCCGTAGCGATGGCCGTTGAGCCGGAAGACCTTGTGCGAATCTCCGCGCCTAAACGAAGAGACGCGACCGGTGAGTTTGTGGGCAAAGGTCAGCAGGTTCTGAAAGGGAATGTATTCGCCAAAGGGCACGAGATGAATCTTGTCGTAACGGCCCACGCGCGAGCCGTCCGAGCCGACGATGACGGCGGAGTTGTAATAGCGCGGGGACTGCGCATCGCCGGAGAGATCCGCGCCGATATTTCCCACCACCAACGGAGCCTGTACCGACCGCGCAATGCCGATAACCGCCTGCTGGAATCTCGGATCCGCTTCTTCGAAGGGCGCAGGAGACTCAGGCCACACGATCAGATCGGGATGCGTAGGATACGGCGGGCAGATGATCTCGCCTGCGGGCGCGCCGGTCTGCGGGACTCCGGCGATGTAGGATTTGCAGTTCTCCGCAGCTAGCCGCTTGAACTCGGCGATATGTCTCTCCCACTCGCCGGGGCCTTGCCAGTAGCCGGTGCCCCCTACGTCGAGGTTGGGCTGGATGAGGACGGCGGTGGCTGTGGTCGCGGACTGCGGAACAGGCAAGACCCCGTACCCATTGGCAAGGAACATGATCGTCAGAACCACCACAAAGTACCAGCTCGCGATGCGAAAACGCGTGACCTGGCCTTTAGTTTGCTCGGCCGTAAGCATGAATCCAGCGATGAGCGCATTCGCAGCCACCAGCAAGAAGCTAATCCCATAGACGCCCGTCCATGGCGCAAGCTGATTCACGATCCCGTTGTCGACCTGCGAGTAGCCAAGCTGATCCCACGGAACCGACGTGATCCGCGCAGCCGCCAACTCCAGCGCCGTCCACAAAATTGGCGCAGCAGCCAGAGCCCACCGCGTGCTTCCGGTCGCCCGGCGAACCAGCGTTAAGCTCAGTCCAAAGAGCCCAAAATAGAGTCCCAGCACCATGCTGTAGGCAATCAGCAGCAGCGTCGGCGCCATCGGCGGCATATCGCCGTAGTGGAGCATGGTATCGCGCACCCAGTAACAGTTGCCCATATACCAAAGCACGCCGCAGAGATAAGAGAGCAGGAAGGCGCGGCGCAGCGGGCGAGGTCCATCGACACACTCAGGCGATAGCAGCGCCCAGAGTAGCGGGACCAGCCCAAACCATGCGAAGACCGGCCGCCAGGGGGGCATAGGCCCGGCTATTGGAAACGGCAACTCAAGCAGGCCGGCGGAGAGACCCGCCGCGGCCCACAACCTCCAGCTTCCTAACTTCCAGGATGTGCGCTGCATACTGCGCCGAGTCTATCGTATTGACCGCATTGCCGACGAGCGAGCAGAATCCAGTTACAATCAATTCATGCAACAGTTCGCGATCATCGCAATGCGCGTGTTGGAAGTGATGTTCTTCGTCGGGCTCGCCGGCTCGACCATTGTCGTCCTGATCAGCTTCGCCGAAGACGGCAAGGAGCTCTTCGGCAAGGACGAACCACCTGAGTCTCGGGCCGGATAGCGTGGTCGGTCCTCTCGCTTTCTTTTGATTGACTCCGCCTTGTTCTGGAAATAAACTTGTCGCAGGGCGTATCGTTCATTTCGCTCCCTCAACCCCAGAAAGCTGACCGGCGCCAACACAGGAACAATGGCATCTACCCGAACGACCGTAGCCCCACCATCGGACCGTGTCCGGCTCATTGTGGCATCCTCCGTGATGCTCACGTTTATCTCGTTTTGGCGCGCAGCGGCCATTGTTCTCTGCGACTTAGGCTCCTCAGCCTTTTACGCTGGAGGCATCGCTGAAGAGGCCGTAGGGGCGGCGGCCCCATGGTTCATCCTCGGCATCATGCTCTTCAGCTTCGCGGTGCGCGCGGTCTACGTCGAGAGCTGTTCGATGTTCACCCGCGGCGGGGTCTACCGCGTGGTCAAGGAGGCTCTGGGCGGCACCTTTGCCAAGCTGAGCGTCTCGGCACTGATGTTCGATTACATCCTCACGGGCCCGATCTCGGGTGTGTCTGCCGGCCAGTACATCACGGGCCTGATGAATGAGCTGCTGTCGGTGGCCAACAACAGCCACTGGCTTCCTCCGGCTCTGATCGATCCGAAAGGCAATCCCTTCCAGTTCAATATGGATCACACCTCGGCAGTCTTTGCGGCCGCGGTAACGATCTATTACTGGTGGCAAAACATCAAGGGCATCGAGGAGTCGAGCGGCAAGGCTCTGCGCGTTATGCAGATCACCACCGTGATGGTGATCGTGCTGCTGGCCTGGGGCGCCTTCTCGGTGATGGTGCGTGGCATTCATCTGCCGCCGCCGCCCACAGCATCGAATTTGAAGTTCAGCCAAGATGCTCTTGGATTCCTCAGGGGCACCTCGCTGGTTCCGGTCCTCGGACTCTTTGGGATACTGATGGCATTTGGGCACTCGGTGCTGGCGATGAGCGGCGAAGAGAGTCTGGCCCAGGTCAATCGCGAGATCCAGCATCCCAAGCTCAAGAACCTGAAGCGGGCTGCGATCGTGATCGCGCTTTACAGCCTGATCTTCACCGGCGGCGCAACCCTGCTGGCCTCGATGCTGATTCCCACATGGGAGCGCACGCACATCTACCAGGACAACCTGATCGCCGGCCTGGCGATGTACATGGTCGGACCGCTCTTCTGGCGGATTGCCTTCCGCATCTTTGTGGTGCTGGTCGGCTTTTTGATTCTCTCGGGCGCGATCAACACCTCGATGATCGGCTCAACGGGCGTGCTGATGCGCGTGGCCGAGGACGGAGTGCTGACCGACTGGTTCCGCAAGCCGCACTCGAAGTTCGGCACCAGCTATCGCATCGTCAACCTGATCTTCATCCTCCAGATGGTCACCATCATCGCCAGCCGCGGCGATGTCATTATGCTGGGCGAGGCTTACGCCTTCGGCGTCATCTGGTCCTTCACGTTTAATAGCCTTGCCATGCTGGTCCTGCGCTGGAAGTACCACGGCGAACGCGGCTGGAAGGTCCCACCGAATATCCGCATCGGCAGCCAGGAGATCCCCATCGGCCTGATCTCGGTCTTCCTGGTTCTGCTGACGACCGCCATTGTCAATCTCTTCACCAAATCGGTGGCTACGGTCAGCGGAACTCTCTTTGCCGCGGCCTTCTTCATCATCTTCACCGTCTCCGAGCGTGCCAACCAGCGCAAGCACGCCCTGACCGCGCGTCAGATGAAGGATCAGTTCCAACTGGAGCACCAGGATACGGTAAGCCGTGAGTCGGTGGCTATTCGTCCCGGCTCCGTCATGGTGACCATGCGGGACGCTGCGAACCCACTGGCGCTCAAGTGGACGCTGGCTCACACCAGCACCGTGGACCAGGATGTGGTGGTCATCAGCATCCGCATGATGGGCGCGGGAGGACCGGAGTATCTGAGCGCCGAGGACCAGAGCTTCAGCGAACACGAGCAGATGGTCTTCACCAAAGCGGTCTCGGTGGCCGAGAGCTTTGGAAAGAAGGTTTCGCTGCTCGTGGTTCCGGCCGGAGACGTTTTTGCAGCGCTGGTGCAGGGCGCAAACTCGCTTGAGGTTGACTCGGTGGTCTCCGGCGTCTCAAGCTCGATGACGGCCGAAGATCAGGCCTTCTATCTCGGGCAGGCCTGGGAGGCGCTGCCGGAGCCAAAGCGGCAGTTCAACTTCTATGTCATCGGCCACGATGGCGAGGTCAAGGTCTTCTATATTGGGCCGCATGCGCCCGCGCTCAGTCCTGAAGACGTGCAACTGGTGCACCGCCTATGGCTGAATATGCGGCGCGATCCCTCGATGCAGGAGCTGCATCATAGCGACATCATCACCTATGCGCTGACCCATCTGGCAGGCCAGTACGCCCGCGAGAAGCAGGAGATTTTGCGCGACCTGCGCAACTATCGCGCGGCGCAAACTCCCGCCAGCGTGAAGCTCGGCGGACAGGATCTTTCGCGGCTTCCCGCGACGGCTGCCGCCGGCCGCGACCTGACGCCGCCTCGACCCTCGCACTATCTCTAGACCGAGTCTCCCGGCGCGAGGCGCAGCACCTTCACCTTTGAATCGACCATCGCATCCAGCTGATCGGGGGTTCCCGTCAGTGCGGGAAAGGTTCCGAAGTGGATGGGAAGAATCGTCTCGGCGCCCAGCAACTTCACTGCCACCGCAGCCTCCCTCGGTCCCATGGTGTAGTGGTCTCCAATGGGAAGCATCGCGACCTCGGGCCGGTAGAGCTCGCCAATCAGCTTCATGTCTCCAAAGACGGCGGTGTCTCCGGCATCGTAGAGGACTGGTCCATCCGCAATGGTGAGCACGTATCCAGCCGCGACCCCTAAATAGTGGCTTCCCCGCTCGTCCTGGGTACCAGAGGAGTGTTTGGCCTCGACCATCGTCGCCGCTACATCGTCCAGCTTCACCGTGCCGCCCAGATTCATCCCGATCGTGTTGGCCACTCCCTTGGCAGCGACCCAACTCGCCAACTCATAGACGGCGACCACTGTCGAGCTGTGCTTCTTCGCAACAGGCACGACATCGGAGATGTGATCGTCGTGGCCATGCGTCAGCAGGATGTACTGAATCTTCTCGGGCAGTGCAAAATCCTTGGGGTATTTGGGATTGTGGGTAATGAACGGGTCGACCAGGATATTCGTTCCTTTGGCAGTCTGGATGAGCACCGTCGCATGGCCCAGCCAGGTGATGCGGGTTCCTTTCAACGGCATCGTGGTTACTCCCTTCCTCTGATGAAGTGAATCCGGCGGTCATGAAGCCGTAAGGTGGGCTCGATGCATCGATCACGGTCAGCCGCTGACGCAGCGCTTTTAAGAAGATGCGTCACTTGGAGAAAAGGCTGCCGAAAAGCCGCAGCCACGACCGCGCGCAGCGCTCAGATTCAGCGGGTAACCAGGATCTCCGAGACGCTGTCTTTGGCAAGAAACTGCCGGTAGTCCGACCAGGCAGCAAAGAGCTGCTTGATGGTGCGGTTGGTAAAGGCGCGCTGCAGCGGGAACTGCTGCGTGAGCTGCATCTCGACGTCGTCGCCAGCTGTGACGTGAAAACGGTAGTGCATAGTCTCCTCGCCCTGCGTCCGCGTGTGGCAAAAGGCCAGCACCTGTCCCTCTGGATTGGTGGCCTCAAAGAGGCGCGCCACCACCGGTTCGACGAATGACTCCGGAAGATAGTCGAGCGCGGTCCACAACAGAACCACATCGAATTTGCGCCCGGAAAACTTGAGCGCATGTTCCAGAAAGCCCTCGATATTCCACTCCGGCTTGCCATCCGAGTCGGTGCCTGTCTGCCAGCTTCCCGTGCAGGCATCGTGGACCACATCGGCCAGAAAGACGCTGTGGCCCAGCCCGGTGAGGTAGTTGATGTTTGCCGGCGAGGTTGTGCCGATGTCGATGATCTGCAGACCCGGCTCAGACTGCAGCCGCTTGCGCAAGGCCGCCCATCCGCCCGAGTGGCGCGGTATTCTGGGCCCTCCGATGCCTTGAGCCGGCGCCGCAGGGCCGCTCTCCTGCCTCTTGTTGAGCCAACGGCTAAGCAACTTAAAATTCCCTCGCGCGCCGGTTGCAACGTCTCCAACCGGCGCGCAACTTTCCGTCATTGGATGTTTCCGGACTGCGGTCCGTTTCCGCCATCGGGCAGCTTGGAGACGCCCTGCGTCAGGTCAACCTTGCCGCGGAAGTTCGCGTTGTCCTCGACCGACAGGCGCAGAGCGCGGATGTCGCCCTCCAGTGCGCTGCCGGCGCGCAGCTCGACGCGGCCGCTGGCAACCAGGTTGCCCTGAACCCGGCCCAGGATCAGGATGTCTTTCGCCGAGAGGTTGGCCGCAACGTTTGCTTCGGGACCAATCGTGAGGCGGCTTTCCTGCAGAGTCACGGTGCCCTCTACCCGGCCGTCGACGATCAGGTCCTCGCTGCCCTTTACCTCTCCGAGTATCACCACGGTCTTGCCGATGCGCGCTGGAATGTTTTCAATTGCCATCGTAGATTCCTTCCTTGGCTTTCGTTCAACTCTGCCGTTAAAAGTGGGGGAGTTTCGTCGTTCTCGCGCTGCCGTCGCTCGTTAGCGGCGGCGCAGCGCCGAGGCATCAGTTTCAGTCTACGAGACCTTGCCTAATACAACTGGCCCTGCTCGAACTATACGCAACGCGGCCTCATTGCTTCAATCTTCATCCGGTAAAAGACGCCGAATGAGCCGGTTTAACGTCTAACTGAGCAAGGATCTCAACTCGCAATCGATGGAAGGCCCATGCCGGCTAAACTGCCCACGTCAGCTAAACTGAAAGACGTGCGCATCCCTCTCGCACTCCTGCCAGCTCTGATCTTCGCCGTCACGGCGCACGGTCAGACTGCCCAAGCTCTGGCGCCTGCCCAGGCCCAGGCGCTGGTCACTCGCGCATTGACCGCCGAGTTGCACGCAGCGCAAGACACAGACCATCCCATGCGCTACCGGCTGCACCGTTCGAGCCCGCGCATCACCTCGACCAAAGAGATCATCGAAACCCGTGAAGGTTTCGTCGCGCGGCTGATTGAGGTCAACGACCGGCCACTCAGCCCCGATGAAGAACAGAAAGAACAGGCCCGGCTCGACGCGCTGCTCAGCGATCCAAGCCGCCAGCGCCATCGCAAGCAGAGCGAAGACGAGGACACAAGCATCGTCCTCAAGTTGCTGCGCATGTTGCCCCAGGCCTTCCTCTACGACTACGCCGGTCCCGGCCAAGGCCCTGCGGGACTCGTGGAGAAGTTCCGCTTACACCCCAACCCGCACTTTGACCCGCCTGACCTCGAAACGCAGGCTCTGACCGCGATGACCGGCGAGGTCTGGATCGATGCGGCAGGAGAGCGCGTGGTGCGCCTGGAGGGCCACCTGCAGCAAGACACCGACTACGGCTGGGGAATTCTGGGCAAGCTCGATAAAGGCGGATGGGTGGTCCTCGAGCAGACAAATGTTGGAGCGGGCCAGTGGCGCATCGCCCGCTTTCAGATGAAGATGAACCTGCGAATACTCTTCAAGACCAAAAGCTTCGACACGACGCAGGAGATGACGGGATATGCGCCCGTCCCGGCGAGCCTCGACTACCGCCGCGCCATACAGATGCTGCGCAGCGCGCCCGCAGCGACGGCGCACGGCGGGGGCTAATTGAGCGCCATGAAAAATCCGGCCCCGCCCGCAATGGGTGAGGCCGGATTGGTTCGTGCGCTGCTCATCCAATTACATCTTTGCGAAGACAATGACGAGGGTGAACAGTGTGAGGGACTCGATCAGAGCCAGACCGAGGACCAGGAAGGTAAAGATCGCAGGACGCGCTCCGGGGTTGCGGGCAACTGCTTCGACGGCCGAACCCACGGCGCGTCCCTGACCCATGCCACAGAGACCGGCAGCCAGGCCCATACCCAAACCAGCGCCGATCGGCACCAGACTGACAGCGGCAGTGCCGCCATCCGCGAAGGCCGGAACGGCGAAGCAAAGCGCCGAAAGGGCCATGAACAAATACTGTAGTTTCCGCATAGTTCTCCAGCTTCCCTTTGAATTGGCCGCCAGTGGGTGGTTGAGGCTCACCGTGCTGGCCCCCTCACGCTTGCAGCCTACCGTTTACCCGGAGCGGAAGCGCTCTCCGGCGGAATCTCGAAAAACAGCTTCCAGCTCTTAGCCTTTAGCTCTGTAGTACGTCCGCGCATTGTCACAGCCGGAAGCTAAAAGCTAGCAGCGAATAGCTGCTCTTAGTGTTCGTGCGAAACCGCCAGCGAAAGATAAATCATGGTCAGAAGCATGAACACGAATGCTTGAATCAGCGAAACGAACAGGTGCAGTCCCAGGAAGATCACTGGAACGCCGACCGGAACGAGCGAAAAGAAGACCATCGTCACCAGATCGCCGGCAAACATATTGGCGTAAAGACGAACGCTGAGCGACATGATGCGGATGACATCGGAGAAGATCTCGATGGGAAAGATCAACCAAGCCATCCACCAGACCGGCCCGGCGAAGTGTTTGAGATAACCGATCGGCCCTTGCGCGCGGATGCCGTGAAAGTTGTAAAAGAAGAAGGTCGGAATGGCCAGTCCCAGAGTCACCATGATCGAAGTGGTAGGAGCGGTGATGCCGGGAATTAACCCGCTCAAGTTGCATATGAGAACAAAGAGAAAAATACAGGTGACGTAAGCCTGGAAGCGCTCGTAGCCGTGGCCTATCACCTGTTCAGCCTGTCCGCCGATGAATTCGTGGAGCATCTCCGCGACGTGCTGTACCGGGTTGGCTCTTTCCACCGAGAGGCTGACGCGAATAAAGAAGAAGACGGCGATGAGGCCGCCTGCGATCATTAGCTCCAGGGCGAGGGCGCGATTGACTCCCAGCGCTTTTTCAGCGGCCACAACCGGAGAAAGACCGATCGATTGAAAAGCCTTGAGCTCGATGCCCATCAAGTGGGCGTTCAACCACTGTACGAGTGCAAAAGATTCCGGCATGAAAACTCGGGTTCCTTCCGCCTCCGGGCGGCAGAACGAATGCGCCGCGGAGTCTATTCGCTTTGTCCGTTCCACCCTCAATCAGCCGCCGCATACATCAGCCGCGCATCAGGCGGATCGCCTCCCAGCCGATGGCCAATACTGCCAGACCCAGGCCGAAAAGAAGCGCCGCAACCGAGCCATGGAAACACTTCAGGCTACCATAGATGACCGCTGCGAAGACTGTGAGCCGAAGCACAAAGAAGAGCACGACCACTTGAGCGCTGGCGGGAGTCCGTTGCTTTTCCATTCTGGCGTTCATGATGCGCACCAGACGTTCCCACTCCCAGATACTGGCAGCCGAGATCAGCGTACCCGTCGCGAGCATCGCCCCACTGCGCCAGCCCCCGCCAATCGCAACCAATAGAGCAGAAATCACCCCTAGAATCAGCGTGTTGCGCAAGGCCCGCTTGAGCATCGCATCCAGATCTGCCTGGGTAAGGTCAACTATCGGGTGGGTTTCCTGGCTCATGGTCGGTTGTCATCACTTCTCTCTTCGGTCCCGTTCTGGATCGGCTCGTCCTTTCGGGACTTCTTCTCAGCGGCAACCACCGTTTGGATCACATAAAACAGCCCGGCCACGCTCCCAAAGACAATCCCGGCAATCGTAATCCAGTGTTGATCCAGGCGGCTATCTGCCCACCAGCCGATGCCCCAGCCGAGAACCACCGCAGCCGGCAGCACGAACGCCAGTTGGATCAGCTTTTCTGCTTCGACGTATCCGCGAAGGGCGCCGGAGCCCTTCGAGGGCTGCTTGTCATCCGGGATTGGGCGGTGGAAGGGCATCCTTCGTGATTATCGACCATCGATACCGATCCGCGCGAAACAAGAGAGGAGTGACCTACTTATTGGTCTTCCAGGTGGCGAGTTTCCAGGCTTTGACCCGGTACTTGCCTTCGTCCTCAGACAATTGGGTAAATTGGAAGAATTTGTTGACGGAACCTGCCGCCATTCCCGGAGCGGTCCCATTCGGGTCTTGCGTGGTGACCATGCCCCCACCGCCTACGGTCACCGTGGTGCTCGCCTCGTAGTAGAAAATCTTGCCCGCCTCGGCGGTGAAAGAGGTCACACCGACCGCCTTCCTATCTCCCTGCGCATTCACGCATAAGTGATGGACACCGGGAGTAACATTCGCGACAAAATATGAGTCGCCATAGTTGGCGCCTACCCAGTTTCCGTCCACTCCATAGCGAACAGTAACCAAATGGAAGCTGGCTCTCCTGTTTTGTTCTTCCACAAAGATAATCTGCGCTTTGCCTGCCGGAGGAGGCTCGGGCGCCAGATGATCTCTCTGCGTGGAAACGTCGAATTTGACGCTGTCGTCGCCGCAGGCATCCGGCAGGATGGTCTTGGCCCAGGCTTGCATCGCTGGGAGCAGCGACGCACAGAGCAGTAATAGAAAAACTCTGGATTTCATGCCAACCATCATACGCGGGCCGGTCGACCGACCTGTGCCACCGATCACACGGCCATGTTCATCCCACCCCACTCGTCTAGCTCACCTCCCGCGCAATGAACGATATACTGGCAATTGCACCGTACAGGCAGTTTTCAGCAAAGGAAATCAAGAGTGTTCGATTCGGAATTTGAGCGCAGCCTCTTCGACCTGCGCAAGACAAAACTCGAGGAGATCGTCAAGCTGGGCCAGGCGGCCTATCCCAACCAGTTCCCTGCCTCGCATACCATTCCCGAGGTGCGCGAAAGGTGGGGCGATGCCCAATTCGATTCCGGTCCGGAAGCCCCTGAAGCCCCCCGCGTAACAGTAGCCGTCGCCGGGCGCATCATGGCCATCCGCGCACAGGGCAAGGCCGGCTTCGCAACGCTCCAGCAGGGCGGCCAGCGGCTTCAAATCTACGTCCGTCTCGACGCTGTCGGCGAACAAGGTTTCGCGCTCTACAAGCTTCTCGACATGGGCGACCACATCGGCGTCACCGGCTATCTCTTCCGCACCCGCACCGGCGAGCTGACCATCCACGTCGAGCGGCTCACCTTCCTCGCCAAGGCTATGCTCGCGCTGCCAGAGAAGTTTCACGGCCTGGCCGACGTCGAACTGCGCTACCGCCAGCGTTATGTCGATCTCTTCGCCAACCTCGCAGCCCGAGAAGTCTTCGTCAAGCGCGCCAAGGCGCTCAAGGCGCTGCGGAAATTTTTTGATGACCGTGGTTATCTCGAAGTTGAAACGCCGATGTTGCAGCAGATCGCCGGCGGCGCTGCGGCACGGCCCTTCTCGACCCACCACAATGCGCTCGATCAGGATCTCTTTCTGCGCATCGCCCCTGAGCTGAATCTGAAGCGGCTCGTCGTCGGCGGCTTCGACCGCGTCTACGAGATCAACCGCAACTTCCGCAACGAGGGCGTAAGCACGCACCACAATCCCGAGTTCACCATGCTCGAGTTCTACCAGGCCTACGCGAACTATCACGACCTGATGCAGATCACCGAGGAGCTTGTAGAGTTTGTCGCGCGCGAGGTGAATGGAACCACCTTGACGACCTTCAACGGCGTCGAGATCGATCTGAGCAAGTGGACCCGCCTGACCATGCGCGAGGCCATTATCAAGTTCTGGCCAGATGAACTCGCCCGCAACCCTCCAACGATCGAGGCGCTCTCATCCGAAACAGGAATGTGCCAATGGATTGAGGGCTTCAATAGCGAGAACGTCCACTTCTCCTTCAACAAGGAGCCTCAACCCCCTCCCCGCGTGCTTATCGACCCGGAAGAGATTAGGGAAGCTGAAGAGCAGTATGATAACCCAAAGTTTAAGCCTAGCCGCATCATGCTTGGCGCAATCTATCAATATGCACTTTTTCAAGGCGGAAACCAGCCACTTGGCAAATCAATCGCAAATATCTTCGAACTAGTTGCTGAAGAACATCTCATCCAGCCCACGATCATCTACGAATTTCCAACAGCTGTATCGCCGCTCTCCAAGCAGAAGCCGGATGATCCGAATTGGGTTGAGCGATTCGAGTTTTATTGCGGCGGGTTCGAACTAGGCAACGCATTCAGCGAGTTGAACGATCCGGTCGAGCAGCACAAACGCTTTGCCGGACAGCTTGCCGAACGCGACCGTGGCGACGACGAGGCCCATCAGATGGACGAGGACTATGTGCGAGCCCTGGCCTACGGCCTTCCTCCCACCGGCGGCGAAGGCGTTGGCATCGACCGGCTTGTCATGCTGCTGACAGGCTGCAAGTCGATCCGCGATGTGATCCTCTTCCCGCTCATGAGAAATAGGGACCAGAGACCAGAGAATAGAGATCAGCAAGCGGAACCCTCGGCATAGGCAACTTCGATGGGGTGCCCCACCCTCGCGGCGAATTTGTTTTGGCCGTTAGGGCGGGATGCCTCAAACCTCTAAGCATTCGCATCGCGGTTAGGAATTGCCTGATCAGCGAAATCGTTGCTGATCTTTGATCTCTGAATCCTCTTTCTCTGGAGCTCCATGAACATCCTTTTCATCGGCGACATCTTCGGCAGCGCGGGCCGCAGGATCGTGCGCGAACACATCGGCCACGTCCGACAGGCGCATGAAGTCGAGCTGGTCATCATCAATGCCGAGAACGCCGCTGGGGGCTTTGGCCTGACTCCGCAGATCGCCGAAGACCTCTTCGACCTCGGCGCCGACGTGCTCACCACCGGCAACCACGTCTGGGACAAACGCGAGCTGATCGACTACATGAATTCAGTCCCCGCGGACAGCCAAGAGCGCCCGCGCCGCGTGCTGCGGCCGGCTAATCTTCAGCCGGGACTGCCGGGCTACGGCGTCTTCGAGGGAACGACCGAGAGCGGCGTGGAGTACGCGGTGATCGACCTGCAGGGCTGTGTCTTCATGAACACAACCACCGACCCCTTTCAAACCGTCAACGCTCTGCTTGCCGGCATCCAAGCCAAGGTCATTGTGGTTGACTTCCACGCCGAGGCCACCAGCGAAAAGGTCGCCATGGGCTGGCACCTCGAAGGGCGGGCCACCGCGATGCTGGGCACACATACTCACATCCCGACCGCCGACGAGCGCGTGCTGCCCGGCGGAACCGCCTACCAGACCGACGTGGGAATGAGCGGCCCCTACGACAGCGTGATCGGCGTGGAAAAGGAGCTGGTGCTGCGCAAGTTTCTCACCGGAATGCCGGGCAAGTTTGAGGCAGCCAAGGGAAATCCGAAGCTCTGCGCCGCGCTTGTTGCCTGCGATCCGGAGACGGGCCGCGCGCTGCGCATCCAGCGCATCATGCTGGGCGAGTGAGATAGCACCACGATCCTTCCGGCTCCTCTCCTGGCATCGAGGCAGGAAAAAAGGGCAGCCTGATGCAGGCTGCCCTTGATGACCCAGGAGGAGGGGAGTACTGGCGCCGGAGCCCAGTCTGTTCCGGCGCGTTCAATCGATCGAGGTGCGCAACGAGTTACTCACCCGTTGGTTTGTGGCTCCCTGCAGACGGCTTGGCCGGGTGATGCACCGGAGCCGTCTTCTTCGCCGGAACGACTACGCCGTCTTTCAGCACGATCTGCGCGGTCTGCACTCTACTCTCGGTAGCTGCAACCTGTGTATAGGAGTCGTAGGTGCCGTCAAGCTCCGCTGCCGGTTGAATCCCGTACACCGTATCCACTGCCGGAATATCCTTGTCGGCCAGCGGCGTCTTCAGATTGACGATGAAGTCGGCGTATTTTGGGGTAGCTTCTTTGGCGTCCCGAGACACTGCTAGTTGAATCACCGAATTGGTGGCTGAGATCACCACTCCCGGGACCGGAGTTGCCTTGTCTTTCATGATCGACCAGAGCGCGTCGACATCGGGCTGGTCGCCGTTGGCCAGGATGTACTCCTTGTCGTCGAGCGCCAGGGAGTTCTTGTCGGGGGTCGTTGTCATTAGATCGTGAACAACCTCGGCTGGCGTTTTGGCGGGGATAATGACGAAAGATGCCGGCGGAAAGACCGTGGCCGCCGCCTGGGCCTTGATGGCATCCATTTGGGCCTTGAGGGCATCCGCTCCATCAGCGATGCCGTGATACTTCTGGTAGTAGAACTTCAGGCGTCTTCAGTTGGGGCGGGACAAAGTTCCATGCGCGGGCGTAGAACCAGATTGCCTGCACCAGGTCGTTTCCATCGGCATCCCTTGCAGTTTTGGCATCCGCCTTGGTTTTGGTCTTTGCGTCGGGATCGGTAGCCGCCTTCGCTGCGATCTCGGCTACTCGCTGTGCCTTTGCGTCGATCTCTTCCTGTTTGGCATAGGTCTCAGCCAACTGCAGAGTATCCCACAGCGCCGGCCCCTTCTGTGTCTGATCGGCCGGATAGAGCATCAGCTCGGTGCGATACTCGGCGATGCCGTCTGTGAACTTACCGTTGGAGACATCGTCCAACGCGATTGCCGAGTGGAATGTCGGATAGGTTCCGGTGGTCAGCTTCTTCCACTCGTCTTCCGACGTGGCGGCAGGCTTGGTAGCCGACAGGCCCTTCTGGGCAAGGATCGCGGCATCATCGCAGGTCTGCGGACTGCTGCTCTTGCCGGTCTTTTGATCGACGCTTGCGCCGCACTGGCGATTCTTGATGAAGACCGAGATGAAGATGGCCTTCATGTTGCTGGGATCGACTTGCAACAGCCGGCCGGCCGCGCTGAGCGTCTTGTCGGCGTCGTTCAGCGACTGGTACGTGTCGATCAACGTGTCGAGAACGGCGGCCTTGACAACACTCTGCGGATAGCTCGACAAAAAGGCTTCCAGTTGGGACGCTTTGGCCTTGGGATCGGTTTGCGTGTTGGCCAGTTGATAGCTGTTGAATTCCTGCGGATCCTTGATGGTGATCGAATCTTGGGCTCGCAGCATGGGCGCGGCAACATAGCCGAGGCTCGCCAATGCCATCACAGACGCGAAGACTAGCTTCTTCATTCATTGCTCCTGGGAAATTCCAAAATGGAAATCAATGTTAAGCACCCGCTCGCGGTATGCGCAACCGTTCTTTATGGGCGGTTGAGCGCCGAGGTGACGGATCAACGATACCACGGCTTCCATTGCGGTGTTGGAAGGATTATAGAAAGCCTTGCCCCCCGTGACAAGCAAAGTTATGCAAGGCGGCAAGATTTCCCTTGGCAAGGCTGCCGGCGACGCTCCCAAGCGCGGCTGTGGCACTCCGGACGGCCCGGTCGGCCTGTCCGGATAGTAATCGCGGTCCCGGGCAGAAGAATGCCGGAATCTGCCCAGCTCCCCGTCTTGCCGCTCGATCGGGCTCATACCGGCTTAGACACCTGAATCGCGAAAATGGTTCCCGGCTGCAATTCGGGCTCTACTGCAGCAGCCTCACCAGCTCGGCCTGCTCGGCAAGGAAGGCGTCGTGGCCGTGAGCGCTGGTCATCTCCCGGTAGTCAGCGGCGACCCCGGCCGCTCGTATCGAATAAGCAAAATCGCGCACGTTTTGCGGCGGAAAGAGCCAGTCGGAGCTGATGCCGACAAAGCTCAGCCGGGCGCGAATCCCGCCGAAGGCCTCCTCTGGCGAGTTGAAGCCGCGCAGCGGGTCCCAGGTATCCATGGTGCGCAGGATCGCCAGATAGGAGTTGGCATCGAAGCGCTCGACGAAGCGCTCCCCCTGATAGTCGAGGTAGCCGGCGATATCGAAGCGCCCGCCGACCAGGCCGCCACCGAGGTTGTCCAGGCCCCAGGGATCCTCGCCGTTGCGGTTCGGTTTGCGCCCATAGCGCTCGTCAAAGAGCTCGGTCGATTTGTAGCTCATCATGCCCACCTGCCGGGCCAGTGAAAGCCCCCGCCGCGGAGGCCGTTGCGGCAGATAGTGGCCGCCCTTCCACTCCGGGTCGTGGATGATGGCCTGCCGTTGCAGATGGTTCAGCGCCAGGCCCATCGCCGACAGCGGCGCGACCCCGATGATCAGACCACGCTGCACCCGCTTGGGATCGTGAATGGCCCATTCGAGGGCCTGCATGCCGCCGATCGATCCGCCCAGCACCAGCCTGAGCCGACGCACTCCGAGCGAGTCGAGCAACTTGGCCTGCGCCCGCACATTGTCGCGAATCGAGACAAGCGGAAAATCCGGCCCGTAGCTCATGCCCGTCTCGGGATCGACCGAACCCGGCCCAGTAGACCCATAGCAGGAGCCGATCATGTTGATGCAGATAACGAAATCCTGCTCCAGAGAGAGCACCGCGCCTGGAGCGAAGATCTCTGGCCACCACGAGCCCACCAGCGCCGAGCCCGAGAGCGCGTGACAGACGAGCACGGCGTTGTCGCGGGCCGCGTTGAGCCGGCCATACACCGCATAGTGCAGTGTCACACCGGCCAGCACGCGGCCACACTCCAGCACAAGAGGCTCGTCGAGCACATAGTCGCCTTCATACGTGGGCGCGAGGGTTACGCTCCCTGTCCCGCGCGGAACTGGCCAGGCGTCGGCCCCGGTGCTCGGTTCGGTCATATTCTTCATTGTGCAACAAGACCCGCGCCTTCGGCTTTACAAGCGAACTTGTGGCCGTTGGCTGCTTCGATCGCCTGATCGAGATCGGCAAGGATGTCGCGGATATCCTCGATGCCCACGCTCAGACGCACCAGCTCTGGAGTGACACCAGTGTCGGCCTGCTCGGCCGGCGAAAGCTGCGCATGAGTCGTTGAAGCCGGGTGGATCACCAGCGACTTGGCATCGCCGATGTTGGCCACCAGCGAGAAAAGCTCCAATGTGTCGATCAGCTTCTTGCCCGCGTCGTAGCCGCCTTTAACGCCAAAGGTAAGCAGCGCCCCCTGCCCATTCGGCAGGTACTTCTTTGCCCGATCGTAGTACTGGTTCGATTCGAGGCCTGGATAGTTGACCCACTCCACGCCGGGGTGCTGTTCCAGGTGTTTGGCGACAGCCAGCGCATTTTGCGAGTGGCGCTCGAGGCGCAGATGCAATGTCTCAATTCCCTGCAGGATCAGGAAGGCGTTGAAGGGCGAGAGCGCCGCGCCTGTATCCCGCAGCCCCTGCACCCGCGCCTTGAGAATGAATGCCAGCGGCCCGAAGGCCTCGGTATACGAAAGACCGTGATACGAGGGGTCCGGCTCAGTGAAATCCTTGAAGCGCCCCGAGGCCGCCCAGTCGAATTTGCCCGCATCGACGATTACCCCGCCGATCGAGGTGCCGTGCCCGCCGAGAAACTTGGTGGCCGAGTTGACCACGATGTCCGCGCCCCACTCGATCGGCCGCACCAGCGCCGGTGAAGCGGAGGTATTATCGATCACCAGCGGCAGCTTGTGCTTGTGCGCGATGGCGGCGATCTTCTCAATGTCCACCACGTCGAGCTTGGGATTGCCTAGCGTTTCGGTGTAAACCGCCCGGGTTTTGTCGTTGATCGCGGCCTCCAGCCCCTCGAAGTCGTCCGCATCCACAAACTTCACCGTAATTCCCAGCCGCGGCAGCGTGTAGTGAAAGAGATTGTAAGTGCCGCCATAAAGTGAAGTCGTCGAAACGATCTCGTCTCCAGCCCCGGCCAGCGTCGTCGCCACCAGCGTCTCGGCCGCCTGGCCCGAAGCCGTCGCCAGTCCCGCCGCGCCGCCCTCCAGCGCCGCGACACGCTTCTCCAGCACGTCGGTCGTCGGGTTCATGATGCGGGTGTAGATGTTGCCGAACTCCTTCAAGGCAAAGAGCCGCCCGGCATGGTCGGCATCTTGAAACAGATAAGATGTGGTCTGGTAGATCGGTACGGCCCGCGAACCGGTCGCCGGGTCGGGAGATTGGCCGGCGTGAACGGCCAGGGTGGCGAGGTGCTGCTGCTTGGCTTCTGACATGGTCGACTCCTTAGATTTGTGTCTTCTTGGGGATGTTTGGTTCTTCAACCTTCTTCATTCTTCATTGCAAGTGAAATCTCTGTAGCCCTTCATCAACACTGTCATCCTGAGCGAGCAAAGCGAGTCGAAGGACCTGCGTCTCCGGGTATCTCACCCACAAAAATCAAAACGGCCCGAATCCTCTTCGGACCCGGGCCGCCTGTCTTCAAGATCGGTTGCGCTTAGCGCATCTGCCGCTCAAGAGCCACACGGACCGGTCCGCACTCCATGCACATACACATGGCCATGACCGCGATTCCGTATTCCCTCAAGCTCTGCATAGATTGCAGTATCAACGGAATGCGCCGCCGATGTCAAATCATTTCGCCAACTTGCCAATCAACCCGCTAACTCGCCAACCTGCGAACTCCGCGAAGCGGAGGCCAACTCGCCAACTCCATTTGCAAACCAAACGCTCAAATCAGTCCGAAAGAACCGCCCGCCGGGGCTTCTTCCCTATTCCCTATTCCCTTAGTCCCTCACTCCCCGTCCTTCCACACAAACGCCCCAGCCTGCGGCAAGCCAACGTGCGCCAGCACGCGATAGACAAACTGCCGCGCCATCTCAGTCGAATCGGCGGGCTTGTTGTAGAAGGCCGGAATGCAGGGAAAAATGACCGCGCCCGCCTCAGCCGCCAGCATCATATTCCGCAGATGAATCCGATTGAATGGCGTCTCGCGCACGCAGAGAATCAGTGGCCGCCGCTCCTTGAGGGTAACGTCGGCTGCGCGCGCGACAAGCGAATTAGCCAGCCCATGCGCGATAGCCGCCAAGGTGCCCATCGAACAAGGCAGAATGATCATTCCACTCGACGGATAGCTCCCACTTGCGATCGCCGCGCCAATGTCCGCGTCGGAATGCTGCACCGCCTTCGCGGGCGCCGAGCCGAGCAGCTTCTCCAACAAGTCATTCCGCCCGCTGACTCCCAGTTCCTCGGCCATCACCCTCAGCGAATTCTCCGAAGCCACAAAATGAACGCGCCCCACGCGCTCATCCGCCTCCAGCGCAAGCAGCATCTCGCGCCCAAAGACCGCGCCCGATGCTCCGGTGATTGCTACGGTGAGATTCATCTATGGACGCCTTCCCTACGGGACTCCCCGTTTATTATTGCGTTTCTCTCACCCACGCTGAAGCGCGGGGCTAACAAACATTGCGCCTCCGGTGCGGCTTCCTGGCCAACTTCAACTGGGCAGTCTTACCGACGCGATCTTGTCAAAATCCAAGACGTAGCCGCTCGCACTCTGGGTTCGAATAACACTCCAGTTGGCTTGAGGTGACAACTTGATAGATCGACTCGTGCTCGTCGCATTCTTCATCGCATATTGCGAATAGAACTTTTGCAACAAGCCGCTCGCCATCGCTTGTTTCGAGCTCAACCGTTTTGTCGACACTCTCCGTGAGACACTGAATTTCATCTTCGGTCAATGTCCCCTCCTTCATCTTCCGACACTGCCGCCTCCAAGGAGCTGTTCTGCTCTTCTTTTCCACCGCGCGACGTTGCTGCTGGCTTGAGCGATCGCGCCGTAGGCGCAATGGTCATTAGCCCCGCGCTTCAGCGTGGGGTTGCTGGCCCCACCCTAGAAGCCGGAGTCCCGTAGGGACGGCTTCCTTCCCAATCATCCAAAGACATAACGCTCGTCGTATTCGATTCCGCAATTGCGTAGAAGAGCGACAAATTCCTGCTCAAAATCGCGTTTGCGGTGGTGCTCTTCCTGGTTTTCGATGTATCCCTTCACGACCTCAATCTGTGAAGGACTGACACTGAATGCTCCGTATCCCTCCTGCCATGAGAAGCCATCTCCCATCCATCGGGAAGAACTTCCTTTGAGCTTCTGAACAGCATGGGCAAGGGAAGCGGATGCCGGCAACGCAAAGAGGAGATGAACGTGATTGGCCGTTCCACCCGCGGCGATAAGCGAGAAGCCCTCGCCCCGCGCAATGCCGCCCAGGTAGGCATAGAGTTCAGCCGTACGGGTGGACGGAATGAGAGAGCGGCGATCTTTGGTGCTGAAGACACAATGAATAGAATTGCTCGCGTACGTATGCGCCATGATGCACCGTCCCTACAGGACTCTCAATTTACAATCGCGCTTCCCCACCCCACGCTGAAGCGCGGGGCTAATAACCGTTGCGCCTACGGCGCAGATTCCTAGCCAGGCACCCAGACCTCGCATTTGAAGCCTGTGACCCCTACTGCACCTCGTCGCTGTTTTCCTTCCACTCCGCCAGCATCTTCGAGTACTCCTCCGACTTCCCCACAGCGAGAAAACGCTTCATCTCCTCGAAGGCCAGATCGCGTTCACCTGCAGCCAGGAGCACCCGGAACAGCAGCAGCGAAACCCGCTCCGACTCAGGCGAAAGTTGTGTGCCTACCCGGCAATGTGCGATTGCGTCGCGGTACCGTGCACTCCGTGACAAAATCCAGCCAAGATAGCCGTGGCCCATCGCGAGCACTGGAAACTCCTCAACCACAGCGGTCATGATCTGGAGCGCAAAGGCTGTGTCGTTCTGCTCGTCCGCCTCTACTGCGTGGCGGATGACATCCATGACCCGCGCGAGATCTTCTTCTTCCAGCTTGTTCATCTTCGCTACTCGCCCAGCACTCTCTTGAAGATCGCGTCCACATTGCCTAACTGCCGGTTATAGTCGAAGGCCTGTGCCAGCTTCTCCGGCACGAGCAGTTTTGTGATAGCCTGATCCTTCGCCACCTCATCGCGGAAGACGAGATCTTCCTTCCAGGCCCGCATCGCGTGCACCTGCACAAGCCGGTAAGCGTCCTCGCGCTGCATTCCCGCTTCGGACAGATCCAGCAGCAGTTGCCCGCTGAAGATCAGCCCGCCCGAGCTTTCAAGATTCTTCTTCATCCGCTCGGGATAGACCAGCAGCCGCGCGATTAAATCGGTCGTCTTGGCCAGCAGATAGTCGATCAAAATCGTCGAATCGGGAAAGATCACCCGCTCCACCGACGAGTGCGAGATGTCCCGCTCGTGCCAAAGGGCAATATTCTCAAACGCCGCCTGAGCATTGCCGCGAAGCACGCGCGCCAGGCCACTGATCTGTTCGCTTGTGATCGGATTCTTCTTGTGCGGCATCGCCGACGAGCCCTTCTGCTTTTCGCTGAAGTACTCCTGCGCCTCGCGCACCTCGGTCCGTTGCAGGTGCCTGACCTCGACGGCGATCTTGTCCATCGTGCTCGCAATAATTGCCAGCGTTGAGATGTACGCCGCGTGCCGGTCGCGCTGGATCACCTGCGTCGCCACCGGTGCCGGCTTCAGACCCAGCCGTGCGCAGATCTTCTCCTCATGCTCCGGCTTCAGGTGGCCAAAAGTTCCCACCGCACCCGATAGCTTGCCGACCCGCATATCCTCGGCCGCCGAATCGAAGCGCGCCAGATTGCGCTCCATCTCGGCGTACCAGTTGAGCAGCTTCAGGCCAAAGGTCGTCGGCTCGGCGTGAATCCCATGTGTCCGCCCGATCGTCGGCGTGTGCTTGAACTCGATGGCCCGTCGCTTGAGCACCTCGAGAAACTCGACGATGCCGTGGCGAATGATCGCCGAGGCTTCTTTCACCTGCAGAGCCTGAGCCGTATCCACGATATCGTTTGACGTCAGCCCGTAGTGCAGCCAGCGAGACTCGTCACCCAGCTTTTGCGCATTCAGAGTCTCGGCCACTGCAGTCGTGAAGGCGATCACGTCGTGCTTCACCTCGGCTTCGATCTCCTGAATGCGAGCCACGGTAAAGCCGCCCTTCTCTGCGATAGCCTGGGCCGCCGCCGCCGGAATCACGCCCGCCTGGGCCAACACGGTGCTCGCAGCCGACTCCACCTGAAGCCAGCATTTGTACTTGTTCTCTTCGGTCCAGATGCGGCCCATCGCCGGCCGTGTATAACGCTCGATCACGAGAGACTCCTTGCCAGAGCCGCATTTGCGCAGCCCTTTCCAACTCTCGATTGTACGAGGTGAGTACCTTCAACTGCGAGGAAGAAACACCTAATCCGGCTTAAGTAAAAGAAACCCTCGGTGCCCCATCCATTCCGCTTCTTTCTGCGGAATGGGTGGGATACCATGAACCCAAACCAGCTCACTCCCGTGGAATCCCCAACTTCTCGTGCAGCTCATCCACCAGCAGCCCGCGCCCCGGTTTGTAGGGCTGGAACCACTCGCCATCGATCACCAGTTGCGGCACGGCGCGCTTGCCCACGCGGCGAATCACCTCGGCCGAGGCCTCTTTGTCCCGATCGACGTCGATCTCGGTGTACTCGATGCCGTGAGAGTCGAGGAACTTCCTCGCCGCCCGGCAGTCCCCGCACCATGAAACGCCGTACATCAGCACCTTCATGCGGTCATTGTACCCGGCCCGCCGCTGCAAGAGCCTGTTTTCAAGAGCCCGCTTTGTATCAGGGCACGACTTCAGTCGTGCCGAATGAGTGTCAGAAAACAAATGGGCTTTAGCCCCTGACGGGCGACAGTCCAGATCCAGTAATATCGGGAACAATGACCGCTGACGAGATCAGGACGCTGCTGAAGCTGGAGCCGCACCCCATCGAGGGCGGCTTCTACCGCCGCACCTACGCCTCAGCCCACGGCGTAGGAATGCCGCGCGGCGATCGCCCAATGAGCACAGCCATCTACTACCTGCTTGAAGCAGGTACATTCTCCGAGATGCACAGCCTGGCCTCCGACGAGATCTTCCACTTCTATCTCGGCGACCCGGTCGAGATGCTCCAGCTTTTCGCCGATGGGCGCTCCGCGCTTTTTACCCTCGGACAGAATTTATCCGCCGAGCAACACGTCCAGCTCGTAGTCCCAGCCGGAGTCTGGCAAGGCACCCGCCTCATCGGCGACGGCAAAGTCGCCCTGCTAGGCTGCACAGTAACCCCCGGCTTCGACTTCGCCGATTACCGCAGCGCAAGCTATGACGAGCTAGCTGAAAGGTGGCCGCAGGAAGTCGAGCGAATCAGAATGCTGACGAGAAGTTAGGAAGTCGGGTTGATCGGGTGGCCAGATTCATCGCATGGTACAGCGGACACAACTTCAGCCGACTGGCATTTAAACTCTCCAGATAACCCGCAACTTGAGTCGATTCGCACCGTCAAGACATTTGGCGGCGGACCATCAATAGGGCCTCCCCCATGCAGATAGCTCATTGGCTCAATGCCGAATTCGAGCCCAAAGATACAATTCTGATGGGAGAAATCCGAGAGCCGAAGACTTTCCACATTCCGAAATCGCAATCGAACTAGCGTGTGATTCCGCAGGACAAAATAGCCTTCCGGAGATACTTCTTTTGTCATTTCGAAAGCGTGGACTCGCATTTCCAATATTGGCGATTCAGAACCAACCACCCACGGCCTTCCATCAGAAACGCTCAAGCTCAGTTCTTGAATCTCTCCGTCGTGGAATGACGGCCAATAACCAAAAATACCAGTGATCGTCTCGGATTTTTCAATATGTGGTGATGGGTCGAAACCTTCCATGGTCTTTCCTTCCCTCCTGCTAATCGCTAGCGTCTTTCCCTAAAGAAACTCCGCAATAACTCCGCTGACTCCTCAGCCAGAATCCCCTGCTCCACCTGCATCTGATGATTAAGCTGCGGATGATTCAGCACCGCGAGGACCGACCCAGCCGCACCAGCCTTGGGATCGGCTGCGGCAAATACCAATCTGTCCAGTCGCGCATGAATCATTGCCCCGGCGCACATCGCGCAAGGTTCCAGCGTGACATAGAGCGTGCAGCCGAGCAGCCGGTAGTTCCCCACCGAAGTAGCCGCCAAGCGCATCGCCACAATCTCCGCGTGGGCCGTCGGGTCGAGGTCGCGCAATACACGATTTTGCCCCCGTCCGACGATCTCGCCTTCACAGACCACAATTGCCCCAATCGGCACCTCGCCGGCCTCGCCAGCCAGCCGGGCCTCATCAAGCGTGGCCTGCATGAAATCAAGATCGGTCATTCGAGCCAGAGGCTCCGAAGGTGCGTGAAATTAATCACGTTCAGGCCCCGCGACTCAAGCAAGTTACTCAAGGGAAAATCGAGGGTCAGGATGACATGCGTATCCGCTAACGCCGCTAGAGCAGCATCGGTCAGACCCAACCGCATGAACTCGCTCGTCGCAATCGTTGCTGCAGAAGTCCATTTCTCCGATATGACCTGAATCTTGCCGGAGAAATACTTGGACCAGTCTTCTTTGATCCACACAGGAAGGGAGTTCGCCAAATTTGAGACCTCTGTAAGCACATGAGGCGTCGTATTGATCGCCGAGAATAGATTCAGAGTCTCAGCAAGAAGTTCGATATCCTCAATTTGGAAGGTATTGAGGCGCTTGAATGTAACCACCAGATCGGGATCAAATCCAGCACACCATTGAAGCAAAAGGAGGTTTGAATCCAGGATCGCAGGCTTTCCAATATAACGCTTCAGCAACGCATTGTCCGCAACCTTCATGCCGCCCGTTGTCTGAGAGCAACAAATTGCCCATCGTTGCCGTCCACTACGACGACCTTGGCAATCCGAATTGCTGACGAAGCTCGATATCCTCCCGACATCAAAGCGGCTGCCCCCAGAAATGAACTTTCGGGACGATAATTTGGATTCGGCACACTGAACGTGAGCGCCCAGTTTGAACCCTCCCGCTCGATTTCTTCCAAGCGCAAGTCTTGCGGCTCGATCGGAAGCTCTGGAGCCAGTTCCTTGAATTGCTCACGGGCGACTTTTATAACTTGCTTTATGTCCAGGCTCATCCCGAATCCTCCCTCACAGCAATCATTCTACCCCAAATACGGCCCGCCAGCGGCGGGCTGTTGTTGGGTCATGCAGTGCAGCGTACCCAGCCCCCAGACCAGATCGACGGCATGAATGCCGATAACCTCGCGGCCGGGAAAAACCTCGGCCAAAGTATTCAGCGCAACGCGGTCATTGGCATCGTGAAAGGTTGGGACCAGCACCAGTTCATTCGCAATATAGAAGTTGGCATAACTCGCCGGCAACCGCTGGCCGCTGAAAATAACAGGCCTCGGCATCGGTAACTCGACTAAGTCAATCTGCTTTCCGTCCAGGGTCCGCGCGGCCTTCAGTCGATCCAGATTCTCGGCCAGCGGCGCATGGTTCGGGTCGTTCTGATTTGGCTCGACACAAGTCACAATCCTCGCTAGCCCAACAAAACGAGAAATATCGTCGATATGCCCATGCGTGTCGTCGCCAGCAATGCCGCGATCGAGCCAAATAACCTGATCGATTCCGAGAAAGTCGTGGAAAGCCCGCTCCAGTTGCGCGCGGCTCACGCCCGTGTTGCGCTGCTGCACCTCGCTCAGCAGGCACTCCTCAGTTGTGAGTAGGACTCCCGCTCCATTCGAATCGATGGACCCGCCTTCAAGCACGAGCCGCTGCGGTGAACCATCGGCCAACTCGATCACCGGCTGCCACTGCGGCAAACCCAGCAACTCCGCCACGCGCGCCGGCACCTGATCGTCCAGCGGCCAGTTGGAATACTTGGCCCAGCCGTTAAAGTGCCAATTGGTAATCGCAACCTGGCCTTCGTTGTTCCGGATGAAAATCGGCCCTGAATCCCGCGTCCAGCTTCGGTTCGTAGGCCACTGATGAAAGTCCACGCGATCAAGATTCGCGCCCGCCCGCTCAAGGATTCCCCGCGCACGCCCGTCGGCCTTGGCATCTTCGACGAGGATATGCACCCGCTCATGCGCAGCCAGCAGGCGCACGATCTCCGCATAGAGCCACGGGATCGCCTGAAACTTACCCGGCCAGTCGTCGGCATTGTGCGGCCAAGCCAGCCAGGTAGCCTCGTGCCGCTCCCACTCGGCGGGCATGCGATAACCGAGCTCTCGCGGCGTCCTTCCATTCGAATGGTTGTCGTGCATCTCTTCTAGCAATCTCCGTCTGCCGGCCACGAATTCACCGGATCGAGAAAGCGCTTCGTGATCGGCGAGTAGGCGTCGATGCGGCGGTCGCGCAGAAAAGGCCAATTGCGGCGCGTCTCCTCGATCAGCTCCAGGTCGATCTCGCCAACCAGAATCTCTTCCTTGTCCTGCGAAGCCTGCGCAACGATGCGGCCGAAGGGATCGGCCAGAAAGCTGCTGCCAAAAAACTCGATGCCCGGACCCTCGGCACGATTGCCCTGAATATCTCCGTGCTCGTGGCCGACTCGATTCACGCCCGCCACATAGACGCCGTTGGCAATGGCGTGCGCTCGCTGGATGGTCTGCCACGCCGCAACCTGAGCCGCGCCGAACTCGTCTTTCTCGGCCGGATGCCAGCCTATCGCCGTCGGATAAAACAACGCCTCGGCGCCCTTTAGAGCCGTGAGCCGCGCTGCCTCGGGATACCACTGATCCCAGCAGACCAGAGTGCCCACGCGGCCAAAAGCCGTGTCCACAGCCTGAAAACCCAGATCGCCCGGCGCAAAATAGTACTTCTCGTAGTAGAGCGGATCATCCGGAATATGCATCTTGCGATAGACGCCGGCGATGGCTCCATCGGCATTCAATGTGACCGCCGTGTTGTGATAAAGCCCCGGCGCACGACGTTCAAAGAGCGAGGCGACAATCGCGACCCGCAGCTCGCGAGCCAGTTCAGAGAGGCGCGCCGTCGATGGCCCCGGAATCGCCTGAGCCAGATCGAAGAGGCGCAGATCCTCGCGCTGGCAAAAGTACTGCGTGCGGAAGAGCTCCGGCAGGCAAACAACATTCGCGCCCATCCGTGCCGCCTCGCGAATATGACCGAGCGCGGCCTCGAAATTGGCCTCCGGCTCAGGGCCCATGCGCATCTGCACCAGCCCCACGTTGTACTTGCGCATGCTTGTCATTCGTTCCCGACCATCCCCTCACCTAATAGAGGAAGGCCAATTCCGATGGAGCGGAATTGGCCCTGAAACTCTGCCGCTTGCAACGCCTATTCTTCAAGAATCAGCACAGCCGCCGCGATCGTCGTCGTCCACAGTCCGCGCCTGTCGCCCACGGCCGACTGCGTCACGTTGCTGGTGCGGACGATCTTGTTTGAGATGCGGTAGATCTCTTTCTTCTCGTCCCAGCTCTTGTCCGGATCGAATTCCACATTGAGCGTCGTGGCGAGCATTTCGGCGGCCAACTCTTCGGCGTATTCGCCGGCCTGGTCCTCGGTCTCGCCGAAGCTGTGATGTTCGCTCAGGTAGCCGTAGGTATCGCGGTCGGCGGGGATGGCCACGCCGATGCTCGAAACCAGCAGACGGTGCGCCTCACGGGTCGAGTTCTCCGCGATTACCGCAAAGACCACTTCACCGGGACTTAGGTATTTGAGGCCCTGTTTGCGCGTGATCAGCTTGCATTGCGGCGGAAAGATCGATGAAACCCGCACCAGGTTCTGCGAGGCGATCCCCGCATCCCTTAGCGCCAGCTCAAAGGAGGTCAAACGCTCCTTGTGTTTGCCCACACCCTTGGTGAAGAAAATCTTCTTCGGCACCATGCTTTTTCCCAATTCCTATGTACCCTCCGTGTTTCAAAAATCGGCGATGGAATACCACGTACCCGCATGAGTTTATCGCATCCAGGCGGGTGAAAACGGGATTTCCAGGAAATTCATCTTATGTTTTTTGGGCTGGTTGGCGCTTGCCCCAAGAGACCCGGCCAGCACCAGGTCATTCCTCGGCTCCAGCCGCAGTTCCAGGGCAACTTTTTGCCCTCTGCCGCGTTTAACACAGTATGAAGAACTCGCATCGGTTCGGGATCGCCGTCTTTGCCTCAGCGCTAGGTTGCCTCGCCGGATTTTCCCGGACGCCCGTTGAAGCTCAGGACCAGCCAAATCCCGCCGCCGTCTCTGCGGCAAACTCCCCCGCCCCTGCGGTTGATCTAGATTGGACACCTTCCGCGTTGGCGCAGTTGAGCGCACAAGCCTTCACCAAATCCAGCTTCACCCTGGACCGGACGATGCTGGCCGCGGCCTCGGGCTTGATTCCAGACTCGGAGCCGGAGACGCGGCAGGCAATCGCCAAGATCGACGGCATCAGTGTACACACGCTCCGCTTTAGCGCGACGGGAATCGCGGACCCTGGAGAAGTCGAAGCGCTCCGCGAGGCCTACCACCAACGCGGATGGAAGCATCTGGTCAGCACCAGTTCCGGCGGCCGGCTCCACGACGGAACCACCGACGTCTGGTTGACGATGGAAGGCGTGAATGTGCGCGGCGCGGTGGTGCTGGTCGAGTCGCCAAAGAGCCTGACACTTGCGACGCTCAAGGGCGATTTGAGCCCGGTCGACCTGCTCCATCTGCGCGGCCACTTCGGCATTCCGCGATTTGAGGGCGATCGATTCAAAGAGCCAAAAGAGCAGTAGCATTTTCTTCGAGCTTGAGAGACGAAGGTCAAGATACCAGCAGGGGGTTGATCCACCGCAGTCCTGGAAACCGGGCGAAGTCGCGGTCGGTGGTGTGCAGCACGCCGCCGTACTCGATCGTGAGAGCGGCTAGTTGCGCATCGGTCGCGTCCGGTCCTCGCACCTCTCCATCTATCAGCATCCGCTGGAAGATGGACCAGTGACGCTCGCTGGGAGACAGGAGACGGACATGTCTACGATTCATCCACTGCTGCACAATGCCGATTGCTCTTTCAGTTGGAAAACGATCTCCGGTGAGCCGGGAGTTTGTGGTAATTCGTATAAATGCGGAGACGGTTTGCCAAGGCACACCTACCAGCTCCTGCTCGGAAAGAATCTTCCCCAGCCAAATCCGTGCGCCACGATGCTGAACGGCCATCTCATCGTAGGCATAGATAAGCAGATTAGCGTCCGGGACAATCAACGGTGGTACGGCCCTTCGAGCTCCTCAAGAAGCTCGGAGATTTTGTCGCAGTTCCCTATCCCAAGGGGAAAGGGCGTCACGACAAAGGGCTTGGCGCCAGCTTTCTCTCGCGAGTTCATCAGGCCGAGGCTGAGCAGCCGATTGACGGTGGCCTTGAAGGATTCGCCGGAGCGCCGTTGCTCCTGCTCCACAAGCCTGGCAACATCATCGTCGATGGTCAAAGTGGTGCGCACATCATGATGCTATGACGGAAAGCATCTTGATGTCAACCAGAGACAAGTATGTTACGACTTGCCGATTGATTGACGGGAGGACGCCCGCAGCCTCTTGTGATTTTCAAAAGACGCTCGTTTTCCCGTGCTATCCTCTCCGCATATGCGGTTTCGTGCCAAATTCGGATTTGAATTTTGGCTCTATGTTGCAATGGCCTGCTTCTTTGCCATTCCTTGGATAAGCAACTTTCACGCAGACGTTGTAGCCCCCTTAGCAATCGCCTATACGCTTATAATTTTCCTAAAGATCCTCATCAGGCAACTCACTTACTGGGAGTTCGATCGTCTCTGTTTTCGCGAGCGGCGGTTCTGGAGGATAAAAGAAGTGCCCTGGGAGATGGTAGAT
>JBEKKL010000021.1:0-58463 GCA_050010735.1 Occallatibacter sp. | reverse complement strand
GGTCAAGATGAACGCCAAAGTGCGGCGCCCTTGACCCGGTCCTGGCCACCAGAGGCAGACTCCGCGCGCGAATTGAAATAACGCCCTTGACAGAAGCCGACGCTGTCATACATGGGGCACAGCTTTCCACCTGATTGGCTACGAGCAGCGCGGCCAGCCTCGCGTTACAATCCTGTTATGAGGATCACGGTTGGTGTGTCGGGCGGAATTGCGGCGTATAAAGCGGCTGAACTGGTGCGCACGCTGCAACGGCAGGCCCTCGAAGTCCACGTCGTGATGACCGAGGCGGCCACCAAGTTCGTCCAGCCGCTGACCTTTGCCGCGTTGAGCGGACACAAGGTGATTACCAGCCTGTGGGACGATGCCGGAACTGCCGACGGAGGGTACGACTCCTCGATTGAGCACATCGGCGAAGCGCAGTGGGCCGATGCGCTCGTGGTCGCACCGGCGACGGCCAACATTCTGGCCAAGTTTGCCCACGGCATCGCCGACGATTTTCTGACAACGATGTATCTGGCGACGACCGCGCCGGTGCTGGTGGCTCCGGCGATGAACGTGAATATGTGGGAGCATCCGGCGACCAAGGCTAACCTTGAAACACTGCGTCAGCGCGGCGTGCGCGTGATCGAGCCGGGCACGGGCGAGCTGGCCTGCGGCATGGTGGGCGCGGGACGGATGGCCGAGCCCGAGGCGATTGCCGACGCCGTGCTGTGCGCGGTGGGCCGCTGCCACGACATGGCCGGCGAGGTTGTTCTAGTCACCGCCGGAGGAACGCGCGAGGCGCTCGACCCGGTGCGTTTCCTGGGCAACCGGTCCAGTGGAAAGATGGGCTACGCGCTGGCCGAGGCTGCGCATAGCCGGGGCGCAAAGGTGATTCTGATCAGCGGACCTTCAGCGCTGCATCCTCCATCGCACATCGAAGTGGTCAAGATCACCACAGCAGACGAGATGCGCGAGGCCGTGCTGGCGCGGATGAACGAGGCGACGCTGGTGATCAAGGCAGCCGCCGTGGCCGATTATCGGCCGGTCAATGTCTCCGGGCAGAAGCTCAAGCGGAGCGGGCCATTGACCCTGGAGCTTGCGCCGACAGAAGACATTTTGGCCGAGGTGGTGCGCCGCCGCAGACCGGGGCAATTGATCGTCGGCTTTGCCGCCGAGACCGAAAACCGCATGGAAAATGGCCGCGCCAAGCTGCTGCGCAAGGGCGTGGATGCAATCGTGGTGAACGATGTGGGCGGCGAGCGTACGGGCTTCGATTCGGAGATGAACGCGGCGACGTTTTTGACGGCTTCGACGGCGATTGAGCTGCCGGAGATGTCGAAGCGTTCGCTAGCTGACCGGATTCTTGATGAGATTGTGACGCTGCGAAGGCCTACTTCGGTGGTCTTGGAGATGAGCGACCATGTCGATCAAAAGGCCAAGCAGGACGAGGTGCTCAACGAAACGATTCCGTTAGGCGCGGGCCGCCGTCAACTCATCATCGAATAGACAAAGCGCGGAGAGAAGACGTTGGCCGAAAAGCTCGATTCCGCAATCCGCGAAGCTTTGCTGGCCCGCGTCCGCTTCTACCGCGATCTGGGGCTGACGGAGTTCTACCGCCGGGCTGTCGATCCCGCGCTGCTGGCGCAGCTTGCAATCGGCCCGGAGCCAGACTTAGAGATTTCCGAATCAACTTCCATTCCAGCGTCATTTCAGGAGGAGAACGCTATTCCGCCACGCAAGCAACTGCCCGCCGCACCGGAGATCGCTGCTGTTGTGCCCAAGGCTGAGCGCGCCGCCGCACTCGAACTGATTCGTGAGGAGATTGGCGATTGTACGCGCTGCGCGCTGCACAAGGGCCGCAATAAGATCGTATTTGGCGACGGCAATCCCGCGGCGCGGCTGATGTTTGTCGGAGAGGGACCGGGAGCCGATGAAGATGCGCAGGGGCTGCCCTTTGTGGGCAAGGCCGGGCAACTTCTGAACAACATGATCTCCGCGATGGGACTGAAGCGCGAAGAGGTCTACATTGCCAACGTGGTCAAGTGCCGCCCGCCGGGAAATCGGGTACCAGAGCAGGAGGAGGGCGCGACCTGCTCGCCGTTTCTGTTTCGCCAGATCGACGTGGTGAGGCCGCAGGTGCTGGTGGCTCTGGGCGCCACCGCTGCCACATGGCTGCTCGGTGCGCGTCAGCCGCTTGCCGGACTGCGTGGGCGCGTGCACGCGGTTCGCGGAACGCAGTTGATCGTCACCTATCACCCTGCCTATCTCTTGCGCGATCCGCGGCAGAAGAAGGAGGCGTGGGCTGATTTGCGGATTGCGATGAAGGAACTCGGATTGACATCGCCGGACAAGGGATGAGGAGCAGGGCTCAAGACTGCCTTTTCATCCGCTCGTTATCGGATTGCTTTACGATGGCGAGGATACCTGTTAGAAATGCATCGAAGGATCGAGAGAGACAATCGAGTGAGCGCCGTGAAGTACGACCTGATCGTCATTGGTTCCGGGCCCTCTGGGCAGCGGGCGGCGGTGGCTGCCGCAAAGATGGGCAAGCGCGTGGCTGTTGTGGAGGCGCGGTCCGTCGTCGGCGGCGTCTGCATCAACACCGGGACGATCCCATCGAAGACGATGCGCGAGGCTGTGCTGCATCTGTCGGGATTCAACTATCGCTCGGTGTATGGCATTAACTATCGTGTCAAAGAGAAGATCACGATGGCCGATCTGGCCTTTCGCGTCCAGGCGGTGATCAAAACCGAAGTGGACGTGACCGAGGCGCAACTGTCGCGCAACGGCATCGAGGTGGTGCACGGTGTCGCCCGATTTGTCTCCCCGAACCAGATTCGAGTCGCTGGGCCGCAGGCCGAATCGACCCTGGAAGCCGACCGCATCATTATCGCGGTAGGCACAAAGCCCGCTACATCAGCGAAGGTGCCGATCAACGGGAGGACCATTGTCAATAGCGATCAGATCCTTGATTTGCCGGCGCTGCCGCGCACGCTGGTCGTGGTAGGCGGCGGCGTGATCGGAGTCGAATACGCCTGTATGTTTGCCGTGCTTGGCGTTCGCGTAACCGTCATCGAGAAGCGCGACCGGCTACTTGAGTTTGCCGACCGTGAGATTATCGAGGCGCTCAGCTATCACCTGCGCGACGCGCGGGTTACGCTGCGGCTCGGTGAGGAGGTACAAAGCGTTGAGGAGCTGCCCGATGGAACGGTCGTCGCAAATCTTGAAAGCAAAAAGAGGATCTCGGGTGATGCGCTGCTCTATGCGATTGGGCGCCAGGGAGCGATCGACGATCTGAATCTTGCCGCCGCTGGACTTGAGGCCGATAGCCGCGGGCGCATTCCGGTCAATGAGCACTACCAGACCAAGGTTGAGAGTATCTACGCCGTGGGCGATGTCGTGGGCTTTCCCTCGCTTGCCTCGGTCTCGATGGAGCAGGGGCGGCTGGCCGCGGCGCATGCCTTCAACGATCGACGTGCTACAACCAACTCGAACTTCTATCCATACGGGATTTACACGATTCCAGAGATCAGCTTTATCGGCAAGACCGAAGAACAATTGACTGCTGATGACGTGCCCTATGAGGTCGGTATGGCTTATTATCGCGAGACGGCGCGGGGGCAGATTCGCGGCGATACGACGGGGCGGCTGAAGCTGATCTTCCATCGCGACACGCGCGCGCTGCTGGGGGCGCACATCATCGGCGAGGATGCAAGCGAGCTGATTCACATCGGGCAGGCGGTGATGGTGCTGGGGGGCACTGTGGATTATTTCATCGACAATGTCTTCAACTACCCCACGCTCGCAGAGTGCTATAAGGTAGCGGCCTTCAACGGCCTGGGCAGGCTGCATCGCTACCAAGCTGAGTAAGCAGGTCCTACTTTCCCCGATGCGATTTTCAAGGAGGGGCAATGACTACCGCGATTGGCGTTGTCATCACGGACCACATTGTGGCGGGCAGGCTTGAGGATCAACGGCTCGCCTGTAAATCGCTGTGCCATCCGGAGGCGACGGAGGATATGGATGCTCTGAGTGCGATCCCCGGCAGCGAGCTTGTGGAGATGCTGGCCGAGCAGATTCGCGAGCTCGCAGGCGGCGGCCAGGGGCCGGTGGAGGCGATTGGGGTTGCCGTTCCAGGGCTTATCCACCACGGCGTGGTTGAGGATTCGCCGAACCTGCCGCAACTAAAGGGGATGCGGATGGCCGCTGAGCTAACCAGGGCGCTGGCTACGCGGGGCATCGAGGCTCCGGTGCATATCGCGAACGATGCCGATGCGATCGCCGCGGGCGTGGCTGCTACGCGCGGCCTGCTCAATAAGCTCACGCGTGTGTGGACGATCGGCAAAGGGATCGGCTATGGACGTTGGCCTTATGTCGAGGGCGTATGGGAGGGCGGTCATATCACGGTCACGCTCGATCCGAAGGAGAGATACTGCGGCTGCGGCGGCGTGGGGCACCTCGAAGGCATCATGGGCTATCGTGCGATGAGGATGCGATTCCTCGACCTTGAGCCGGAGGAGGTCTTTGCGCAAGCACAGCAGGGCGATGTACGGTGCAGGGAGTTCGTCGATCTCTGGCATCGGGCGCTGGCTGCTGCTACTGCCTCGTTCATTCATCTCGCAGGACCGGGGCGGTTTTATTTCACTGGGCACAATGTGGGCTTTTTGGATCTGGGCCTGCTGCGCAGCCATCTGGAGGCGATGGTGCTGATGAGTCCGCTGCAGAGTTATGGATTGGAGATTTTGCCTCCAGACGACGAGACGGCGCTGCTTGGGGCCGGCGTTTCGGCTCTGCGGGCGTTGGCTCGGTAGAGGCTCTTCGTTTCTCTGATCAAAAATCGTAATCCCCCATCCCGGTGACCAAGTTCTCATCGAATGGGGGAGTCATGCTTGTTGTTAGCTGACCGCTGTTCGCGTGCCTTACTCGTGGACCTTGACGATGAGGTTCATCTCAGCATCGACATGAGGACCTTAAGGCCGATCATTGCTGATGCTTGCATTTGAATGCTTTATGCGCGAGCGGCGCCTTGCGCCCGGTCATTTACTACTAGAGAACAGTTGCAACTTTGCACGGCGAGAGGCCTTTGCAAAACAAGTTTGGGCTTACAATTACCGATAAGGTAACGCAACATATGACCGAGCAAATACAAGCGCTAAAGTCGGCAATCGAGATCTTGGAATCGATCAAGAACGGTGCAGGCGAGAGCATCGCGGCGCACAAGGATCGTATCGACGAGATCAAGCTCTGTTACCGCAGCGCTACCGACACGGCCACGATCACCGCCCACCCGCACAGGCAGCTCAAGGTTGAGGTCTTCAACGATGAGCAGCAGGTTTACGCGACCGAGTCGTTTGACTCGATGTCGGAAGCGCGCGAGTGGCTATCCGAGCGGGGAGTCCGCGATGAGTCCATCACCTTCAGGGTGGAACAGCCGTGTGATAAGCCTGCCGACGCCTCGGGCTACCTGGGAATTTTCCGGTGTGCCCAGTGCAAGGATAAGTGCGTCGACTGAGTTCTCACTCCGGGTGGCTTGCGCGGATGGCGGCTACGGATTTTGCGATTAACTCTTCCAGTACCGCAAGATTTATATCGGCTAGTTTTTTGATGTGGAGACAGGAGCCGCTGACCGAGTGCTTGCCGAGTTTGGCCAGCAGCGATGCAGATCCGCTGAAGCCCGTCATCTGATAGAGAACGGTTACGGCCTTGCGCGGCGAGAAGCAGGCGATGGCCATATCTCCCTCGCGGCCGCTGTCATGGGTGTAGTGGTAACTGCCGAAGCCGATGATCGCCGGGCCCCACATCTTTGGTTTTTCACCGGTTGTGCGCTGCATGATTTTGACGAGCGTCCTGGCGTCTGCGCGGCGGGTTTCATCGGCGATTGCCTCGATGAAGGCGGCGACACTTACTGTGGTGGGCCTGGTTTTGTTTTCTGGCATTCTGTTCGTCTCCGAATGAATGGGGCCGGTTGGGGGTTCGTGATCGTCCATCGTCCGGCGATTTCTATTATCAGGCGGGAACACGCCGTTGACGTTGCTCTACGACCAGCGGCCACGGTGGCGGGGACCAGAGCGGGGGGTACCCCCCCGGTATTCTGTGGGGAAGTTACTTAGTTTCAATTGGATACAGCTAGGGTATCGCGCCAAAATATTGGCATCAAAGGAGTTATCCGCAGAATATTCCTGTCAAAAGGGTTACGGGCTCTTTTGTGCTTTTTCGAGGTTCTGAGGTCGCCAATTTGCGCGGCACAGGCATTTCTTTGAGGCGAACGGGAGCTCGAAGAGCACCACAAATCATTGTGCGCCAGCGAATGATAATTATCTGCAAGGTCTTTGATGGAATTTTGTGAGGGGCGGGGTAGTTCGAGACCATAGTTGGGCCCGCAAACCCTATGAGAATAACTGTAGCCGCTATCTTGCCGCACACGGCTTGGAGATAGGGGTGTAGAATTCTGCATACACTCTGGAGCTACCTTAGGAGGACGGCCACAGTGATTGCCTGCACATCGCACATCTCAATAAATCGTATGCACACCCTGCTCAGACGTCCGGCAGCTTCACCGCCCGAGGCGGTGGCCGCGCCGCCAAATGCCGCCGCCGTGCCGTACTCGCCCTGGTAGGCATAGTACCGTGCCAGCTGCAATACTAGATTGCGACGGCCACGTACGCTATTGAAAGAGGATCGGCAAGTTGCGTTTCCTAGCAGATTCGACCAAACTTTGCAGTCGTTCAATCAAAGGCTCACCGTCAACATCGATGAAGGACTCGAAGGCGTTCTTCGGAGCAAGTCCAAGCGCTCTCGCAACGGTCTTCTGCCAGTCTGACCTGAAGTCGATTGCTGACAGAGCCCGTAACTGTTTGGCAATTTCACCAAGTTCGTCGTGTAGCTTGTCGCAATCGGAGGGTGACCATTCACCATCGCAGTCAGAGTGGGTCACAAATGTCGGGAATCTCGCTCCAGCTTTACCTTCTTCCAGTTTACTGACGATGTAACTGCGTAACATACCAAAATCTGCGTACGAACCTACCTCCACTCCATCTATGTCTTGATCATTTTCGTCGAATATGCAGAGATAGAGGCCCATCAGAGAACCTCCCTTTGAATCATTGCCCCTGTTAATTCCATCAATTCCATGAGCGAAATATCAAACCGACACGTCTTTGGCACCTTCAGTATTAGCTTCTTATGGTTTGAAGCTGCTTTGAAGGCTAGCAGTCTTATTTGATAGGTCGCACGCAGTATAGAGACATTCTTGACCAAATAAATCTTGTCAATTGTCTCTGCGTCCGCACGGGCACCGCGAGGAACCTGATGCCTAGTCAATTGCGGCATTGACTGGTTAGAAGCTAGGAAACGGTTCAACTGCGACTCCCCAGTTTTCGAGGTAATTGCTAAACGTTAGATTGAGTGGCCGATTTGTGTATATTGTGAACGGCTGTCCGCTAACAAGCGAACCGTATGTCTGGAGTCGAAGTTGGTAGGAAGAACTAAGTTCACTCGTTCCATACTTCATCTCCGCGAGCCCTCCTCCCGCCACTGAACCATCAAAGATCGTGCTAACCGGCATTCCAGAAGCCGTATATCTCGCGTCGCCAACGATGATACCAAAAGCAGCGCTATTGATCTGTTCATCTGTTGGTGTGAATGTGACTTTGCCGGCCGAACCTATTGCATCTAGCGCTGGCCCCTCGGCTCGTTTCTCTTCGGTGTTCACGTTGAAATCGTAGTAGCGCGGTTGCCAGAAGGGGCGTTCTTTGCTTTGAACGGAGATCGATAACTTCAAGGCTTGAATTGCTTTGAGAGGATGGCTTTCTTCGGTTCGCTGACGAGCAGGTGAACGTGTTCTGGCATGACCACATAGCCGGCCACAGAAAAGTCGTAGCGGAGGCGCATGACTTCCAAGGATCGTTCGAATAACTGTCGCGCTGCCGGGGAGGCCAGGTATGGGAAGCGGTGATAGCAGGTAAAGCCGATGAAGTGGAAGCAGCCGCATTGCTGGTAGCGAACTAGCCTTGTCGGCATGCTTTGATCCTAAAACTTGCGCATTGGGTTCATCGTTCCCCACATCTCAGAAGCGAGATGTGGGCCACCCGGAGTTCATCGTAAACTCAAAACGGCGGGTTGCGGTTCATCGTTCCCCACATCTCAGAATCGAGATGTGGGCCACCCAGAGTTCATCGGAAACCCAAAACGGCGGGTTGAGGTTCATCGTTCCCCACATCTCAGAATCGAGATGTGGGCCACCCGGTTGGTAAATGCGCTGCCGCCGGTTCAGCCTTGGTCGCGCCAGAGGATTACGCCGCCTAGCAGGCCGGTTTCGTTGGAGATGAGGCTTACGTTTTTGCCGGGGGTGAAGGTGATCTTCTTGGTGTTGCCGCCGCCGATGTAGAGGTGGTCCCAGTTGAAGAGGGCTTCGGTCTGCTTGATGGCTGCCTCGATGAAGTCGTTCCAGCGGGCCTTGCCGAATTTGTCGAGGCCGCGCTGGCCGAGGTAGTCCTCATAGGTCATACCCTTTTTGCGCCACGGATGGTGGCCGAGTTCAAGGCCGGGGACGAGGTGGCCGCTGGTGAAGAGCGCCGCGCCCAGGCCGGTACCCAGGGTGAGTACCAGTTCGACGCCGTGGCCCTTGATGGCTCCGTAGCCGGCGACATCGGCGTCGTTGCCGACGCGGACGGGCTTGTGCCAGCGCTTTTCGAGTTCGGCCTGAAGTGGGTAGCCGACGGCCCAGAGCGGATGGAGATTGAAGGCTAGGTAGGTGCAGCCGTGCTTGACAACGCCGGGAAAACCGACCGAGACGCGATCGAAGCCGGGGAGCAGGTTGCGCAGTTCGTCGAGGCAGGTGAGGACGGCGTCAGGGGTGGGTACCTCTGGGGTGAGGACGCGCTGGCGCTCGCTGATGGGCTTGCCGGAGGCGTCTTGGAGGATGGCCTTGAGCTTGGAACCGCCGATGTCGATGGACATGGTGATGGGGTGGGCGGATTTGGAGAAGTCGGCGGATTGAGTGGCGGCGGTGGAGACTTGAGGTGTCATCAGCAGGAATTGTAGCGCCTGCGGAAGGGAATAGCGACCGCGACGAAGAGATTTTCTCTCAGAAAAAATGAGGCCGGAGCGTGGCGGCTCCGGCCTTTTCGAGGTTACAGACGAGCTGTGGAAACTGCGTACGAAACTTGGGCTACCGCTTGGCTGCGTTGTGCTTTTCGCGATAGATCTGGCGGCTGTTCTTGTTCTCTTCCTGGTTTGCCTGCCTCTTTTGCTGCGGGGTCAGCGCGCCGCCGTTGGCGACGCGTTCGTTGTGGACCTGCTGGGCAACCCTGGCCTGATTGGCGTTGGTGCGCGCCGCTTCGCCTGAGGTCATCTGCCCAGAGCGGAGACCGTTTGCGGTGCGCTGCTGCTGATTTGCTTCGCGGTTGTCAACCTCATTGGGAGTTACAGTGGCCGCGTTGTGCTTCTCGTTGTAGATCTGGCGGCTGGCGGCATTCTGTTCGCTGTTGACCTGCTGCCGCTCCTGGCCGGTGAGCTTGCCACCGTTCGCGACGCGATCGTTATGCACCTGCTGGTCGATCGCGGACTGGGTGCGTTCGGCGCGAGCCGCTTCGCCAGAGGTCATCTCACCGCTGCGCAACCCATTGGCGATGCGCTGGTCCTGGTTGGCTTCGCGTTCAGTGACGGTGGGTTTGCTGGGATCGGCGGGTGGATTTTGAGGAGCCGACTGCGCAAAGGCGGAGCAGGCAAGCAAAGTGGATGCAGCGGCAACAAGTAGAATCGAGCGGTTCATGGAGTCTCTCCCTTTCAGATCACTTTCGGCTCCTTCACTTCGGAACCGCGGACATTGAGGCAGACACGAGCCTCGGCGGATAGTTGCGGCGAGCGAGAAGGACTTTCAGTCGAGGCCCGATCTCCTACACTGGTTCTTGCCGACCATGCCGAGCTATTGCGAAGTTGCGCTGCCTGTTCCGCTGGACCGCGTGTTTACCTACGCGGTGAGGGAAGAGCAGTGTCCGCAGCGCGGGGCGCGGGTGATTGCGCCATTCAGGAATGAAAAGCTGATTGGGGTGGTGACAGGGCTGCGCGATGAGGCTCCGGCCGATTATGAGGTGCGGTTTCTTGAGGGGGTGCTGGATGACGAGCCGCTGCTGAGCGAGGCACTGATGGCTCTGGGCGAGTGGATGGCGCAGTACTATCTGGCTCCGCTGGGAGAGGTGCTGCGGGGGATGCTGCCGCTGATGGCGGAGGTGCGGCGGACTGTCTACTACCGGATTACGGATCTTGGACGGGATGTGCTGGCGGATTGTTTGGAGGGATCGAATACGCTCTCTGAACAGCGCTCCCCTGGGGCTAAAGCCCAGGGTGAATCAGGGATCTCTTCGGCACGACTGAAGTCGTGCCCTGATACGGAGTTGAACTTTCTCCGAGAGTCTACAGAACCTAAGCGGGTCTTGAAACGCAAAGGGAAGCTCTCGGCCGAGGAGCAGGATCTCGAACGGCGGGTGTTGGAACGGCTGGCTCCGGGAGAGCCTGTGAAGGTTTCTACGCTGCGAACTGCTACAGCGGCGACGTTGCAGGTGCTGGCGGCGCTGACTCGCAAAAAATGGATCGTCCGCGAGACAGCGGCTGCGGAACGCGATGCGCGGAGGATGGAGCGGTTTGCGGTGCTGATCCCCGAGGTGCGCCTGCCTGCGTTGACGGCAAAGCAGCAGGCGATATTGGCGGAGTTGGCAGCCTGCGATGGAGAACTGCCACTGGCTGAAATGCGACGGAAGGATCTGCCTTCGTCGACGCTGCAGACTCTCGTGCGCCGAGGGCTGGTGCGGATTGAGGAGCGGCCGGCGGCTTTTCGCCTGGGTGGTCTGCAAGGGCAAGGCGCGCCGGTGCGGCTCAACGAATCGCAGATGGACGCGCTGGCTGGTCTAGCTTCGGCGCTTGGCGGGTTTCATTCGTTTTTGCTGCACGGGGTGACGGGATCGGGCAAGACAGCGGTTTATCTGGCAGCGATGCAGAGGGCGCTGGAGCGGGGACTGGCTTCGGTTTTGCTGGTTCCGGAGATTGGTCTGACGCCGCAGAGTGTAGGGTTGTTGGACGCTGCCTTCGGAGATAAAGTGGCACTGCTGCACTCGGCGTTGACCGCCGAGGAGCGCAGCGAGCAGTGGAGGCGCATACGGCGAGGAGATGCTCCGATTGTGGTCGGCACTCGGTCGGCGATCTTTGCGCCGGCGCCGAATCTGGGGCTGATCCTGGTCGATGAGGAGCACGATCAGAGCTACAAGCAGGAGGAGACGCCCCGCTATAATGCGCGCGATGTCGCCGTGATGCGCGCCAAGCTCGAGGGCGCGGTCGTGGTGATGGGCTCGGCGACGCCATCGCTTGAGAGCTGGCAGAACTCGGCGCAGGGCAAGTACAAGCGCATCGAGATGAACGATCGGGTGATGAACCGGCCGCTGCCCGAGGTTGAGCTGATCGACATGCGGCGGGAGTTTCAGGAGACTGGTGAGGAGCAGCTCTTCTCGCGGGCATTGGTTGAGCAGACGCGGCTGGCATTGGATCGCGGGGAGCAGGCACTGATTTTGCTGAATCGGCGCGGCTACTCGTTTGCGGTGATCTGCCGCGCTTGCGGAGAAAAGCTGGAGTGCGAGAACTGCGCGATTTCGCTGACGCACCATAAGCCGACAGGCGATGACGCCGGGTTGGCGCGAGCGGGACAGCGGCTGCAATGCCACTACTGTGGCTACAGCCGCACGGTGCCTGCTCGTTGCCCGAAGTGCGACAGTGAGCACCTCTATTATCTTGGGGCGGGTTCGCAGCAGGGCGAGGAGCGGTTGGGCGAGATCTTTCCTACCGCGCGCATTGGGCGGATGGATCGGGATACCGTTCGCGGACGGGGCGATTTGGAAAGATTGCTGGCGAGGCTGCACTCGGGCGAGATCAACCTGCTGGTGGGGACGCAGATGATCGCCAAGGGACACGATGTGCACGGCATCACGCTGGTGGGCGTGGTGGGCTGCGATCACGCACTGTCGATGCCTGATTTCCGCGCTGCGGAGAGGGTCTTTCAGTTGATGACGCAGGTCTCGGGCCGGGCGGGGAGGGGTGAGTTGCCGGGGCGTGTGGTGGTGCAGACCTACTATCCGGACCACTACGCCATTCTGGCGGCGAGCCGCCACGATTATGCGAAGTTTGTCGAGCAGGAGCTGAAGTACCGGCGCTGGATGCATTACCCGCCCTTTGGCGTGCTGGCGAATGTGCTGGTGCAATCGAACAAACTGGAAGAGGCGGCGGGGTGGTCGGGTGTGCTGGGCAGATGGTTTGAGCGGAGCGTACCGGAGGGAGTCCGCGTGCTTGGGCCCTGCACAGCTCCTATCGCGCGCATCAAGGGCGTCTACCGCTTCCATCTGATTTTGAAAGCGGCCTCACGCAAGGCGCTCAATGCGGCATTGCGCGGGATGCTGGCTCATGCCGACGAGTCGGGAGTTCCGAGGAGAAACATTGTCGTAGACGTGGACGCTCTGCGGCTGATGTAGCCGCCTGGCACCCTGCCGTGCTGCAGATGCTCGCTGCTCGCTCGCACAGGCTTGTTTGGCTTAGCGCCCTCGTGTCTCGAGTGGGATCAAGGCAGATCGGTTCGCGCGTCCGGTCAGATATGGCGCATGCGCAGAAGAGCGCGAACCGATGCAACTGCGAACCAAGCCTGCGCAATTAGGAAGATCGGAATACTCGACAAATACGAGACGGCCATGATGGTCCCTTTAATACCCAGGTTTGGAGAGGATTCGGGACGCTGTCCCGCAGAGTACAGCCAAGCGAATCCAGCGATAAACAGGACGACGCCAAATGTGCTCAGCCAGAAATGCCACTGCACTGAGGTTTTATCAAATGGGATGTAGCCAGCGGAGTTAAGACAGGTAAAGACGCAGAACAGTGCGGCGATACCGTACTAGACGAATTGCACTGAGAAGCCATAGGCTGAATTGCCGTGAGCGATCGTCACGCCGAGCGTCTTCAGGCGTGTCGTGAACAGCCCCAGCGCAACCGTCAACAGGCCGACGATTGCAAATAGACTGGCTACACGATTCACGGCAATCTCCCTCTAGAGGATTGGGAGTCGACGGGTCTGTCTTTACTTGGCCACTGCGCCGGCCTCAAGGACGTGCAGCTCCTTGCCGGGCTTGAAGCGCACGGCTTTGCCTGGAGTGATGCTGACCTCGGTGCCAGTGCGGGGATTGCGGCCGATGCCAGTTTTGCGGGCGCGGACGCTGAAGACACCGAAGCCTCGGAGTTCGATTCGTTCGCCGGCAGTGAGAGCCTGTTTGAGGCCCTCGAAGACGGTATCAACGGCAGCCTCGGCCTTGGCGCGGGAGAGGCCCGTGCGCTCGATCACGTGATGGACGATGTCCTGCTTAATCAATGGGGATACCTCGCTGGCCTGTCTAGAAAGAATGTACTACGACCTACGATCATGATGCTACAGGTTTTAGAGCGATTGTGGAACCACCGGAGGCAAAAAATTGTAAAGAGGGGAACCTTTGTTGTGAGGATGGGCCTGCGCGGGACTCGGCGGGCTGAACGGGCGAAAATACCGGATTATGTATCGGATGTTGAGATTTGGTTAAACGATTTTGTAGAATGGACGGCGGAGTGGACGTGACGCCCATGAGGTCGCGAGCCAGGCCGGGAAGAGGAGCCAGATGTCGATTCAGAGCGGCCGGTGGATCAGGGAACAGGCGCTCCAGCGTCACATGATCGAGCCTTTTACCGACGAGCAGGTCTCGCGCGAGGTGATCTCATACGGGCTCTCTTCGTATGGATACGACTTGCGGGTCTCCGACGAGTTCAAGATCTTCACCAATGTAAACAGCGCCATCATCGATCCCAAGGCCTTTGACGAGCGGTCCTTCGTTTCGGTGCGCGCGGAGTCGGTGATCGTGCCGCCCAATTCGTTCGCGTTGGCGCGTTCCGTTGAATATTTTCGAATCCCCAGAGATGTGCTGACGATCTGCGTTGGGAAATCAACCTATGCGCGTTGCGGAATCATTGTGAACGTGACGCCATTCGAGCCGGAGTGGGAGGGGTTTGCAACATTAGAGATCTCTAACACGACGCCACTGCCAGCCAAAGTCTATGCCAACGAGGGGCTCTGCCAGATCCTGTTTTTCCGTTCCGATGAGCCTTGCGAGGTGAGCTATGCCGACCGCCACGGCAAATACCAGCGGCAGCAGGGAATTATGCTTCCGAAGCTCTAAAGTTTTTTGGAGGAAGCTTGTGACAGTGATTCCGAGTTCGAAATGTGCTATGGTGCGATCCAGAGTTAAGCAGTGCGCGGCAGGGGCGCGGTCCTCCTGCGGTTTGCCGGGAGGCAATTGATGTCTTCGATCCGCGGATCACAAGCCATTCGGGTGGGCGTGCTCGCGGATGAGCCGCTGCGTCTGGAGGGTATTACCAGCATCTTCGAGGACCTGCCCGGCGAAAATAACAAGCCGCTGGCTCCGGTCATTGGAACCGTTGACGAGCTGCTCTCTGACACGAGTTTGGCGTTTCTGGTCGTGGATCTGCACTCAACGCCCGGGGGAGTCAAATCACTGGAAGCCATCCGCCGCAGACGTCCCGGCCTGCGGTTGATCGTCATTGGACCGGAAGGGGACGAAAAGCTCATTCTGGATGCAATCATGGCCGGGGCACGCGCCTACCTGGATTTGAAGGCTAGCCCGCGTACCGTTCGGCAAGCCGTGGATGTGGTCACCAGCGGCTCGATCTGGGCTCCCCGCAGGCTGCTCTCGCAGTTGATCGATCGGTTGCTTGGGGTTCCAGATGCCGGTCTCACTAACGAACCACCTCGGCTGACGGAGCGCGAGCACCAGGTGCTGGAATTGATTTTGACGGCGAGCTCCAACCGGGAGATCGCCCGGCAGCTACGGATTGAGGAACGCACGGTCCAAGCGCACGTTGGCCGGCTGATGCGCAAGACAGGCGCAGAAAACCGGGTCGATCTACTGATGCGATTGTCGAATCCAGACCTGCTGAGAGCCGCGGGGATCACGGATCGGCGCCTTCAGGAACGGCGACGGAGCGATCGCCACGAGACTCCCGCGCTGCGATCGCGGTAGGTTTACTGATCGGTTAACGACAAAGGTTACTTATATCCACACGTCTTCCGTAATCTTGTACATTCCTCCGATTTTCCACAGACTTGTTTACAGAAACAACGCAGATCTGGGGAAAGGAGTTCCCAGGCAGCATGTTTCCCATGATGCCTGGGAACTCCTCTTTTTTTGTTTTTTCTGCCAAAGAAAACCAGAGAGCCTGTTTCAAACCCTCCGCCCTCCCTCAACGTCTATAATTCGAGCTTTCTATGCGGCCTTTGCGGTCGCATGCCCGGCTCTGCGTGATTTGTGGATGCGCAGCCCAGACTGCATGTTGTAGCCTGTCTTTGGTCAGCCCGGAGCGGGAGGCCGTCAGCATTCTGTTCCAGGCACGACGCCGCGATGCGCAGGTCAGGCGGCTCTGTCCCCGATCACTCAATCTATCAGCACGACTCAACCGGGACGACTCAACAACCCGCGCCGCATGAGAGCCGCGGGGTCGAAAGGATCAAGATGATGAAGAAAACATTTGCTTTGATTTGTCTGTGTTTCATGGCTTCGATGGTAGCGTTTGCCGGATCCACCAAGGATGATCTGCAGGAGCGCGTCGACGCCGCCAAAGTGGTGCTAGACCAGATCATGGCCGCCCAGGACCACAGCATTCCGATGAACATCCTAGAGTCCGCTACCTGCGTCGGGGTGGTTCCCGGATTGAAGAAGGGCGCCCTGGGATGGGGCGGGCAGTACGGACAGGGCGTGGTTACGTGCCGCACGGGTCATGGCTGGAGTGCGCCGGTCTTCATCCGAATGGCGGGCATGTCGTTCGGCTTCCAAATCGGTGGCCAATCCACGGATTTGGTGCTGGTGGCGGTGAACGATCGCGGCTTCCAGGATCTGCTGAAGAGCAAGTTCAAGATTGGCGGCGATGCCTCTGCAGCAGCCGGACCTGTGGGCAGGGCCGGCCAGGCCTCGACCGACTGGAAGATGAGCGCGGAGCTGCTTAGCTACTCGCGGAATAAAGGAATATTTGCCGGCATCAGCTTGGACGGCACCAGCGTGAGCCAGAACCGCGAGGACACGGAGATCTACTATGGCGGGGCTCACGACTTCGAGTCGATTTTGAGAGGCAGTGTCGGCGTTCCTGGCGGCGCGGTGCCATTTGTAAGCAGCGTGGCGCACTACTTTGTAGAGGCAAAAAAGCGCTAGTAGGGACAGCTCGGGGCACGAGAGACAGGGGCAGTCTAACAGGCGCCGGATTGCCCCTTGCCCTGTTGGGTCGAGAGAAGCCGCGCGAGGGGACTAAACTTAACGTTAGCCTTCTTGCATGCGTGAGACTCTCGAATTCTGGCTGGTGGTTGCTGTGGCACGCGCCCTTGGATGGCTGCCGCGTAGACTGGCGCGTATTGTGGGCAACGCGATCGCGTGGAGTGTGTATCGGGCCTCTGACCGGCTGCGTCGCGTGGGAGAGCGCAACCTGGAGTTGGCGCTACCAGAGCTTTCAGAAGAAGAGCGGGACAAGACGCTGCGCGAAGTGTTTAGGAGCCTTGGCTGGCAGCTTGTCGAGTTCTGCCGCATGGCGCGCTACACGCCGGAGAATACCGCCGACTGGATTCGGACTGAAGGTCTGAACCACTACCGGGCTGCGAAGATTCGCGGCAAGGGTGTCCTGGTTGTGACCGGACATTTGGGTACATGGGAGCTTTCGAGCTTCTATCACTCGCTGATGGGTCATCCGATGAGCATGGTGATTCGCAGGCTCGACAACCGGCGGCTCGACGAGTACGTGAACCGGATCCGCTGCATGCATGGCAACCGGGTGCTGCACAAGGATGACTTTGCGCGCGGACTGCTGAGCTCGATGCGTAACGGCGAGACGGTCGGCATCTTGATGGATACGAATATGACGCCACCGCAGGGCGTCTTCGTGGAGTTCTTTGGGCGGCAGGCGTGTACTGCTTCGGGGTTGGCGCGTGTGGCACTGAAGACGGGCGCAGCTGTGCTGCCGGGATTCATGCTGTGGGAGAAGGCCGAGAAGCGCTATGTGCTGCACTTTGGGCCGGAGCTGGTCTTCGCGAGGTCGGCAGACACCGAGGCTGACATTCTGGCGGCTACGCAGCGGTGTACGCAGGTGATCGAGAGCTGGATCCGGCGTTATCCTGACCAGTGGCTGTGGATTCACCGGCGGTGGAAGACTCGGCCGGAGGGCGAGCCGGGGCTGTATTGAGGAGAAATATGAGGCTGAGCGAACTAACGGAGGCCTTGGGCGCCAAGCAGGTGGCAGGAGATCCTACGCAGGCCATTGAAGGCGTGAGCTCCGTAGAGGCCGCCAGCGCCACGCATCTAGTCTTTGCCGAGGATGCGACCTCCGCGGCCAGAGCGCTTGTCAGCAATGCCGGGGCCGTTGTGTTGCGGCGTGGATGCGTGGAGACGTATCCAACGGGCAAAGGGATCGTCGAGACCGAACAGCCGCGCCTGTGGTTTGCGCGGGCGGCTAAGATGCTCGCACCGCCATTGTCCAGGAGCAGCATTCATTCGACAGCCGTCATCGGAGCGAATGCGCATCTGGACGAGGGCGTAAGTATCGGCCCATGCGCGGTGATTGGCGACGGCGCAAGCGTCGGCGCTGGAACGCGGATCGAGGCCGGTGCGGTGATTGGCGACGGCGTTCAGATCGGCAGGGATTGCCGAATCTATCCACGTGTGGTGCTTTATCCGGGAGTGACGCTTGGCAACCGAGTGATCGTGCACGCTGGCGCGGTGTTGGGGGCCGATGGCTTCGGCTATGTGCGCGATGCGAAGACGGGCCGGTACACCCAGTTTCCGCAACAGGGAACACTGGTGATCGAAGATGACGTCGAGATCGGCGCCAACACGACCATCGACCGCGGCGCATTGAGGGAGACGAGAATCGGCCGGGGGACGAAGACCGACAACCTGGTTCATGTTGGCCATAACTGCGAGATCGGCGAAGACGTGATCCTGGTGACTGGGGTGGGCATCAGCGGCTCATGCACCGTCGGCAATGGCGCGGTGATCGCGGGCCAGGTCGGGATCGGCGACCACGCGCACATTGGCCCGGGCGTGATCCTCGGCGGACAGGCGGGAGTTCTGAGCGGCAAGACCGTCACGAACGAAGGCATGGGCGTCAAGCCGGGCACTGTGCTGTGGGGCACGCCGGCTCGTCCACTGATGCAGGTGCTGCGGGAACAGGCCGTTCTCACGAGGCTGGCGAAAGGGAAAAAGACGGGGAATAGGGGATAGGGAATTGTGAGTGAGACGCTTCTTTCATTACCTATTTAAATGGGGGTTGATTGTCATCGGCTTGTGTATGGCGTTTGTTGTTGTCAACACCACTTTCCTTGTTCCGGCTCCTTGGTGGCCTTTGAGAATTGCAATAATCGCTGCAGCTGCGGCGGTCTCTGGGGGCGCTTTCTACGGATTCTCAAGCCTCGATTGACGATTCGTGCAAGTGTTTCCGACCGAGTAAAGGTGTTGACGGCCATCACCGTTGTGGACGGCAGGGGCGCGTTGGAAAGACCACTGGTGTGCGAGTTGGTCGGCGGACTGTCGGAGCTTTCAGGGCTGTCCTGTATGGCGCGGAAGATTCTCGAGCGGCTTTTCTGTGAGGAAGGGCTCGGGCTTTAAGGAGCCGTCGCGCTGCTTCACCAGCATCTGGACTTTGCCTTCGGCGGCTTCTAGCTCGGCCTTGCAGGAGGCGGAGAGACCTACGCCTTCTTCGAAGAGCTTGAGCGAGTCTTCGAGGGAGAGCTCGCCCTTCTCCAGTTGATCGACGATAGCTTCGAGCTTCTTGAACGATTCTTCGAAGGAGGGCATGGGGATTACTCCAAGATGGGTTTGGGCAGGATGTCGGCGATGACTTCGACGGCGACCGTATAGCGGCCCAGGGGCGCGCTGACCTGGACGCCCTGAACGAAGGGACGGACGGCGTCGACCATTTCCTTAGCGATGAGGATGCCTTCACGGCGCGCGGCTTCGGGAGTATCGGCCTGGGCCATGCGGAGCATGATCTCTTCGGGCATGGAGACGCGCAGGTCGTTCTTCATGAATTCGGCATTGCGCAGGCCGGTGAGCGGCCAGATGCCGGCGATAACAGGGATGCGGCGGCTCTCGATCCGATCCTGGATTCGGTTTAGGAAGTTCTCAAGCAGGCGGAGATCGAAGACGGGTTGCGTAATGACGTACTCGGCGCCGGCTTCGACTTTGTAGAAGAAGCGGCGCAGCTCCTGCTCGATGTCGGGTGCGCCGGGGTTGGCCGCAACACCGATGGTGAAGTTGGTGCTCGCTCCGATGGCGTTTGCGCCGATGTCGAGACCGTGGTTGAGCCGACGGACAATGTTGACCAGGCCGATCGAGTCCACATCGTAGACGGAGGTGGCATCGGGGTAGTTGCCCAGCTTGGGTGGGTCTCCCGTGAGGCAGAGGATGTTGTGGAGGCCGATCGACGAAGCGCCGAGCAGGTCCGACTGGATGCTGAGCACGTTGCGATCGCGGCAGGTGTAATGGAGGATCGTCTCGACGCCGGTGTGCTGCTGAATCTGGATGCAGAGACTTTGGGCGCTCATGCGGGCCGAGGCGCGCGGCGAGTCTGGCACGTTGATGGCGTGGACGCCGAGTTGCGAGAGCAACTGCGCGCCTTCGATCTCGGCGTTGCAGTTGATGCCCTTGGGAGGGACCACTTCGACCAGCGTGATGAAGCGGCCCTCGGCGACCAGAGCGCCAAGCCGCGAACGCTCTGCGAGTGTGGCGGGCGGGGTTTCGGTGGTCATGGCCGGAGCTTCACCGGCAACCTGAACGCGCACCTGGGAGTCGATGGCGCGCATGGCCGAGCGCATAGCGCGGGTGTGGTTGGGCGTGGTGCCACAGCAGCCGCCGACGATCTGCACTCCGGCCTGGATGGCCTTGCGGGCAAAGCTGGCCATGTACTCGGGCGAGCAGAGATAGATATTGCGGCCCTCGACAGCTCGCGGCAGGCCGGCATTGGGCATCGCTGCCAGCGGAAGGGCAGTGGCCGGCCGCATGGCCTCGATAGCTGTGAGCACATTTGTCGGTCCGGTGGAGCAGTTGACGCCGATGGCCCCGGCGCCCCACTCGGTGAGCAGCGCGGCGGCATGCTGCGGCGAGGAGCCGTCGAGGCAGTTGCCGTCGTCGTCGACCGTGACCATTACGAGTACGGGCAGATCGGGAGCGATCTCGCGGGCCGCGAGAAGAGCTTCGCGGGCCTCGTTGAGCGCTGGCATGGTTTCGATGCTGAGCATGTCGACGCCGGCATCGGTGAGCGCGCGAATCTGCTCGGCGAAGGCGGCGCGAGCCTCATCAAGGCCGATCTTTCCGAGGGGCTCAAGACGAACGCCGAGGGGGCCAACCGAGCCGGAGACCCAGGCTTCGCCGGCCTGCTTGTCCTTGAGGTGTTCGACAGCCTTGCGCGCAATGCGAACGCCTTCAGCATTGATCTCAGTCGTCTTTGCTGCGAGCCCGTGGCGGCCGAGACGGAAGCGATTGGCGCCGAAGGTATTGGTCTCAAGGATCTCCGCGCCGGCTTGAAGGTACTCCTCGTGAATGGCCAGGATGAGGCCGGGGTCCGAGAGGTTCAGCTCATCGTAACAGCGATTGATGAAGATGCCGCGGGCATAGAGAACGGTGCCCATCGCGCCGTCGGCGAGCATGGGGCGGCTGGCGAAGATGTCAGCGAATTGAGACATTCTGTTGCAATCGTAAGCCATGCGGGCGGGACGCGCCAGCAGACAGGGTTGCTTTGTTATACTTCGAGAGTCAAAAGCTTAGGCTGCGCGGACACCGGATACGCCGCGTTTTTCCGTCGAGGTAAGGGATTTTGAAGAAGAGAAGTCTTTGCATGAGCGCCGTTGCGGCCCTTGCGGTTGCGACCGCGCTGGCGGGTTGTGGGACAACTACCTATTTTGCAGGCCGGACGCTGCCGCCCAGCGGACTGGCCAATAGAGTTCTGATCGCTGTTCAGAATCCCGGAACATTCTCCGCCGGCGCGCTGGAGATCGTGGATGCGTTTTATGACATCCGATTCAAATACAACAGCACAAGCACAGCCGCTGCGTATACCGTTGCGGGATTCTCAGGCGCGCTGCCGATATCGATCCAGAATCTTCCCGAGGAGTTGAATGGCGCGGTCTACAACAGCGGCAGTGGCGGCAGCATGTCGCTGATCGATTATGCCAATGAGAAGGTCGGCGGCAGCGTGAGCCTCAACGGCGCCGCGTCGAGCGTCTTTGTCACGCGCAATCTGACTTACGTCTTTGCCGCCAACCAGGCGTCGCACGTACTGACGGTAGCGAATCGGGGCAACAACTCCAGCTATCCGCTCAGCCTGCCCGGTGTCTACCGTGTAAGCGTCAATCCCGGCGGCTCTGTCGCATTGGCTTTCGTCCAGAATTCGAACTATGTCTACTATCCTCGGAACCTGACGGCGGCACAGACGATCGCTTACGCCGGGGGGCCGAGCACCTGGCCGACGGGCGCGGTGGACTGCGAGCCGCAGAATGCTCCGGGATGGTGCCTCTTTGAAGCTCTCAGCCCAGACGACAACAAACCGCTGGTCTTTGACCGGCCGATCAAGGCAGTCTTCTCCAATGATGGCGGAACGGCCTACATCCTCAATTGCGGGCCAGAGTGTGGCGGGAGCGTGTCGTCCATCTCGGCAGTTTCGGTGGCGCCGCTGGTTTTCACAGCCGGTCAGCAGTCGGGTTCGCTGCCCACTCATGCAGCTCTTGCTGCTGCGACATTCAATATCCCTGGAGGCGCCAGCAATGCGCTGGTAGACAGTTCGACGATGTATGTCGTGGGGCAGGAGAAGATGCCGGACGGCTTCTGGGGCGGGCAGTTGACGGTGGTAAACCTGCCTAGAGGCTCAGCGACCTCGATGACAAAGTCGGCTCAGGTGGGGATCAGCGACGGTGCTCCCGGCGCGGTCAGCCGCATGATTCTTGCGGATGACGATACGCTGTGGATCGGAATGACCCAGTGCACCAACGGCGAGCGCGCCAACAACAAGCAGCCGGATGGTTGTCTCTCGATGGTTAATACCACGAGCGACGCGGTGACGCTGGTGCCATACAATGGCGATGCGACTGGCATTGCCGCGGTGACAGGTCTGCACAAGATCTATACGGCGGAGGGCGGGCAGATCTACATCTACTCGACGGTCAACGGCACAGCGATCGATAACCAGTATGTGACCGTGACCGGAACCGCCTACGACGTGGCCTACATGGACGCCCTGACCGACAGCAATAACACAGTTTATTGATTCGATGATTGCCGCAGTGGAGGCCGTTCCCTCTGGCGCCGATGTGCTCGCGATCGCAGCTCATCGCGACGATGTGGAGCAGACCTGCGGTGGGACGCTGCTGCGCATGGCGTCGCGCGGCTTGCGCACAGCCATTCTGGATCTGACTCAGGGCGAGGCTGGAACGCGCGGCAGTGTGGAGGATCGCGCTCGCGAAGCCTCCGAAGCTGCGCGCCTGCTCGGAGTCGGCTGGCGAGAGGCGCACGACCTGCCCGACGGCGCCGTCGAAAACACACTCGAGAACCGTCTGAAGATTGTGCGTGTGCTGCGGCGGGTTCGCCCACGTGTGGTGATTCTGCCTTATTGGCAGGCGCGGCATCCGGACCATGCGGCTGTGGCGGGGCTTGGCTACGAGTCCTGCTTTCTGTCGGGCTTGAACAAAGTCGAGACCGGAAGCGCCCCGCATCGTCCTTTCAAGATCGTCTACGCGAGTCTTTACGCCGACGTGCGGCCGAGCTTTATTGTCGACATTACGCCCTTCATTGAGCAGCGTCATGCGGCGTTGATGGCTTATCGATCGCAGTATGCCAATCAGGCGGCGGGCGGAGGGCTGTTTGTTCCCGAGGAGGAGATTCGAGAGCGCACCTTTGCCGAGGCTCGCCATTACGGGCTTTTGGCTGGCGTGCAATATGGCGAGCCCTTTGTGCAGAAGGAAGTGGGCCTGGTTGACGATCTGACTCTGGTGCCGGTTCAGTCGCTCTAATATAATCAGGACCCAGCACAAGCAAACAGAGCTTCTATGACTTCTTTCTCTCGTTCGTGTGTATTGACCGTCATCTCGATCAGCATGGCTGCTGCGCTCCATTCTCAGTCCGCATCAGCCGGAAGCGCGCCACTTCCAATCCTTAACGGTATTCCCGGCCCGTTGATCTGGCAGCATCCGCCTGTCGAGTGGAAGATTGACAACGGAGATACGCTCTCGATCACGGGCGGTAAAGGAACCGACTGGTTTGTTTCGCCGATGGGCGACGGACGATCGGACAATTCCTCGCGGCTGCTCTTCAAGCCTGCGAAGGATTTTGTGTTGAGCGCGAGGGTCGATGTAGGATTTCGCTCTCAATGGGACGCGGGTGTGCTGGCGCTGTATGTCAACGATGAGTTGTGGGCCAAGCTGTGTTTCGAGATGACGATTGAAAAGCACCCAGCGATTGTTTCCGTCGTCACCAAGGGCCTCTCTGACGACAACAACTCCATCGCCATCGAAGGGAACTCCGTTTACCTGAAGGAGGCTAAAGCGGGCCAGGCGATCTTTTTCTATGCTTCGCAGGATGGAAAGAACTGGTCGATCATTCGCGCCTTCAGCCTGGGAGCGAATCCCGATCTGCGGGTTGGATTCTCATCGCAGTCGCCGGTCGGCAATGGTTGCACGACGGTCTTCTCCGACATTCACTATCTAGTGAAGAGAGTGGATCTGTGGTCGGGCAAGTAGCCGCCCGGCTGGGCAAGAGTTCTTTGATATAAGCAGAATTAATAGTCTATAGAAACAGAATAACTTTGCTTTATCGCGGTTTCTTCTCGACACTGACAGTGGAGAGGCAGATGACGCAGACCTGGAATGCGCAAGACTATGGGAAGAACGCATCATTTGTGCCTGGATTGGCTGGAGGCGTGCTTGAATGGCTGGGAGCCGCGGCTGGCGAGCAGATCCTCGATCTTGGATGCGGCGATGGCCAGCTGACGCAGCGTATTGCGGCGACGGGCGCTTCTGTGGCCGGCGTCGACCTCTCGGCGGAGATGCTTGGCGCAGCGCGGTCGCGGGGGATTGATGCTCGTGAAGGCAGCGCGGAGTCGCTGCCTTTTGCAGAACGATCCTTCGACGCCGTCTTCTCGAATGCCGTTCTGCATTGGATTCGCGATCAGGACGCGATGATGGCCGAGGTGCACCGGGTCTTGAAACAGGGCGGGCGTTTCGTTGCGGAGATGGGCGGTCACGGCAACATCGCGGCCATTCGTGTCGCCTTCAGGGCTGTGTTGGAGCGTCACGGCTTCGCCGATTACGAGGAGGGCGTGAACTACTATCCAACTCTGGAGGCTTACACGCAGAGGCTTGAGAGCCACGGCTTCAATGTGGAGCGCATCGAGCTGATTCCGCGTCCTACTGCGCTGCCCGAGAGCGGAATGACAGGCTGGTTGCGCACCTTCCGGCGTGGCGTGCTCAATCGCCTGCCGGAGGCTATCCGCGAGACCGCGGTTGAGGAGACAGCCGAGCTGCTTGCACCCATTCTGCGCGATGAGGAGGGGAGGTGGACCGCCAATTATGTGCGGCTGCGCTTCGTTGCAAGGAAGCCGGAGTCTACCGGCTAAACCACATTCTGCCGCCCACGGCAATCAGAGTGAGTGCAAAGATGCGGCGCAGCCAGATCTCCGGAATGTGCTGTGCGCCGACGGCGCCGAAGTAGCCCCCTACCAGGAAGCCGGCGGCGAGCAGTAGCGCTATGCGCAGATCGGCTTCGCCATTGCGATAGTACTCGATAAAGGCGAAGAGCCCGACGGGCGCGAGCAAGGCACCCAGCGAGGTGCCCTGAGCCTTGTGCTGGTCCATTCCCGCGAGCCAGATTAGCGCTGGGACAAACAAGATGCCGCCACCGATGCCGACAACGCCTGAAACCGCCCCTACCACCAGCCCAACCAGCAGCATCGTCCAGGTCACACGAGCCTCCTGCGGAGCGAAGACTGAAGCTCCGCCCGCGATTTCAGCCTAAATCATCGCCGGCAACTCGCAGCCATCGAACGCGTCTAAAGAGGTGAGGCTCAATCCTCCGCAAGTTCAATGGATGGGAGTTCGCTTGCATGCAGGTGCCCAAACTCGAACGCCGCCCTGAACTCGATGCCCTGCGCGGGCTCTTCCTGGTCTGGATGACGCTGACGCATCTTCCCACGCGCTTCAGCGACTTTGTGAACCAACCAATCGGCTTTGTTTCGTCGGCCGAAGGATTCGTTTTTATCTCAGCCCTTCTTGTGGGCCGGCTCTATGTTCATGAGCTCGTTCAGAATGCTTCGGGCGTCCGTGTAAAGCTGTGGAAGCGCTCGCTCAAGATCTACGGCTATCACTTGCTGATGCTCACGCTGACCTTTACCGTGGCGGCGGGATTCGCAGTGCACACGCACAAGGCGGCGATTACAAATCTTCTCAACTTTTATCTTGCTCATCCGGTGGTCGCCATCGTCGGCTCGGTGTTGCTGCTTTACTGTCCGCCGCTGTTGGACATCCTTCCGATGTATGTCACCTTTCTCTTCTTAACACCAATGCTTTTGTCGGCGTCTTTGCGCTGGGGATGGAGTAGGATCCTCGCCGCCAGCGGCCTGGTGTGGCTGCTGGCGCAGTTCGGGCTGCGCGACCTGGTTCATAACTGGGTTGTGAGCCTTACGCATCTGAGGATTCCGCTGCAGGAGACGGGAGCCTTCAATCTCTTTGCCTGGCAGGCAATCTGGATGGTTGGTCTTTGGCTTGGCGCCAAGTCGGCAGAGGAGTCATCAGCTCTGAAGAAGGTGCCGGGATGGCTGGCTGGAGTCTCGGCCGCAGCCTGCCTGTTCTTCATCGGGGTACGGCATGGGTGGCTCGGGCCGCAACTGACGCCGCAATCGCTCGGCATTCAACTGGACAAGTGGCAGATCGGTCCGCTGCGCGTCGTCAACCTCGCAACGTTTGCCATTGTGCTGTATTGGCTGCGAAAGTGGGTTCGGCACGCCGTCGAGATTGAGCCGTTTCTGACGCTGGGGCGAGCCTCTCTGCGAGTCTTTTGCGCGCATGTGTTCTTTGTGTTTATCGGACTGGGGCTGCTTTATGGCGACGTCGATACAAGTGCCACCGGCGAGATCGCGCAACTGCACGGCATGACGGCGGTCATTCTGCTGGTTGTGACTTTCAGCGCACTAATTCTTGTTGCGGCGGATGAAGTTCGAAAGAAACGTGCCGATCACAAGAAGCGGGAAGATCGCGTGCCGGGGAGCTTGCCTCCCGTCGAATTCGCGAAAACCGTGCAGTGACCCGGGATTCCAGCTGAAAGAACCGGACCTCAGCCTTGCGACTTTCGCCAGCGCTTCGCTGGGGAAGGCCGCTTGTGATATCACGGGTTGCCGGTCAAATTAACACAACGTTTGCAATCCCTTTGCCTTGGTGCAGTAGTCTGTTAATGGTTCCGTGCGGCCTCCGCATCTGAAGTTCAACGGCCGCCGGCCGAGGGCAGACCGGTTGAGCCAGACCATTTTCGTACTGGAAGACGACACCGACATCGCGCGGCTTGTGCAGCACCATCTGGAAGCGGCAGGATTTGCAGCGCGGCTCTATCACACTCCAACAAATCTGATTCCCGACGCTGAGCGCCAGGCGCCTGCGCTGTTTCTTCTGGATATCATGGTGCCGGGCGGTGACGGCCTGGATGTCTGCAGGCGCTTGCGCAATCACCCAGGACTTTCGACTGTGCCGATCATCTTTCTCACGGCTCGCGCCGGGGAGAACGACCGTGTGCTGGGCCTCGAGATGGGGGCCGACGACTACATCACCAAGCCATTTGCCACGCGCGAGCTGGTGGCGCGGGTCAAGGCTGTGCTGCGCCGATTTGAGCGTCCAACGACGCCCTCGGTCATCAGTTTTGAAGAGGTCGTGATCGACGCCAACGCGATGCAGCTAAAGGTGCGCGGAGAGCTGACCACCACAACGGCTACGGAGTTCAGACTGCTGGACTATCTGGCGCGGCACCCGGGGAGGGTATTTAGCCGCGATCATCTGCTGGATGCAGTCTGGGGCGATGCGCGCTTTGTCACTCCGCGTTCAGTGGACGTATACGTGCGTCGCATCCGAGAGAAGATCGAGGTCGATCCGGAGAATCCGCGCTATCTGCGAACGGTGCGCGGGGCCGGCTATCGCTTCGAACTACCCAAGAACGAATAGAGGCAGAGTGAAATCGAAGATCTTCACCCGGCTGCTGGGCCTATTTCTCCTTTTGCTGGCCTTTCAAGCCGCGGCGATGGAGTTTGTCTTTCTGCCGCTGATTGCGGGCAAGGTCCTGGAACTGCCTCCGGCCAAGAGTGTTCAGTTGTTTGGCAATGAATTTCTCTGGTCGGGCTTGATCGCGCTGGCCGTTGCGTTGGCGCTGGCCATCTGGGTTGCCAGCCGCATCTCTGCGCGTCTGGAGCAGGTGATTGGCTTCGCGCAGAAGATCGGTGCGGGCGAACTGTCTGCCCGGCTGCCGCGCACCGACGAGGAGGTGCTCTCGACTGCCGAGGCTGCGCTCAACCAGGCAGCCGAGAGGCTGAGTGAGAGCTTCGCGGAACTCGAGAATCGACGCCAGGAGTTGGCTGCGATGCTCGATTCGATGCAGGAGGCTGTGGTTGCCATCAGCCCTGACGGATTGGTTCGCTGGTCCAATGCGGTGATGGAGCGGATCGCTGGTACGCAGGTTCGCGCAGGGCGGCCGTTGGTTCACTCGGTGCGTGATCCCGAATTGCTGGCATGTGTGCAGGCTGCGATGGAGCAGCGCGAGGCGCGATCCGGCCGGGCAAGCTCGCTTGCCGCCGGGCGCATCTTCGAGATCAATGCGGTTCCCATGGCATCGGGCGGAGCGCTGGCGGTGCTCCACGATGTCACACGCATCGAAATTGCCGAGAGGTCCCGACGCGAGTTTATCGCCAACGTCAGTCATGAGCTGCGCACCCCGCTCACCTCGATTCAAGGCTACGTTGAGACACTGATGGAGGATTCGCAGCCGCCTAAGGAGACTACGCGCGAGTTTCTTGCGATCATTCTCAAGAACGCGATTCGCATGAACAGGATTACCGAGGACCTGCTTGCTTTGGCGAGCGTGGAGAGCCCGGATTACAAGCTGGCGCTGCAACCGACCCGGGCCAGCGCGCTGGTGCAGGATGCAATCGAGTCGCTTGGCGGCATTGTGGTCGACTCCAAGGTGGAACTGGAATTCGCCGGCGCGCCCGACACGTTGGTTTTGGCCGATCCGGATGCGATGAACCAGGTCTTCGGAAATCTAATCGAAAATGCCCTCAAGTACGCAAAGGACAGCAAGCGCCTCCGCGTGGGAGCGCGACTCCAGGAGTCGGAGGTCGAGTTCACGGTGAAGGACTTTGGGCCAGGCATTGCCTCCGAACACCTGGAACGCATCTTTGAGCGTTTTTACCGTGTCGATAAAGCGCGAAGCCGAGAATCGGGCGGCACAGGCCTGGGTCTGGCCATTGTCAAACACATCGTCCAAACCCACGGAGGACGCGTGTGGGCTGAAAGCCAACTGGGACGCGGAGCTGCCTTTCACTTTACGCTGCCGCTGGCGGAGGAAGCACGGCGGCCTTGAAACGCTGAGGTTGCAAGAGGCAACCTCGTGCGGTCAGTGAGCATCCAAGACAGCCGTGCCTTTAACCCTCCAACAGGTCGGGAAGCCGATTCGCAACCTCGGAAAGGCAATGGAGAGATTTCCGAACTCTCCAACTCCGGAACGAGTGCATGATTTGCGAACTGACTGCCGGCGCCTTGAAGCGGTGCTTCACGCGTTTGCGCTCGACGGTTCCAGGAAGGGCCGCCGGCTGCTGAAGACTGCCGGTCCCATTCGCAAGGCGGCAGGCAAGGTGCGAAACATGGACGTTCTCACCGGCCTGGCAGCGAGCATGGTTTCAGAAGAAGCAAGCGAATCAATCGTGAGGCTGGTAGAGAAGATGGCAACGCGCCGTTCTAAACTCGTGGAGCGGCTGCTTACGGCCCTCGACCAAAAAGGGAAGCGAACGGGGAAGCTTCTCGCTCAGTGTCAGAAGCGTATCCAAAGACGCCTGGAAGATACAAGGAACGATGGTGGTCCGAACGGGCGCCGAGCGACTGACCCGCTTGCCGCGTTAGTCGAAATCTCGGCTGAGCTAACGGCGTGGCCCAAACTGCGCGCAGGCAATCTGCATCCCTTCCGGTTGAAGGTAAAAGAGCTTCGCTACGTGCTCGATTTGAGCGGTGCTCCCGATGCTTCGATGTCACGGGCCTTGAGAGAAGTCAAGGACTCCATAGGGGAGTGGCACGATTGGTGTGAGTTGGAAAAGCTAGTCGCTGAGACGATCGGAAACAACGCCGGAATACGCTCTCGAATCCGCTCGGTCATCCCGCAAAAGCTCGATCGTGCTCTCGCGCTTGCCAACAAGGTTCGGCAGAGGTATTTCGTGCGTGGCGCCGCCGGGCTCCAAAGAAACGCTCCACAAATCCATTTAAAGGGGCCGGCTCTGAGCTCCGCTGCGAAGATGAGCGCCTGAGCCACAAGGCATTCGCCAAGCTGAGATTCTATCTGCGAGTATCTGGGCCCAACTGCGATCTGTGCCGCTTCGCGCGCTGACCTACCCTCGGCTTTCAATCATGTATGGTGAGCCCGGCGGAAATCGAACCCGCGACCGCCGCCTTAAAAGGGCGTTCTTAGCACTCCTGCATAGAGCCGCACGTTGTTGCATGGAATTGAAAATCGTCAGTATTCATGCGGTTATTCTCTCGTATCTTTGTACAGGAACGTTGCGACAGGTTACATCTGATCCGGCTTTCGTGTATCACTTTTGTATCACAGTTCGCCGAAACCATGACCCGCGCCAGTAGCGCCGTGAGAGATGGCGGGGGCTTTTAGGCCGATTTGGTCCGGCTGTGATACGGGGGTGATACCTATGCCACGGAGACCCGCATCAATTGCCGGGGTGTATGAGAGAGTTCCAGGAGGCGACGTCTGGGTTGCGCGAATTCGCGTGAATGGCAAGCTAGTGCGAAAGAGCTTCGGCTCGGGTCCGAGAGGGCGAGCCGATGCGATTGCGTGGGTGGAGAAAGCGAGAACGATCTGCCGGACAGGAGAGGGAGTGTTGCCCGCGACAGCCAAGCGGCTCGTTCTTACTACCGCACCGGCGAGGCGCTGGTGTTTCTGACCAACAACACCACGCTGCCTGCCCTCACCATCGCCGCGCTCTACAAGGGCCGCTGGCAGGTTGAGATGTTCTTCATATGGATCAAGCAACACCTGCGCATCAAGCACTTTGTGGCCACCAGCCGGAACGCCGTGAGAAGCCAAATCTGGTGTGCCATCGCCACCTATGTGCTGATCGCCATCGTCAAGATGGAACTGAAGCTCGAGGCCTCGCTCTACACTTGTCTACTGATTCTGTCGGTCTCGACCATTGAGAAAACCGAGATTTCATGCGCCCTTCAGCCATATCTCCACAGAACTGACCAACCGGCCTTCTCTAACCAACCGGATCTATTCGACATCTCGCTGGACACCAGCGGTTTTCTACTTCAATTCAGTCACGCTAAAATTGGCGCTGGCTGGTAACCTATCTTCAGACATGAACGACAATTTGCATCAGTTGCGTTGTTTTGGGTGCGGGGCGCGGATCTCGGGGGCGGAGGCTCAACCGGATTTCCGTTGCGTGCAGTGTGGAGATCTCTTTGAGGTCGAATATCCGGGCTGGGGACTGCGCGGAGGCCCGGGCGGACCGAAGCAGGACCGGCCAAATCCCGGAGCTCTGAAGTGGCTGTGGCGCGAGCGGCGCTGCTCTTCCGAGGGGTTGGATCACTCCGGCGTATGGCGCTTTCGCGAACTGCTACCCATTCTCGACAGCTTTGGCAATGCGGTGACGCTGCGCGAGGGCAATACTCCGCTCTATCACCTGACGCGTGCAGCCAAGGCGCTGGGCATCGACCAGCTCTATGCCAAGCACCAGGGGATGAATCCGACGGGATCGTTCAAAGACACCGGAATGACTGCGGCTCTGAGCGTCGCCAAGGAGCGCGGCTTCGAGTGGGTGGCCTGCGCTTCGACGGGAAACACTTCGGCCTCGATGGCGGCTTATGCTGCGCGCGCGGGGCTGCGCAGCCTGGTGATTATTCCCGACGGCAAGATCGCGTGGGGCAAGCTCTCGCAGGCGATGGACTATGGCGCGCTCACCTGCCAGTTGAAGGCTGACTTTGACGGCTGCCTCACGCTGCTGACACGGATTGTGAAGGAGGCGCCGATCTATCTGCTCAACTCGGTGAATCCATACCGGCTCGAGGGGCAGAAAACGCCGGCCTTTGAGATCGCCGAGGCCTTCGACTGGAATGTGCCTGACCATCTGATCGTTCCCGGTGGCAATCTTGGGAACAGTTCGGCGCTGGGCAAGGGCTTCAGAGAACTGCACGAACTGGGGCTGGTGGCGCGCATGCCTCGCATCAGCGTGATTCAGGCAGCGGGGGCCAATCCGCTGGTTAAGAGTCTTGCCGAAAACGGCGGGAGCAAGCTTGAGCCGGTGGAGGCGCACACGCGCGCTACTGCCATTCGTATTGGCAACCCGGCATCGTGGCGCAAAGCCGCAAGGGCAATCCAGGAGACAAGGGGCTGGTGTCTTGATGTCTCGGAAGCTGAGATTGCCGTAGCGAAAACAGAGATCGGCACCGAAGGTCTGGGATGCGAACCGGCATCGGCGGTGACGCTTGCCGGGTTGAAGAAGCTTCGCAAGGACGGCAAAATCACTTCTGGCGAGACGGTCGTACTGGTGCTCACTGGCCACACGCTCAAAGACGCAGATTATACGATCGACTTCCACAAGGGAACGCTGCTCGAGAAGGAAGAGGCGGTCGGCCTGGAGGCGGAGATCGGACGATTGCAGCGCAATGCGATTAAGGTCGAGGCTACGCCGGCCGCAGTGCTGGCCGCACTGAAGGGCAGCGTGGGATGAACGACGATGGAATGATGCGCCAGGGCGCTCTGCGGTTGAGACTACCCGCTACCTCCGCGAATCTCGGCGCAGGATTCGACGCTGTGGCTGTTGCCTTTGACTTTTATCTGAATGTCGAGGCAGAGCCGGCGGGAGAGTTCTCGATCGCGGCAACGGGCCGCGACTCGGAGCAGATTGCACGTCTCGAGAACAACCTGATCATTGAGATCTATAAAGAACTGCTGGAGAGCAACGGGCGGCCCGAGATTCCCTTGGCAATCCGCATGGAAAACGAAATTCCCCTGGGAATGGGCTGTGGCTCCTCGGCCGCGGGCCGATTGGCCGCCATCGCGCTTGCAGTACATTTTGGCGGACTGGAGTGGAGCTCGGAGCGGATCTTAGAAGAGGCCGCGGCGCTGGAGGGCCATCCAGACAACGTATCGGCCTGCTGGCTGGGCGGCTTTGTCGCGGCTGCGCGCGAAGGCAGAAGAGTCCATGTAGCGCGGGTGGAACCGCCGGTGGAGTGGCGCGCAATTGTGGTTCTTCCCACCGAGCCGCTGGCCACCAGCAAAGCTCGCGCGATGTTGCCTGATTGCTACCCGCGCGAGGATGTTGTTGCGAACATTCAGTCGGCGTCGCTGGTCGGATTGGCTTTTGCGCAGGCGAGGACCGATCTGCTACGCATCGCCATGCAGGACCGTGTCCACCAGTCCTATCGCGCCCCAATCTGTCCGATGCTGCCTCCGCTATTGCCGCTGGCGGGCGAAGACGGCATACTCGGGGCGGCACTAAGCGGCGCAGGGCCCTCGGTGCTTGTGATCGTCGGCGATGAAGCGAGTTTGCCTAAAGCGACGGTGGCCATCCGCAAGGCCCTCGGAGCCTCGAAGGAAGCTGAACTTAAGATTTGCCGGCTTGAGGCGAGGGGCGCCGATCAGGCGCTTGAGGTCGTGCGTGCAGCTCAACCATGACGCGCAAATCATTACTAAACAAGGGTAATCGGAGAGAATCGCCACCGATCGTGTGAAGTCGAATAACGCGAAGCCTTTTAGATATTTACAGCATTTTGTTCACCACTCTCAAGTTTGCAAACGTTACGTTTGTATCATTTGACCAGGCTTCAATGCGTTACTGAAATCCGTTACTCAAGATTGCTTGCTTTTCGCCTTGGAAAGCCCTAAATTCGCAAACGTGGGCAGTTCTGGGGGAGGGCTGCTCTAGCGCCCGTGATCCTTCTCAGGATCCGGGCGCTTTATTTTATCGAAGTTAAATAAGATCCTTTTTTTCAGCTTTTTAGATTCGCTTCAGTGTCTTTCGGTATTTAAGGCTCTTTGTTCCCACGCATGTCCGATTTGCGACTTTCCGATCCATTGATGCATCCCATGAGAGCATAGTTGCCAGTAGACTGAAATAAACGCAAAGTACGCAAGGAGAATCATGGCTGGATTGGGAGTTCTGGAAGTTAGCGACGCGACCTTTGACCAAGAGGTGCTCAAGAGCGAGCAGCCGGTGCTAGTGGATTTTTGGGCCGTGTGGTGCGGCCCATGCAAGGCTCTTGGGCCGGTTGTCGATAGCGTGGCGGCAAGCTACGCAGGCAAGCTGAAGGTAGCCAAGGTCAACGTCGATGAGAATGGCGCAACGCCCTCACGGTATAACATTCGCGGCATTCCAGCTCTCTTGTTCTTCAAGGGCGGCAAGGTTACGGACCAGGTTGTCGGCTACGTTCCGCAGAACGTGATAGAGGAGAAGGTCCAGCGTCTGCTGGCATAGAGACAGGGATCGTGGTTCAGGAATCGGCCGGTCCTTACCACCCTGTTCATGAATTCATTTGTATCTGCGCAAAACGCCCAGTACGCGGCCTTGAATCGCCACGTGTTGGGCGTTGACGTAGATCGGGTCCATCTCGACATTTGACGGCTGCAGCCGCACCTGGTTTCCTTCGGTATAAAAGCGCTTGAGCGTCGTCTCGGAACCATGCAGCAGGGCTACTACGATCTCGCCTTGACGAGCCGTCCGGGTCCGCTCCACAAGAACATAATCGCCGCTGATGATGTGCTCGTCGCGCATTGAATCGCCACGAACCTCAAGGGCAAAGACGTCACGATTACCCACCACGTCGTGCAGCGAAATGCTCTCCTCGGCCTCCAGAGCCTCGACTGGCAATCCGGCCGCGATGCGGCCTGCCAGTGGCAGCCGGTCGCTGGTGCGGGTGCGTGTTCCGGGCGGCAGGACGTCGATCGAACGGCTGCGGTTATGGACGCGGTCGAGCAACCCCTTCTTCTCGAGGTTGGTAATGTGCTTATGCACGGTTGCCAGGCTCTTCAGCCCCATGCCGCGCGCAATCTCCTCAAAGGATGGGGAGTAGCCGTTGCGCGTTACAAACGACTCGAGGAAGTCGAGAATCTCTTTCTGCCTTCGTGTGACTGCCATGCGGGCATTATAGCGAATAAAAAGCGAACCGCAACAAGTCTTTTTTCCCTCTCACTTCAGTTGAGTTCCAAAAGAGTCAACAGGGCGCGGAATAGAGCCGACTCAATCAGATGCTCCACCGGATGAAACGCATCTGCGTACGGAAGCCTTAAAAGGATCGGCTGAGGGGCTAAAGAAGAAGGGGAGTTCTGCCGATAGCGCCTCTGATGTTCCATTCGACGCGGCGATGAGCCTTCGAGGGTCAATGATCTCCCTGAAGAAATACCTGGATGCCCCCCATACCGGGTCCGCAGCCTACGCGGATTCGGAAGAGACCGCTCTTGCCAACGCATCGCTTGCGGCCTATCGCTCGGCTCTCTCTGAGATGGGAGCTTGCAGCCTGAATGCCTGTCCTGCCCTGGGGAACGGTTTGCGGCAGAGCCTCGGCAAGCTGGAGGCAAAGCTGTCGCCGCCGGTGAGCGTCCAGGAGATCGAGAGCTCGGAGAAGAAGGTTACAGAGCAACTGCAGGACTGGGGCCATAAGACGGCCGGCCACTACCGCCAGCAGACCGATGAGATCAAGGCGATGCTGCTCGTGATGACTCGCACGGCCGAGTCTGTGGGAGAGAGGGATAAGAGGGCCACGGGGAAGATGAGCGAGGTGACGTCTCGTCTGGAGAAGATCGCAACGCTCGAAGACCTGACACAGATCCGCTCTTCGATTGAAAAGAGCGCGGCCGAGCTGAAGACCTCGATCGACAGAATGGCCGCGGAGGGGAAGGCCGCGATCGACGAACTGAAGGCCGAGGTCTCCACCTACCAGGCCAAACTGGAAGAGGCCGAGCTGATTGCCTCGCGCGACGCGCTCACGGGGCTTGGCAGCCGGCTCTGGGTTGAGGGACAGATCGAGCGCAGGGTCAAGAGCGGCGCTCCGCTTTGCGTCGCAGTCATCGACATCAACGGCTTCAAGCAGATCAATGACGAACACGGACACCTCGCCGGCGACGAGATTCTCAAACAGTTTGCCGGCGAGCTTCAATCGGTCTGCCGCTCGGCGGATCTGATCGGACGATGGGGCGGAGACGAGTTCATCATCGTGCTGGATTGCGGCCTGCCTCAGGCGAAGGCGAAGATCGACCGGCTGCGCGAGTGGACCTGCGGGAGTTACAAGATCCACGGACGAAACGGCCCCATCAAGCTCCACGTCGAGGCCTCGATCGGCCTGGCGGAGCACCTCCCGGGCGAGTCGATGAAGGGGCTTTTAGAGCGGGCCGATGCCGACATGTACCAAGACAAGGCCGCCTGCAAAGCCAGACGGGCTGCGGGGCGGCCATCCGCGTGATCGCGAGCGCCCGCTCAGCTCTACGTTGCCGTACGGTGCTGAGGCTTTCTATCTTGGGTCATTCCTGCATGCAGTCGGCGGCGTCGCGCTGCTACCAGAGTTTGGGCGATACGGCTCGCGTCGCGAACCGGATCGGGAAAGCTGTCTTGCCTGTGCCATTCTTGAATTAGCCTCCTCTACTTTCTCCACTTCCACTCTTGAGTTCCTCTCGTACACAGGGGAAGGTAAGGGTGTGCCGTCCCTTAGCGCCCGCTAAGCCGGATGGCTCGGAGCGGGGCCGGCGCATCTTGCGGAATGGCTTTATTGCTCAAGAGAAAGGCTGCCATGAGGTTATTGATTGCCGAAGACGACCGGGCGCTGGGACTGTTTCTAAGCCGTGGTCTGGAGGCCGACGGGCACCGCGTCCGTCTGGCATACGATGGAGCCGCCGCTGTGGAGGCATTCCGCCAGGATTCGCCGGATCTGACCATCCTCGACCTGAACATGCCCGTCAAGGACGGCGAACAGGTGCTCGAAGAGGTGCGCGCGTTGGACTCGGAGCTGCCTGTGCTGGTGCTGACCGCCCGTCAGGAGGTGGACACGAGGGTCCGCTGCCTGGACTGCGGGGCCGACGATCTGATGGTCAAGCCCTTTAGCCTGCACGAGCTGCGCGCCCGCTGCCGGGCGCTGTTGCGCCGCAAGCGCGAGGCTCGTCTGCTGTTGCGGGCCGGCGACCTTGAGCTGGATCGGCTGGATCACACCGCGCGCCGCGCAGGAGCGCCGATCATCCTTACCAACAAGGAGTTCGCCCTGCTGGAACACCTGATGCTGAACCGTGGGCAATGCGTCTCGCGGGTGGAGCTTCTTGACTCGGTGTGGAATCTGGAGCCGACCCAGACCACGAATATTGTGGATGTCTACGTCAACTACCTGCGCCGCAAGCTGAAGGATCCGCCTCCCGGAGTACTGATCCGCACCGTACGCGGCCAGGGATATACCGTGCCTCCGGAGCCGGAGATTGCACAGTCGGCGCTGCCCGCAATTCCACTTCCCGTGATTCTGCCTGGGGTTCATCCGGCGCCTCCGGTGGCTGACGCGCGCTGATTTCTTCATTCCATCTAACCCAGCACTCATACAGGAGATTTTTCATGGTCACGGTTCCCGTATCTGCACTCCCGCCCGTCGCACGTCCGCGTCCACGCACAGCGCTAGTCACCAGCGCCGACCGCAGCTTTCGCCAGCGGCTCTCACAAACATTAACTGGCCTGCGCTGGCAGGTGCGTGAGGCCGAGGGCGGCGCAGAGGCCTGGGCAGAGGCGGATGCAGCCTTGCCCGAAGCCCTCATCGTCGATTCCTGGCTTCCCGATCTCGAATTGGCCGAGTTTTTGAGGGACTTCCGTGAGCACTATCCCGATGTCGATGTGTTGACCACCAGCGGAGTCGTGGCACAGGAGAGCCCGCGCGGACCACACCGCCAGGAGCTGCTCTATGCTCTTCGCCGTTCTCAGGACACCGACACGGCGATCTGGAATACCGCTCCTCAGCTAAGCAAGCCTCCGCTGCCGGTGGAAGCGATCAACGTGAAGGAATGGCCTCTTCCAGTGACCCCTGCTTCAACTCGGATCGCAGCTCCGCCCGGGATCGAAGCGGCGGCTGCCGCAGAGTCTCGGCCCGGCTCTGCTCGAATCGGGCCCGTCGACACCGCGCACTCGGCAGACCGCAGCGAACGGCTTCCGGAGCTGATCGGCTATGCGCCTTGCATGTTGGAAGTCAGCCGCCGCATTCGGCTGGTCGCCCCGCGGTCGACCCCGGTGCTCATTGAGGGACCTACGGGCTCAGGAAAGGAGTTGGTCGCCGAGGCGGTGCACCGGCTCTCGTCGAGGGGCCGCAAGCCCTTTGTAGCCATCAACTGCGCCGCGATTCCCGAGGCGCTGCTCGAGGCTGAGCTCTTCGGCCATACGCGTGGAGCCTTTACGGGTGCAGTGCAGGGGCGCGTCGGGCGGATTGAGGCAGCCGATGGGGGCACGCTCTTTCTCGACGAGATCGGCGAGATGCCGCTCTCGCTCCAGTCCAAGCTGCTGCGCTTTGTCGAGTGCGGCGAGCTGCAGCGAGTGGGCGACAACGAGACGGTGAAGGTGGACGTGCGCATCGTGACTGCAACGCACCAGCCGCTGGGGCAGCAGACACAGAACGGCAGCTTTCGCGCCGACCTCTACTACCGGCTGGCGGTCTTTCTTATTCGTACGCCATCGCTTGCCGAGCACGGTGAGGACCTGCCATTGCTGGTCGACCATTTTCTAGCCCGCATGGGCCGCGAGGCCCCGCTGAAGCGTGTTGACCCGGGCGCTCTAACGAAACTCTCCGAGCACGACTGGCCGGGAAATGTTCGCGAGCTGGAACACGTGCTGGAACGGGCCGCCATTCTTGCCGGCGATGAGGCTGTGCTGACGGCGCGCGAGATCGACTTTGGGGCGATGAACTAGCGCGGCTCCGGGTGTCCCGAGGAGCCGGATCTTTGGGAGATCCAATCTTAAGTCAGGGCGCAGAGTGGGGAGACCCGGATTCATTGAGTGTCGGGGGGAAGGGAGTGAGCGATGGAAATGCAGGTTGAAACCGGGCTCAGCGACCAGATCGCACGTTATCTGGATCTGTCAACCAGCCAGGCGAAGCTCACAGCCGCCAATATGGCGAATGTCGATACGCCAGGCTATCGAGCTGTGGGCATGGATTTCGCAGCCGAGATGCGGCAGGCGATGACCGATGTCGATCAGGGCGTCTCAGCGCATCCGGTGCGCGTGACCGCCGTGGATGGGCTGATCGCGCGGCCCGACGGCAACAACGTCTCGATGGACAGGGAGGGCCTGAATCTGGCGGAGGCGCAGCTGCGATTCAAGACGGGCGTCACGCTGCTCCGCCAGGAGTACCAGCGAGTCTTGGACGCTATTCATGCCGACGGCAAATAGGCTGGATCGCCGCGTGCTGCGATCCATCTCGAAGAAGGATGCGCGATGAACCTATTTGCGATGATGGAAACCTCGGGCGGAGCGATGAGCGCCGAGCGAATGCGTGCCGAGGTGGTGGCGGCCAATATGGCCAACGCCGAGACCACCCGCACGGCCTCCGGAGGCCCTTACCACCGGCAACATGTCGTTTTTGCGGCCAACACCGGAGACGCGGAGTTCGCCAGCACCTTCAATTCTGCCGCCGGGGTCATGGGGACGGCGAGCGCAGCCTTGGAGAGTCACGCGACAGCGGCCCTGCCTCCGCTGCCTTCGCCGGTACCTCTGCTTCATCCGGTGGATGGCTTGAATCGTCTGGCGAGTGGCTCCGGCAGCGCGCCGGGAGTTGGAATCGCGGCCGTGGTCGAGGATACAGCTCCTCCGCTCAAACGCTACGATCCGGGCCATCCTGATGCCGGACCGGATGGCTATGTCTCGTATCCGGACATTAATCCCCTCACAGAGATGGTGGACCTGATGGGGGCGACGCGTGCATACGGTCTCAACAGCTCCGCCGTGCAGGCCGAGAAGGGCATGATCTCCGCGGCGTTGGAGATTGCCAAGAGCTAGGCGCGTTGCCGGCTGTGGCCCTCCGAAATAGGACCGGGAGCAGCGCCCTAGTGGAGGAGGGAATCCGATGATCGCTCTCGCAAACCCCGTGCAAGTCACTCCCCTGGCATTGCCGCCCGTCACCGGCAGCAGCGGCACGACGGCCTTGACCATCCGCGGTGGATCGGAGGCTTCGCCCACACCGTTTTCGGATCTCTTCACCGATGCGGTGGGCCAGGTGAACCAGCTTGAGGGCCAAGCGCACGCCGCGGTTCAAGGGCTGATGACCGGCTCGGGCGTGGATGTGCATCAGGCGATGATCGCGGCCCAAAAGGCAAGTATGGCCTTTGAACTTGCGCTGGCTGTGCGCAACAAGGCCGTGCAGGCCTACCAACAGGTGATTGGAATGCAGTTTTAGGAGCTCCAGGAGCATCGTAGGCTCGCTTTGGCGGACGGGACATCGATAGACCATGGCCACGGGAACACAAATGGAGAAGAGCGCGCCCACGATGCATGGGCAGCCGCAGCTAAGCGACCGCCTGGCGGGCCTATGGGGCCGCGCCATGGTTCGCTGGGGTGCGATGCATCCGGCGCAACGCGGCTGGACAGTCGTCGCCGCCCTGGTGCTGGCGGCGCTGGTATCCGCCGATCGAATTACTGGACTCGATCAGCCGGCTGATGCCGGCTGTTGCCCAGCCGGCGCATCGCGAGAACGCCGGGCTGCTGCGAAAACTGTTGGCTGTCTATGCCCGATCGGAGGATCTGGTGCGGATCGGGGCTTACAAGCCTGGCTCCGACCCCGATCTCGACCGGGCGTTGAGGGCTCGGGGGGCGATGCGCGCCTTCATGACCCAGGATTCGCGCGAACGGGTCCGTTTTGCCGACTGCGTGAACAGGCTTGCGGCGCTGGCCGCGGAGATCTGAGCGATGGCTGCCTCGCGCGCCTTGCGGCGCCTCTTGCGCATTCGGGATCTCGAAGAGGAGCAGTGCCGTCTGGCATTGGAGTCGGCCCTCGGCGACCTCGACCGCATGCAGGATGCGATGAAGGCTACGACCGAGAGAGAGCGCAGGGGCCGGAGGCTGGTCGAGGCCAGCGCCAGAAGCGGGGAGTTGCCGGACCGCCTCGCGGGTATCGAGGAGACGCACGCAGCAGATAGGCTCTTCGCGGTGCTCGAGCCTCGCATCGCAGCCAAGGAGGAGGAGGTCCAGGGGCGGCGGAAGGAGTTCCTGGATAAAAGGATCGAGCGGCGCCAGGCCGAGACCCTGATCGAGGAGGCCGAGACTCAAGAGTCAATCGAGGCTGACCGGCGGGACCAGCAGGTGCTGGACGACTGGTACAGCGCACGCCAGTACCGTGAAGAGGCCGGAAGCGAACGGCCGACACGGGCTCAGGGGACGGCATCGCAAACCCGCCCGGCAGGCGGAGTGACACCGGACGAGCCTTCGCGATTTATGGAGGAAACTTGAGGGAAAACCGGCCCCAAGGCGCGCAAGTGTCCTGATCTGGGATCTCCGGTCCCGATCCTGACAATGCTCTAACCCTCCCCCTCATTCTTTGGCATCGCTTCTGCTTTGTCCTCCCGCATGACCCTTCCCATCGCAATCGAGCTTGGCGCGGATGGAGGCCCGGCATTGGAGCCCGCTCTGGCTTCTGGGGCATCAGCCGGAAGAGGGAAGGCAACTTCGGCGATGTGCGGTCTCGCGCAGTCAGGCGTCTCCGCCGCGCAGCAGGACGCTCGCGAAGCGGAGAGCTTTCGGAGCGGCTGGCAATCGCTGTTGGCTTCCTTGGCGTCGAGTTTGGACGCATCGGGCTCAGGCGAGATCGCAGCGCAGCGGGTCCTGAGCGCTGCCGATCTGCCGGCCGCGACTCCAGCCAAAGGCTCCTTGGAATCGGTCTCGGCTTTGTTCAGCGAACAGAATCTAAGCGTACGGCTTGAGACGGAGAAGGGAAGCACAGAGCCGGCGACGATAACAACCGTTGGCATCGCGGATTCTGTGGCTGGCGTGAAAGCAGGAGTGCCACAGCCGGTCTTGACGAGGCGAGAACGGCTGAGTCCCACGGCAGGAGCGGTGAGCGAATCGGTGACCCAGTCCGGTTCCGCACACAGGATCAAAACGAGCAAGGAGACTTCAGCAGCCCCGGTATCCGCAGAGGTGCCTGCGACTCTGACGATAGCTCCATCTCTAGTCTCCGCTGTGCCAGCGCCTGCGATGGCGACTGCAGTGGCGCAGGCGGCCGAGACGAGCGCGCGACCGCTGAGTGCAGCGATCCCGGTCCCGGCGTCCCTGGACGTTGGCCCCGCGAACGAGGGACTCTCGGCCGCTTCTGGCGTGAGGCAATCAGCCTCTATCCCTGCCGGACAGGTCGCAGGATCGCCGCTCAAGGCTAAGGAGGTTGAAACGCCGACAGCATCTTGGGCACCCTGACGATCGTTGGGGCTGGCGTCTCGGTCACTCCCGCCTCAAGTTCGCTCAAGCAGGATGTGGCATTGACCACGACGAACTACAACTTCGCCAACAGCAATGGAGCGCTGGCCACCGTCGATCCTTCCACCAATCTGACAATACAGATTGGCGGCGGGGCCGCAGTCGCCGCACCGGCATTCAGCGCCGGTGAGACCGTAGCGCAATATGCCGCAGCCTTGCAGGCCGCGGCAGGCCCGGCAGCCACCTCGGGTGTAACGGTCTCAGGAGCAGGAGGCGTGCTGTCGATCACCGGTCCGTCGAATATGACCATCGCCGGCACAGTGACCCAGGATTTCTCGGCGGCCAAGCTGAACTACGCCTTCGGCTCGTACACCGACCCGGCGACAGGATTGACGACGCAGGCCCCGGTCGATCCATCGACGAGCCTGACGATCACCTCATTGACGACGGGCGGAACTCCGGCGACGGTCACCGTGACGCCGACAAATCCAGCCGGCGAAAGTGTCGCGCAGTACGTCATCGATTTGAACAACGCGCTGGCGGCGAGCAACATCTCAGGGGTGACTGCCACGAGCGCAAATGGTGTTCTCTCGCTGACCGGGCCCTCGGCGATGACGGTCGGCGGCTACATCAATCAAGACATTCTCGGAACGACGATTTCGAGTTCAGTGACGCCAACTTCTCCGGTGACGACCTCGGCCACGGTCGCTTTGCCGGCGGCATCGCTGACTCCGGCATCGACCAGCACGACAACACTCGCTGCCGCCGCTCCAGTTACAACCGGGGTGAGCGGCATTCTGCCCGCGGATGCGACGACGACACCGTCTGCCAGCAACTCCACGCTGACGGCGAGTACACCGGTCGCAGGAACAACCGCCTACACCTTCGCGCCGACGGGCACGGTCGCGGCCGGAACCTCGCTGACGATCACCGACGGCGTGAATACCTGCACGGTAACGCCTTCGTCACCGAACGAGTCGCTGGCCGCATTTGCGTCGGACATCACTACAGCCCTGGGGAATGCTGTTCCAGGCGCGATCACAGCGACGGCTACGGGCACCGACGGCGTGCCGGGAACGAACACCAACGGCACCCTGACGATCGTTGGGGCTGGCGTCTCGGTCACTCCCGCCTCAAGTTCGCTCAAGCAGGATGTGGCGGAGACGACGACCAACTACGACCTTGTAAGCAGCAATGGCGCGGTTGCCCAGGTCGGCGCGTCGAACGGCGTTCCTCCGACGAATCTGTCGATCAAGTTAGGCAATGGCGCCGCCGTCTCGGCGCCCGCATTCGCGTCCGGTATGTCGCTCGCCGCTTATGCGACTGCGCTGCAGAATGCAGTGGGGGCTCCGGCGGTCTCCGGCGTAACGATTCAGGCCAATGCGGTGACGGGATTGTTGTCGATCACTGGGCCGGCGAATATGGCGATTGCCGGCAACCTGGCTCAGGATTTCTCGGGAAAGAGCACTAGCTACAGCTTCAGCGCAACCGGAACGGTGGATGCGGCAACCAACCTGACGATCACCGGACCGACGACCGCCGGCGGCACGGCAACGGTGGGGCCGCTGACGGTGAATCCCAACGAGCCGGTGGGGACGTATGTTGCTGCGCTGAACACCGCATTGGGAGTTGCGGGCATCACCGGCGTCTCGGTGGTCAACAATTCGGGCCAGGTCTCCATCGTCGGCCCCTCGTCGATGGTGATCGGCGGAGCAATGAAGCAGGACGTTGCAATGACGACGACCAACTACAACTTCGTCACCAGCAACGGCACCCAGGCCACGGTGGCGCCGAGCACCACGCTGGCAATCTCGGAGGGCGGAGGCGCGCCGGTCTCGGTACCGGCCTTCAGTTCCAGCCAGTCGGTCGCTGCCTATGCGGCAAACCTGCAGAGCGCGCTGACGTCGGCTGGAATCAACGACGTAACGGTGGCGGCGGCGAATGGCCAGCTATCAATCACCGGGCCGGCGAACATGACGATCACCGGCGGGGTGAAGCAGTCTTTCACCGGAGCGCAGACCAGCTTCGACTTTGGCTCTTATACCGATCCAAACACGGGACTGACCGCGCAGGCCACTGTGGCTCCCACGGCAAGCCTCACGATCAGCGGACCGACGACGGCGGGCGGCTCGACCACCATCACAGTGACGCCCTCGAATCCAGCCGGAGAATCGGTGGCGCAGTATGTCGCTGACGTGCAAAATGCGCTGGCGGCAGCCAAGATCACCGGAGTGACCGTCGCAGCCACGAATGGCACGATGACGATCACCGGGCCCGATACCGTCACTGTCGCAGGAACGATGAATCAGGATATGTTGGGAACGACCAGCAACTATGCCTTCGAAACCAATGCCACGGTTGATCCGACGACGAATCTCAGGATTACGGGCCAGACCGCAGTGGGCGGCACGGCAACCATTGTCGCGCCGTCGGTGAGCAATGGCGAAACACTCGCCCAGTACGCCACGGCCTTGACCTCTGCGCTCTCGACCGCAGGTATTACGAACGTTTCGGTTACTGCGGCGAATGGCCAATTGTCGATCACTGGGGCCAACATCTCGACAACGGGCAGCATCAAGCAGGGCTTGGCCGATACGACGATCAGCTACGACTTCGGATCGACGGCGACGGTAAATCCGGCAACGAGTCTCACCATTGTCGGGCCAACCGTAAGCGGTACGCCACCAACAGCGATCACGGTGGCGCCGGCGGTGACAGCAGGCGAGACAGTGGCGCAATATGCTGCCGATCTGACCAAAGCGCTCAAGAATGCGGGCATCAACACCGGAGCGGATGGTGTCTCGGTAACCTCGAATGGCGGGCAGCTGACAATCGTCGGACCGGCAGCTACCTTAAAGACCGCTGGCGTGGCAAGCCAGGATCTGACGGCAACCACGATCAGCTACAACTTCGGACTGAGCGGAGGCACGATCGCTACCGTCGATCCAAAGACCAGTCTCACGATCACCGGGCAGACGGCGAGCGGCGCTACCGCGACCACCGTTGCGCCGACTGTGACCCTCGGAGAGACGCTGGCACAGTATGTGAACGCGCTGAATAATGCGCTGACCGATGCTGGGATCGCAGGCGTGACGGTTTCGTCGACGGCTGGAGGAACCTTGTCGATTGCCGGGGCGAATCTTTCAACCGCGGGAAGCGTGATTCAAGACCCGGTGGGCTCGGCCAACGCGAACGGCACGCTGACCTTCGACGCGAACGGCAACCTTGTGAATCCTTCGGCGGATCTGAGCAACGTCACCTTCGGCGGTCTCTCTGACAACGCGGCTCCGATGAATTTGACCTGGAATCTCTTTGGCGCAAACGGCTCTGGAGAGATCAGCCAGACCGCGGTGGCCTCGGGGCAGTCGGCGCAACTGGCCAACGGATATGCGGCGGGGACTTACCAAGACTTCAGCATCGGTTCGGACGGGACGATCACCGCGAAGTACTCCAACGGCCAGAACCAGGTCGTGGGCCAGATCGGACTGGCCACGGTGAACAATCTGCAAGGGCTTGCCGACGTGGGCTCGACCGAATACCGGACCACTACGGCATCGGGGGCAGCCACGGTGGGCGTGGCCGGCACAGGCGGGCTTGGCACGCTCGAAGGGAGCTCTCTCGAGGCATCGAACGTCAACATCTCCCAGGAGTTCTCGGACTTGATCATTGCCCAGCGCGCCTTCGAGGCCAACTCAAAGGCGGTAACCACCTTCGACACGGTCACCCAGGAAACCATCAACATGATCCACTGATCTGCAGCGGGGCGATCCTGAGGGTCGCCCTGACGCTTCAATAACGGGCATCAACCTAGCCCGGAGACGAGACGAATCGCTTCAGAAGCCGTGGCCTGAGCTGACTTCGATAAAGAGGCCTTTGGCTTTAGCGAGGACATGGCCTCTCGCGCAGAGAATTCTGCCTTCTGTAAAGTGCTTGCGGCCTTCGCTGCGGAGAAGCTGTCCTTCCAGACGGATCGGCGCCGCTGAGTGGACAGGACGAAGGTAGTCAATCTCCATATGGCGGGTCATGGCGGTCAAGCCGCGGGCGCGAACGGATTTGCTCATCGTCTCATCGAGCAGCGTGGCAATGATGCCGCCATGCACATAACCGGCCGGGCCTTCGTAGTGGTCCGGGACGGTGACGGGACAGACCACCCGTCCGTCTTCGCCAACCAGAAACTCAAGGTGCAGACCGATTTCATTGGCGGGGCCGCAGCCGAAGCAGCGGCTCTGTGCCTTGTGCTCCATCGGTGTAAGTCTCTCTGAAGATTCGTCCATCTGCTAAGGATAGCGAAGCGGCGCCATCTTCATAGATTTCTCGCGGAGGCGGCGGTTTTTTCCTGGATCGTCTGAATGTACTGCATCAAGCACACCCAGGACTAAAGTCACCTGACAAACCGCTCGGGGCACGTGATATGTATCACAGTTACGGAGGAAAATTACCTAAGTACTAGAGTTCTGCCCGATACTTGTGCACTTCCGTAACGCTTAGACGTACATTAGGGTAAGTAGCCCTCCCTCATAGCGCCATGTCTTTTCGGGCTGCAGGGTCGTTGACTCCCAATTAAGGGTCATGGCCAGGAGGATGCCGTCGATGCCTCGGAAAATCTGCACAAACTATGGCAAGTGCGCTCTAGCTAACAGTCATGAAGATTTCTCGCACGAGAAGAAATCCATGACCTATTGTCCGCTTTGCGATCAGAAGCTAAGCGAAGTTGTGCCGCCGAGGCGGGATATAGCGAGCAAGATCGTTCTCGGGATATCGTCGATTTTTCTTCTCTTCGTTCTGTTTGGATACGCGCTCGACAAGAAATGGATCAACTCTCCGCGTGGCGCCAACGCCGCCGAGATGAGGAATATGGACCCGGCGATTCTCCGTCTGGCAGATTCAAACAGCATGCAGGACAGTGTTGCACCGGCGTTGGCTGAGGCCTTTTTCAAGACCGAGGGAGCGACCGATATTCAAGTGATCTCCGGGACCGATACGCAGCAAGAGGTCATCCAGGGCATCCTGCCCGGCGATGGCGCGGTAACGTCGATTGAAATCAGAGCCCATGCATCCCCTAACGCGGTGGGCGCATTGGCCGAAAACAGTTGCGACATCGTGGGAATCGCCTCTTGGAAGCTCAAGTTCCTCGACGGCAACAAGCCGTCCACTGCGGTCAGCGAGCATGTCCTGGGGCTTGATGGAGTCGCGGTGATCGTGAACCCCTCCAATCCGATCAGTGAACTTCGCAAAGACACAATCAAGAGGATCTTCACCGGTGAGATCACCGATTGGTCGAAGCTTGGGTCACTTCGCGGTCCGATTCAGGTCTATACCCGGGACGATCAATCGGGGGTCTCCGACTCCTTCAGGAGCATGGTCCTCGGCGGAACGCAGATGACTCCAGCGGCGCGGGTCTTCGATGATAGCGATGCACTCTCCCAGGCCATATCGAGCGATCGGAACAGCATCGGTTTTGTGAGCCTGCCATTTATTCACAGTGCAAAATCGATCGCGGTATCGGACAAGGGAACCACCGCTCTGAAGCCGACGCGTCTGACCGTGGAGACGGAAGATTATCCTCTCGCGAAGAGACTCTACCTTTACGGGCCTGCGACCCCTCAGAACGCCTTCACGCAGAGATTCGTAGAGTTTGCCCTTTCACAGCAGGGGCAAAACGTCGTCGCAGCCAATGGTCTCGTGGCGCAAAATGTAGTGGCAGCTCCGCAGTCGGTCGCGCTGACAGCGCCGGATGAGTACAAGCAGTTGACAGAAGGCGCGGAGCGGCTGTCTCTGGATCTCCGCTTTAATGCCGGAGACCTTGACAAAGACACCAAAGCTCAAGCGGACCTCGATCGGGTGGTCGCACTGGTGGCGGACGAAGGCGGCGCGAAGAGCCAGATCCTGCTCTTCGGGTTTACGGACAACGCCGGGAGCCCGGACACGAATCAAGCTGTGTCGTTGAACCGCGCAAAGGTCGTTGAGAAGCAATTCATCCAGCGAGGTATCAGGCCCGCGGTTGTAAAAGGGTTTGGTTCCGAGCTTCCGGTTGCTAACAACGACACCGCCGAAGGACGCGAGATGAACCGGCGGGTCGAGATTTGGATGAAGAAGTAGTGACGATCGACTGCGATCGAGGGAGTTGAGAAAAGCTGAACAGACGATCGAGCAGCCGAAAGATCGCCAGAAGTGGAAGCGCAAATCGCAAGTATTTAAGCAGCGTTCATCATTGGGGCTGATACTGCGCAATATGCTAGTCGGGTCGGCCCGTCTTCAACTAGAGGCCATCGCGCCTGTCTGCTCGCAGGACGGCCCGGATGGTTTGTTTTGCCTGGCTTTTGCAAGCCTCCAGGCCGAACTCCGCACAGAGATGAGGTCAGCGGGTTGTTCTCGCCGGACTACCAAGGTAAACAAGCAACCGACCGAAAGGCAGGAGAGCAATGGTGAAAGCGCGACAAGGAAAATGCGCAAACTTGAAAAATTGTCCAGTTGCACGGGCAAATGAGATTCATACCGTACCGGAAGGCGTGGATTTCCATTGTCCTGTCTGCGGGCTAGAACTGGCAGATGTAACACCCAAGGTCTCACAAAAGCCCGTGCGTCCCATTTTCGTGGCGGCCGCGGTCTTGCTGCTGCTCGTCGGTGGGATCGCGCTCTCGAAGAACTGGGTCAGGCTTCCGTCGCGGGTAGTTGCAGCCGACAGGATGGCAGGGAAGAATACGATCCTCCGGCTCGCCGGATCTAACACCATCGGAGAAAGTCTGATGCCCTCGATTGCCGAGGCCTTCCTGCGGAGCCGAGGCGCCACCGATGTGCACACCATCGCGGGAGAAAAGGCTCAGGAGAAGATTGTTATAGGAACCCTGCCCGGTGATGCGTCTCCATCCGCGATTCGAATTGCGGCTCATGGCTCCGCGACCGCATTCACAGCTCTGGCTGACAACAGTTGCGACATTGGTATGGCTTCCAGGCGCATTAAGCCCGACGAAGCGTCGAAGTTGTCGTCGTTGGGCGACATGTTTGGCCCAGCAAGCGAGCATATCGTTGGCCTGGATGGCATTGCCGTGATCGTCAATCCCTCCAATCCGCTGAATGCGCTGACCAAGGATGAGGTCATGCGGATGTTTACGGGAGAAACCACAAGCTGGCCAAAGGGCTCATTGCCCGGACAGATCACAGTCTATGCGAGGGACGATAAGTCAGGAACCTTCGATACTTTCAAGAGCCTCGTGCTGGCCGGTAAGCCTCTGGCGCCTTCGGCACAGCGCTTCGAGAGCAGCGAGGACCTCTCCGATGCCGTCGCCCACGATCCGAATGGGATAGGGTTTATCGGGCTTCCTTTTGTGCGCAGTGCAAAGCCCATCGCCGTCTCGGAGAAGGGAACTCGCGGCCTGTTGCCGACCAGCTTGACGGTCGCGACCGAAGACTACTCTCTTTCGAGACGGCTCTATCTCTACACCCCCGCGACGCCGGCCAACCAGTTTACCCGTCTCTTTGTCGAATTCGCGCTGTCAAAGCAGGGACAGGATGTGGTCGCTAACAATGGCTTCGTCGCGCAAAATATCCGGACTGTCGCTCAAGCTGTGTCGGATGAAGCGCCGGACGAATACAAAAAGCTGACTCAGAATGCGCAGCGTCTCTCTCTCGACTTCAGATTCCAGACTGGCGTTGCGGTGCAAGACAACAAGGCTCAGGTCGACATGGACAGAGTCGTATCGCTCATCTCCAATTCAGGAGCAGCCGCGAGCAGCAAGATTCTGCTGCTGGGTTTTGCCGATAGCGTGGGCAGCCCCGCGGCAAACAAAGCTCTCTCGCTGAATCGCGCCAGGGTTATCGCGGACCAGCTCAATCAGCGCGGCCTTAAAGCTTCGAGTGTGCGAGGATTTGGCTCCGAGCTTCCGGTTGCGTCGAACGAAACCGCCGATGGGCGGGAGAAGAACCGGAGAGTTGAGATCTGGATCGAGAACTGATGCCCTGAACCGCGGTTGGTGAGGCGCGGCCGAGGAGAAGGAAGCTCGAATCATCATTCGCGGTATACTCGAAGCTGTGATGGCAACCGAGAAAACCTTTTACATCGAGACATTCGGCTGCCAGATGAATGCTCATGACTCTGAAAAGGTCATTGGCACATTGGAGCAGCAGGGCTACCGGCAGGTCGAGTCGGAAGAGGAAGCCGGCCTGATTCTTTACAACACCTGCTCGATCCGCGACAAGGCGGAGCAGAAGGTCTTCCACAGGCTAGACGAATATAAACGGCAACACCGCATCGGCAAGCGCTTTGCAGTGCTGGGCTGTGTTGCGCAACAGGAGGGCGAGAAGATCTTCGAGCGGGCGCCTTATGTGTCTCTGGTCTCGGGATCGGCCTCCTATCGCAAGCTGCCCGAGATGCTGGCGCGCCTTGAAGCCGGCGAGACGCGAATTACTGGCCTCGACGACCGAAAGACCGACGAGACTTTCGAGACTGAGTTCACGGCCCGCAAGAACCCCTATCGAGGCTACATCACCATTATCGAGGGCTGCGACAAGTTCTGCTCCTACTGCGTGGTGCCTTACACCCGAGGCAAGGAGCGCAGCCGAGATTCGGATTCTGTACTGACCGAGGCGCGCCGCATCGCTGATCTGGGCTACACCGAGATTCAGCTCCTAGGCCAGAACGTGAACAGCTATCGGGACCCGGAAGGGAAGCGCAGCTTTGCGGAACTTCTGGCCGCAGTAGGCGAAGTAGGAGGGATTCGCCGGGTTCGCTTCACCACGAGCCACCCGCGCGATTTCACTCGCGACATCGTCGAAGCCATCGATGCAGTGCCCACACTCTGCGACCATGTGCATCTGCCGGTGCAATCCGGTTCCTCGCGAATTCTGAAACAGATGGCCCGCGAATATACGCGCGAGTGGTATTTGGAGCGCATCGCGTGGATCAAGAGCGCGCGGCGGGGGATCTCGATCTCGACGGACATCATTGTGGGGTTTCCCGGCGAGACGCCGGATGATTTCATCCAGACCATGGACCTTCTTGCCGACGTTGAGTACGATTGCGTCTTCGGCTTCAAGTACTCGGGACGGCCGAACACTTCGGCATTGACCATGATCGACTCGATCTGCGAGGCAGAAAAGGCCCTGCGGCTGCAACAGGTGCTCGATCGCCAGCGCGAGATCCAACGAGTCAATTATTCAAAACATTTGGGAGAGATTGTTGAAGTTATGGTTGAGGGCGCTAATACGGCGCGAGGACAGGTTATCGGACGTAGCAGCCAGAACAAGCCGGTCAACTTCACCTGTGCGCAGCCGATCGCTCCGGCTCCTGGAAGCTATTTGCAAGTTAAGATCACCGCGACGCATCCAAACAGTCTGACAGGCGAGGCGCTTTAAAACGGCACGGGCGAAGAAAGGGAATCCATGGATATCGAGGTGCGGATACGCGGACTAATGATGGACCCGGCAACCAGCATGCCCATCGTGGTACTCAAGGACATCGCCTCGGAGACGGTGATGCCCATTTGGGTCGGAATCTTCGAGGCCAACGCGATCGCGATCGAGATTGAGAAGATGGCAGCGCCGCGCCCCATGACCCACGACCTGACCAGAAACCTCATCCGTAACTTGGATGCGAGATTGGAACGTGTTGTTATATCGGAACTTAAGGATGATACATTCTTTGCGTTGTTGTGGCTTCGCCACGGAAACGAGCCGCTGGTCATCGATGCCAGACCGTCCGATGCCATCGCTCTGGCGCTGCGCGCCGATTGTCCGATCTTTGTAGCTGAAGAGGTGATGCAAACGGCCAAGCTGGACGTATCCGGTCCACCGGAGGGCCCAACCGCCGAGCAACTGCGCGGCTGGCTCGAGGGCCTCAACGACGAGGATCTGGGCCGGTACAAGATGTAGAGAGCGGGGAACGGCGCCTGGCAGGACGGGAGTTAGGCGCCAAGATCGAGGCCGCAGTCTACTTTACAGAATATACGTTATCGGACACTTGAATACTCTCGCGACTCCGTGAGGGATCACTGACCGGCGGCTGCGATTGATGTGAGCGGGACCTCAAGAGTTCCAGCCTTGCTTGTCGCGGCTTGGTAGATGCCGGTACGCAGGTAGACATCCCCCGGCGGCATGTCAAAGTCGAAGTGGAAAGGTATGCCTGAGGTCTCCGCGATGGCGTTCTGTTCTGGCCGGATGGCGAGGCCGAAGTACCGGACCTCCCAGTTCAATGGAGTCCCTTGCTGGCTATAGGCCACCAGAGCCACTTCAATCGTGGCATGGCGCACTCCGTCGGGACCTGGAACGAGAGTCAGACCGTCGGTGGACAACGCGAAATTAACGGTGTAACGCGTCACTGGGGCCTTGAGAGCAGCATTATCGCCGGCTCGGGGTGCATCCGCCGCAGGCTGTGAGGCGGCCGGTTTGACCGTTTCGCGGTAACGAAGTTCGGAAAAGGCGGGCATGCCGCGATCCATGAGCGGACGCAGCGGATCCTTGGCGGACGCGCTCTCAGCCGCCTTCAGTTCTTTGGGGGTGTCTTCGAAGTAACTGCGGCGATAAGAGAGTTTGTAGCTGCCCGATGCGGCTTTGATCTCGATCTTTCGTTCTTTACCTTGTTGCTTGGTGTTAGTCGGCGTGTATGCCAGCGTGTAATAGCGCGAACCGTTGTCGATGTCCGCAGTCAACACCCCTTTGAAATCGTTGGAATTATAGGTCGCCTTGCCGCCCGTGTTTTTCGCAAGATCCTCCATTTGACCCTGGTTAACAGAATCGTTGTACAGATCCGCATGTAGCGACTTTGACTGCGCCGCGATGACCTGCTGAGGGTTGGTCGGCATTCCCGGCAACTGGGAGTTCTCTGCGACATGCATGCCGTTGGTGGACATGCCCCTCGCGTCGATGGGATAGATCGAGACGCGCGCGTCAGCCAGTGCGTCCACCGTCTTCTTGTACGTTTCCACATAGGGGCAACCGTTACGCACGATGTCGTTGGTGTCCCCGGCGAGACATGCAGGAAAAGAGCCGACGAACCAGATCAGGTTCTTTCGTCCCGGAACGCCCGATAGATAGCGAGCAATCTGTTGCAGCGCTTCCATCGTCATGATGGCCCGCTCATTGGCCTCGAAGTTGGCCTGTTGGGAAAGAAACTGCTGCAACGCAGCAGCCGTGTCCTGGAGCTGAGTGCTATTCGTTTGCGCCGCCTCCTCCAGAATCAGATTCGGCAGCACATTCTCCGCATCCGTCTCCGCAATCGTGGGCAGAAGCGCTGACTTCGAGGGATTGGAGGCAAGCCGGGCGATTGACGCACGCAGCAACGTTGAATCCTGCGTGATCCCCTGGATAATTCGCAGCTTCTCGCCGAGTAGAAAGATGCCGATGCGCGTACCCGGAGGAATCGAAGCGAGGTAGCTGACCATCTCCTTATGAAGGTACGATTGATCTCCCATGGCGGTGTTCATCGCGTCCATGAGGAGCACGTTCACCGAGTTGTTCGGAGCCACTGTGGGAACGTTGGTGAAGGTGTTGGGCGGCAGAGGTGCGGCTGACGCCGTCAAGGCTGTGGCTTGAGTCTCTGCAAAGCTGGGCTCAAAGAAGGTGATTGTTTGCGGCTTTCCATCCTCGAAGATCTGAAAGTCTTCCTTCTGCAAGCCGGAGACCGGCTGATCGCGTTTGTCCGAGACCACGACATCTACCAGAACGTTTCGGGCAGTGACCTTCAAGGTAGTGGTTGGTGCTTCGGTTGCGGGCGGTGGAGGCGTCTGCCCGAACGCCGCGCCGGTGAGCAAAGGAAAGACTGTGAGACTAAGTAGAATGGGGCGGAATCGCATGATGGACCTCTCAAGCCAGAAGGCGGAGTTCCCGCCAATTGTACTCCGCCGACGCGAGTCTCAACACCTATTGAGGTGAATCGATGCCGCTTGACTGGGATCGTGGTCCGCTTGCTGAAGGCCTGCGATGTTACGAGAACGAGGAGTTCTTCCTCGCCCACGAGCATTGGGAGGGAGTATGGCTGAGGTGTACGGAGCCGGAGAAGAGTTTTATGCAGGCCTTGATTCAGATCGCAGCCGCGTTTCACCACCTTCAGCGGAAGAACATCAGAGGCACTGCATCGTTGTTGAACGCAGCACTGGAGAAGCTCCATACTTTTTCTGCTGATTTTGGAGGCGTTGCGGTTGCAGCCCTGCGCGAGAGCATTCGAAGCTGGCTAGAGGCGCTCGATCGAGAAGAGGAGTCTCCGTCACTTCCCTTCCCGCATCTCCGATGAGAACCGGTTCGCTCCTCGCCGTCAGTTTGCATTTATTCTCTTGACAGCTAACCGATACGCGGGGGAGCCTTTACGCATGTCCCCCGTCCACGTTCTGAAACCGGAGTCTCTCGATGACCGCTGAACTGATCCATCGCTTGCACTTTGCCTTTACCGTTACCTTCCACTATCTCTTTCCTCAGCTCACTATGGGGCTCGGACTCCTGATTGTCGTGCTCAAGTCGGTAGCTCTCAAGTCTGGCCATGAACGGTGGGAACGAGCGGCTCGCTTTTGGGGACGGATCTTCGCCATCAACTTTGTCTTTGGCGTCGTCACCGGCATTCCAATGGAATTTGAGTTTGGCACGAACTGGGCCCGTTTCTCGCGGCTCTCGGGCGGCGTCATCGGGCAGCCGCTGGCAATGGAGGGCGTCTTCAGCTTCTTTCTGGAATCGGCCTTTCTGGGGCTCTTCCTCTACGGAGAGAAACGCCTCTCCCGGCTCATGCACTGGTTTTCGGCCGTCATGGTTTTCGTCGGTTCTTGGATCTCTGGATTTTTCATCATCGTGACCGATGCCTGGATGCAACACCCGGTGGCCTACGAACATCTTCCCGACGGCCAGTTCCAGGTCCTCAGTTTCTGGCAATTGCTGCTCAACCCCTGGGGCTTGCTGCAATACATGCACAACATGACCGGCGCGGTGGTTACCGCATCGTTTGTAATGGCCGCCGTGGGCGCTTTCTACCTGCTGGATGGCCGCCTGGAAGAGTACGGTCGCGTCTTTCTTAAGGTTGGGGTGATTGCCGGAGTCATCGCCTCGGTGCTCATCATCTTCCCGACCGGCGACCTGCATGGGAAATACGTGGCCCGCAATCAACCCGCCGCTATGGCAGCGATGGAAGGTCTCTTCAAGACTGAAGCCGGCGCCGGCGTCGTCCTGGTGGGTCAGCCAGACGAGGAGACCGGGAGGATCGACAATCCCATCGTCGTCAACGATCTGCTGAGCTTCTTGATCTATGGAACGACCAAAGCGGAGGTGCAGGGGCTGGATCGGATCCCGCGCGATCAGTGGCCTGGCGCGCTGCCGCTTCTTTACTACGCCTACCACATCATGGCCGGCCTGGGCACGTGGTTTCTGCTCTTGATGGTCGTCTCCGCGTTTCTGCTCTGGCGCAAACGGCTCTTCACCGCGCGTTGGGCTCTATGGGCGCTGCTGCTTAGTTTTCCGCTACCCTACATCGCCAATACGGCAGGCTGGATGACCGCCGAACTGGGCCGCCAGCCATGGCTGATCTACGGAGTAATGCGCACCAGCGAGGGCTACTCAAATACGGTCTCTGCCGGCAACGGATTGTTTACCCTGCTGGGATTCATGGGGATCTATCTGTTGCTTGGCATCCTGTTTACGGTGCTGATCTATCGCGAGATCAGCCATGGACCGGAGCCGGAGGCTGATGCCAAAAACGCGGCTGCTGCCGCTTGATACTCTCCACTAATGCTCAAGATGAAATAAGAGTAGGAGCTTCGCCATGATGGGTTTTATCTGGTTCTGGCTGGTTGCCGTGATGATTGTCGGCTACGTGGTCCTCGACGGCTTTGACCTCGGTGTGGGCGTGCTTCACCTCTTTCTGGTGCGCAACGAAGCGGAGCGGCGCACTTCCCTGGCCAGCATCGGCCCGGTCTGGGATGGAAACGAGGTCTGGCTTCTGGCGGGCGGCGGGACGCTCTACTTTGCTTTTCCGCTTCTCTATGCCTCGGCCTTCAGCGGTTTCTATCTGCCTCTGATGATCGTGCTCTGGCTGCTCATCTTGCGCGGTGTGAGCCTGGAACTGCGCAATCACATCGAGGTCGGAGTGTGGCGCGCACTGCTTGATGGACTCTTCGGCCTGTCGAGCGCGCTGCTTACGATCTTCTTCGGCGCGGCTTTAGCCAATGTTCTGCGCGGTGTTCCGTTGCAGGCGAACGGCTACTTCTTCCTGCCTCTTTGGACCGACTGGCAGCCTGGTCTGCAGCCGGGCATTCTCGATTGGTATACAGTGATCGGCGGCCTAGTGGCACTGGTGGCGCTCACCCTGCACGGAGCCTTATGGCTCACAGTGAAGACCTCCGGCGAGTTGTGTGAACGCGCACGCAGCATCGTAGACCCACTCTGGCTTGTCGTGGCCGGCCTCACGATCGTGAGCCTTGTAGCCACCATAAGGGTGCGCCCCGCGAGTTTGAACAATTACTTCAATTACCCTGTTTCGTTTGTTGTGCCTTTTGGGGTCATTGCTTCAATGGCTGCCGTCTGGTTCTTTAGCCGCAGAAGGCAGCCGGTGAAGGCGTTCGTCTCTTCCTCTCTCTATCTATTCTTTATGTTGGCCGGAGCATGTTGGGGGCTGTATCCCACATTGCTGCCTGCTACCACGGGCCCCGATCGCGACATCACTCTCGACAAGGCAATTTCGGGCCCGCACACACTTGCCGTCGGACTCGTCTGGTGGAGCTTTGGAATGGCGCTAGCTATCGGTTACGTTGTCTTCGTTTACAGAAGCTTTCGCGGCAAGATCGATCTGCAATCGGACGAGCACTGAGGATGAGCGAGTATTCGGCTCAGTAAGGCGACTCCCAGTTCCCTTCTCGCGAACTGGGAGTCTTGCCCTCTACTGCATTGGCGGAAAGGCTCCTACACATTGCCCCAATTTGGTCTGTGGGTCAATCGTTATCAGCGAACTGCCGGGAGCGCTGCCCATCGCCGGAAGAGGCGATGCCGGCGTCACTTGAACCGCCGTTCCCTTCAAATCAAAACTCAGACGGGCCACAGCTGCATTTGTGAATTGGGAATGCACCTGTTCAGGCTTGATGTCTTTGATCGTGACCGTGTCGAGCGTAATCTCAGTCGTGTGCGCGGCATCTTTGCCGGCAATCAACACATCGCCAGGTGTCAGCGAAACGATGTTGCGCAGGGTAATTCCCTTGTAGTCGGGAATGCGATCACCCACGACGCCAGGGTCTACGAAACCCTCTGTCGTGCCATTGTTGTAAAAGGGGCTGATCGCGATCGGCATTCCAACACCTTTCATGCAGATATTCTCATAAGTCAGATCGTGGACCGAACCTCCACGCGCCGCGTTGCTCTTGATGCGGATACCGCTGGTCGTGTTCTCTTCGGTCAATCCTGCGACTAGAAGAAAGCTGTCGCCGGTGAAGGTCTCACTGCCGATTGACATTCCATGACCATCGTAAAAGTGATTATTGAGCACGCTCATATGAGTTACGCCGGTCTTGATGGCAACGTTATCGTCGCCGTTGTCGATCCAACTATTGGCGATGGTTATATTCGTCGAACTGCCAGGATCCATGCCGTCGGTGTTGCGCGCGTCGGTGCCGCGGATGGTTGGCGTCAATAAATGCACACCCCACGCCGTGAACCCGTCCGTATTGTTGACCGTGACGTGGTAATTCGGAGAATTGTGGAGCGTAATGCGATAGAGGGTAAAGCCGTCTGCGTGGTTCGCGGTGATCAGTTTGGTGCTGAAGTAACGCAACTGTTTCGGTTCGGCCGCACGTGCCATCTGCCACCAACTGTAATCGTGTCCGATGACCGTTGCTCCGCCACGTCCATCGATCACCCCGTCGCCCATGATCGCGGCATTCTTCACGTTGATGTTAAGGAGCGCCTTGCAGGGCCGGCCTTTTGGGAATACCTGGATCGGCGGGCGCGGAGCCGCATTTGCGTCTTTGCCGGTGATGTATTGCGTGCTGACGTCGCTCATCGTTCCGCAAAGCAGAGGGCCGTCTCCAGATGGGTTCGGGTCGTAGTCCCTCGGATCTCTCGATCCATAAAGTGTCACGCCCTTGTCAATCAACAGCGTCACTCCCTCTCTCATCTCCAGCGAACCGGTCAGGAAGGCATTCCTCTTCTTGCCGGGAGCCAATTCCACTGCCATCCCAGGCTTGCACGAATCGAGTGCTTTCTGAATCGCGGCTGTGTCGGTCGTCTTCTCAAAGGCCTTCGGCAGTTTCTCTCCGTCGCCCACTCTTTCCGCAAGCAGCGTAGCGCATGCCGGCGGAAGAACTGGCTCGATCACGGTGCGTGTATCCTGCGCCGACACTGAGAGTATTGCGGTCAGTGCCACACCAAGACCGGGCATGCAATTCCGATAGATCTTCCTCATTGCCATCCTCTTTTTAGGGCTTTCTTTAGCATTATTCTAGTCGCTCTCGGTCGTGCGTCCCGGGCTCTTGTGTAAACGCCGCGAAATTTGGACACAGACCACGTGTAAACTCTACGGCGCCTGGTTGCTAGCGCAACCTCCTTAACGGGGCGATCAACGGTGCCTGAAAACAAGAGGCTTAGCGCGGGAGTTAGCGCAATCTGTAAACAATAATCGTGGATGCGAAGCGTCTGACGTAAGAGCTTGTAAAAAACTCGTTGACATGTAAAGCGAAAATCAGTATAGGTTAGTCATTCCGTGAAACGCGGAGCGCACGCACGGGCCTCAGACAATCCCCCACTTAGAGGGTCGCGTGCACAAATTG
>JBEKKL010000020.1:0-61408 GCA_050010735.1 Occallatibacter sp. | reverse complement strand
AAACGAGGCGAGCGGCGCAGCGTGAAGCCGGAAAAATCGCGTCCGTAGCGCAAGAAACCATCGCCGCAATCAGATTTTTCCTTGTGCGCGAGAAAATGATGAGTTGATCAGAGGTTCCCTAGTGCCGGCGGTATCATGCAGATGGAAAAAGGGGCAGCCGCCATTGAGACTGAGCCCCAGGCGTATACCAATAACAAGACAGTCCGCAGCGGCGAGATAACCCTCGACAGCCACGGCGCTCTTACGGCCAGCTTCCGATTTTCGATGACCGGACAGGAAGCACTCCACTGGCGTCAACGAGCCCTCAGAAACGATCTTGACGAGGTCAAGAAACAATTCGACAAGTCGTTGGAGTCGACATTTCCCGAGGGCGTCGAGGCCCACGTCGACAGCTTCACCGGACTCGACGATCCCGACGCGAACCTGGTTGCACTGATCAGCGCCAAAGGCAACCTGGGCGCGGCCACCTCCAAACGCCTCATTCTCCCCGCGTTCTTCTTTCAGACGCGTGGCGGCCACCCTTTTGTCAATCAGGAGAAGCGCCTCGAACCGGTGGACATGCACTATGGCGATCAGGTGAGCGATCAGATTGCCTATCATCTCCCGACCGGATTGACGGTGGAAGGCGCGCCGGCGGACAACAAGATTCCGTGGACCGGGCACGCTGTTTATGTCAACAAGTCGGCCGCCGCACCCGGCCAAATCACGATTGCCCGCGTCTTCTCCCGGGCCTTCACGCTGGCCAAGCCGGAAGAGTACAACGATCTGCGCGACTTTTATCAAAAGGTCGCCACCAACGACCAGCAGCAACTTATTCTCACCTCATCTTCCGCAGCGAAAGGCAACTAATCATGCGAATTCCATCATTGGTACGCAATCCACTTTTGCTTCTGGCAATCACGTCGCCGACGGTTCTCTTCGCTCAATTCAAGGCGCCAACCCCGGAAGAACTCAAGATGACCGACGACCCGAAGGCTCCGGGCGCGGCGGCAGTATATCTGGACATCGAGGAGAGTTGCAGTGACCCCGACCATGTGATGAATTTCTACGCGCGTATCAAGGTGCTTCAGGAGAAAGGCAAGGAACTGGCCTCTGTCGAGATTCCTTATGTGCGCGGCTTCGACAAGATCGAGGGGATCGAAGGGCGCACCATTCACTCCGACGGAACTGTCATTCCGCTGGCTGGCAAGCCCGAAGACCTGCTTATGGACAAGTTGAAATCGAAGGAGGGGGATACTCTTCAGTTCAACCGCATGGTCTTCAACCTGCCGAGCGTCGAGGTCGGCAGCATCCTCGAATATCACTTCCGGGTTTCCGTCAAAGAATTCGAAGTGACAACGCCCCTGTGGGAAGTTCAGCGTCCCTACTTCGTTCATCACGAGCGCTTCTTCTTCCGGCCTTACAAGGGATTCCTGACCGGCATTTTGGAAGGGACAAGCAGCCGGGTGATCGACGGGGAGACTGGCGAGCTTGCCGATACTCTCATCTATTGGCCCATCTTGCCCAACAACGCAACGATCAAGCCCGACGTCGCGGGAACTTTCCGACTCGAGCTGACTGACATCCCCGCCCCTCCCAGCGAAGAGTTCATGCCGCCCATCGATAGCCTGCGCTATCGCGTGAGATTCTTTTACAAGAACGCCAACAGCGCCCAGCATTTTTGGACTGAGAGATCCAGGAGCTGGTCAAAGGAGGTCGATCACTATGCCGAAGCCTCCAAACCAATCAAGGAGGCGGTCGCCGGATTGGTCGCTCCCACAGACAGCGATCTCGATAAAGCCAGAAAGCTCTATAACGCCGTGCAGGCCCTCGACAACACCGACTACTCGCGCAAGAAGAGCGATTCCGAACTCAAGCAACTCCATTTGAAGACTGCCAAGCGCGCCGAGGACACCTGGGCGCAGAAGAGCGGCGACAGCAACGACATCGCTCTGCTCTATCTGGCTATGCTGCGCGCCGCCGGACTCACAGCGTATGACATGAAGGTTGCCGACCGCAGCCGCCGTCTGTTCACTCTCAGCTATCTTTCGTTCAATCAATTCGACGACGACATTGTCATTTTGAGCACCGGCGGCAAAGAGATCCTGCTCGATCCGGGCGAAAAGATGTGTCCCTTCCAGACCGTTAACTGGAGACATTCCAGCTCCAATGGCGTGCGTCAAAACGCTGGAGAGCAGGGTGTTGTGTCCACGCCGGAGCAGGCCTACACCGACAATAAAACGATCCGCACCGGCGACCTTACCTTGGACGATCACGGCTCCGTTGCCGGGGTTCTTCGGTTCGCGATGTCTGGCCAGGCAGCACTCAGCTGGCGACAACTCGCGCTCCGAAACGACCTCGACGAGGTCAAGAGGATCTTCGATCGTTCACTCGTGTCTCAGGTTCCAGAGACCGTCGAGGCCCACGTCGATCACTTCATCGGCCTGGATGATCCGTATTCCAGTCTGGTGGCTGTCGTGAATGTCCGCGGAGGACTCGGCGTGGCAACATCCAAACGCCTGTTGCTCCCCGGCTCCTTCTTCGAGACGCGCGACCGGCATTTTGTAGATCAAGAGAAGCGCCTGGAACCGGTCGATATGCTCTACGACGAACAGATCAACGACCAGATTGTCTATCATCTTCCGGCTGGCTTGACAGTGGAGGGCGCACCACAGGCCACAAAGACCTCGTGGCCAGACCATGCCGCCTATGCCACAAAGGTGATTTCCGTTCCTGGCAAGGTCACCATTGTCCGCCAGTTTGCGCGCGCCTTCACCACCGCCGAGGCTTCGGAATACAACGATCTCCGCGGCTTCTACCAGAAAGTGGCGACCGCCGACCAACAACAGCTTGTCCTCACAGGAGTCCAGGGAGCGAACGGCAACTGATGATGCGAATCACTCTTCGGATACGCGATCTATTTCTGCTGCTTGCACTGATGGCGCCGACGGTTCTTTGCGCCCAGTTTCAGGAGCCGACTCAGGAAGAGCTCAAGATGACCGCTGAGCCCAAAGCTCCCGGCGCAGCTGCCATTTACCTCTACAGAGAGGAAATCGCCGATCCGACCCCAAGCTTCTACTTCCGCATCAAGGTGCTCACGGAGAAGGGAAAAGATCTGGCCACGGTAAGGATCCCCTTCCGTCCTGGTGTCGACATAATCTCGGGAGTCCAGGGGCGCACTATCCACGCCGATGGAACTGTCATTCCTCTGAACGTCAAACCTGAGGATCTCATGCAGTTCAAGACCAAAGGCTTTGAGGAGGATTCCGTCGTTTTCACTTTGCCTGGCGTTGAGGTTGGCAGCATTCTGGAATACCGGTATCGGCTTTCCGATTATTCATCTGCGCCGACATGGTGGATTCAGCACCCGTATTTCGTCCGCAAGGCGCACTACGTGATACGAAAGTGGTATACCAACCTGCTGTACACGGCCTCGATTGGATCCGGCGCCAAGGTGGTGGAGAAAGACGGCGGATTCATGCTCGACGTCGCTGACGTTCCACCTGAGCCTGATGAGGACTGGATGCCGCCGATCAACGCGCTGACGTGGCGCGTGGAGTTCTATCCCTCTTACTCCCCTTACATTTTGAGATATTCAAACGTTAAGGATTTCTGGAGGGACGAGTGTAACCGGTGGGCCTTGGAAATCAAGGGAATCACAAACCCGTCAGGTCATCTCAAAAAGGACGTGGTCGAGATCATTGCTCCGGGCGATAGCGAGCAGCAGAAGGCTATCAAAATTTATGACGCGGTCCAGAAACTCGATAACACTGACTTCAGCCGCAGGAAATCCAAAGCAGAACGTAAAAAAGAGAAGCTCAAGGATATCAATTCGGTAGAAGATGTATGGAAGCAGAAGAGCGGATCAGGCGACGATCTCGCTCTGCTCTACGCTGCCATGGCACGCGCCGCCGGTCTCAAAGCCTGGCCGTTACTCGTAGTCAATCGCGACCGCGCGATCTTCGACGAGGGCTATCTGTCCCTTCATCAGTTCGATGACTATATCGTCGATGTGGTCATTGATGGCAAAGATGTCTATGTCGATCCCGGCCAGAAGATGTGCCCTTTCGGCAGCCTGAATTGGAAGCACACGTTCGCTGCAGGTCTGCAACTCACTGAGAAGGGCGCCGTCATCGCGCACACTCGACTTCTCACCTATAAGGAGTCGTCTATCCAGCGGTCTGCTGACCTGTCGATCGATGACGCTGGGAGTGTGAAGGGAACAGTGCGCGTGACAATGACAGGCCAGCAGGCTCTGCGCTGGCGTCAACTCGCCCTGGAGAACGACGAGTCGGAGGTCAGAAATCAGTTCATCGAGTCCATGCGCGATGACCTTCCCGACGGCATCGACGCGCAATTCGATCAGTTTAGTGCTTTGGATGACTCATCCCAGGATCTTGTCGGCATCGTTGAGGTCAGCGGTAGCCTCGGCTCTGCGACCGGAAAACACTGCTTTCTCCCAGGTCTCTTTTTTGAGTCTCGCGCCAGGCACCCCTTTGTTGCGCAGGATAAGCGCTCCGTTCCCGTCGACGTTCACTTCCCTGAAATGATCCATGACGAGGTAACCTATCATCTGCCGCCCGGATTCAGCCTTGAAAGTACACCGGCGGACTCCGAAGTCCCATGGCCCGATCATGCCCAGTTAAAGATCCATTTCAAAGCAAATGGCAGTTCCGTTAGTGTGGGCCGCATTTTGGCCTATAACTTTACCGTGCTGGATCCGAAGGACTATCACAACCTTCACGACTTTTATCTGAAGGTCGCCACAGCCGATCAACAACAACTTGTTCTCAGCCGCGCGCCGATTGCAAAAGGAAACTGATTATGCGTTGCCAGCTTTCATCCAAACCGCTCCGTTCGATCCTGGTCTTCTTCGCGTTGCTGTGCGTTGCCACGGGCATGAGCTTCGCGGGTTTGTTCAACAAAGACAAGCCGATTCCCGACTGGGGACTTGAGGCGGCCAAGACCAAAACGCCGGAATACGCCAAGGATGCCGCCGCCGTTATCTTGTTCGATGAGTATGTTGAGAGTATCGACGCCCAGGGCCGCGCCACCGAGCGCGAACGTACGGCCGTTCGCATCCTCAAGCCGCAGGGCCGCCGAGATGCAGGCTGCGAAGTCTCCTACGACGTGGACGAGAAGATCAATTACTTCCGAGCCTGGACGATCGGCGCTGACGAAAAGCAGTACCCGGCGCAGGAGACCGACTTCGCCGACGTGGGAGATTCCAGTCAGAGCGTCATGCTCTCAACCCGCAAAGCGCGCATTCTTCATCCTCCAGCCGCCGATGTGGGCGCAACCATCATCTGTGAGTCAGAGGAGTTGCTTGCACCCTATCAACAGGAGACAGTATGGAGCTTTCAAGGATCGCTGCCGTTCGTCTTTCAAGCTCTCGAGGTCGATCTGCCTCCGGGCCGCGCTCACGCCGAAGCATGGCACCGATTCGAGCCCGTGAAGCCCGTCGAGGTCGCACCAAATCACTGGCGTTGGGAGTTGAAAGACGTACATGCACTCGATCTGCGCGATGTGAAGTCCCGTCCGGAATGGGCTGCCATCGCCGCGCGCATGTCCGTCCAGTGGGGCGATGCCGCCGTCGAAGGCAAGGACAATCAGTGGCGCGCCATCGGCCAGTGGGTAACCAAGCTGGAGGCAAATCGCCCCGATCCCTCGCCAGAGATCGTTGCCCAGACACAGAGCCTCATTGCTGGCGCACCCGACTTCTATACCAAACTCAGCCGTATCACCGAATACATCCAGAAGAACATCCGCTACTTTGTCGTGGAGCGAGGGATCGGCGGCTGGCAGGCTCACCCTGCCTCGGATATCTTCCGCAATCGCTACGGCGACTGTAAGGACAAGACTACAATTCTCATCTCCATGCTCCAGGCCGCCGGCATTGATGCCTTCTATATGCCTGTCGATGATCGCCGCGATGTCGTCGATCCCGAGATGCCGTCCATGTACGGCAATCACATGATCACTGCCATTGAGGTGCCCGCCGATGTTCGGGATCCGCGTCTCAAGGCAATTGTCAAGGCCAAGGACGGCAAGCGCTACCTCATCTTCGATCCCACCAACGAACGCACGCCGGTCGGCAATCTTCCTTTCTATGAGCAGGGCGGTTATGGAACCCTGGCCGCGGGCGCGGCGAGCCAAATTGTCGCTCTACCTGTGCTCGATCCCGATGCCAACGGAACTGAACAAAAGGGGTCGTTTACGCTGGCCTCCGACGGTACGCTGACCGGCTCCGTAGACACCTCGCACATTGGCCCTGAAGGCGGCGAATTCCGGCTGTTTCTCAAATACACCGACGACAAGGAGCGCCGCGAATTCTGGGAGAAGTACGTAGCAGAGACACTTCCCGGCGTGACTCTGGACTCATTTCAGTTCATCCAGCCGCCGGTCCTCGATAAGCCACTCGAATTCCACTACAAAGTTACCTCGCACCAATACTCCCATCAGGCGGGTCCGCTCGTGCTCGTGCGTCCCCGTGTGGTTGGCTCTTTGGCCCGGCCTTTCGATGACAAACCACGGATCTATCCCATCGACCTTGAGGCCACAGGGCGCTGGCGGGACAGCTTCGACATCGCAATTCCTGCGGGCTACGTCGTCGATGAGACTCCAGACCCCGTCAACCTCGACATGGACTTCGCAAGTTACCACTCCAAGGTCTCGGTCAACGGAAACCTCCTCCACTACGAGCGTGAATACGTCGTCCGTCAAGTTGAGCTGCCGCCGGCCCGGGCCCTCGAATTTCGCGGGTTTGAGTCTGCCATCCTCTCGGACGAAAAGAGCGCGGCTGTTCTCAAGAAGCAGTAATAATCGCTCAAGGCGCCGGGCGATCCTGGCTGGAAGCTGCGAAACTAGTTATTTCCCTCGGAGGCTTCGGCGGCGCGCTTAGATTTTGCTTCACATGTGGTGCATTTTGTGGCCTATAATCCCTCTAGAGCGGGGCTTCTGCCCAGGGACGCGGCTCACTCCCCGCCGTGACTATGGCCTTGCAGCAGACCAAAAAACGCGTTCTCGACCCGCCTGCGATTCCGGACCGCCTTTATTTCAAGATCGGCGATGTGGCGCGCATCTGCGGCGTGGAGACCTACGTTTTGCGCTTCTGGGAGACTCAGTTTTCTCAGCTCAGACCCAACAAGAGCGGTAGTGGACAGCGACTTTACCGCCGCCGTGACGTTGAGCTGGCTCTCAAGATCAAGCATCTGGTCCACATCGAAGGCTATACGCTGGCCGGCGCGCGGCTGGCGCTGCAGCAGTCGCAGGCTACCCGCCCGGTGCTTGAGCCGGTCCCGCAACAGCAACCGCAGCAGGATTCCCCATCGAGATCAGAGCTGCTTGCCTTCGACGCGGGTCAGCCGCAGTCGGCTCACATTCAGGGGAAGGTCGCAGCGACGATTGCACATGCGCGCGCAGAGCTGCGCGAGATCGCCGGGCTGCTGGCGTCACCAGATCCCCAGCAGCCCCGCCGACGCTCCCGCGTGACTACCATCCTGTCGACTTCCGACACGCTCTTCCCGCTCTAAGACGCTGGCTGGGCGCGTTCGAAGGTGAGCGAGCCGGAGTTGATGCAATAGCGCAATCCGGTCGGCCGCGGTCCGTCGGGAAAGAGATGGCCCAGGTGGCCGCCGCAGCATGCGCACGTGACCTCGACGCGCCGCATTCCCAAGCTCAGATCTTCGCGCTCGGCTATGGCCTTGGAATCGGCCGGAATCATGAAACTCGGCCACCCACATCCGGAATCGAACTTGGCGCCGCTGGTAAACAGCAGTGCTCCGCAGCCTGCGCAATGGTAGTTTCCTGTCTCGTGGTTCTGCGTGAGAGCGCCAGTGAAGGCGCGCTCGGTGCCTCTTTCGCGAAGAATCCGGTACTGCTCCGGCGTCAAGAGCGCACGCCACTCGGCCTCGGTGTGCTGAACCGTCCCTTCGGTCCCGGTCTTTCCAGTCGCATCGTTCATCACGTGCCTCCTGGACGAGATCGCCTCGTCTAAATGGGGGGAACAACGTACGAAGAGGAAGAATGCATCTCTGAGGCAGGGGGTTGTATCTCGGCGATCAATTCGATCTCGACCAGTACATCCTTGGGCAGCCGGGCAACCTCGACGGTGCTGCGCGCGGGCCAGGAAGGTCCCCCGCCCAGGAAATATTCGCCGTAAACCGCATTCATGGCCGCAAAGTCGTTCATGGTTTTCAGAAAGACCGTCGTCTTGACCACCTGAGACAAGTCCGATCCAGCTTGAGCAAGGATGGCCATCAGGTTTTCAAGCACGCGAGTGGTCTGCTCGGTCACACCACCCGCGACCACCTGCTGGGTAGCCGGGTCGACTCCGATCTGGCCGGCAGTGAAGAGGAGGTTTCCTACGCGGACGGCCTGCGAGTAGGGTCCGATGGCTGCAGGTGCATTGTTTGTTGCAATCGCTTGTTTGCTCATGGGTCGATTTTAGCGCCAGGGTCCGAAGTTACATGCCTGCCAGGGCTCAATGCCAGACCGCAAACAACGCGCTGGAGATGAGCAACACCGCAAGCCAGTAACCGCCATTGATGAAGAAGAGCCCGTAGGGGCGTTTTTCGTAGATTGTCTCCGAGAAGAGCGGGCCGGCGATGAAGCCCAGCCAGCAGATGAAGCCTACCAGGACACCCCAGCCGAGCGTCGTCGCGCCCGACCAGATCACGACATGCGCGAGCACAAAAGACATCAGCAAAGCGCCGATAAAAGACGAGAGCATGGCGACCGCGATGCCTTTTGGCTTTTCGCCCTTCGTATGGCCCGTGAACGCCATCCACGGCTTGACGAAGAAGAGCGAGTACCAGAGCGCACCAAGGAAAAACTGGACCAAGGCGGCAACCAGAATCGCTGCGTGATTGAGGTGGAGGTGATGCATTGGGAGACCTCGCAAAAGGGGAAGATATGCGCTTCCATCCGAAAGAGCATGGTGAGGCGGACCGAATGGAGTCGCGCAGTTGACTTTGCAGCAGAGGGGAGCGGAGTGTCAAGCGGAATTGCGGAGTGGCCGCCCTCGGAAGGTTATCGCCGCTTCAATGCTTCCAGCTCTTCGAGCGTTCGCGGCCAATCGGCTCTCAGCAGGCGCGAGAGACCTCGATCGGCCAATAGCTTGCCGCCAGTCTGGCAGTATGCACAATAGTTGGTCTCGTTATCGGCATAGCGAATGCGCTGCACTTTCTCACCGCACCGCGAGCACGGTTGCCCAAATCGGCCATGCACGGTCATCTCGGGACGAAAGGCCGTCACCTTCTCAGGAAAGGCGTTGTCTGCTTCGCGGCGCAGCCGGTCGATCCAAAGAGTGAGAATTGATCGCGTAGCAACGAAGAGCCGCTCCCACTCCTCGGGTTTGAGCTTCTGCGTCAGAGCGATCGGCGACAGCTGGGCTGCATGCAGAATCTCATCGGAGTAGGCGTTGCCCACGCCGCTGATCAGCCGGGGATCGGTGAGCGCTCGCTTGAGGGTGCGATTCTCAGCGGTCAATGCTGCGCGGAATCCGTCAAGATCGGCCGAGAAAACCTCCACGCCGCCGGGATCGATTGACCGCAATCCTTCCTCGCCTTGCAAGACGTGCAGCGACGCCCTGCGCTTGCTTCCGGCCTCGGTGAGCACCAACGATCCGGAAGGAAAATCGAAGGCCGCAAGAGCGTTTCGCCCCGCCAGCCTCGCTTTAGGCGGACGCCAATGCAACCGGCCGGCGATCATCAGGTGGATCACCAGCCAAAGATCGCCGTCGACCCCGATCGCAATGCGTTTGCCGACGCGACGAATCTCGTGGACGTTGCGCCCGTCGGCGCTTTCGAGTGGAGGTTCGACAGTTCGCAATAGAAAGACGCTGCCCAGCCGCACCTTTTCGAGCGGTCGCCCGAGGATGCGCGCCTCAAGCGCGGCGATGTAGGCGGAGATGTCGGGCAGTTCCGGCATGAAATCAGAATGCAACCTGAGCACATCCAGATGCAACGACTAAAACACACGAGCCCGCGCGCCTCCAATGGCACGAACTTCAATCATCGCTACCAAAGAGACTCCATAGCTTGCTAACAAATTAAGTCATATGGATATTATTTAAACTAATTAATTTGTCTTTTCTTGATGAGTCATCGAGGATTGATCATGGTTGGGTACGGGAGAGCCGAACTGGGAACCTTTATGTCCGAGGTCGCTTATCTGTCCTAAGAAAGGACCGTGTTGTCAATCAGGCGGGTGTTTCCGGTGTAGGCGGCCACGGCAAAGAGCGAACCGGGAGCGGCGACCTCGGCCGGCTCCAAGGTGGTCCAATTTACCAGCTCGATGTAATCCACGCGTACCTCTGGTTCGCTCAAAAAGGCTCGCCGAGCAGCCTCCATCAACACGCGGGAGTCACGCTCCCCACCGGCAGCCATCGACTCAATCAACCAAACCACCCGGCTCAACACGAGCGCTTGTTTGCGCTCTTTCGCGCTGAGGTAGACGTTTCGCGAGCTGAGCGCAAGTCCATCCGTCTCGCGGATGATGGGACAGACGATAATTTCAGCGGGGAGATGGAGGTCTTTTACCATCCGGCGAAGTACGGCGACCTGCGCTGCGTCCTTCTGGCCGAAGAAGGCCCGGTCCGGCTCGGCAGCAATCAGCAATTTGGCAACAACGGTGGCTACGCCGCGAAAGTGGCCAGGGCGAGAGTGGCCGTCGAGGCGGCTGCTCAGCCCATCGACCTCGACGAACGTCGCCGCGCCGGTTGGGTAAAGCTCCTCCACTGCCGGAGCGAAGATCGCCGAGGCGCTCATGGCCTCGGCCAGCGCGCAGTCGGCCTCAAAGCTTCTCGGATAGCGATCGAAATCTTCGTTGGGGCCAAATTGCGTGGGGTTTACAAAGATGCTCGCGGCAACCACATCGCACTCGGTAGCCGCAGCGCGAATCAGCGACCCGTGACCCGCATGCAGCGCGCCCATTGTTGGCACCAGGCCAATCGTCTTGCCGCTCTTCCGCTCTTCACGAGACCATTGACGCAGTTCAACGACAGTCCGCAGAATCTCCATCAGGCCTTTCTTAATGTCTCCGTCTTTTTGGTTGCTTCGAGAGCACGCCGCGCCGCCTCGGGAAGGTGGTAGCTCTCTTCGTCTGACGGAAACTCCCTGTGTGTCACATCTTCTCGATAATGTTCAATCGCTGAGCGGATGAGCGCTCCTGCGTCGGCGTAGCGCCGCACAAACTTGGGGGCAGGCGCAAAGGTGAGACCAACCAGATCGTGGAAGACGAGGATCTGCCCGTCGCAATCCGGTCCGGCGCCAATTCCGATGGTCGGAATCGGAAGCTCGGCTGTGATCGCCGCAGCCACCTCGCGCGGAACACCCTCGAGCACCAATGCGCCTGCGCCCGCCTCTGCCAGTGACCGGGCCGCGGCCTTGAGCGACAGTGCCGCGTCTGCATTGCGCCCTTGCACGCGATAGCCTCCCATGCGATGAATGCTCTGAGGCGTCAGCCCCAGGTGTCCCACCACTGGGATCTCCGCCTCGCATAGCGCGCTCACCAACTCCACTCGCGGCCCTTCGATCTTGACTGCCTCGGCCCCCGCCTCTTTCACAAAGCGGACGGCGTTTGCCACCGCCTCGCCAACCGTGCCGTGGTAGCTGCCAAAGGGCATATCGGCGACGATGAGTGCGCGGCGTGCTGCCCGCCGGACGGCGCGTGTGTGGTGCAGCATCTCGTCCACGGTGACGGCGAGCGTGTTTTCGTGGCCGAGAACCACCATGGCCAGCGAATCGCCTACGAGAATCAGGTCGACGCCCGCCTCATCCGCCAGGCGAGAAGTCGAGTAGTCGTAGGCAGTAAGAGCGCAGATGGGTTTGCCCTGGCGCTTCATCTCGCCGAGCGCGGGCATTGTGACTTTTGTCGTTGGGATGCCCTGCGGAGTGGACGCGCTTCCGCCGGGGAAGTTGGTGATGCTCATGATGACCTCCAGTGCCGCTCCGTCGACTCAGGATGCGACCCGAACAAGACGAGTATACGCCCTAACCCACTCTCTACGGCAACGTGGCTGTCTCAATTTCATAGTTGTGTACGGAAGCGACTTACATCGTCTGAATCGGGCGGTCGCAGCGCATATGCTGAAGCTATCGAGGCCGCGAAGAGCGATGGGCTTGCCCTTCACCGCCCCGTCGAGCCACACTGAAAGAGACAATGCTTTCACCTGTTGCTATGGGACTTGGCGTTGCGGGCGGACTCGGCTTGGCGGCCGGCGGCTGCGCCTATGCCGCGATGTGGCCGGCCTCGCAGCTCTTCGGCCCGACGCTCATCGCTTCGCCACGCCCCAACGAATTGGCGCTCACCTTCGACGACGGCCCGAACCCGGCTTGGACACCGCGACTGCTGGAGACGCTGGCGAGCCACGGAGTTCGCGCGACATTCTTTTTATTGGGCAGGCGCGCCGAGGCCGAGCCGGCATTGGTGCGCGAGATTGCCTCGGCCGGGCATCTCATCGGCAATCACTCCTGGAGCCATCCCAACCTTGCGATTGCTTCGACTGGGACCATCGAGGATGAACTCTCGCTCACGAGCAAGACCCTCGAAGAGATCATCGGCGCGCCGGTTTGCTTCTTCCGTCCGCCTTTTGGCGCGCGCCGGCCGGCAGTGCTGCGGGTTGCGCGGCGTCTGGGTATGGTTCCGGTCCTCTGGAATGCAATGACCAACGACTGGGAGAATCCGCCTGCCGAAGCCATTGCCAACCGTTTGACTCGCAGAATCGATCGTCTGGCTCGACGCGGTCGCGCCGCAAATATCGTCCTGCATGATGGCGGACATAAGGAAAGCGCCGCGATCCGTGCCTCTTCGATCGCTGCCGCGGGCCAGCTAATCAATAGCTATAAGAAGACGCGCGAGTTTGTAACTCTGGACGCGTGGGCTTGAGTCAGTATCTTCCTTCTTCAGGATTGTAAGATCCTAGTTTCCCGCGAATCTTCTTTGGATTCCGATGCAAGTTTTTTCGGCCGATTTTTGTAGCTGGCAGTTATAAACTCGCGGAAAAGCGGATGCGGCTCCAGAGGTTTGGATTTGAATTCAGGGTGGAACTGGCAACCCAAAAAGAACGGATGGCCTGGGAGTTCAACGATCTCAACATAGGTGGCATCGGGAGTGGTGCCGCTTAAGCGGAGGCCGCCGCCGGTCAGCAGGGCCTCATACTCCCGATTGAACTCGTAACGATGACGGTGGCGTTCGCTGATCTCCTTCGCGCCGCCGTAAGCTTTGGAAGCCAGCGTATCTTCCCCAAGAATGCAGGTCCAGGCCCCAAGCCGCATGGTGCCGCCCATCTCCTCGACTCCGAGCAGTTCACGCAACTTGTAAATGATGCGATGTTTGCACGCGGGGTCGAATTCGGTGGAGTTTGCCTCGTTGAGACCGCAGACATTGCGGGCAAACTCGATGCAGGCGGTTTGCATGCCGAGGCAAATGCCAAAGTAAGGAATCTGTTTCTCGCGTGCGTAGCGAATGGCATTCAACATACCTTCGATACCGCGCTTGCCAAAGCCGCCGGGAACCAGAATTCCATCGAAGCCCTCTAACTGCGGCTCATAACTCCGGTCCTGGGGAGACTTCGATTCCAAGCCCTCGGCCTCGATCCATGTTACTTTGAGCTTCAGATTTTGCGAGACTGCGCCATGTGTCAGCGCTTCTTTCAGAGATTTGTAACTATCCTCGTACTCGACATATTTTCCGACGATGCCGATGTGAACCTCGTCCTTTGGGTTATAGCAGCGGTCGACCAGCGCCTTCCACTCGGTGAGGTTGGCCTCCGGCGCCTCTTTGTGCAGATATTTGAGGATGAGATCATCCACCCCTTCGGTGGCAAAGCCGAGGGGCACTTCGTAGATGGAGGGCACGGTCCGCGCTCCGATGACAGCTCGCTCTTCAACGTTGCAGAATGCGGCAATCTTCTTCTTTATCTCAACGCTGAGCGGGCGCTCGGAGCGGCACATCAGAATGTCGGCTTGAATGCCGATCGAGAGCAGTTCCTTGACCGAGTGTTGCGTCGGCTTGGTCTTCAACTCCTGTGCGGCGGCGATCCAGGGCACCAGCGTGAGGTGGACGAATACGGTATTCTCGCGGCCCAGTTCCTGGCGCATCTGCCGGATCGCCTCAAGAAAGGGCAGCGACTCGATGTCGCCCACTGTGCCGCCAATCTCGACAATCGTCACGTCGGCGCCATTTGAGGAGACCTTGCGCATGGCGTTTTTAATCTCATTGGTCACGTGGGGAATGACCTGGACCGTCTTGCCCAGATAGTCGCCGCGCCGCTCCTTGAGAATGATCTGCTCATAGATGCGTCCAGTTGTGAGATTGTTGTCGCGCGATAGCGGCGCGTGAGTGAATCGCTCGTAGTGTCCTAAATCGAGGTCCGTCTCGGCGCCGTCGTCGGTGACAAATACTTCGCCGTGCTGGAAGGGTGACATCGTGCCCGGATCGACATTGAGGTAGGGGTCGAACTTCATCATATTGACGCGCAGACCGCGGCTCTCAAGCAGGCAGCCGATCGAGGCGGCTGCCAGACCCTTGCCTAAACTGGACACAACTCCGCCTGTCACAAAGACATACTTTGCCGACATCAATGCAACCTCACTTTTCGATTGTTGGTATTGGCCGTACGAGGTGGACACTATCGAGTATGACAGAGATGGAGGCGTGAAGGAAGCGGAAAACCGCGGCACGCGGAATGTGCGCGGAAGCCAAACCCCGTAGATGTCTTTAAATCAATCAGTTAGGGGATTGTGGCGCCGATGGACGCGAGGCGATCGGGCCTCTGTCAAGATCGGAGCTTCGCCGAGGAAGCGGTCCGGCGGCGGTCGACGGAGGCAGATAATCTCAGTGATCGCAACCGCCGCTCCGCGAAGAGTGTGGCGACTACGGGTGACGTGAGATAGAATTGCGGAATAAAGGAGGCGAATGCGCGATTCGATATTGGTCACGGGCGGAGCCGGGTTTATTGGTTCGAATTTCATCCTACATTTAATTAAAGAGACAAGTTCACCAGTTATTAATCTCGACCTCTTGACTTATGCCGGGAATCCCGCGAACTTATTCTCTTTGGAAGGGAACTCGCGCTATCTGCTGAAGGTGGGCGATATTTGCGATGCGAGCTGCGTCGAGTCAATCCTGCGGGAACATCGACCGAAAGCCATCGTTCACTTCGCCGCGGAAAGCCATGTAGACCGCTCGATCACTTCCCCTGAGTCTTTCATTCGCACCAACGTATTAGGAACTCAGGTGTTGTTGGAGCAGGCTCGTCGATACTGGTCGGAACTGGACCAATCTGACCAAAGGGCCTTCCGCTTTCTGCATGTCTCGACCGACGAAGTTTACGGATCTCTCACGGCCGACGAACCACCATTCAGCGAAACTACGGCCTATGCGCCCAACAGCCCATATGCGGCATCGAAGGCCGGCTCGGACCATCTGGCTCGGGCCTACTATCATACCTGGGGACTACCGGTTCTCACTACAAACTGCTCGAATAACTATGGGCCATTTCAGTTTCCCGAAAAGCTTATTCCACTGATGATTTTGAATGCGCTTGAAGGCAAACCACTGCCGGTTTATGGCGATGGAGCCAACGTGCGCGACTGGCTATTTGTGGAAGACCATTGTGCGGCAATTCGCACAGTGTTAGAAAAGGGTAGTGTGGGCGAGACATATAACATCGGTGGAAACAGCGAACGCAAGAATCTCGACGTTGTGAAGACGATCTGCGATCTTGTCGATGAGATGAGTCCCAATCCATCGCTTGCTCCGCGCAAGCAACTCGTCACTTTTGTAAAGGATCGTCCGGGACACGATCGCCGCTATGCTATCGACGCGTCGAAGATAAGCCTCGAACTGGGATGGCGTCCGGCAGAGGTCTTCGAAAGCGGTCTCCGCAAGACAGTTCGCTGGTACCTGGACCATCCAGAGTGGATTGAGGGTGTCCGCACCGGCGCCTATCTCGAGTGGATCAGAACAAACTATTCGGAGCGTGTCGCAGGATGAAAGGAATCATTCTTGCTGGCGGATCTGGTACGCGTTTGTATCCGGTCACCAGAGTTGTTTCGAAGCAGCTGCTGCCCGTCTATGACAAGCCGATGATCTACTATCCGCTGAGCACTCTGATGCTGGCTGGCTTGCGCGAGATACTGATTATCGCCACCCCACAAGAGACCGGCCGATTTGAGGAGTTATTGGGCGACGGCAGCCAGTGGGGCATTCATATCAGCCATACCGTTCAACCTAGTCCAGATGGATTGGCACAGGCCTTTCTGATTGGCCGCGATTTTATCGCGGGCGATGCATGTTCGCTGATTCTCGGCGATAACATCTTTTATGGCCAGGGATTCTCACAGCAGTTACAGCAGGCTGCCAAGCTGGAAAGCGGGGCAACCGTCTTTGCCTATCAGGTTGAAGATCCCGAGCGCTATGGCGTGGTGGAGTTTGATAGTGCGGGCCGCGCCATCAGCATTGAGGAAAAGCCGAAGGAGCCTAAGTCCCACTATGCGGTCACCGGACTTTATTTCTATGACAACAAGGTTGTGGACTTTGCCCATTCATTGAAGCCATCGGCGCGCGGAGAACTCGAAATCACCGACCTGAATCGGTGCTATCTCGACCGGGGTCTCTTGAATGTTCAGATGATGAGCCGAGGAATGGCCTGGCTCGACACGGGCACCCAGGAGTCTCTGCTGGAGGCCGCGCTCTTTGTTCATACGATCGAGCGGCGGCAGGGGCTCAGTATCGCCTGTCCTGAGGAGATCGCATACCGCCAGGGCTTTATCAGTGCATCGGAGTTGCAATCGCTCGCGGAAGAATGCAGCAAGAGCCGCTATGGACAGTATCTGCTCGCCCTGTTGCGGGACTCGCAGTTTGCGGCTGCGGCGGTGAAGCCATGAAGGTCACAGAGACTTCTCTGCCTGGAGTTATGCTGATCACTCCGACGATCTATCGCGACAACCGGGGCGCTTTCCATGAGACCTTTAACCAGCGCCGCATGGCAGAGGCTGGGCTTCCGACGGAGTGGCCGCAGGATAACTTCTCTGTCTCGAAGAAGAATGTGTTACGCGGCATTCACTATCAAATTACTCAACCGCAAGGAAAGCTCGTGCGAGTTACCCAAGGCGCGGTGCTCGATGTGGCTGTAGATTTGCGCCGGTCCTCTAGTAACTTTGGCCGTTATTTTGCCGCCCGGCTCGATGACGAAAAAGGCGAGATGCTATGGATTCCGCAAGGTTTCGGTCACGCGTTTCTCGCCTTGGCCGACGATACCAGATTCTCTTATAAAGTTACTGACTATTACTCGCCGGTTGCGGAGAGAACCATTCTCTGGATCGATCCTGAGTTAGCGATTCCGTGGCCTATCGCCGCGGAGGATGTCATCGTCTCGGAGAAGGATCGTCAGGGCTCGCTGCTTCGCGATGCGGAGGTCTTCGCGTGAGTGACCGGCCGCGTATTCTCATCATTGGTAACGCAGGACAGGTTGGCGTTGAGCTTCAGCGCAGCTTTCAGGGCTGGAATGAGGTCATCGGCGTCGATCGCGAAAGCGTGGACCTCGCCGATGCGGATCAGGTGCGGGCTCTTGTGCGCCGCGTCGAGCCGGGAATCATTCTTAACGCCGCCGCATACACCGCGGTCGACCGCGCCGAGTCGGAGCAGAAGCTGGCCCATGCAATTAACGCCGATGCGCCGCGGATCCTGGCCGAGGAGGCGATGCGGTCAGACGCCTTGCTAGTGCATTACTCCACCGATTATGTCTTCAATGGCGCAAAACAAGGGCCGTGGACAGAAGAGGATACTCCAGCGCCGCTGAACGCCTATGGAGCGAGTAAGCTGGCTGGCGAAGAGGCCATTCTTCAGACGGGGGGCAGGGTTCTTATCTTTCGCACGAGTTGGGTTTATGGGCCGCACGGCGCGAATTTTCTGCTCACCATGTTGCGCCTCGCGGGACAGCGCGATCAGCTTTCCATCGTCGACGATCAGATCGGCTCACCGACAACCTCGATCGAACTCGCCCGGGCGACCCGCGAAATCGTCAGCGGAGTTATGGCGGGACAATTCGGCGCAGTGGAGGAGTGGGCCGGACTTTACCACATGACTTGTTCGGGTTCGGTCTCCTGGTGCGGTTTTGCGCAAGCTATCTTTACTCGCGCAGTGAAGTTATTAAATGGCAAAGCTCCGATGGTAACTCCTATAACTTCCGCGGAGTATCCGACGCCGGCAAAACGGCCGCACAATTCTGTCTTGTCGAATGCAAGGCTAGACGCGAGATTTGGCGTTCGGCTTGCGCCTTGGGAAATTGCGCTCGATCGAGTCATCGAGGCGTTAGGCTAAGACCGCGCGAGCCTGGAAAATCTCAATTCCCGTACAATTCCATCAGGAGTTGATTTGCCTGTGAAGCGTGTCTATATGGACGCCAATGCCACCACGCCTCTGCACCCGGAGGTGTTGGAGGCGATGCGTCCGTATTGGATGGAGCGCTTCGGCAACGCCTCTTCGATTCATCTTGATGGACAGCAGGCGCATGCTGCGGTGGATCGCGCCCGTGCAACGGTGGCGGAGTTTTTCAACTGCCACGATGCCGAAGTGATCTTCAACTCGGGCGGCACCGAAGGCGACAACACGGCCGTCTTCGGATTGCTGCGACCGGGCGATCACTTTATTACTACCTCGATTGAGCACTCTGCGATTATGGCAACGGCCGAGCGCATGGCTTCGCATGGCGTCGAAACGAGTCTCATCGCGCCGCGGCCGAGCGGACTCATCGACCCGGCAGAGATCCAGCGCGCTCTGAAGCCGGAGACGCGGCTGATCAGCGTCATGCTGGCGAATAACGAGACGGGCGTCCTGCAGCCGGTGGAAGAGATCGGCAGGATTGCGCGTGACGCGGGTGTCTTCTTTCACATAGATGCGGTTCAAGGCGCAGGCAAGGTCCCGCTCGATGTGCGCCGCTTTGGATGCCATCTCTGTTCGGTCAGCGCCCATAAGATGTACGGGCCGAAGGGCGTGGGCGCGATGTTTTTGCGGCGTGGAACGCCGCTTGACTCGCTGATTGTGGGCGGAAGCCATGAGCGCCGGCGGCGTGCTGGTACCGAGAACGTGCCGGGGATCGTGGGCTTGGCCAAGGCTGCCGAGCTGGCCATGCTAACGCTCGAAGATGGAACGATTGACCGCATAGCGGCTCTGCGCGATCGGCTCGAGACCGAAGTTCTGAAGCTCCCCGGTACGGGAGTGAATGGCGCTCGGGATGGCGAGAAGCAGGTCCCGCGCGTCGCCAACACAACGAATCTCTGGTTTGATCAACTGGAGGGCGAGGCGCTGGTGATCGCGCTTGACCTGAAGGGCATTGCTGTCAGCGGCGGTTCGGCCTGCCACTCCGGCGCGACGGAGCCCAGCCATGTACTGATGGCGATGGGGCTCGGCAAGACTCGTGCCCGCGCCAGCCTGCGCTTCAGCCTGCTGAGGACGGCGACCGAGGCAGATGTGGATCTTGTTTCGATGGTTGTACCCGACGCAGTCGAGCATTTGCGTGCGCTTTCGCCCGTGGCGGCAGGAACGGCGGGCTAGCCAGCCGGTGACGGTGAAGATAGGCAATCGCTGGCGCTTCAACTGGTTAACACGTAAAACTGTGCTGTTTGGACCGGTCCTGCCACGCAGGATCGCAGAATTCGACCCACCAGGTCGTGAATCGTCCGTTTCAATCCGGTTTTGTTCGGAATTGATGCATTTCTCCTCGGTTTTCCACAGGACGGACCACTTCTAAGAGAAAGTGAACCAAATTAGGCACCAATTCTCCACCTATTTTCTTCTTGCGGTGGTAGTTCCCGTCTGCTTATCCACATAGAGTCTTGGCATAATCGCAGCAAGAGCGGTTCCTCAGGTACTGTTCCAAATGCTGAGTTCAGGAGGCTGGAGTCGAAAGCCCGGAGTCACAAGTCGAGATCGGGCTCAAGGCGCCCGCCAGAACCACCCAGGGAGCACGGAAGAGTGACCAGCTATAGCCGCCAGGACGTACTGCGCATCCTGCAGATCAGCTCTCGTCAGTTGCAGGGCTGGGAGCGCGCGAGCCTCATCGCTCAGCTTCAAAGCTATTCCTTTCAGGACCTTGGCCAGTTGAGGACGCTCCGTGCGCTGCGCGCCGAGGCCGTGTCTGCCGCCTCGATCCGCCAGTCGATCATGGCCATGAAAGCCGTTGCCGGCATGACCAATCCTCTGGTTGAGGCAAGCCTGGTGAGGAGCGGAACCCGCGTGGCCTTCCGCCACGACGGAACGGTGGTCGACCCCATCACCGGCCAGTTGCTCTTTGACTTCGAGCGTCTGGAGCAGGGCAGCGGGCCCTCGGCCAGATCCGAGGCACTTCTTCTTCGCAAGCCGGGCCCCAACGGCCCTCGCGGGGTCCAGGAGCTGTTTTTGGCCGCGGTGCAGGCCGAGGAGTCGGGCGAGAAGATCGAAGCCATCCAGCTCTACGAGCAGATCATGGAGCTCAACCCCAACTTCGCACCGGCGTGGATCAACCTGGGAACCATTCACTTTCATCAGCGAGACTACCGCTGGGCCGAACAGCTCTACCGCCGAGCCACCGAGATCGACCCGGCCTATGTGCTGGCCTTCTTTGACCTGGGAAACGTGCTCGACGAGCTCCAGCGCCTGGATGAGTCGATTGCCGCTTACCAGCAGGCGGTCGCCCTGGCTCCGCGCTACGCCGACGCCCACTATAATTTGGCGCTGGCCCATGAGCGCAGAGGCGAGGGGCGTTCCGCGCTGCGCCACTGGCAAGCCTATGTCCGGCTCGACAAGGGCGGTCCGTGGGCTGACCACGCACGTGGCCAGATTCGCAAGCTCCTCGACCGCGAAAAGCTGGCCATTGCCTCCCGTGCCAGGCATTTCATCGCGCCACGCAAGGGAACGGCTCGGCTCAAACTTGTTACCGCTGAAACCGCGATCCTCTGATCTTCAGCTCTGCCAACTGCCCACTAAACTCCCACAAACACGCTGGCCCTTCCCACAAGGAAGGGCCAGTGTTTCGTGCTTGCCGATCGACCTAGTTGACGACTACTGAGAATGTCGCCGTAGGCGCTGGGGTATCTGCCGGGGTTCCCGTTCCGGTGATTGTGAAGGAGTAGGTGCCCGCCGCGGTTCCCGGAACTGTCGTAGTTGTCGTTCCCCCTCCTCCGCCGCAAGCAGACAGGCCGCCTAGAGCCGTCATCAGAATGATGATTCCCAGCATCGACCGCCAGCTACGCCGCCTCGCCGGAATCCCCAAGAAAACGAGCAGAGCCAGAACCGCGCCGCCGCCCGCGCCTGCCCATCCCTTGCCCTTGCCGGGCAGCATCGGGTACGCCACTCCCGAGGTGGTTGGCGCCGAAGTGGAGACGGTGAAGGTCGCCGTTCCTCCCGCGGCCACCGCCGAACCATTCGTCGAGGTGCATGTAGGAATCGCCGTGCCTGTGTTGCTCGGGTTACTAGTCGCCGCTGTGCAACTCAGCGCGACCATTCCCGAATAGTTGTTTGAGGTGTTCACTGTGATCGTCGAACCCGCTGAACCACCGGGCGCGACCGAGGACGGTGTCGCTGCCGATGCCGAGAGCGTGAACGTGGATAGCGCGACCGTGACTGATGTATTTCCCAGGCCCGATGCGTAGTTGGCGTCTCCCGTGGTAAACGCCACCGTTAGCGTGTCCGTTCCGATATTCAGGGTGTTTGCCGGAATCGTGAAGGCGTATGTTCCGGCGACCAGCGTTTGAGCCGTAGAGGCATAGCCGCCGCCAGACAGAAGCACTGTTCCGGTCGGCGTAGCGCCGCTGCCACTTACCGTTGCTGTCACCTTGAGGCTCTGTCCTGAGTTCAAGGTGGTCGATGCGGGAGTCACCGTCACCGTTGGAGTCAGCGGCTTGACGTAGGTGACTGTCACATTCGCCGAACCGGTAGCCGAGTTGTAGACCGTGTCGCCGCTGTACAAGGCGGTGAGAGCAAATGTGGCGCTCTGAGTAAATGAGTTGTAAGGAATCGTAATCGAGTAGCTGCCGCTTGAAAGGGTCGCCGGCGCAGAGGTATAGCCGTCGCCGGACAGTGTCACCGTTCCAGTCGGTGTCACGCTCGTGCCGGTCACCGTTCCAGTCACGGTGATCTGCTGGTTCGAGTTAAACGTGGTTTGCGATGGCGTCACCGATACGGTTGGAGTCAGCTTTGTCACCGTCACCGTTGCCGTGCCGCTCGCCGGGGCATAGGTGCCGTCTCCGCTGTAGGCCGCGGTCAGAGTTACGCTACCCGCGCTCAGACTGCTTCCCGGAATCGTAAAGGTGTAGCTTCCGCTCGCGAGTGTCGCCGTCGCCGAGGTATAGCCGCCGCCGGAAAGCGTTACGCTGCCGGTTGGTGTTGCCCCGCCCGCGGGACTGCTCGCGACCGTCACGGTTACGTTCAAGCTCTGGTCCGCGGTGATGCTGTTCTTGGCCGGAGCGACTGTAACGGTTGAGGCGGCGCTACCTGCAGTGGCCGTCCAGGCGTTCACCACGTTGGCAATGTTCAACGATCCCAGCCCGGTCGCCAGATCGTAGCCCGTTCCGGCGCTGTAGCCCGAGAGGATGCCCAAGCCTCCCTGGTCGGCGGAGTAGAGCACGGTGCAGTTGGGTGAGATGAATCCCCCCGCGCCGTCGTCGCAGGGCGTGGCGTTATTGCCCGTGTCGATGTCATTGAAGTAGCAGGAGGTACTTGCTGCGGTGACGGTCTCCGCGCTGCAGCCCGAGTAGGTCTGCTTGGCGGCAAGCTTGTAGAGTTCCGCGTTGACTCCGGGACTTCCCGAGGTCGAGCCGGTCTTCTGGTTGATCAGGGCCATCACGCCTGCCATTGTGGGCGAGGCTACCGAAGTTCCGCCCACCTCAAGCTCAGTCGGCTCAACCGTGGTCGAATAGGTACAACTGGTAATGTCGGAGACGCAGATCAGGTAAGCGCTGCTCGATAGAAACCCATCGGAGGCAAAGAAGCTCACATCGGGTATATCGCGCACCCCATCGGCGGGAATGCCGGGAACCCCTGTCTGCCAACTCGGCTTTGGCCAGCCGTTGTTGACCAGAGTAAGTGATGCCTGCGCCGCGCCCGTGTCGGGGTCGATAGTGGCGCCGGTGCTGGTGGCGCCTGCCGTGCAGGTGTCTGTGGTGCTGGTAGACGTGCTGGCAATGCACCCGCTCGCTCCGCCACCGCCGCCCACCGTATCCACGAAGGGAGAGAGATCGACTCCGTAGTAATAGTAGATGCTCTGGTAGTAATAGATGACAAAATTGCAGGCCAACTCGGGACTGGTCACGCCGCTAATCCCCAGCGGGTTCGCCCAATCCGTCTCAAGAAACGTCGCCGCCAACGGATTCGCGCAGGTGTCGTTCCAGGGAACCTCGGGCACATACCCCTTGGCGCTGGAACCATTCGAGGCGTTCGTCGAGTTCCAATAGGGCGCCGGTGTGCACTCCGCCGTGCTCGTCAGTGAGCACCAGTTGAAATCGGTGCCGCCCACAGCGGTGTTGTAAGGCGTGGACGCAACCCCGCTGACTGTGGTCCCAAACTCAGCGGCATAAGGCGTTCCGCCAGCATCCCCGCCCTGGTCGCAGCTTGCCGCTCCAGAGTCACCCGAAGCCACAAAGACGGCAATCCCCTCCGATGCCGCCGTCTGCCACAGGTTGTAGTACTCGACGTTGCCAGCCGTTCCGTTGCCCAGTTCGCAAACGCCGTAGCTCACATTCATGATGTGAGCCACTAGCGGCGTGTGATTGATGATGTAGCTCTCCGAATCGTAAAGAGTATCGTCGGTGGCCGAAGCGGGGTAGGAGGAGACCACGACTATATTCGCGCCTTTGGCGACTGCTCCCGACCACTCGGCATCGAGCGAGTTCTCAACCAGGTCGCTAATTCCGCAGGGGTTGGACGAGTAAGGGAGTGTGCCCGTGGTGTCCGTGCAAACCGTGGGAGGCTGACTGTTGCCCGAGACCAGCGCAAGCTGGGTCCCCGTGTAGGCCGGCAATCCAAAGGTACTGCGAAAACTGGTCACGTCTCCTGGCACAATCGAGCTGGTGGCAGCGATCGCGATCGTCTGCCCGGTTCCGTCGGTACCGGCATTCCAAAGAGGAAGAATGTTATAGATCGTGGCGAAGTCATAGGGCGACACATCCTCGACCAGGTATGCGCTGAAGCCGCCGCCGGCAGGCACGCTGATGCCAAACTGCGGACGAATGCCCGATGACTTGCCAGTCGCGAGCGTCTTGGTTGCCGTGGACGGGGCAGCGGCAACCCGCTTCCATTTTCCGGTCGTGGCATCCTTTCCCACCTGGCTGCCCAGCGTATGTAGAGGGTGCGGGAAGAAGTTATGCAGCGATTTCACGCCCACCACTACGGGAGCCAAGGCGGCAGGAATCTGCGGGTCCGACATATTGCCGATATGCGCCACGCCCCTCACGCTCAGGTTGTGAATCTCCGTGTGAAAGGCGCTCTCCACCTGAGCCGCCGTCCCGCTGAATCGGATCGACATGTGGTCGTTGGCCACCTGGTCCACTGAGAACCCATGCCCAGTTAGCCAGGCAGAGATGGCGGCAATGTCATTCTCTGCGGGACCGAACTTCTGGCCCACCTCATCCGGCTGAAGCCAGTGATGGAAGTCCGGCGACGACTCGTCGTATTGCCCGGCGATGAACTTTTCAAAGGCCGCCTGCTGCTGCGGGCTCCGGCTCAAGACCAGAATCAGATCGGTCATGGGAAGATCCGGGCTGACCCGCCCAACATCGTTCTTTGCGTTGGCTGCCGGGTACGTGTTGCCCTTCAGTGTCACTCGCTGGCTTTCGTCGATCCGGTTGACAATCCGGATCGTGGGCGCAACCTCCTGGGCCGCCAAAGTCGAAGCTCCAGGCAGGGCCGTCGAGCAGAGCAATGCGCCTGAAATGACGCAATAGGGGAGGAATCTCATTGAACGCATAATGACCGTCCTTAGCCTTCCTTCGGAAGCTGAACTCCCGAAAACAGATCGTTGCGGTTGCAATCGGCTCACATCTTCTCTCAAGCTCCGGCGACCGCTCAGCGGCCATGCGGACCAGGTCGCCGGTTCTTGAGTCTCGAGAGGAAACAGCGCGTCCGTTCACCGGCGAAGATCCTGAACCGCGGTGAAGGCAGGGGGAATCAGCCTGCCCTGGATCCAATCTCAATATCCCAAAGCACTGCAAGAAAGCAAATTGAAGCCAGGCTAAGAAGTTAGGTTAAAAAGACAATCGGAGAATGAATCGCCTGTTTGCGGAAGCGTCGGCAGAAAACTGACTGCTGCAGCCAACCCATTTAGACGTAAATGGATCGGGAAAGTTGACTGGAAATGGAAGAAGCCTCAATCCGGCACTGGAATGGCGGGAAAAAGCTGGAGATAAGGTTATCGGCCTCCGTCGCTGAAGACACCGATATGCCGGTACGACTTAGACCTTTTGCGCTCTCTGCACGGCCCGCACTCCGTGGACCCGCCGAAGGTTGAGAACCATCCGGTTCAAATGGTGAACGTCCTCGGCCTCGGCCATCAACTCGACAATCGCTTCGCCGTTGTCGTCCTTGCGAATATCCACCCCGCTGATATTCGAATCATCATCCGCCAAAACGGCGATCAGCTCCTTCAGCATCCCAGCCCGGTCGTCGCACGAGACGGTGATCTTGACCGGATAGCGCTGTGGCTGCCCCGCTGCCGCCGGGGCCTTTCGCGACCACTCAACGGCGATGCGCCTGTCGCTCTCATACAGCAGGTTCTGCACGTTGGGGCAGCTCCGTGCGTGAACGGCGACGCCCTTGCCGCGCGTCACATAGCCAACAATCTCCTCGCCTCGAATCGGGTTGCAACATCGCGCACGATAGACGAGCATGTCGTTCTGCCCCTCCACCTGCAGCGAATCGGAGCCCGTCAGGTGCAGCTTGCGTACAGTGTCGGACATCGCCGACTCAGCCGTTCCCGGCTTGATCTCAGCGGCAACGTCGGCCTCCGGCTGTGTCGTGCTGCCAGGGGCCAGCTTGTTCAGCACCTGCCGCGCCGATTGCTTGCCCAGCCCCAGCGCCGCCAGCAGATCGAGCGCCGTCGCGAGGCTATATTCCTTGGCGATGCGGCTCAGATCCTGGTCGCCGATCTGCGCCATCGGCACCTTGAACTTCCTGGCTTCGCGCTCCAGCAGCTTACGCCCAATCTCCACGGCGCGGCGCCGATGGTCTTCATTGAGCCAATGCTTGATCTTGTTGCGCGCGCGCGGACTCTTGACAAAGGTGAGCCAATCGCGGCTCGGCTTATGGTCCTTCTGCGTGACGATCTCGACAATGTCGCCGGTTCTCAGCTTGGTCCTGAGCGGAGCCATGCGGCCGTTGACCTTGGCTCCGACGCAGGTGTGGCCGACCTCGGTGTGAATCGTGTATGCAAAGTCGACCGGAGTGCCGTCGGCCGGAATCACCACCACCTTGCCCTTGGGCGTGAAGGTGTAGGTCTCGTCCGGATAGAGGTCCATCTTCAGGCTGGAGAGGAACTCATTCGGATCGGTCATCTCCTTCTGCCACTCGACCAGCTGCCTGATCCAGTTCAGCCGCTCCTCATCGCGAGCTGTGACTGCCGCGCCGCCGCCGGCCTTGTACTTCCAGTGGGCGGCAATCCCCTCCTCGGCGATCCGGTGCATCTCTTCGGTACGGATCTGCACCTCGAATTGATGCCCGCTGGCTCCCATCACCGTCGTGTGCAGCGACTGGTAACGGTTGGCGCGCGGCATGGCGATAAAGTCCTTGATGCGCCCCGGCACCGGCCGCCACAAAGTGTGAATCAACCCGAAGACCGCATAGCAGGCCGCCACATCCTGCGTAATCACGCGAATTGCCAGCAGATCGTAAACCTGGTCGAAGGAGACCTTCGAGCGTTCGAGCTTCTGATAGATCGAGTAGATTCTCTTGATGCGCCACTCAACCCGCGCCTGGATGTTGTTCTCGCGCAGCTGCTCGATCAGCGTATCCTCCACGCCGCGCAAAAACTGCTCGCCCTCGATGCGGCGCGATTCAATCGCCGCCGTCACCTGTTCATAGGCGACAGGATCGGTATAGCGGAAGGCCAGATCCTCAAGCTCGCCGCGCACCTTGCCCATGCCTAGCCGGTGAGCCAGCGGAGCATAGATGTCCAGCGTCTCCCGCGCAATCGCCTCCCGCCGTTCGGGCCTCAGATGCTCGAGCGTACGCATGTTGTGCAACCGGTCAGCCAGCTTGATCAGCACCACCCGCACATCCGAGACCATGGCCAGCAGCATCTTGCGCACGTTCTCTGCCTGCCGGTCTTCGCGGTTGGCAAACTGAATCTTGTCGATATTGGTGACGCCTTCGACGATGTGTGCCACCTGGTCGCCGAAGTTCGCCTGGATCTCTTCGTTGGTTGCCGGAGTGTCCTCGACCGAATCGTGCAGCAGGCCGGCGGCGATCGCCGTCGAGTCCATCTTCATCTCGGCCAGCACCTCGGCCACCTCCAGCGGGTGCACGATGTAAGGCTCGCCCGAGGCGCGCATCTGCCCCTCATGGTGCCGGACGCAGAACTCCCATGCCTTGCGAATCAGTGAGATGTCATCTGTGGAGCGATTGGCCTGGACCTGCTTGAGCAGCGCCTCGATGCGCCGGTCGATGGCTTGCTGGTCGCTCTCCGACACGGCAGGTAACTTCTTTTTTCCGGGAGCGGCGGATGCTCCTGGAACCTCTGCCGGTGCGGACTGGTTGACCGTCGCCATGCTTCATTATAGGCCGGGTGTGTGTTTCCCGTGTATCTGAGGGTTCGACCCTCGGCAGTACAGAACGATTAGGATTGGAGGAGTAGCCAGAAGCAATCCAGAGAAATCATGACCAAACCGCGCACTGCCCGACCCCACGCCGACGAGACTCCAAAGCCTGCGCGGCCCCTCGCGTCCACCCAACTCACCGGCGCCCGCATTACTCGCCGAGCCGCCGACCGGCTGCGTTCCGGCCACCTCTGGGTCTACGCCTCCGACATCGAGTCCATCGAGCTCCCCACGGGCGATCCTCCCTCTCTCGTGCCAGTAGCTGACAGCCGTGGTCTGCTTCTCGGCACAGCCCTCTATAGTCCCACGTCGCAGATCGCCCTCCGTCTAGTCTCGCGCGACGCAATCGACGAGCCCGCGTGGCTCAAACTAATTCAATCCCGTCTGCACACTGCCATCTCCCGTCGCAAGCCTCAGCTCAACAACGACACCGACTCCTGCCGCCTCTGCTTCAGCGAAGTCGATGAACTGCCCGGTTTCGTCGCCGACAAGTACGGCGAGCTGGTGATTCTGCAACTGCTGGCGAAGGGCCTGGACTCAGCCGCGGTCCGCGAGAGTTGTGTCTCCGTCCTCCGCGATGAGCTGGCCCCGTCAACCATCTTGGAACGCCCCGACCCACGCATGCGCGAGTTGGAAGGACTGGCCGCACCCAATCTCACCCCCCTCTGGGCCGCCGACGCCGCATCGCCAGTCACCGCCACGCAGTTTCACCTCAATGGCCTTGTCTTCCATTACGACGCCAACGCTGGGCAGAAGACCGGGGCCTTTCTTGACCAGCGCGCAAACTACAGCACCGCTGCGGAGTGGGCAAAGAAGCTCGGCGCGACAGGTCGCGTCCTCGACGTCTGCACCTACCAGGGCAGCTTCGCTCTTCATCTGGCCCGCGTTTCAAAGACCGTCACCGGCATCGACAGCTCGCGTGCCTCTCTCGAGGTCGCCGAACGTAATCTCGAAGCAAACCGCTCGCAACTCACCGGCGAAGTCGACTGGGTCGAGGCCGACGCTTTTGAGATTCTGCGCGACTGGTCCGAGGCAAACCAGCGCTTCGATACCATCGTGCTCGATCCGCCTGCCTTTGCGAAAAGCCAGCGAGCTCTACAGGGCGCGCTGCGCGGCTACAAGGAGCTCAACTTGCGTGCCCTGAAAATGCTGCGTCCCGGCGGCCTGCTCGTTACCTGCTCCTGCTCCCATCATGTCGGCTGGTCCGATCTTGAAGGCGCAGTCGCCTCGGCAGCCGCCGATGCCCACCGCCGCGTGCGATTGTTAGAGCGCCGCGGAGCCGCACCCGACCATCCCGTAGTCCTCAACCTGCCAGAGACCGAATACCTGAAGTGCCTTGTGCTCGAAGTTGAATAGTGAGGAAAGTTGGACAGCTCGGCTCATCGAGCAATCTTGGCAATCGCTTCACACCCGCGCGGCCCGCTCTCTGCCATGCCAGGGCCCTGCCAGCCACTGTCTCAAACCGCTCAGCCATGATCGTCTGGCCGGCTCGGGCTTGGCGGACTTTGCCTGCGCTTGAGCCCGGCGAAGCTCGGCCATCGTCTCCTTCACCATTGCCCGCAACGACTCGGCCTCAAAGGTGCACGAGCGCAGATATGCCGAGACGGTCAGTCCGGCATCGGCGGCGCGCCTGTGCAGTTGCGCGCACTCCACCTTGCTCATGCGAATCGTAATGCTCGCGCTTTTCAGATTCTGCTCAAAAGGAGTGGCGCCAGTCTCTCGCAACTCGGGTTCCGCGCCAGCGCTGCTCGGAGTCGCCTTGGGAGAAACGGTCGTTGTTGCGACCTCGGAGGCCTCATCGGCACCAGCCGGCCCCCGATCTCCGCCCGGATTAAAAGTCTGACCCGGAATCCGATACCGCGCGTGAGTCCTCAGGGCGCGCTCATAGCTCAGCGTGGCGATATCGTCTTCGAGGCCGTCCTCGCTGTTCCAGCCGGCCTTCCACCCGGCCGGTTGCGACTCAGCTTCGGCTCTTTGCGGAGGCGCGGCAAAGGCGGCTAGCAGACCTGCAAAGCTTGCGGGAGAGGGCATGGATCCTGATGCGGTCGCTTGCTGCATGACATCGAGCTTACCGTGGCTGCAACCCACCTTTAGGGGAGATACCGAAGACGAAAGGCAGGCGGATTCCAGAAGAGAACAACTCTGCGAAATGTCCTGAAATGAAACCTCCAGCGCCTCGTCATGAACTCAGCCGGGCGCAGAAGGCGGAGCGAAAAACGGCAAACTCAGGCGCAGACCAGTTCGGGAACCTCAGCGTCGGGCAGCTCCCGGTCCGGGAGCTTCAACAGTTCGGTCACGGCCTCGGCGCACATCGGACGCGCAAAGAGGAATCCCTGGCCATAGCGGCAACCCAGATCGCGCAACAGCCGATACTGGTCTGCGGTCTCAATCCCCTCGGCCACCACATCCATACCCATTACCCTGGCCAGTTCGATGATGGTTCTGACAATCTGCAGTGGCTGCTCGCCTTCGGTCATCCGGCTCACAAACGATCGATCGATCTTCAGCACGTCAAAGGGAAACGAATGCAAATGGCTGAGAGAACTATAGCCGGTCCCAAAGTCATCCATCAGCAGCGAGACCCCTAGCCTGCGCAGGCTGCCAAGCACTCCCAGGGCGGCATGAACACTGGGAATAATGCTCGATTCGGTCATCTCGAGAGCCAGTTGGCGGCTCGAGATCCCCGACTGCATCAGCAGGGCCTCGACGTGATCAGCCAGCCCTTGACGCGAAAACTGACGAGCGGAGAGATTCACGCCGACCCGCAACGAGGCTAGACGTGGATTATCATGGCTCCATCTCTGAATCTGGCCGCATGCCTCGGCCAGCACCCAGTCGCCGATCGGCAAGATCAGACCGCTCTCTTCGGCCAGTGGAATAAAGTCCATCGGCGGAATCAATCCGCGCTCGGGATGGATCCAGCGAATGAGCGCCTCAAGACCGACGATCTGGCGCGTTGCCAGCTCAACCTCTGGCTGATAGTAAAGAACGAACTGCCCCTGGTCGAGCGCCTGCCTAAGGTGGGCCGTATTCGGCCAACCTCCATTGCGACTCTCAGCTGCGATGAAAGGCCGCTGCTCCGGTTCGTTCCTGCTGAATGTGTTCCGCAGCTTGCGCAGCTCCAATTGGTCTGAGACCAGGTCTGCCATGCCCTCCAGGATACGAATCGCCTCCGGCGACATCGGGGCGCGCGGCTTATTGTGGAGAATCGTCAGCGTCCCAACGACCATCCCGTCGCAGCGCACCGGAACACTGGCAAAGCCCGCCGCCGCAAGTTGCCTGAGGCGCGGCAGCATCGCGTCGCGTCGAGGATCTCTCGACATGTCCGGCACGATCACCGGTCCGTCCTCTTCAAGAACCAAATCGAAGATAGAATTCCTGCGTGGAAATTCGCGAGGCACCTGGCGCCAGGAGGACTTCATCCAGACGCGGCTCTCGTCGCCAAACGAGAGCCCGGCCGAATCGGCATGGAAGTATTCAGCGGCCAGCCGGGTTATCGCATCATAAGCGGGCTCCGGCGGGGTATCCAGGATCTCGGTAACGAACAGCGCCGCCAGCCGCGCACCTTCTTCCCGCGCATCGATTCCAACAGATTCCGCTCCGTCGATCTCCAATTCGATTCGTGGCATCCCAACTCCTGTCTTTCTGGCCTTTGGTCAACCGGCTCAAAGCCGGCGGTTGCCACTGCGAGAACTCCAGAAAGGCCAAGAAGCGACACGGCCATTCCAAGCGGCTTCGCATTGGGATCGGCTTTTGCTGCGGTGGGCATTGCCTCTCTCGCAGCGGAGTTTCGCTAAAAGCTTTTACTGATTCCTTATCGGAAGGGGCACACGGGCCATGAGATTACCTCGGAAGAGATCCAGCGAGTACCGAACAGAGACATCATGCATCGTTTTAGGGTTTCGGCTGACCCGTTTCAGTCCACAAAAAGCTGAGCTGGTCGGCATCGTCCTCGATCTGCTGCTCCACGCCAACCCCGGCCGAGTGACCACCCGAGAGGCTGTAATGCAGCAGAATAGGCCGCCCCTTAGGCGAGGCTGTCTGCATCAGTGCCGTCATCTTGCGTGCGTGCAGCGGGTCAACGCGCGTGTCGTTGTCTCCGGTAAAAAACATCACCGCAGGATACGCCGTCCCCGGCTTCACGTTGTGGTAAGGCGAGTACTTCAATAGATAGAAAAACTGCTTTTCGTTATCGGCGGAGCCATACTCGGTCTTCCAGTAAGAACCCACAAGGAACCTCTGATAGCGCAGCATATCCAGCAGAGGATAGCCGCACCAGACAGCCGAAAACAGCTCCGGCCGCTGCGTGATCGACGCGCCCATCAGCAGCCCGCCATTCGACCGGCCAGAGATCGCGAAGTGCTCCGCCGAGGTGTACTTGTTGGCGATGAGATACTCGGCTGCGGCAAACCAGTCATCGAAGACATTCTGCTTCTTCTCAAACATCCCCTGCTCGTGCCAGCTCTCGCCATATTCGCCGCCGCCACGCAGATTTGGTACCGCAAACCAGCCGCCCTGCTCCAGCCACCAGGCCCATGCCGGATTCCAGTTGGGAGTCTCGCTCACATTGAATCCCCCGTAACCGGTCATCAGCAGCCGCTCGCTCCCATCTTGCTTCAAGCCCTTCTTGCCGGCGATGAACATCGGAACCTGCGTCCCGTCCTTCGATTTGAAGAAGACCTGCTTCAACTCATATTGACTTGTATCGAAGGGAATCTTCGACTGAGCGAAGATCTCCCGCTTGCCAGTGACCGTGTCCAGCCGGTAAAACGTCGGCGGTTGAATCCACGACTGAAAGCTGAAGAAGCCGTAGCGCTGATTCGTCTGCCCCTCCAGTTTCGAGGCCGACCCAATTCCGTCATATTCGATCTTGCCCTCAGGCTTGCCTTCCAATGTGTAGACGGTGGTCTCCGATTGCACATCCTTGAGCCGCTCGACGTAGAGCTTGTCGCCCACAATCGAGAACTCAGCGATCACATCGCTACCCTCCGGCACAATCGTCTTCCATGCCTCGGGCATGATGCCGGGATCTGCTCTCAAAATCCGTCCCTTCGGCGCCTGATAATCCGACTTCACATACCATGCGCCTCTGTCATAAATCGCCGAGAAGCGCGCGTCCAGCCCCCACACCAGAATTTGGAAAAACGAGTTTGTCTTCGTCAGATCGCGAAAGACGATATCCACGCGCTTCGCCGGCACACCGCGATCGATCTGGACGACAAGATAGCGTCCATCGTCGGTCACATTGATGCTGAGGCCGTCATTCGAGCCCAGCAGCTCGTCGTGAAACTCCCGCCCGAAGATCAGCTTGTCGTCGGAGTTCCGCGTGCCCAGGCGGTGCAGATACACCAGCGCTCCCGCCTTGTCGATGCGCGCGTAGTAGAGGCTCGCTCCATCCGGAGCAAACCTCACGCTGTCGTAGCGGGCGCTCGGCAGCTCATCTTCCAGCTTCTTCCCCGTCTTTACATTGACGAGGTGAATGCTCGTCTCATCCGCGCCGCCCTCGCGCAGCCGATAGGCCAGCAGCGTTCCGTCCCGCGAAACACTCGCCACACTCACTGAAGTATTCGGGTTTCGGCTCAGAGCTGCCGGATCCACCAACCTCTCGTCCTTCCCCGTCCAGCTTCGGCGTACATAGATCGATGCCTGCTCCTCGCCCGCCAGCAGCTTGGTAAAGAAGTAGCTCCCGTTCCGCTCCGTCGGCAGCGTCCACCGCGACACATGCTCCAGCGCATCCAGATCGTCCAGCAATTGAGGCCGGATCCGCGCCTGCTTCAGATAGCGCGCCGTATAAGCATTCTCTGTATCGATAAAAGCCCGCGTCTCGGTGCTCTTCGCATCTTCGAGCCAGCGATAACTGTCCGGGATCTTAGTCCCAAAATAGTCATCGGCAACCGGCTCGGCCTCCGCGACCGGCGGCGCGGGCAAGGTAATCCCATCTCGCCCATGAACAGCTTGCGCAAGTCCGCTCATGCTAACCGCAGCCCAAAGCAAAAAGCACAATCCAAAACGACGCTGCATGCAATGCCTCATGCCGACAGAATACGCCCACGGCAATCAGTATTCGGGTTACCATGGAATTGAGGCGGACACTATGGCCACCCAAATCGCCCGCAAGGGAATGAGAGTCACAGTCGAGATTCCGGAGGATCTGCTACGAAAGGCCAACCTCTCCGTCGGCGATGCTGTGGAGTGGACATTGACACCGACTGGATCTCTCGCGCTCCGCACCCCCCATCCCGCGACTATTGAGCACCTGGCGGGCGACTACGAGGAGTGGAAGCAGCAGGAAATCCAAACAGGATTTAGAGAAATCGAAGCGGGCGAGAGCGCCCCCAACGAGAAAGTGATCGAGTGGCTGCAGAGTTGGGGAAAGAAGAATGAGCTGCCGCCGCCTCTGTGAAGCTACGCTGGAGCAGGCGCGCTATTCACCGTCTCACCTCCATGCACGATTACATTGCTAAAGACAATCCCGACGCCGCGTCCCACGTAGCCTCCGCCATCGTGGATGCCGCGCTCCGGCTCCAGAGATTCCCTCACATCGGAAGACCTGGGCGCATCGAAGGTTCACGCGAGCTAGTCGTCCCGGGTTTGCCCTATATCATCCCTTATCGCATCGTTAACAGCGTAATCCAGGTTGCTTCGGTGATTCACACCAGCCGCAAGTGGCCGGAGAAGCTGTAACTATCGGTCGGGGGAGACCACGAACCCCAACAACTGGTTTATCCCAACAATTCCCCAGCAATCCCCGCCGCCGCCTTCAGCGCCGCGTCGATCCCCGCCTGATCTTTGCCTCCGGCCTCGGCGATCTCCGGCTTTCCGCCGCCCGATCCGCCGACAAGCTTTGCAACGGCCCCGACTAACTTCCCGGCCTGAATCCGCTTGGTCAGCCCCGGTGTCACCCCAGCGATCAAAGCGACTTTGCCCTCTGGCTGCGCAGAAGCCAGCACCACAATGCCCTCGCCGAGCTTCTGTTTCAGGTTGTCGACCAGCGTCCGCAACTGCCCGCGCTCCAGTGAATCGGCCCGCAGCGTCACAAGCCGCACGCCCTTCACGTCGACTCCGCGCGCAAGCGCCTCATCGAGCGCCGAGGCGGCCGACTTCATGCGAGTCTCGTCCAACTCGCGCCGTAGCCGCTTCAGTTCGTCCTCCTGTGCGGCAAACTTCGCGCGAAGCCCGGCTGAGAGGTTTTCGGTGGAAGGAACGAATTGCCCGGCCACCTGCGCCAGCTCAAAGTCGCGGCGGAATGCGTCGAGCGATCCCAGCCCGCTGATCGCCTCAATCCTGCGTACACCCGAAGAGACCGACTCTTCGCTCGTCAGCTTGAATAGCCCGATCTCGCCCGTAGCACGCGTGTGTGTCCCGCCGCAAAGCTCCGTCGAAAATCCATCCGACAGCTTCACCACCCTCACCTTGTCGCCGTACTTCTCGCCAAAGAGCGCCATGGCGTGGTACTCATTCACGGCCACGTCGATCGGCACATCCTCGATGGTCTCGACGCGCGCATCGGCCAGCACCTCGCGATTCACAATCGACTCGATCTCTTCCAGCTCCTCATCGGCCACCTGCGCAAAGTGAGAAAAATCAAAGCGCAGCCTGTCAGGGTGCACCGCCGACCCAGCCTGCTTGACGTGCGTCCCGAGAACCTGCCGCAGCGCCGCGTGTAGCAGATGCGTGCCGGTATGGTTGCGCCGGATCGCGTCGCGCCGCTCGCCATCCACCACCGTGCGAACGTGATCGCCAACGGTCAGAGGTTCTTTGAGCAGAGCCTTGTGGGCGCGGACACCCTGAACCGGCAACACGCAGCCCTCGATCTCGGCCACGGTCGTATTTCCATCCGCCGAGGTAAACCAGCCAGTGTCGCCCGTCTGCCCGCCCGAATCGCCATAGAAGCTGGTCTGGTCGAGCACCACATCCACCTGATCGCCCGCCGTCGCCGCCGGAACGCCGACTCCATCCTTGACAATCGCCAAGACTTCGGCGCCCGATGCAGTGAGTTCCTTGTAGCCTAGGAAGTCTGTCTTAGGCAGTTCACGATATGCCGGGCTCGCGGATTTTTGGCTCCCACCCTTCCAACTGGCGCGCGCCCGAGCTTGTTCCGCTTCCTTGGCTCGGTCAAAGCCTTCTTGGTCAAAGGCGATCCCTTGGTCGCGAGCCGCATCGATCATGAAATCGAGCGGCAAGCCGTACGTTTCGTAGAGACTAAAAGCAACCTCGCCGAGGAGAATTGAATGACTGCGAAAATGCTCAATTGCCTCATCGGTCGCAAACATCTCCGCATTTAAGTCCCTCAGCTTGGCAGCAGGGAGACCCTCTAGCCATCGCATGTTGGTGAAAGTCTCTTCGAGCTTTCTGGCACCAGTTTCAATGACGCGCGAGAATTGGTTTTCTTCAGCTAGCACCACTTTGGCGACCCGATCAGCTGAGTCAATCAGTTCTGGATATGCGCCTTTCATCTCATCGCGAACGGCTTGCACCATCTCGTACATGAAGGGTTTATTTTGTCCTAGCAAGCGTCCGTGTCGTATAGCTCTCCTCAAGATTTTCCGAAGGACATATCCTCGTCCCTCGTTAGATGGCAGAACTCCGTCCGAGATCAGAAAAGTTGCGGCGCGAGCATGATCGGCAATAATCTGGAGTGACGCTTCTGAGCGTAGTTTGTTACCGATAAACTCGTTTCTAGTAAGTTCCGCTGCCCGGACGATTAGCGGCGTGAACAAGTCTGTCTTGAAGTTGGAAACCTTCCCCTGCAGGACGGCCGCCAGCCGCTCCAACCCTGCCCCGGTATCGATTGACGGCTTGGGCAGCGGAGTCAACGTATAACTAGTCTTCTTCGTCGCCGGGTCAACGACAGCCGAGCGGTCAAACTGCATGAAGACCAGATTCCAAATCTCGACGTACCGCGCCTCATCCTTACCAAACGGCAGATCGACCCCCGGCGTCTCCGCCGCCTCGATCCCCATGTCATAAAAGATCTCCGAGCACGGCCCGCAAGGCCCGGTCTCGCCCATCTGCCAGAAGTTATCCTTGAGGCCGTATTGAAAGATCCTCTCCTTCGGCACACCCGCCTCGATCCAGTAGCCCTCGGCCTCATCGTCGCGCGGGACTCCATCGGCGCCCTCAAAGATCGTCACATACAGCCGGTCTTTGGGAATATTGAGCCACTCCTGGCTGGTGACCAGCTCCCAGGCAAAGTTGATCGCATCTTTCTTGAAATAGTCGCCAAACGAGAAGTTCCCCAGCATCTCAAAAAACGTGTGATGCCGCCGCGTGAATCCGACATTTTCAAGGTCGTTGTGCTTGCCGCCCGCGCGAACGCACTTCTGCGAGGTCGTCGCCCGCGAGTACTCCCGCCGCTCGGCCCCCAGAAACAGGTCCTTGAATTGGTTCATCCCGGCGTTAGTGAAGAGCAGCGTCGGGTCGTTGGCAGGCACCAGCGAAGAGGAGTGCACCCGGCGGTGCCCCTTCGTCTCAAAAAAGCGCAGAAAGGCTTCGCGAATCTCGTTCCCAGAGCGAATTTCCATGTCCTATTTAGTGTAATTGGCGGCGGGACATAGGAGCACCGGAAGCTGAAAACCCGGCAACTCGTGCGAAGGGGCGAGGGTCCGGGCCTGAAGGCCACCCCGGTTTGGACACTTTCCCTGGGGCTGAAGCCCCAGGCTCCCTCCGGAGTTCGCGATCTACAACGGCTGGATGGACACGCTGCAAGAAAACCATCACGGAGGGAGGCGGGGGTTTTAACCCCCGCATAAGGCCAACCAATTCGAAGCGGGCTTTAGCCCCGGAGAAACGTCATTCGGTAGTCAGGGCCCATTGCGCCTCCAGTTTCTTCATATACTCTGCATCCAGCCGCAGAGACTCCATGATATCCATGTCGAACTCTTCCTGCTCGATGAAGTAGTGCTTCAGCCCCGTGGCGGCGCGCAGGATCGGCCGGTAATCGATCACTCCCCGGCCCATGATCGACGAATGCATCTGGCCTGTCGGCCCCTTGACCATGTCCTTCACATGCAACAGCGGGAAGCGCGCAGGTGTCTTGCTCAGATACTCGACCGGGTTGTGCCCTGCGGCGATCACCCAGCCGCAATCCATCTCAAAGGCAACCAGTTTGGGGTCGGTCAGCCGCAGCAGTTCGTCATAAAAGACCACCCCGCCCTCGACGCCAAACTCGGGTATGTGGTTATGAATCGCGAAGGTCATGCCCGCGGCCTTCACTTTTTCGCCGATGCGGTTGTACTCGCCGGCCACCCAGTGCCAATCCTCCAGCGTGAGCGGCCCCTTCGCCTCCGGGTCGCGCCGCATCGCCGAGGAGCAGACCATATAGTCGAGTCCCAGCTGATGCCCGTACTCGATCAGCTCATCCAGCCGTGGCCTGAGCACTTGCAGCGGATGGTGCGTGCTCACTGCGCGCAGCCCCGCCTTGTCCATCGCCTTGCGAAAATCCGCCGCCGTGCGGTCGTAATAGCCTGCCGGCTCTACCTCCGTGTAGCCCGCCGCGCGCACCTTGGCCAGCGTCCCGTCAAAGTCCTTGGGCAGCAACTCGCGAACACTGTAGAGTTGCAGCCCGATCGGCAGACCCAGCGGTTTTGCCGCCAGCCGGACAGCTCCTGTGCCTGCTGCTACCGCAACTGCTGCCGTCTTCTTCAAAAAACTCCTCCGTGAAGTATTGCTCATTCTCTCGCTCTCCTGAATTCTCTGAACCTATCCCTTGATCGTCTTCGTCGCCGCATCCCACATCGCTACCGTGCGGTGAAAATAAGAGTGATTCGCCATGTGGCAGGCAATCGCCGCGTTGTTGCCGAAGACCTCGTCCTCGACCACATGCTCGCGCGTCTCGACAGCCCGGAAGAAGTTTGCAATGTGGTCCGCGGTGTCGTCGTAGCCCGCGGGCGCGGCGTAGCTTTCCACCTCGGCCAGCTTGGCGGGCGGAGTGGGATGGGCCGCATGCCACTCGTCCATATATTGCTGCTTCGCGGCCGCCGTCCAGCCGTTCAGCGAGTAGCCCTCCGGCCTTGGCGCGGTATCCTGCGGAGTCACCGTTAGCGAATTGCCGTTGATCACCATCGTCGCATCCTTGCCGCAGAAGATGATCGGCTCGCCGGCCTCGTTGTTCTGGTTGCAGTGCAGACTCACCGTCACGCCCGGATAGTCGTAGAGCGTCGCCAGCAGGTCGGGAAAATCCCGCCCGTCGTTGAAGTGCGTGAGGCTCCCCGTCGAATAAGCCCGGCTCGGAATCGTATTGATCCCGCTGATGCACTGCATTCCCGAGAGCAGATGAACGAACAGGTCTCCGGCCACTCCCTCGCCGTAATCCTTGAAGCAGCGCCAGCGGAAAAACCGCGCCGCGTCAAATGGCCTCTTCGGCGCATCGCGCAAAAATGCATCCCAGTCAATCGTCTTCTCGCTCGCATCCGGTGCAATCGGATACACCCACGCCCCCGATGGCGTATTCCGATCCGAGTGCCCCTCGATCAAATGCACCTCGCCCAGCCGCCCCGACGCATAGATCTCCGCGGCCTTCTTATAAACAATGTTGCTCACCCGCTGGCTGCCCGCCGCAAAGATCCGCTTGTTCGATTGAACGGCCTCCACCATCGCCAGCCCATCGGCAACGTTATGACTCATCGGCTTCTCGCAATAGACATCCTTGCCCGCCGCAATCGCATCCAGCACCACCCGCCGATGCTGAAAGTCCGCGACCGCCACAATCACCGCATCCACATCCTTGCGATCCAGCAGCGAGCGGTAATCGCGCGAGGTTGGAGCCTCCGCGCCCCACGCCTCGATCCCCGCGCGCTGGTGCATGTCATACAGGTCCGCCGTTCCCACCAGAACCGCATTGGGCAGCTTCCGCGCCGAGCGCAGCAGGTCGCAACCGCGAATCCCCGTGCCAATCGAAGCAAACCGGATGGGCCGCCCGCCTTCGGTCTTCTCGGCCTCGAGCACCACCGGCTCCAGCGCCGTCGCCTTCACTGCCACTCCTGCCGCCACCGCCCCTGCGCCCAATCGCACAAAATCCCGCCTCGTCATCGATGCCGCCCTCATTCACTCACTCTCCCGTGCGAGCACAATTCTCTCCGCCCAGCCTCCGCTCTGTCCATTCGCGACGAAGATCAAGGCAGCAGCCAGTTTGCGTCCACGGCGCCTCGGCAAAGCGGTGCTCGGTCAACTTTTTTCAAATCCACTCGCCCCCAAGCCCGGCGCTACCTGATTCATGGGAGAATGAAGAAGTAAACCACCATGACCAACGACAACCGCGAACAACCTCAACCCGCCCCCGAAGAAACGCAACAATCAGCCTCTGAACCGGCGACAGAGCCGGTTCCTGCGTCCACTGCGTCTGCCCCCGAGCCGGCTTCTGAAGTGAAGCCCGTTCCTGCGCCGCCAGCGCCCGAGCCAGTCGAAGAACCTCAGGAGTCCTTTGCTGATGCGCTCCAGGCCTTCGAGCGCAGCCACTCCCACAAAGGCCAGCCCGGCCAGCGCCAGCTCAAGGGAGTCGTCGTCTCCCTTTCCGCCGAGCAGGTCTTTCTCGACATCGGCTACAAAACTGAAGGCGTCCTGCCCCGCTCCGCGTTCCAAAACAATTCCGACTCCGTCCAGCCCGGCGATACCTTTCCCGTCTCCGTCACCGGTCGCAACGAAGAGGGCTACTACGAGCTCTCGCTCTTCAAAGTCGCCCAGCCCCGCGACTGGTCGGCCCTCGAGGCTGCCTTTGCCGAAAAAACCGCCATCGTCGGCACCGTCACCGAAGTCGTCAAAGGGGGCGTTCGTGTCGACGTCGGCGTGCGCGCCTTCATGCCCGCCAGCCGCAGCGGCACGCGCGATGCCGCGGAACTCGAAAAACTCGTCGGCACCGAGATCAACTGCCGCATCACCAAGCTCGACATTGCCGATGAAGATGTCGTCGTCGATCGCCGCGTGGTCCTCGAAGAGCAAGCCCGTGGCATCGCGGCTGCCCGACGCGAAGCCATGAAAGAGGGCGACCTCGTCACCGGAACCGTCCGCACCCTCATGCCTTACGGCGCATTCGTCGACCTCGGCGGCGTCGACGGCCTTCTTCACATCTCCGACATCTCCCATACCCGCCTCGCCAAGCCCGATGACTTGCTCACCGTCGGCCAGGAGCTTCAGCTCAAGATCCTCAAGATCGATCCTGAAACAAAAAAGATCTCCCTCGGCCTCAAGCAGCTTCAGGCCGAACCCTGGCAGACCGTCTCCCTCGCTCTCGGCCAGCGCATCACCGGCACCGTCACCCGCCTCATGGACTTCGGCGCATTTGTCGAGATCGAGCCTGGCATCGAAGGCCTCATTCACATCTCAGAGATGTCTTACGGCAAAAAGCTCCGTCACCCCAGCGACATGCTCAAGTCCGGCGACCGCGTCGACGCCGTAGTCCTCGGCATCAAACCTGAGGAACGCCGCATCTCTCTCGGCCTCAAGCAAACTCTCGCCGACCCGTGGACCGAGGTATTGCAAAAATTCCCGGTTGGCTCCGAGGTTCAGGGCCCGGTCACCAAGCTCATGCACTTCGGAGCATTCGTTGAGATTGCAGACGGCATTGAGGGCCTCGTCCACATCAGTGAAATCACCAACGCCAAACGCATCAATCATCCCCAGGACGTCTTGCGCTCCGGCCAGATAGTGAAAGCGCAGATCCTGGCCATCGATCCCGATAAGCGCCAGATCAAGCTCTCGATCAAGCAGCTCATTCCCACCGAGATCGACGAGTACATTGCCGAGCACAAAGTGGGCGACAAGATCTCAGGCCGCGTCGTCGAACAGTCTCCAACGCTCACCCACGTCGAGTTGGGCGATGGCATTCGTGCCACCTGCCACACCACCTTCAAGACTGCCTCCCCGGCTTCGCCGCCCGCACTCCTGATGGAGCCCCCGGCACCGCCCAAGCCCAAGCCCGAGTTGAAGACAGACTCCAAGCCTGATCTCTCGAGTCTCTCGTCCATGCTCAAGGCTCGCTGGAAGGGCCACTCGCCTGCCCCGGAAGCCAAACCTGAGCCTCTAACTCAAGGCCAGGTTCGCAACTTCAAGATCACGAAGTTAGACCCCGAAACCAAAAAGATCGAAGTGGAGCTAGCGTAGCTAATTAGGGAAGCGCATCTTCGGATTGGCGCGAGTTCCATGATGAGTTTGTGAGTTGGCCTCCCCCGGCGTGAGACGAGCTGTAGAACGATTCGCCAGCTTCGACCGATAAAGGGTCAAACGGATACTCTCGGAGGGCCTGGTGCAGTCGCTAGAAGTGTGTGAGATTCAGCAAAAAGACTTGGGAGTTCCACTTAAGGATATTGAGAATCTGCGGGATGCAATTCTGGCCGGCAACCTCAAGAGCCGTTTGAATGTGGATTGTCAGGCGGGCGACGCGGCCGCTGCCTCGCAGTGCATCAATCAGATGCTTGACGCGATTCTAGGAACCTTTGACCGCGTCGTGACCTCGGTTCATGGCATGAGCATCGGTTCGATCCCGAAGCCATTTGAAGATGTCTTTCCTGGTGACTTTTCGCGGGCCAAGAACGTCTGCAACTCATTCATCGACGTCATCAATCGGAGAAACACGCAAATCGAAAAGCTAACCCAGGCGGCGGTGCATGGAAATCTGCATTTGCGAACCGACTTGGAGGAGTTCACCGGCGCAAACCGCCGCATCTTCGAGGACTTTAATGCGATCTTCGATTCTTTGCTTGCGCCTGTATTGGAGATCGAACGGGTATTGACGGCGCTCTCAGAGATGGACTTAACCGCACGCGTGGAAGGCGGCCTCGAAGGGGACTACGAACGGATTCCGATTGCGCTGAATGCGGTTTGCGTGAGGCTGGCCGGCGAGATTCAGCAGATCAGCCGGCATACGGAGGCGATGTCCACAGCCTACGACAAGCTGACCGCGGTTACCAAACAGCTCGCGCAAGAGTCGCTGAAGACGAGCGAGATGGCGAGCACCGCGGCAAACTCAAGCCAGGAAATCTCCGCTAACCTGCGCGCGGCGACCGCTGGCTCAGGCGAGATGCTCAACTCGATTCGCGAGATTAGTCAAAACGCGGCAATGGCCTTCAATGTCGTGCAGTCGGCCGTAGAGGCAACCACGAGTACGACGGAGAAGATCCGTCATCTGGGGCAGTCTTCAGAAGAGATCAGCAAGATCATCAAGACGATCACTCGAATCGCTCAGCAGACCAACCTGCTGGCTCTCAATGCGACCATTGAGGCAGCGCGCGCCGGTGAAGCAGGCAAGGGCTTTGCGGTGGTCGCAACCGAGGTGAAGGAGCTGGCCAAGGGAACGGCGAAAGCCACCGATGAGGTGAGCGGGAGTATCGGAGAGATTCAGCGCGACAGCAGAGATAGCGTGACCGCCATCGCCTCAATTGCGGCAATTACGCAGGAGATCAGCGGTATCTCAAGCACGATTGCGGCCGCGGTAGAAGAACAGACCGCCACGACCAACGAGATGGGCCACCATGTTTCATCGGCGGCGGAGTCGGCGGTCGCGATCGCCGGTGAGATGAGCGGTTTGGCCCAGCTGGCACACTCGACAAGCGAAGATGCCACGAAGGCCGATTCGCTGATCGTGGACCTGAACAAGATCCTCGGCCAGTTGCAGACCTTCGTGTCGGCCTTCAGAGTTTGAGTCAAAACGGCCAAGGGCCATGGGCTTTTTGCTCTAAGTGGCCCAGCCTTTGGCCCGCTCTACGGCGCGACGCCAAAGCCCGCGCCGTTTGGCTCGTTCTGCGGCATCCATTTGCGGCTCAAAGCGCACATCGCCCTGCCGCTTGGCCCGCAGCTCCTCGGGCCCTTCCCAAAAGCCTGTCGCCAATCCGGCAAGGTAAGCCGCGCCCATCGCCGTCGTCTCCGTCACCTTCGGCCGCACCACCGGCACGCCCAGCACATCGGCCTGGAACTGCATCAGCAGATCGTTCACCGCCGCTCCGCCATCCACCCGCAGCGCCCCCAGCGGTGTGGTCTCGCCCTGCACGGCCTCCAGCACGTCGGCTACCTGAAAAGCAATCGACTCCAGCGCCGCTCGCGCAATCTCTCCCGGCTTGGTGCCGCGCCGCAGCCCGATTAGCATCCCAGTAGCATGCGGATCCCAATGCGGCGCGCCCAGCCCTACAAACGCCGGCACAAAGACCACTCCGCCCGAATCCGGAACGGAACTGGCAAGCGCCTCCACCTCGGCGGACGAGCCGATGAGCTTGAGGTTGTCCCTGAGCCACTGCACTACCGCCCCGCCGATGAAGATACTGCCCTCCAGCGCATACTCAAGCCGCCGCTCCGCACTGGCCGCCAGTGTGGTAATCAGCCGGTGCTTCGATCGCACAAACCTCGTCCCGACATTCTGCAAGAGAAAGCAGCCCGTTCCATAGGTGTTCTTCGCCTCCCCGGCCTCCCAGCACAGCTGCCCAAAGAGCGCCGCCTGCTGATCCCCGGCGATTCCGGCGATGGCCACCCCGCCCAGTCCCAGCGTAGTAGTCACCTCGCCCACCCGCTCGCTCGACCAAACCACCTCGGGCAGCAAGCTCATGGGAATGTTAAAGATGTGCAGCAGCTCTGCGTCCCACGCGCCCTCGACGATATTGAAGAGCAGCGTCCGCGAAGCATTCGTCACGTCCGTCACATGCCGCGCCCCGGTCGTGAGGTGCCAGATCAGCCAACTGTCCACGGTCCCAAAGGCCAGCTCGCCCCGCTCGGCCCGGGCCCGCGCCCCCGGCACGTTGTCCAGAATCCATGCCACCTTGGTCGCCGAAAAATAGGGATCCAGTACCAGTCCCGTCCTGCCCGAGACTGCCTCTTCAACTCCCCTTTCGATCAAAGCGCTGCACTGCGCCGCCGTTCGCCGGTCCTGCCAGACAATTGCGGGATAGATTGCCTTGCCCGTCTCCCGTTCCCATACGATTACCGTCTCGCGCTGGTTGGTAATGCCAATCGCAGCCACATCCGCGGGCACCGCCCCGGCCCGGCCCAACGCCTCGACTGCGCAACTCAACTGGCTGGTCAGAATCTCGGTCGGATCGTGCTCCACCCAACCGGCCTTCGGGTAGAACTGCTCAAACTCATGCTGCGCCACCGCAGCAATCGTCCCCGCCTCATCGAACAGAATCGCCCGCGAGCTGGTCGTTCCCTGGTCAAGCGCCAGAACGTAACTCATCTTTGCCATCCGCCTTCGGACCCCAGTCAATCACGCGCAACAGGCAACGGGCAAGTTACAGCAAAACCGGGAAACGTGTATCCCGGAAGCGATGCATTCAAGTCGACGCGACCCCGGGGCCCTCCGACGACAGGTCTTCGTCGTTGGGGCCGGACAATCCGGGCGCGGCGACCTTCTGAGATTCATATCAGGCTACGGTATCCCTGGATTTGCACTAAGATAAACCCATCATGCCCGATATAGGAAGCCAACCCGGAGAGGCCTTGCTGCGCGGCTCTGTTCTGGTGTTGCTGCAATTCGATGTCTGCGAAGCGATCCGCCTCGACAAGCTCCAGGAACTGGTCAGCGCCCGCAAGGTCGACAAACCACGCATGAAGCACCCCGCTCCCGGCTACGTCCGCTACCAGAGGCCGCCTGTCGTCGTGCCCGCCGAGCCGCTGGTTTTAGAGACTGGCGAACGCCTGCAGGGCGAGATCAAGTACTACGATTACGGTGTCCTCAGCGTGATCTTCGAACTTCCTTTTGCCGGCGACTGGGACAAGCTGACAGGCCTCGCCAGCCGCTGGGTCTGGGATATCGACTTTGCAGCCCAGGCCGCGACCATCGTCCGCGCCAGCCTGGGACGCGCGGGACCGGCATTGATCAAGCCTTACGACGAGTGGCTCAGCGAAGACTACCTGATCTTTCATGTCCGCGAGATTGCCGGTTCGCCCTCGGTCCCCGACCTGATCCAGCAGCAAGGCTCTCGCATCGCCCAGGTGGTGCGCGGAGACACCGGCCAACTGGCCGAAAGCGAGTGCAACGAAGTGCTGCAATCGCGCATCTCCTACTATTCCAACGATCTGGCGGTCATTGGCTGGAACGCGGCCTTTCTCTATGACACCTCAGCGGGCGCAGAGACGGCAGTCCAGTTGCTCGAATACGCCAACTCGCAGTTGCTCGAGTTCCGCTACTACGACGATCTGCTCACCGAGGAGCTGGAGCGCGTTTACACTCTGCTCGATAAAGGCACCGGCATTCTGGCCAGATGGCGCTTGGCGCGCTCTGCTACACGGCTTCATACCGTACTGCTCGATGTGGCGGAGCTGACCGAACACGCCGATAACGCCATCAAGTTCCTAAGCGACATGTTCGCGGCCCGCCTCTACAAACTGGCAGCCCTCAAAGTCGGTGTGCCCGACTACAAAGACCTGGTCACCCGCAAAGTTCGCACTGCGGAAGAGTTGTACCGATTTATGGTCGACCAGTTCAACCAGAGCCGCGCATTCTTTCTTGAACTGACGGTCGTTATTATTCTGGTCGTCGAGCTGGTCTACCTCTTCCGCGGCAACCAGTTTTAGCGGTCCGTCGAGACAGCGCTTCCGAGTTTGGCGGACGCATCTTTTCCGCATCCTTCTTTTGTAAAGAATTGATGAATTATCGGCTTGAGCAGCCGGCGATCTGCTGCGCCAGCTATTTGAAGATCAGACAGCTTAGCAACTTCATTTCTGCTCAATCTCGCATATTGAGCCGTAAGATACGCCAGAGTCGATTCCCGATAGCGCGCAAACTTGGAGTTTTGTATTCTATAGTTGATGCCCCGCAAGTTGCGGCCAACCCCCTAACCACCCAACCGAGGAGATCGACCATGGCAGATACAGTCAAGAAGGCAAAGGCCCCCGCGAAACCCCGCAAGCCAGCCGCAAAAAAGGAGAAAGCTGCTCAACCGGCAGCACCAGTGATGCCGTCTCGCGAAGAGATCGAGCGCCTCGCGCGGAGCTACTGGGCCGCTCGTGGATACCAGGACGGAAACGCGGAGCAAGACTGGCTGCGCGCCGAGCAGGAACTGCTCAAGATGGCCTCGTAGCAACCCTGCCTGCGGTCTAATTCAATGTCGCCGCTTCCGCCGCTGGCTCGGCTGCCGAAGCACACTGTTCGAAGGTGGGGAAATCTACGCCCTCCGAGTACCTCTCATCTCGATCTTGGAGCGCGGTAAGTGCGTTCGATGCGCAGGCGGGCTCATTGTGTTCTTGGTTTCCGGCAAGCGGCTGGCGTCGGGTCTTTTCACGTTAGGAGGCCAGGTGGGCAGTCCTATTGCGATTCGTCCAGAACCTCGATGCCCGAAACGGTCGCGTTGTTTGCGATCGGCTCAAAGGTCAGGTTGAGCTTGCCTTGCGCGCTGGGTTTCAGGTGTGAAAAGGTCTTGGTCACGGCGTGAAGACTTCCCGCTTCCTTGTAGATATCGAAGTTTTCGAGCAGCGTGTTTCCATTGCACAAGACGCGAAACACGCGGCTCCCTTCGCCTCCGGTTCCCGATGCGCCGGACCCGAAGTAAAACTCGGCAAAGTGCAGAATCAGGGTGTAGCGATCACGCGTGTCGACTGGAATGGCGTATGTGAAGTGCCCATACCGCTCCATTGCGAACAGGTCGGGATCGGGTGTTCCCGTGATTTGAATCCCATTCTTCGATGTGTAGCCATCAAGGAAGTCGTCATCCGAGTGCCAGAACTGGCCGCCATGGTCGATGAAGGATCTCGGCTGCGTGACCAGGCGGATTGGAAGCTGACGGTGGGGCGTTCCGGGCAGAATCTCAATCGCACTCAAGTTGGCTGGGGCGCGCTCGCTGGTGAACCCCAGGTGCAAGATCCCATTGCCGGCGGGGCTGACGTCGCGGAAGACGCGCTCGTCAGCAATATTCGCGCCCAAGGCATCGGAGCGGATGTCGAAGGCCGGCAAGATAGTGTCTCCGTTGACGTAGACGGTAAAGGTGGAAAGGTCGCTGGGGGCACCTTCCACAGCGATGAAGTAGAGATGCAGTTCGTATACGCCAGACCGCAGCGGAATGTCGTAGGAGAAGTCTCCATTTCGCCAATGCTTGAACAGCATTGGATCGCTCGTTCGCGCGGCGACACTATCAAGACGCTCCCATGTCCCGCCGAAATGAAAATATTGGTCAGGCTGCCAGACGTTTCCGACGCTGTCGATCTGCGGTTTTCCGGTGTAGCCGGCAAGGATGCGTAGGGGCACTTCAGCGTAGGGTGCGGCGGTCGAGGGAACGGCTTGCTGCGGATTGGAGGCCGCGACGCCAACGACGTTTTTCTTTGCGCTGTAACTCCGGAAGAGAAGGTATCCGCAGATAACCGTCAAGGCAAATGCCGCGATCGCGACTACATAATAAGACCTACGCCACTTGTCCGGCTGTGCGGGCGCTGTTTCGTTCTCGAGCATTGCGGGGCCGGACGACTGGCGCGTGAAGACAGGAGCGTAGGTTCCGGGTGGAATCGTCAGATGGATCGGGTGGTCTTTCCCCTCGCCCTCGTAGTACTCCTTCAGTCGTTTTCGCAGGCGATGGGCCTCTACGCGCACAATCGCATCCTCGCCCGCGTTGAATGTGTCTTTTGAGCGCCCGAAGACTTCGGTTGCGATGTCGTACTCGTGCAGTTTTTCCGTTTCGCCCTGGAAATATCTTTCCCCGATAAAGGCGATAAGACGAAACAGCCGGGAAGAGCTCCCCAACGCCGCCGCTACTGCTTCCAGTTCCCGGCGCTCGTCTTCTTTCAAGGCAGATGGAGCCAGATTAGATAGGACTTGGTTGGTACCCGACAACGAATGTCTCCTGTGCAATGCGATCATAGTCATCCCAAGTAAGCAATTGCAACCTGGCTGCGGAGCCATCCGTTGCATCCCGCCTATTTCCTTATATTTCACAAATGTACACGTCGTGTAACCGTTCGCCTGACGCGCAGGTACACGAATGTTCAGGTTTAACCTTTACCTCCCTTGGAGCGTGGCGTAATTGTTCTCGGGACTTGAAATTATGTTTGACGAGCGAATGTAAGTCCCTCATTTCAGTATGCTGACTCGCGACCGCAATATTTCCAAGCCCAGACCGTCGTTCACCTTCCCGATACGGGCAGTCGGCCGGTCTACGGAGCACAAATGAACATCTGTATCAGCGACGACAAGTTCGCACTTTGCGCGGCCATTGAGGTTGCCGTGCCCAAGAGAAGTGGCCGAGTCTGGGATTCTGCCACCCGCGCCGATATGACCAGCGCGACCAACCAAGGCGGCCAACTTTACGTCACCGTGCAGCTGAGATGCGAGCCGCCTGAGGGCGATGCCGGTGTGAGTTCGATGTTTTTCGTGCAGACCTGCGCGTCCCCTACCTCCCCGTGGGCTCGCCCGAGGTCCTCGCTTGGACCTCCGATTTGCAGACCTTCAAACTCGATGCGATCGCCGATAGGGGTTACACCCCAACGTTGCGTACCTCGCGATCCATCCTGCTACTGGCAGCCAGTTCGTCTATCTCGGCTCGCGACGATCGCCGATCTTGGCCAGTAAACCGCGCGGGAAACCGGTGTTTCCCGTTTGTCATTAATCGGCATGCCCAACCAACCTGGAGTGAGGAAAGGACATTTATGAAACAGATTCGATTCTTGGTAGTAGCCGCAATCGCTGTCGTGGGTGCGCTGCTATCGTCAGCAGCGAACGCCCAGTACGTATACAGCTCGGATGCGCAGTGGGGGAGCTGGTCCGACGGATCATGGACCATTTACAACGATGCCTGGGGTGTCACAAATTATAGCGAGTACCCTGAGTACCTCAACATAACTTCGATCAACAAGTGGAACGTGTACACCAGCCAGGTGGGCGGCGGCGTTAAGACATCTCCGAATACCGTTGTGGTCCCCAACCAAGCGCTCTCCAGCATGAAGACAGCGACCGCCACCTTCTCCCTCGCGAATCCCAGTGGCGCCGAATATGACTGGATCTTTGACGTATATTCAAATTCCGGCGGTTCCGACCAAATCCAGATCTATGAGAGTTGGACGACTCCCACGGGTGGTTGGGGCAATGAGATTTATACGAACGTCACTGTCGGCAGCTCTACGTGGTCCCAAGTCTGGCAGGTACCGGCCAGTGAGAATGGCGGGCATAACGTACTGATGTTCTTCCGCTCGAGTCAAAGGACTTCCGGCACCGAGGATCTTTTGGCGATCATGAACTGGTGCAAGTCGAAGGGGCTGCTGCAGGAAAGTACCTTCTACTCCATGTCGTTTGGCCCAGAGATCACCTATACGAACGGATGGCAGTATTTCTACCTGAATAGCTATCACGCTTCGTGGACCAATACCTCGGGCGGCGGCTCGAGCATATAACGCCTTGGCTCGTTCTCCGAGGCTGTTTTTTGCTTCCTGCTAACGGGCGCGACGCTTAATGGTTCCGGCAGTTAGTCCGGTGTTTAAGCCTAACTAACTGCCGGAAACTTATCTTCCCCGTGACTCTGGTGATGGAGATCTTGTCTCGCCGTCCCTGGCGATGATGATGGATGGGAGTTTCACCCTTCTGCCCGCACAATCGCATCCCCGCCCGCGTTGAATGTGTCATGAGCGTCCAAAGACTTCGCTTGCGATGTCGTACTCATGCAGGTTTTCCGTTTCGTCTTGGAAATATTTTTCCCCGATAAAGTTGATAAGACGAAACAGCCTGGAAGAACTCCCCAACGCTGCCAATACAGCTTCTAATTCACGGCGCTCATCCTCCTTCAGGGCGGCTGGAGTGAGACTAGATACGGTCTGGTTGGTACTGGACAACGACTGTCTCCCGTGCAGTGCGGTCATAGCGATCCCGAAGTACGCAATTGCAACCTGGCCTCGCAGTCATCCCGCGCATATGTGCTAATCCTTGAGATTTCATCAGCGTACATTTGTGTAACCGTTCACGGAGCGCGTCTGTACACGAATGTTCAGGTTTAACCTTTACGTCCCTTGTAGCGGGGCTTAATTATTGTTGCCGGGGCAAACGCAAATCCAGGTTGAGACCCGAACCGCAATACCCCAGGTCGGCGGGATGGTCGATTGGCGCGGTAGCAACGTTTCAGTCTGCTCAAACGACTCAAGATCACCAAGGACCGACCAGGATGTAGCGGGCGTATGTCAAATTGCGCTCTCGGCTTGCGCTCGATTGATTCCGGTTGCTGGGCTGCTGGGGTGAACCAGATCGCAACCACCGCAGAACGGATTGATCGACAAAGGATAGCAATGCACACATAGAGATCGAGGCGAGCATATTTCAAAGCCTGCGGGCAGTCCACGTCATCTTCCGTTTTCTGGGTAAGACCTGGATCGACGCAGTCATACGATTCCATTCTTAGTGACCAGGACGGGTCCGCACAGCCAGGAGCATTCTCTGCATGAAATCTCGCTCTCTTCTTTTGATTGGAACTATCTGCATTGTTTTCCTGCTGGTTGGCTGTGTCAGTGGCGGTACATCGTCGATTCCCGCCAACCCCACGATCACGTGGTCGGTTCCTCTTGCCATCGCATACGGGACCGCCTTGAGCCCCACACAGCTGGATGCATCGGCTCACTACGCGGGCACATTCAACGATTTGCCGGCGCCGGGAACAATGCTCAGCGCCGGGACCCAGACGCTTACGGCCACATTTACACCCAGCGATCCCATGAAGGTTGCCTCGGCAACTGCAACGAATACGCTCACGGTGAACAAAGCGACACCGACTCTCACGTGGAAGACGCCTGCACCGATCGCAGTGGGAGCGGCCTCGAGCGCTGCGCCATTAAATGCGACCTCGAGCGCCGCAGGCGTCTTTGTTTATTCGCCTGCCGCGGATACGGTGATGAACACAGCCGGAACACAAGCGCTCGTCGTCTCGTTCACGCCAACCGAAATGGCTGGTTACAATTCGGCCCCCGGAAGTGGAACTCTCACCGTCAATGCAGCAAGCGCCAAGGCCGTTGCCATCAACATCAACACACTAGCCAATCGCCATCAGATCAGTCCCTATGTGTACGGCGGCAACATCAGCAGCAGTTCGACCGTCTCCGACTCGGGCACGTCCCTGGCTCGCTGGGGCGGAAACGCCTCGTCAACCTACAACTGGCAGCTGCACACTTACAACGCAGACGCTGACTACTACTTCGAGGACTTCAACACTGGCGGAAGCGGAGCGGAAAGCGATTCCGTGCAGTTCATTACGGATGTCAAGAATGCCGGAAGCCACCCGCTGACCACCATGGCGACGCTTGGATGGGTGACCAAAGCCGCCGAAAATGGCAGCAACGGCAACTGGAGCTTCTCTGTCGCGACTTATGGCGCGCAATGCTCCGTCGATCAATATAACCAGGATGCCGGCGACGGTCTCAAAACCGACTGCAAGACGCCTGTGACGACATCCGCAGCCACCACAGCCTACTATCCGCTCCTCGACAGCTCCAGTCAGCCTTGCCCTTCAGGAAATTGCGTTTATCGCGAGCCATGGGCGCAGGCGCTTGCCACAGCCTTCGGCAGCGGCACCTGCGTCGTGCCCTATACGGCGATTACATCCTGCCATTTCTACGATATGGACAACGAAGTCGAAATCTGGGGCGGTACACATCGGGATGTTCACCCCGCTCCCTCGGGCTATGATGAGCTCGCCAATATGTTTGAGAGTGAGGCGGGGAGCCTGAAGACATGGGATCCGGCGGCCGTGCGTTTCGGTCCGGTGACATGCTGCTGGTGGTACTACTGGAACGGCGCCAATGGCGCCGACAGGGGCAATCACGGCGGAGTGGACTATTTGCCCTGGTGGCTGAACCAGGTCTATTGGATGGACACCATCAACGGCGCTCGGACGCTTGACGTCTTCGACATTCACGCCTATGCCGAAGCCAATACGGCTGGGCTTACCACCGCGCAATTGCAGGCGCTTTCCGCGTCCGTCTACCGCGATTACTGGGATCCGACCTATGTGAGCACCTCGGGGACCATCAACCAGATCCACGCCACCAGCATTGAGCCCAACAGAACCATCCCCTTCCGCATTCCGCGCATGAAGGCGCTGGTGAATGCGATCTATCCAGGCACACCGCTTTCGTTCACTGAGTGGAGCGCGGCATTCTATCAAGAATCGGACTTCTCGACAGCGCTGGGAGATGCGGAGGCCTATGGCATCTTCGGACGCGAGGGGTTGTCGTTTGCGACCCGCTGGGGTGCGCCTACAAAAGGCAATCCGAACTACCAGGCGCTGAAGATGTACACCAACTACGACGGCGCGCATCACGGATTCGGAACACTCTCGGTCTCTGATCTGAGTAATGGCAATCCGAACCTGTTTTCCAGCTATGCTGCGCTGAACTCGAGCGGCACAGTCATGTCGATCATGGTTTTGAACGAGGATCCCGCCAACACGGTGCAGGTTACGTTCAACCTGAACGGGTTCAGCCCAACCACCTATTTTGCATACACGCTCTCCTCGACAGCTTCAGGATCCATCGCGGCCTCCAGTTCGGCGGCCTGGAACGCTTCGCGGAGCTTTCCGCCCTACAGCATCACCCTGCTGGCGATCAACGGGACGGAGGTCTCCAAACCTCTATCGGAGTGGTATCTGAACCCCGATGACCTGATGGTACCCGCCTCGGGTTCTTCGACCCTTCATCCGACTATCGTTAGCGGCATCACAAACGTGACGCTCTCCTCGGCAGTCTTCGACGCTTATAGTGACGCTCCCGCCTGTAGCGGAGGCTCGCTGCAGCTGACCAACGCCACCATAACCGCGTCACAGCCTGGAACCATCACCGTGAACGCGGGTAGCACGCCCGGGTTCTGCCACTACACCGTTACTGGCAGCGACGGCACTGCAACCCAAACACAGGGTGGATGGATCGTTGTCGGCAATTCGCCTGCCACGCTTACCCAGTCGGGAAACAACCAATCGGGTAGTGCTGGGACAGCTCTGACACAGCCCCTGACCGTCACGCTGTCCCCTGGCCAATCCGGCGGCACGACTAGCGGCGCGGGTATTCTCTTCACGACCTCGGCTGGCACTCTCTCCAACGGCACAACCAGCGGAACTAAAGTGATTGCCCAAACCAACTCTTCCGGCGTCGCTTCAGTCACTCTGACATTGCCCTCTGCCAAAGGAACTGTGACTGTCACCGCGCAAGATCAGTTCGCACTCGGGGGAACTTCGGTGACCTTTCAAGAAACCTCGAACTGATATGCAGGTTTCCCGGCAGAGCCGCAGTGGCGGCCTGGGTTTGACAACATTTGGGGGACGAGCGCGAACTAAATGCGCAAGTCAGAATTCCCCGGTCGTGGGGCTCCCTTCGTGACCATCCGAGCCCCACGAATTCATATTGTCCGGATGATTCGGAGCCGAAAGTGATCTTGAACATGATTATTGACGGTTTCTGATGAAGCCCGGGTCTCCAATTCGCCAGCGATGGCTTCGGTCGACAACCTGACACGCAAACATGGCGCCAGCCAAACTTCTGTGGGAGAATTGAATCATCCATGCCTAACTCACTGCTGCGACCGCTCCTTCTGTTCATCCTTGGCCTTTCTACTATCCTTTGTGCTTTGCCACTCACCGCTCAATCCAATGAGGCGAATACCCGGCAGGTCGTAGTGGATATCAAGAACTCGACGGGACCGGTGGATCGTTTCTTCGATTTGTCGGTTGGCTCGGACTATCCAGGCACGCTGATTCGCGATGACAGCCAGGCGCAGCTCAAACTCGCTGCGAGTGAACTCGGCTTCCGCTACATCCGCTTTCATGCGATCTTTCACGACGTATTGGGAACAGTGCGAATCGAAGATGGGAAGACCGTCTACAACTGGTCAAAGATCGACGAGCTTTATGATGACTTGCTGGCCCGGCATATCAGGCCGTTTGTCGAGCTCGGATTCACTCCGAAGGCGCTTGCTACGTCGAAGAGCAGCATATTTTATTGGAACGGAAACACATCTCATCCGAGACCGGAAGGTTGGAACAACCTTGTCGATGCTTTCATCCGGCACATCGAGGCGCGTTACGGAAAAGACGAAGTGCGCACGTGGTTCTTCGAAGTATGGAACGAGCCCAACCTCTCCGGTTTCTGGGAAGGCGGCGACCAGGCGGCATACTTCGAGCTCTACGACCTGACCTCGAAGACGATAAAGTCCATCGATCCTGCTTTGCGGGTGGGAGGCCCCTCGACCGCGGGAGCGGGTTGGGTTCCCGAATTCCTGGCGCACGTCAAGCAAAGCGGTGCTGCTGTGGACTTCGTGACAACCCACACGTACGGCGTTCAAGGGGGCTTTCTCGATGAAGAAGGGAAATCCGATACAAAGCTCGATTCGTCACCAGACGCGATCATCGGTGACGTGCGGCGCGTTCGCGAGCAGATTTCGGCCTCATCGTTTCCCGGTCTTCCTCTGTATTTCTCCGAGTGGAGCACAAGTTATACGCCGCGTGACTCCGTTCATGATTCCTACGTCAGTGCGCCCTACATCCTCACCAAGCTCAAAGCCAGTAAGGGACTGTTACAAGGCATGAGCTACTGGACCTACACCGACCTGTTCGAAGAACCCGGACCTCCGACGGCGCCGTTTCAAGGGGGATTCGGGCTCCTGAACCCGCAGGGCATTCGCAAGCCGGCCTTCTTCGCGTACAAGTACCTTCATGCGCTCCAGGGAGAAAGTCTCGCCACGAGCGATCCTCAGGCGATGCTATCCACAAGAGACGGGGACGTCACGGCTGTGATTTGGGACTTCGAGCAGCCGGAGCAGAAGGTGAGTAATCGATCCTTTTACACAAAGGTGATTCCGTCGCATTCCACAGCGCCAGCGCAATTGCGGGTTACACATCTTCGTCCAAATGCCTCTTACCAAGTGGAGGTGTTTCGTACCGGATTTCACGCGAACGATGCTTATACGGCATACCTTGAGATGGGATCGCCTAAAGCTCTGGCTGCGGATCAAATCAAGCACCTGAATGAGCTGACGCGCGACCTGCCTGAGACCGACAAGATTGTGCAGAGCGGGTCGACCGGCATGGTCGAGTTTACGCTGCCGATGAATAGCAACGACGTTGTGCTGGTCAAGCTGAATCGCAGCCATGAGAGCAATTGAGGGATCAAGGATCCGGTCCAGTGGCAACATTCCCGTTTGCGGGACAGGCAGGGAATCACGCAATTCGGTGATTCCAATCGCGGGGACCATGACGGTCTGCGCCGCTGGCCTCACCGCTCAGGGCAACTACACGCACATCTGGCGCAGCGTGGGCCACTTCGCCAACCACCCGCTGGGCATTCACTGGACGGCATTCCTTCTCAAGGACAAAAGGGGCATGTAATGCGGATCTCAAACGCTCAGAGCTGGGCAAGCCGCCATCGCAAGGGAACGTAAAAGCAGATCGATCGCTCAGAGTGCGTTGTATCTGAAATTCGTGATGCGAATGCTGCCTGGGCCAGAACTATAGATGCCAGGCCTCAGACTCAGGAAATCGCCCAGCACGTTGTGATGCATACCTGACACTTCCATTTGCCACGGGTGCTTGATCCATGTCTTTCCGTTGTGCGAGTAGGAGAATGTGACGATGTTCCGGTCATTCCTGACCTTGATCATCACGTTGGATGTCGGCATTTCCGTCCGCATCCAACTCTGTTCTTTACCGTAGTTGAAGGTCAGCATCTGGGTTGGAGTAAAACCTACGCCGACAAACATCCGCTCGCTGTAATAAAGCAGCAGACCTCCCTCGCCCTTATCGAGTGTATCGAATGTAACAGTTGCCTCGTAGCCGAGATCTCCAACGATGCAGGTAAGCGGCGAACAGTTGATTGGCGAGTCCCCTTTGCCTGCGATAGTGAGCGATCCATGCTCGAACCGGACCCTATTCATTTCGTCGCGCTCCGGATTGTGGAAGCTCCATTGCACCCCAAACTTGTTGACCGTGAAGTCATCGGACAGAGCAAAGCCCGATGGCCCGCCGTTACCTTTCGCGGGCATCGGCAAAGGTAAGGAAAGGTCGCCGCCTTTGGCACGGAACCAACCGTCTGCCGTCCATTCGATCGGCTCGAGGAGTGTCTGACGTCCCAGCGTCCTGAATCCGTTCTCGTAGCCATGGTAGACCATCCACCAGTCGCCGCCGGGACCTTCGACAAGGCTGGCATGGCCTCTTGACCACCATTTCTCGATGGCGCTCTGGGTTCTGACGAGCGGGTTGTGCGGGCATTGCTCCCATGGGCCCAAAATAGAGCGAGAACGAGCGGCAATCACCATATGGCTGGTCGGAGGGCCCGCCGTGCCACCCACTGCAGAGATCAGATAGAACCATTGACCGTGCTTGAGCAGCTTGGGTCCCTCCGCGGAAAACATCTCAACCACCCAGTCCTTCGGGTACTTCCAAGGATCATAGGCATGTTCAAGTTTGCCATCGGTGGCTAAGCCGTCATCGGTCAGTCTTATGCGCCGAATACCGTTCACAAACAGGTATCGCTTGCCATCTTCACCGACGGCGTGACCGGGATCAATGCAACCGGGCAGGTTCAGGTCGATCGGATCGCTCCACGGACCTTTAATGTTATCGGCCCAGACAACGAAAACTGTTTGCCTATCATTGGGACTTGCCGGGATATAGATGAAGTAGCGGCCATGGTGTTTGACCAGATCCATGGCCCACACGCTGCCGATCGGCTTGGTAAGCGCAGGACCGATCGGCGCCCAGTTCACCAGATCTCGAGAATGCCAGATGACCGCGCCTGGGCAGGCATAGAACGACGAAAATGTCATGTAGTAGTCTTCGCCGTCTTTCAGTATCGTGGGGTCTGGGTGATCGCCTGCGATGATAGGATTTAGGAAAGTGCCGTTCCCGAGATCCGCCTTCCGTTGCCCCTCAATACCAAGCGCCCACTTGTGCTCGTTCGTCCGCTCACTTCCGTTACCAATAGTGGAGGCCCTGACAGCTTCGGGTACGAGCAGAGAACCCGCCAGAAGCGTTTTGAAAACTTCGCGTCGATTTGAATTCATTGCATCTCCTCTACGATTTTAGCTGCAGAGGCCATTCGTGCAGACGTGGCTAAGCGTGAACGCTGCGGGGTCGGCCTCGTTCATCTGATCCAAAAGCCGTTCCCGCGCGCTCTAACCGCTAAACTTCTCGAAATCTGCCCAGGACGCCAACGTTCGCTGAAGAATGCAACATACGCTCCATTCTTCAGTTTTGTGCAATCTGGCAAGGGATCGAAGATTTGCGCAGAGATTCCCTTGGTCGCTCACATCCCCACAAATCGCTGCCGCGCCAGCCAGTTAAGAGCAGATACACGCCTAGCGCGACTGCCTCCTGGTCACTGTGCGCGGCATCGTTCGCTCCGTCGATACCGGTGAGACGCCTGCGGGCCGCAATGGCAACTCTACCTATGGATCATGCCCGGAGCAATTGACTGTTTACGCTTCGCGCAGCGGTTTTGTTAGACTGGTGGCATCGCTGCCGCGCACTCCTCCAGCGCGCAACCTGCAAAACCGCAACTTTAAGCAGGCCGTTCTATGGTTCAACTTGAAAAGCCTCGATTCAATGTAGCCGATTTCCTCGCGAGCGCCGGCCTGGGCAGAAGAATCATTCAATTGGCGCCGAAGGAAGCCTTCTTTTCGCAAGGAGATTCAGCGGATTCGGTCTTTTATCTTCAGATGGGCCGTGCGAAGCTTACAGTGGTTTCCCCGGCCGGGAAGGAAGCCACGATCGCGCTTCTCTCCGCGGGCGACTTTGTAGGAGAAGAAGCGCTCGCGGCGATGGCTGGGCTGCGCTTGGCAACGGCCACTGCCATCACCGCCTGCACCACACTCAAAATCAGTCGGGATGAGATGATCCGTGTGATGCATGTGGAACATAGCTTCTCAGATCTCTTTTTGAAGGTAATACTGGAGCGCAGCATGCGCATTCAGGCCGATCTGGTCGATCAGCTTTTCAACTCCAGTGAGAAGCGTCTTGCGCGGATACTCCTTTTAATGGCGGAGTTTGGTAAGCCGGGCGAACAGGAACAATACATTCCCAAGATCTCGCAGGAAACTCTTGCGGAGATGATCGGAACCACCCGCTCGCGCGTGAGCTTCTTCATGAACCGCTTCCGAAAGCTCGGTTTTATCGAATACAACGGGCGCATCAAGGTTCACAAGTCACTGTTGAATGCGGTCCTCCTTGATCGATTACACGAACCTGACCCCGAGAGACCTCCCGCTCCGGCCACTGCGCGAACTCGATCAAAGTCTGCCCGGCGAGCATAGTTTGACCGGAATTGAGTCAATCGGAGTTGTGTGTTGAGAGCATTGAGACAACCAGGACTCAATGCCCGCGCAGAACGGCATCCGGCTTCTCCGCGGAAGATGCGGCCCGGATGCTCAAGGCTCTCCGGACCGACGCTGTCAGTCGCGGCCTATCCATTTCCCTTCTCACGCTGGAGATAATCTCTCTTGCAATCTCGATCCGGCTTTTCTTTTTCATCAGCAGCCTCTCTTTGAACGATGGAGTAAATTACCGTATCGAGTTCGGAGCAGATCTTCCTCCGGCCATTCCGCAGATTGGATCAAGCAGCATGTGTAGGTGTCCATTCGGCAGCCGCGTTTAGCGCCGCCACCGCGAATATCCCCAGCCACCGCCACCGAGCAGAAAAAGCACCAATAGAACGATCACGATTGTTTCCATGTTGTAACCTCACTCGCAAGACGAAGCGGACCCGCCCTTGTAGCAACTGTCCCGTCTCTTCCCTGCACATAATCCTATTGAGTGGTCCGGACGGTTGTCTGAGCATATTGGAGCACCGTGGCCGGCGTTTCAACCGAGCCTCTTAAGCCTGCGATCCCCTGCCTCCTGTGCTGAGCCCTAATGTGCCGGGAGATCCCCGCTCCACCGGGGTGGCAGTAGCAGTTTGAGTGCAGCGGAGCTAGCTGCCGGTCCAACCGGTGGAAGTCCGGTCCGTGTCAATTGTCCAGTTGGCACGGTGGCAATATTAAGCATCATGTTCGGGTGACCGTCCTGATGAAAGCCTGGAAGTAAAAGCCTTTGCACGCAAGGCAAAAGCCGAGTCTGAATCTGTCGGGGGGCCAACAAATCGACAGGTTGTGGCGCGAGTAAACGGTAGTCAAGCTCCGAAATAACTGCCCTGCGCGAAACAGATTTGCGGGAATGTGGGGAGAGTCGAACCTGTTCAAACGAGGTGAAGACAGCATCTGCGGTGAAGAAACCGGACGTATGCTATCGCTGATCTCCCCGGAGTCGAGGACGGCGACATGTCGAGAAGGATCATGCAGTGAAAGCTCGGCCCCTTGCACCTCCATTTGCTGTGGCAAATTCTCTATATCCATGGCCAGTCAAACTGCTCTCGTCTTAACGACTAGGTCGACCGGAGATTCCACCTGGGGAGTGCTGTTTGGCTGTGTATGATTGTTTGGCCTATTTGGCTGTGAGCAGTACAGCCTTGCCTTTGGTCTTCGAGGAGCGGACAAAGTAAATGGCTCCATAGATACCCCAGGCGGCGGAGATGCCCAGTGCCAGAAGTGGTTCCTTGAATGTTCCCAAGCCAAAGACCGGACTGATCAAGTAGAAGGCCATGCAGACAATGTTGGCCAACAGACCGAAACCTGGAATGAGAAGGTGGCGAACCACGCTGTAGTCATGGCGCCTGTGGTAGGCAATGATACACAGCAAGCAGCTCAGCGCATACAGGATAAAAGTGCCGAAGTTGGAGGTAAGCGTGATCGTCAGTAACGAGTTGGGGAGCGCGGCCAAATGGTCGTGCGAGAGGTAGCCGAAGTTAGAGAAAATGCCGTGGGGTAGTGCGGCAATGGCTGCATCGGAGGGCGCGCTGGCGTCGCCGAAGACCAGAACAACAGCGATGACGCCGATGATCGCAGAGATGACGGCCAGCGTCCAGATAGCTTTGCGGGGGCTGAGCGACCCGGCGTGCAGGATTCCGAAGTGTTCTGGCGCTTCATCGTCCTTACCCATGGCGTAGGTTACACGAGCGCCGGTGTTCATGCAGCTAAGCGTGGTGCCGATCAGGGCCAGGAATACAGTGATGGCCTCTGCCAGCATGAAGTACTTGCCGTGGCCCTGGCCCAGCAACCCATCGCCGACCATGATCATCATGTCGCCGATGGGCGCTGCTGAAGTGACTGCGCTTTGCATGGTATAACCGGAATTGAGAAAGTAGTTGGCTGCGAAATACTCGATCAGGTAGCACACCAGGCCCTGAATCAGCAGCGAAGAGATGACTGCGATGGGAATATGCTTGGTGGGGTTCTTTGCCTCGCCTCCCATCGAGGTCACCGATTCAAATCCAACCAAAATCAGAATGGCGACCGTCGCCTGGATGAAGACAAAGCTGAATTTGTGCGGCGCCACGACCGAAGCCGCAGAAGTATGGGACAAGAAGTTGCCGCTGGCGTCTTTCTCGGGATAGTCAATGGTGAATGGGACCGGCTTGCCGGCCGCGTCCAGCAGCGGTGCAGGAGCGCCGGTGGCGTCGCGAACTATGGACCCGTCCTTGGCTGTGGCGAACTGGTAGCTATAAGTTGCCAGCGTTTGTCCGTCATACTGGAAGGCCGGCGAGCCCGCAGGATGGCTTGTACGATAGCCGATGGCGAGTACACTGAAGACCAATAGCGCGGAGATCTGGACGATGTTGATAGCAAGATTGACGGCTGTTGAAGCCCCCGCGCCCTTCGATGCAATCCAGCCAACGAAGAATGAGAAAGC
>JBEKKL010000019.1:0-63955 GCA_050010735.1 Occallatibacter sp. | reverse complement strand
CGGGCTTCAACCCCTGGCAGGCGCCAGAAGCCTGGCGTCTCCTCGTCCCAAAAGACCCACCCCAAGATGCCCAGCCGCTCACCTACCTTCGTGAAAGCAAATATCAGTTGAACATTCTAAAGACGCAATACAAGAGATACAGCTCCGGTTCTGCAGCTGAGTTACCTGCGCCCGCCGCCGGTAATTCCGTACGGTAACAGCAATAAGGCATGCAGCTCCCCCAACACGACCTCCCAAACGCGCTACCATTGCCCCGTGACCACTCCGCCTCTCTCCGTCCTTCTAAACCAGCCGCCGCTGGAGCATGAACACTTCGCTGCCCATCACGAACTCGAAGCTCGTCTCAAGGCCTCTCTTCGCGGAGAGGTCCGCTTCGACCTCGGCTCGCGCGCGCTCTACGCCGCCGACTCCTCCAACTACCGCCAGCTCCCCGTGGGTGTAGTCCTTCCCCGCGACGCCGCCGACGTCGAAGCCGCGTTGGCCGCCTGCTGCGCCACCGGAGCCGCCGTGCTCCCTCGCGGCGCCGGCACAAGCCTGGCTGGCCAGTGCGCCAACGTGGCCGTGGTCTTCGACTTTTCGAAGTACATGCGAGGCCTGACATCGATTGATCCCCAGGCGAAGCTGGCTCGTGTCGAACCGGGCATCGTCCTCGACCAACTCCGCGACGCTGCCGAGCGTCACCACCTCACCTACGCTCCCGATCCGGCCACTCACTCGCGCTGCACGCTGGGCGGCATGATCGGCAACAATAGTTGCGGAGTTCACGGCTTGTTGGGCGGCAAGGTCGCGGACAATGTGGAATCGCTCGACCTGATTCTCTACGACGGCACAAAGATGACCGTGGGCCGTACAAGCCCCGCCGATCTCGAGACTCTCAGGCGTTCAGGCGGCCGTGTCGGCCAGATCTACGATGGACTCGCACGTCTGCGCGACCGCTATGCCTCACTGATCCTCAAGAAGTATCCGCGCATTCCCCGGCGCGTCTCGGGATACAACCTCGATGAACTGCTCGACGAAAACGGCTTCCACGTGGCTCGCGCGCTCGTCGGCTCTGAAGGCACCTGCGCAACCGTCGTCTCAGCCACGCTGAATCTCACCGCCAGCCCGCCCTTTCGCGTGCTCACGGTACTCACGTTCGACGACGCCTTCGACGCTGCCGACGCAGTGCAGCGCGTGCTTGAATTCGGTCCCATCGGTCTCGAAGGCTTCGATGGCATGCTGCTCGATTTCATGCGCCGCAAAGGCGTTGCCCTAGATGACGTCGCGCTCTTTCCCGATGGCGCCGGATTCCTGCTCGTCGAGATGGGTGCTTGGAACTTTGCCGAAGCGCGGGCCAAGGCCGAAACCCTGATCAGCGCGGCACAAGCCTGGACTGTCGCGCCCGTAGCCCGCATTTATGACGCAGACGATGCTGCTCGCATCTGGCATGTGCGAGATTCGGCACTGGCTGCGATGGTCTTCGTTCCTGGTGAACCCAATCGTTGGGAGGGCTGGGAGGATGCAGCCGTTCCACCTGCGCGTCTCGGTGATTACCTGCGCAAGCTGGTCGTGCTGATGCGCGGATACGGCTATAGCAGCCCCGTCTACGGACACTACGGCCAGGGCTGTGTCCACATGCGGGTCAACTTCGACTTCCAGACAGAAGAAGGCCTGCGCAACTACCGCGAGTTCATCGAGCGAGCCGCCGATCTTGTCCTCAGCTTCGGCGGCTCGCTCTCGGGCGAACACGGCGATGGTCAGTCGCGCGCGGCTCTCTTGCCCAAGATGTTCGGCCCCGAACTGATGCAGGCCTTCCGCGAATTCAAGGCGCTGTGGGATCCCGACAACCGCATGAATCCCGGCAAACTAGTGGATGCTGTGCGCGTCTACGATCCGGTCGAGAATCTGCATCACGGCGTGCGAGATGCGGCTAGTCATGAGAGTTCTCAACTTCAAACCCACTTTGTCTTCGCTGCCGACGGCGGGTCGCTCGAGCGTGCGACCGAGCGCTGCGTCGGCGTCGGTGCATGCCGCAAGAACGACGGCGGCGTCATGTGTCCGAGTTATCGGGCGACCGGCGAGGAACAGCACTCCACACGCGGCCGCGCTCGTCTCTTGTGGGAGATGCTGGCAGGAGCACTGCGCGAAGAGGGCTTCCAAAGCAACGCCGTGCACGAGGCGCTCGACCTCTGCCTCAGTTGTAAGGCCTGCAAGAGCGAGTGCCCGGTGCAGGTCGACATGGCCGCCTATAAATCCGAGTTCCTCGCTCAGCGCTACAAAGGCCGCATGCATCCTCTCCGCCATTACATCTTTGGCTTTGCCGACAAGCTTGCGCGCTGGGGCTCGCTGGCTCCGGCGCTGACCAACGCGATCCTGTCCGGGTCATTGACCAGCCCGCTCATCAAGCACATCCTGGGAATTGCGCAGGAGCGACAGCTGCCATCACTCGCATCCAGGTCTTATGTGAAGTCGAGGCGGCAAGCGCCTGCACCGAGTACCGCGTGCGAAGCACAGTCGGCCCCACCGCGGGTGCTCCTGTGGCCCGACACCTGGAACAATTACTACTATCCGCAAGCCCTTGCCGCCGCAGAGTCGCTGCTCACTGCGGCTGAATTTGCAGTCGACACACCACACTGGCACATCTGCTGCGGCCGCCCGCTCTATGACTTCGGTCTGCTCGATGCAGCTCGCTCCTACCTTGCCAAGGTCCTCGACCGCATGGCTCCGCAGATCGATGCTGAACTGCCGTTTATCTTCCTGGAACCGAGCTGCGCGAGCGTTTTTAAGGATGAACTCTTGCAACTCTTCCCAAACAATGCGCGTGCGCAACAGCTCAGCAAGCAAGTGTGGCTGCTGGCCGACTTTCTCGCTGCCCGGTCTCCTGACCTCATCGCAGGGCAGCTTTCAGGCGCTCATATTCTTCTCCACGGCCACTGCCATCACAAAGCCGTCTTCGGTGGCCCGGGCAATGAGATCGCGCTGCTGCGCAAGGCCGGCGCAACAGTCGAACCGATTCCGGCCGGATGCTGCGGCATGGCCGGGCCATTTGGATTTGACGTGGACAAGTTTGAGGTTTCGAAGAAGATTGCGGAAGACGGCCTGCTGCCCGCGATCCGCTCCGCGGGCCCCATGACGATCATCGTCGCCGACGGATTTAGTTGCCGCGAGCAGATCAGTCAGCTGGGCCACCGCGACACGATGCACTTCGCGGAGGTCTTGGCCCGAAGTTGCGGCTGTGAAGAATGAATTACAAGACGGGTGGCCCGAACGACCTGATCCCTTCGCTGCTTATCCGCAAGATTGTTGCCCTGGGTCCCTGACCGGGTGAATTCGCACTTTATGGTTCGCGGCTTGCCACCCTTTCGCCGGGAAAAAGGCGAAAGGATGGGTCACGGTACCGATGCAAGAACAAAACGGTTAGAGAGCTAGAAATTCAACGTTATCTTTGCTGTCACCGCGCGCGGAGTTACATAATGCGTACCGCTGAAGGTCGAGAGAAAGTTATACAGCGCGTACTTGTTAGTAACATTGATCGCCGTTAGGTCGAGGTTCAACTTATAGCGGTCTTTGTGCAAGAGATTATCCTTTCCCAGAGATATATCGAAAAGGTCGCGCGGTGCGATGCGCTGTGGGGTGTGGTCGTTGTCGCCCCTTCCCGGCGCAGGGATGCTGATCAGGCTTGATGTGAACTGGGAGGCCTGGCACTCATAATAGGACGTGCCCGCCACGCGCGTGCCGATCAGGTGGGATGGCGTGGCCCGATCTCCATTGCAGGCGAACCCCGCCTGGAACTCCTCGTCAGCAGTCAAAGGAAGGTACGCAGTGCCTCCGGTTACTGGGTTCAGGGTAAAGGGAATGTTGGTGTCCACTAACACCACCGCAGGCTGGCTGTTCAGCATGGCGGGCGTTGTCGGCAAGCCGTTTGTTCCGATGGGGCTGTTCGGCGCATATGAACTGTTAGTGCAGGGATTGTTTAAATCGGTCAGGCCATAGCAGGGTGTCGAACCGGCCACTTGGCCCGAGTCGTAGCGCCAGTTGAATCCGCCCCAGATGCCGTTCAGCACTTTGCCGTGCGACAACGTGTACTGGAGGTGGGTGGTCTGATTGAACTTCTCGTCGTGGTCGATGCGGAAGGGCAGACCGCTCTGCCCAACCGTAGCTCCGGCCCCTGCCACTTGCGGTGGGAAGAAGCGCGCAGCGACCGATGAGGCGACCAGATAGGCGCTGACGCCATGGAGCTGAGGAATATCCGCGCGCAAGGCATAACCGGGAATCTTCGAGTTATGCCAGTCGATGGGGAAAGTGATTGGCGTGTTACCCAGTACGCTGAAGTCGAAGGCGTTGTGGGTGTACTTCCAGATATATTCGCCGCTCACTACCACTTTCTTTCCGAAGGCCTGCTGAAGGCCGGCGTGGAACTCGTTGCGAAACCCGGGTTGAAGCGTTCCCGATACGCCGGAAGTGCAGTTAAGCAGCGGCGCCAGCACCGCATTCGCGCAGCCGTTGTTAGACAGCACCAGATTTTCATTGAAGGGCGTCTCGAGCGTGCGGGCATAAGAGACGCGCAACACAGTCGTGGTCGGTTTAACGTTATAGGCAATGCCAATACGCGGCTGCGCCTGTTGGGCCGAGGTGAGCCCGTTGTAGATGTCGCCCCGCATTCCGAGATTGAAGAGCCAGCTGCCGGCCTTGATCTGGTCTTCAACAAAGAGGCCCAGTTCTTTTACATCGGTGCGGCCCAGAAAGTTGTACTCACTGCCGCCGCGGGTCAAGTCGTAAGGCGCGAGAACGGGATTGTAGTTAGGGTTCTGGAGCGCTACGACGCCGTCACAAGCCGTGGGACCCGAGTATCCCGCCAGAGGGTTTCCATTGACATCCATGCAGGGAGCGCTGAGGGGATAAGTCGATTCCACAATACCCAGACTGTCGTTTTCGCGCAGGAAGGTCTGCCCGTACTGCACGCCGGCCTTGATGTTGTGGATTCCCTTCGCATACGAGATATCTGAGTGGACCGCGGCGTTGGTCAGCGAGCGGCTCTGCGCGATGGACGAGGTTTGCAGATTTGCAGGACCAAGATCGGCCAGAGGATTGCCGCTGGGATAGTAGTTATATTGATCTCTGCGAACAAAGCCACCCAGATTAAAGACGGTGTTATTGCCGATGACTCGCGTGTAAGTGGGCGAGATGTTGATCGTTCCGATCTTCGAGTGCTGATCGGTGTTGCCCACGCTACCGAAGACCGGGCTGGCTGTCGCGCCGTCATTGATCACGTTCTGCACATTCAGATTATCGAAGGAGTTAGGCGTCTGAAACCAGGAACGGGAGTAGTTCAAGTCCAAATGGACGGAATCGACCGGGGTAAGACTATAGTCCACGCGATCGAAGACGTTTTGCTCGTTGCCTTTGTCGTGGAAGACCGAGAACTCCGGCCCATCGAGAAAGCGGCCCGAGTTGAGACCATCGGCCTCGATGAAATCGCCCCACTTCTTGCCGCCATAGGCCAGATCGAAGCCGCCAGAGGCCGACCCGAAGGCGCCATAAGAAGAGTTGATGCTGCCGGTAGGCTTGGCGACGCCCTGTCCGGAGCGCGTGGTAGCCACGATCACCAGGCTGGTCTTCCCTCCATATTCAGCCGGCGGCGCGCCACTAATCACTTCGAGAGATTGAATCGAGTTCGAGGGAATCTGGTTCGAAAAAACCTTGCTCTGCTGGTCTGTAATCGATTGGCCGTCCACAGAGAACGAGTTGGATGCGTGATCGCCGAGGCCATGGAACAAACCGTTCGAGTCGGCCGAGACACCAGGCGTCGAGAGAGTGACCAGCGAACTGAGGCCGGATGACTCACTCTCCAGAGGCACTTTGGTAAACAATTCGCGGTCCACGTCGGTGTGGAAGGTTGGATCTGTCTCGACCAGGTCACCGGAAGCCTGGACGGTTACGCTCTGGGAGCCGCCAGCAACCTCGAGAACCAGGTTCAGGTTAGTTCCCACCACCGAACGAATCTCAAAACCCCGATTCAAAGGAGAGAACCCATTGGCCGAGACGTTGATCTGGTAGGGATTGAAGGGAATATTCGCAAAGAAGAATTGGCCGGTCGCGTCGGTTGTGACCGTCCGGTCGAGGCCGCTGACCTCATTGGTCAGATGAACCGTCGCACCGGAAATCACGGCGCCTGTTGGGTCGGTCACCGTGCCACGGACAGTGCCGGAGTTGCTTCCTTCAGCTGGCACATGAAGCGTCAGGAGAAACAAGGCGACGAGGGGAAGAATGAGATGAATCGCTTTAAAGTTGAACGGCATGGTGAGCCTCCAGGGCAGATCTGCATGTGCGGAATGCACGCCGTGGCACGAACAGGCGCGGCGTCTTCTATGCGAAGAACCCTCGTTTCGATTCCAGAGTCAGATTGAAGGGAAGCAAATACGTTGCTCCTGCAATGATGCAATGAGTAACGGAGTCAAACTGAAATGAGGTCGAAGCTGAGGCTCTAGCAGCCGGCCGGTGGGGGGCGCGTGAAGAGCTTGGGGTGCCAATGCCGGATGACCGCGTGCGCCTCAAAGACCTGGGCCTCGCTCCGCATCCGCACCAGAACGATCACGGCCGCGATTGCCGCAACAGGTGCTGCCGAGTGCATAGCAATGCACAACTGGCAATGGTCTGCATCGCTTTCGACCGCGTGGACATGGGCTACTTGCACCACGACCAGCAACGCCAGCAGGGCCAGACACACCAGCGCGGCTGCCTGGAAACCGCGAGGCTTCCGGCGGCGGCTTGCGCTGAAATGAGTCTCAAATCCAGTCACTTCGCCATCCCTAACCCAAAGGATACATAGAATTGGACGCCTCAGAAGCAGTAAGGGTTGCGATATTTACTCCGTTTCTCCCCTCATCGGGCCCGCCAAATATTGCCCAGGCCGTCTAAACTATTGAGCTATGGTCTACTTCCATTCAATGAGACTCGTGGCGCGGGCCGCCATGGCGCTCCTGCTGGCGATGGCCGCTGCCGGAGCCGCCCAAAACGCGCCGCAGAAACAACAACCATTGCCGCTCAAGCCTGATCTTCCCGGCATGGCTACCAATCATCGCCTCATTTTGAAAGACGGAAGTTATCAGGTGGTGCGCAAATACGAGATTGTAGGCGACCGTGTGCGCTACATTCCCATCGAACGGAGCGGAGATTGGGAGGAACTGCCCGTCGATCTCGTTGACTGGGAGGCGACCCGTAAGTGGGAACGCGACCACGCCAACCAGCCGGAAGAGGATGCCTCACCGGCGATGAAGGAGGCTGCGGAGATCGACAAAGAGGAGGCAGCCGAGCGGGCAGAGCAGCAAGCGCGACGCCCCGAAGTCGCTAAGGGGCTCGAGTTACCCGATGAAGACGGCGTCTTTGCGCTCGACACCTTCCAGGGCACGCCGGAGCTGGTCGAGCTTCTTCCAGTCGATCTGGCGCTGAATGCCAAGAATAAACACGGTCTCAATACGCTGAATCCGTTGGCCGGCTCCAAGGCCAGCCTTGAACTCGATGGCCAGCACGCCAAGATTCATCTCCACGTCAACGACCCTTCCATCTACCTGGCGCTGGCGGTCAGCGACAACTCCGAAAAGGTCCTCTCTCACGCTCTGACCGTGGAGACCAAAGGCGCCAAAGAAGTAGCCAACCGCAAGCATGGCGCGCACTCGCCTCAATCGGGCTTTGCCATCGTCCGCGCCGACGAGCGCAAGGCAGTACGTGTCGTTGGCGCGGTTCACGTGAGTCCGAACGGCACCGTAACCCAGGACGAAAACGTCATTCCAGCCAAGGTCGACGTGCTGCCCGGCAAGCACTGGCTCAAGATCACACCGCAAGATCCGCTTGCCATCGGTGAATACGCATTGGTTGAGATCATCTCCTCCTCCGACATCAACCAGTCCGTGTGGGACTTCCGCGTCGATCCACGATTAGGAGATAACGAGGGTTCGCTAGGGCCGATCCTCAAGTAGCTGCGCTCGCGAACCTCAGGCGTTCGAATACTCAACGCAATCTGAGAGTTGCAACCAAACGTCCCTGTCCACCTCGCGCGACGCCAAGTGCCTCCAACCGCGTCGATACAAACTCCGTAGTCATTTCTTGATTCCGGGAGTATATTCGTTTGCGGACCGTGCGGCATCCCCGCGATCAGACGCCGCATCGGCCTCCGGCATCCGCGCCAACGCACATCTCATGGTGACTGACCTGTCCGGAATGAAATCTCGCACGTCGTAGACTGCGACACTTCCCCTTGGAAGAAGCTTCTCCTCTTCTGCATCCGGCGATCTGACGCGCCCGCGAAAAGCTCCCGCAACCTTGGACGCTAGCCGTGGGACGCAAACCATGCCATACCGCGGCATGAGGCGCAGTGGGCACGACGCGAGAGCCTCGCATTGATGAGGTCATCCCCTCTGGCGCATCATCCACGGGCAACCTATCGGAGAAGGAGCCTGTTATGGCCAATCCAAGAAGAGTCGCCCTGAACGGCAGCGAACGTATCCCGCTCAAGGGAGCGCGCGCGATCGGTCCGACCGATCCGCATCAACTCATCGAAATCTCTGTGATTCTCAAGCATCGTCAGCCTCTCGAAACAGCCCGCTCAACCGGCAAATTCATGACTCATAGCGAATTTGCCGCGCAGTTCGGCGCCGATCCGGCGCACGTCGACATGATCAAGAAATTTGCACAAGACAACAAATTGCAGGTGCTCGAACGGGGCGACGAGGTGCTTCGCCGCACTGTGACTCTCGCCGGAACCGCCGCAAATATGGAGAAGGCCTTTGGTATCGAGTTGATCGACTACGACCACCCGGACGGATACTACCGCGGACGGATCGGCACAATTCAGCTGCCCGAAGACATCGCTCCGTTCGTCAAGGGAGTCTTCGGCCTCGACGACCGGCCCGTTGCCAGGCCGCATTTCCGCTATCGCGGCAACAATCGCAGCTTCGGCACTCGCGCTTCCGACAAATCATTCTCACCAACTGATGTCGCCAAGCTCTACGACTTCCCGCAGGATGTCAACGGAACCGGACAGGTGATCGGTCTCATCGAGTTAGGCGGCGGTTATCGTCCGGCCGACATCCAGGATTACTTCAAGTCGCTCGGACTTCCCGCGCCTCAGGTCAAAACCTCCTCGGTCGATCAAGTGAAGAATCGCCCGAGCACCGCCGATAGCGCCGATGGCGAAGTGATGCTCGACATTGAGGTGGCTGGAGCCGTCGCTCCAGGAGCGACGATCGTAGTCTACTTTGCGCCCAACACCACGCGAGGTTTCCAGGATGCGCTCAGCATGGCGGTTCACGACCAGCTCCGCAACCCCTGCGTGATTTCGATCAGTTGGGGCGGCCCTGAGTCCGGATGGACCGATCAGTCGATGCAGAACTTCGACGACGTCGCCCAGGAAGCCGGAATGCTGGGCATCACCGTCACCGTAGCGGCTGGCGACAACGGTTCGAGCGACGGGGTTGACGACAACCTCAATCACGTCGACTTCCCTGCGTCGAGTCCTCATGTTCTCGCAGCCGGTGGCACAAGGCTGATTGCTGCCAACAGCGCCATTTCTAACGAAACAGTCTGGAATGATGGCTCGAAAGGCGGGGCCACCGGCGGCGGCTTCAGCACCTTCTTTGCGCGGCCTGACTATCAGGCCAGCGACGTGAACTCACCCAACCGTGGGGTGCCCGATGTGGCCGGCGATGCCGATCCAGAGACCGGCTATAACGTGCTTGTGGATGGGCAGCAGATGGTGGTTGGTGGAACCAGCGCGGTAGCGCCGCTCTGGGCCGGGCTCATAGCCCTGATCAATCAGAAGATCCAATCCCGCCTTGGGTTCATCAACCCAGCCCTCTACAGCATGGATGAATCGATGTGCTTCCACGACATCGCCTCCGGCAATAACGGCAGCTACAATGCCGGTCCCGGCTGGGATCCGACGACTGGTCTGGGATCGCCGGTAGGGATCCAGATCATGCACACGATGATGGGAATCGCTTCGCAAACGGCGGTCGAGAAAGGAGAGAAAGCGACTCGCACTCACTCCTCGACCTCGCGCTAATCGCGAAACAACCGCAACACCGTCAGAAATTGCAACGATCCGGGTGGACGCCCTGTCAGGGGCGTCCACTCCATATCATCGACAAAAGAGTCCTTTGCGTGAGACCGATTTGGGTTTATATTCTTCGACCCTCTCCGCAAACAACGCGCGAACGATTGGGCAACCGGTTGCCCGGGCCACGCTGCTGTAAATCATTCAATATTACTATTGTGCAGCGTAGCGTTACGCAGTACACTCTTAGCTGAATGACTCGCAGCTTTCGTCATAAAGGAGTCGAGAAGCTCTTTCTCCCCGGATCGAAGGCCGGAATTCAACCCAGTCATGCCGCGAAGCTGAACGACCAGTTATCCGCTTTGAACGCCGCGACAAGGGCTGAACAAATGAACATCCCCAGATGGCGATTTCACGCGTTGACCGGCAGCCTCGCTGCTCATTGGGCAGCAAGCGTCAACGGGAATTGGCGGCTCACCTTTCGTTTCGAAGGAGAAGACACGATTTTGGTCGATTATCCGGACTACCATTGAGGAGAGGAGTTCGCGCCATGCAGATGCACAACCCAGCACATCCCGGAAGGATTCTTGCTTATTACCTTGAAGACAGGTCCGTGACAGAGGTCGCGCGCCACCTGGGAGTCACCCGGCCTGCGCTCTCGCGTGTCCTGAACGGCAAGGCGGGCATCTCGGCGGATATGGCCCTGCGCATCTCGGAGGCCTTCAACACGGAGCCTGATTTCTGGCTTCGCCTTCAGGCCCAGCGCGACCTGTGGGTCGCCTCACAAAAGAAACGCAAAAAAGTGAAGCCGCTCGTCGTAACCGCGGCGGCCTAGTTTTGGCTCGTGCCTTCACGCTCACCACTCTACTGCGGACCCGCAAGCATACAAGGCAACCGCTGCTGCAGAGTAGCCTATAAGTCACTTGCGGTAATAGCTTTGTTGCTTCGCATGTCCATGCACAAGAGCGCCACGAAGAATCCCACTCTCAACTTTGCCATGATCGTCAATTCTACGGCTTTTCTTAGCAACGCGAGGTCTCACGCCACAATATTCTTGGGCACGCAACAATCCTCGCATGGTAAATCAGATCTAGATTCTGACATCTGGGGTTTCATCTCGACTGGAGTCTACTCCCGAACGCTGATTCCCAGCGTCTTCATCTTCCGATAGAGATGGCTGCGTTCCAGCCCCAGCAGCTCCGCTGCGCGGCTGACATTATTGCGCGCCTCTTCAACTTTCTTCAGGATGAAATCCCGTTCGTAAGCGTCGCGCGCCTGTTGCAACGTTGAAAACTCCTCCGTCGAGCGCGTCCCGGCCTTGTGGGTCAACGGCGGCAGATGCTTGCGTTCGATGCGCAGTGTGCGCGGATTGAGAATGAGCATCCGCTCGACGACATTTTTCAATTCGCGCACATTGCCGGGCCAATGATACTGGGCCAGTGCATCCAGCGCCTCATCGCCGATCTCCATGCGCGGGCGGCCATACTGCCTGCCGAACTCAGCGAGAAACTCGCGCGCCAGCAGCGGAATATCCTGCTTGCGCTCGCGCAACGGCGGCACAAAAAATGGGACGACATTGAGCCGGTAGAAGAGGTCTTCGCGAAAGTTGCCCTTGGCGATCTCTTCTTCAAGATCCTTGTTGGTCGAGGCAATAAGCCGCACATCAACTTGGATCGCCTGCGCACCTCCAACAGGGGTGAACTGCTGATCGTCGAGCGCCGAGAGCACCTTCGACTGCGTCTTTAGGCTCATGTCCCCGACTTCATCGAGAAACAGCGTCCCGCCGTCGGCTCGCTCCAGCGTGCCGCGCTGCTCGGGCAGGCCGCCGGGCTGAGCGCCATGCCTATAGCCGAAGAGCTCCGCCTCGATGTGCGCCTCGGGAATCGCAGCGCAATTCAACTCGACGAAGATCTGATCCTTGCGCAGGCTCTCGGCGTGAATCGCCCTCGCGATCAGTTCCTTGCCGGTGCCCGACTCGCCGTAGATCAGCACGCGGCCATTGGTGGGCGCCATGAGACGAATCTGCTGACGCAGGGCCTTGACTGGCACGCTTTCACCGGTCAGCACCGAGCCCACGCTGAACTGCCGCTTGAACTCCTGGTTCTCTGTCCGCAGCCGACGCGCCTCGACGGCATTCTTGAGCACGATCAGCGTGCGCTCCAGCGAAAGCGGCTTCTCGAGAAAATCGTAAGCCCCAAGCTTTGTCGCCTTCACAGCAGTCTCGATCGAGCCGTGTCCGCTGATGATCACCACTTCCGGGCGCATCGCAGCCCCCTGGCGGTGAATGTCACCCAGCACATCGAGGCCGTCACGATCGGGCAACCAGATATCGAGCAGCACAACGTCATACGGCGCGTCTTCGAGCAATACCAGCCCCTCGGCCGCAGTCGCCGCACTGGCCACGCCGTAACCCTCCTCGCGCAGGATCTCTTCGAGCGATGCGCGAATCTCCGCCTCGTCGTCCACCACCAAAATGTGATTCATTGAAGCGGCCCTCCGGGCTTGACAACAGATTCTGCTGAATTGGCAACTGCGTCGACCCCAGGCTCCGGCACCGGCTCCATCAAGGGCAGCCGCAGCACAAAACGCGCGCCCTTAGGGCTGTTCGACTCAGCGCGCAACGAACCGCCATGCTCCTGAACGATCTTGGCAGCAATCGAGAGGCCCAGTCCAGTGCCGCGCTGTTTCGTCGAATAGAAAGGCAAAAAAAGCCGTTCGCGAATCTCATCGGTGAGCCCGTGGCCAGTGTCGGAGACCTGAACCTCGGCTGCCATGCCGTCTTCGCTGAGCGAGCTGGAAATGCCGAGCACGCGCAGCAAACTGCCTTGCATCGCCTCCGCGGCATTGTCGATGAGGTTAGCCAATGCGCGGCGAATCGCTTCAGGATCGGCCAGCACCGGCGGCAATCCAGGCTCCAGGTCGCGCTGAATCGTCATGCCATCGAGCCGCCCTGCAAACAGCGCCAGGGCTTCTTCGGCCACTTGATTCATGTCGCAGGCTCGTGGCTGCGGTGCGGGAAACTCGGCCAGTGCTGAGAACTGATCCACGAGCGTTCGCAGTGTGGCGACGCAGCCCAGGATCACCTCGCTGCACTTGCGGATAATGGCAGGTGAGTCCGGCTGGCCGCGATCCAGATGCCTGCCTATCCGCTCCGCCGAGAGCGCGATCGGCGTCAGTGGATTCTTGATCTCGTGAGCGACTCGCTGCGCCACTTCCTTCCATGCCAGTTGCCTCTGCGCGCGCAACAGCTCGGTCGTGTCCTCGACGACGAGCACAGTTCCTGGATAGCCGCGGGTCAGCTCAAAGCGCGCGCTGGTGATGGCCAGATGCATCGTTCGGCCGCCGGTATGAACCACGATTTCAGTGAAGGCCGCGCCCATGCGATGACTGCTGCGGATCACGCCGGCCAGATCTTCAGCGCACTCGGCCGGGAAGAGCGATTCGATCTTCTGCCCGCCCAGCCCAAAGTCCACGCGCTTGCCCATCAGCGCCGCAAATGCGCGATTCGATTGCAGAATCGTTCCCGCTCCATCCAACGTCACCACGCCTGACGGAATCGTCTCGACGACTGTCTCCAGCTCGCGCCGGCGCTCCTCAATGGCCAGGTTTGCCGCGGTAAGCTGCGCGGAAGAACTCTCGGCCAATTGGCGGCTGGTATCGAGATCGGTTGCCATGTGGTTGAAGGCTCGCACCAACTCTCCCATCTCGCCGGTAGCATCCAATGCAACGCGATGTTCATATTTGCCCGCCGCGATCTCTGCCATTGCGATGCCCAGTGCTTCCACCGGACGAGTAATCTGCTTGGAGAGAAACAGCGCCATCCATACGCTAAGGAAGAAGACAAACACGGTAATCAAGAGCAAGATCAAAAAAAACGTCGTGCGAATCCGGTTGCGGGTGCGGAACAGCTCCGAGTAAGTGGTTGAGCCGGAACGGATGCGCCTGGCCGTCTGGCTAAGTCCCTGCGGCATGGGCAACGCTGTCACTACCGTCTTCCCCGATGCAGTGGCCCCAATGCCAAGCGCATACTCCCCGCCAGCCACATTGATCACCGGCTCATCGCTGCGCCGTGCCGCGCCAAGCAGATTCGACGACAGAGACCCGCGGAGCAAAACCGCCCTTTCCTCTTCTCCCTCATCTAGCCACGGCAGCAGCGTGGCCGGGCTCGTCTCAGGCGGCGCCTGAAACGTAGTCAACACTCGCCCGTTCGGTTCGTAGACGACGACAAAGCCGCCATCCAGCGTAATTCGGTGAGAGTTCAATACATCTTGGAGTTCTTCCAGACTCTTGTCTGGTGCCCCCGATGCGGCGATCGATTCCGCCTCTCCACGCGCATTCGCGGTCACATATTGCGCCAGTTCTTGCACAACGCGAGTCGAGTCCTCTCGCATTTGCGAGGTGTTCGGCGAAAACCAGCGGTCGAGCGACCTGTTCATCAGCTGATAGCTGAAGAGAAACATGAAGACCGCGGGCGTCAAAGCAATCAACACCGCGCCCAGCACCATCCGCGAGCGCAGCCGCGCGCCCAGTCCGCTGCTGCCCTGGCCTGCATAGACCTTCAGAATGTTCCTCAGCAGCAAGACCAGCAACAGCAACAGCAGCAGGAAGACGATCCCCGTCAGCCCGGTGAAGATCAGTGTCTGGCCCGCGCTCTCAGGATTGAGAAACCCGACATTGGAGGTGTTGAAGGCCTGCAGCGCGCCAAATAAAAGCGTGATCAACAGCGCGCCGCCTGCATAAAAAGCCACTAACCGGCGCCGAGGATCGCGGGTAAAGATCATGGGGCGATTATAGAACTGCCAGCGAACATTCGACTGTTACCGTCAAGCGTCAACGCGAGATTGCACCAAACAACTGTTAGACTTTGACAAACTGGAGGAGCCTCATGGAGAAAGTGCTATGTGTCCTTTTCATAGTGTTGCCAGCGCTGGCATTGGCCGAAAAACCAGCGCCGAAGCCGGCCGACTATACCATTGTCATCCATGTTCAATCCTCGCGCATGGCGCCTGATTGCCGCGTGGGCGGAAACGGCTTCTGTGGATGGTATCTAAGTCTTAATGTCCTCATCGACGGAAAGAAGTACGAACTTGCAAACTCCGGTGCCAGCTTTGAACTGCTGCGGGTTGGGGACTATAAAGCGAGAATTGTTAAGGAAGACACCATGAAGCTCTACGAGATTTCACGCACTTACGAGTTCCTTTTTGCGGACGGAAGTACGCGCGACTTCTTCGTAGCGGGTGAATCTGAATAAGCGAGCTAAGAGGGAACTATCTTCATAGCCTGCGGCAAAGTATTTTGCGCACCGTGGTAGAGCATAACTCCGTCACCGGCGTTGACCGCGAGCCCCCGCCTCTACCCAATCACGCTGGCAACAGCCGTCCATGGCCGTTGCTGGCTCTCGGCGACGCCACGGCATGTAAGCTTTCCCAGCCAGGTATTCAGCCCCTCGGCCAGCCCCGCATCGTGCCGCAGCGCCTCGCGCGCGCCAAGACTGGCGATCCGCAGCAGGTAAGGAAACGTCGAATTCGTCAGGGCGAGCGTTGAGGTATGCGGCACCGCCCCGGGCATGTTGGTCACGCAATAGTGCACAACGCCGTCGATCACATAGCTCGGGTCGGAGTGCGAAGTGGGCCTCGCTGTCTCCACGCAGCCGCCCTGATCAATCGCCACATCCACAATGACCGCGCCTTTCTTCATCTGCGCCACCATAGAGCGAGTCACCAGCTTAGGCGCGGTTGCGCCGGGAATCAACACCGCTCCAATCACCAGGTCGGCCTCGCGCGTGGCACGAGCCAGGTTGTAGCTGTTTGAGGCCAGCGTTCCTAGCCGTCCGCCGTAGTGATCGTCCAGTTCACGCAGCCGATTCAGATTCACGTCAACAACGGTCGTCTTGGCGCCGAGTCCTAGAGCGATCCGCGCGGCATTGGTGCCCACCACTCCGCCGCCGACAATTGTCACTTGCGCCGGTGGAACGCCCGGCACTCCACCCAGCAAAACGCCTCGTCCACCGCGTTCCTTTTCAAGATAAGCAGCGCCCACTTGCACGCTCATTCGCCCCGCAACCTCACTCATTGGGGTCAGCAGCGGCAGCGTGCCCTGGCGGTCACGAACCGTCTCATATGCGATTCCAATCATCTTGGCTTCGAGCAGTTTTTCTGTCAGTGCGGGAAGTGGCGCGAGGTGCAGATAGGTGAAGAGCACCAATCCCTCGCGGAAGAATGCATACTCCTTCTCGATAGGCTCTTTGACTTTGACGACAATGTCGGCCCTTCCCCAGAGATTGCTCGCCTCACCCACCATCTCGGCGCCGGCCTTCTGGTACTCTTCGTCGGGAAAGCCGGATTGCGCTCCGGCGTGCGTCTCGACAACAACGGTGTGACCTCTCTCGGCCAGTTCCTTCACGCCCGCCGGAGTCACGCCCACGCGAGCTTCATTGTCCTTAATCTCTCTCGGGACACCGATGACCATTGCGCGTGCTCCTGTCTCGATTGACTCTAGGTCCATTGGATGCAGCCCGATGAGAGTCAGGTTCCGGCATCAAGGCGAAAAGCAATGCTTCTTTGCATATACCGACGCGCCTCTTTCCAGACACACCGAGGTAACCTTCGATGAACCGCAAGGGCGTTTTGGGGTTTTCAAGCAAGAGAATGTGTGCTCCAATGTGATTGATTCCAAAGAGCGGGATGTGGGGGGGTGGGCCAATGGAAGACGATCCGAGGTTTCCCAATCGAAAAAAAAAGCGCGACTGGGACATGTCGGCTCTCAACAAGCCCGCGGAGGCTGCGCCTGAGCCAACCGGCGAGCAAACCGAAGAGGCACAGCTGCCTGTCACCAACTACCGTGTAGTGGCGCCGGCCCAGAAGACCAAGGAACAGGAACTCGCCAAGCAGGCGGAGCTCGATTCCCATCGGGCAAGCCCGGAAGCGGAACAACAGCCTGCTGTTCCAATCGTCGACAGCCCCGTCTATAAGGCCCCCGCGCCTGACGCCCAGGCTCAAGCATTCGCTGAGCAAGCTCTGAAGGCAGGCACTCAAAAGTCTGCCGCGAATCGGACCTGGATCTATGCGGCGGTCGTCATCGGTCTCGGAGTTCTCTTGGGAGTTGTCGTAGCCAGCTATAACAGCGTGAGCGGAACCCCCAATGGCCGCTACGACCTCGGATCGGCCGACTCTAGCGCGGCCGGATTGAAGGGCCATCTCTTCGTCGAATGGGACAAGCAGCTCAATTACCGCCTCTCGATTGAGCCCGGCGATCCAGATCGCAAGGCCGCCTTTGCAACCGCTGTCGCAAGTTCACCGCATCCACTTTCCGTCGAGATCCACCTGCAGGACTCCGAAGGCTTCGTCTTGTGCTCCAAAGAAATCCTGTTAAAGTACGACCCCAAAATCGTAATACCGCCTCCACAGCCTGATGCAACTCCCAAAAACGCAAAAAACGATGCAAAGGGCGCAAAGACCGCTGCGGCGGCAGCCTCCACTGTTCCGCCGGCTCCGGTAATCGACCCCGCTCAAGCCGCGGCTCAAGCTGCCGCCCAGGAGGCCGCGCGGGAAAAGGGCAAAGACATCTTCCAGAATCAGGTTGGGCCCGATGGGCAAGCCACCGCAATCAGCGCCCAGGGCTCAATTCCATGCACGGCAAAAACCTACGAGAAGGCCGTCGCTTGGAGCTTTTCGCCGAACTTTCCGACGATTGCCGAACAGGACCAGTTGCTGGCACTGCAGAACGAGACCACGGACGACGCAGACCATCCGTCCACTGCAGCCACCGCCGCCGCACATAAAAAGACAGCGGCAAAGACCGTGCAGAAGCTCGCGCAATTCTCCATCGAGGGCGACGACGCGATCGTCGACCTCGACCTCTCTCGCGGAATGATTGAAACAAGCTCGGGAAAGGTCTTTTTTATCGATAAGACCAGCGGCGCGGTCTCAGACAGATGGCAGGAATATCCCGTCGAGATTCATTACCGCTGCGATCAAGGCTACGAATGCACCCTCATGCACTCGGGCGCAGGTTCACTGCGTGTGAGACTGCGGCGTTAAAGCGCGCGAGTTACTCATCGCGGAACCGCCCTGGTCGCAATCTCTTATGAGGTTGCCGCCAGATCCTGAACGCATTCGGTCCGGTTCCGGCCATTCTGTTTGGCGAAGTAAAGCGCTTCGTCGGCCCGCTGCAATAATTCGTCGCGCTGTTCCACCGAGACCGGATAAGCGGTATTCACGCCGATGCTCATGGTGACGGCGATCTCATTCTCCCGGGCGATGATCGGATGCTGGGCCACTCCGAGGCGGATGCGTTCGGCCACCTCGCATACCGTATGCGGGTCGCAGCCCGGAACGAGCACAAGAAACTCCTCGCCGCCATATCGCCCCAGGAAATCGTAGGGGCGCAGAGAGGCCTGCATCCGTCTGGCGATCTCGCGCAACGCAATATCGCCGCAGACATGGCCGAAGTGATCGTTGATTCTTTTGAAGTGATCGACGTCCGCGATGAGCACTCCGATATTTGTCTTTTCCCGCGCGGCCTTGGCGCACTCGCGAGAAAACAGATCGAGGATAGCAGGACGGTTCCAGATGGCAGTCAGCGAGTCGTGCGTGGCCTCGTACTTTTGAATCTCATAGGCGGCGTGCAATTTGTTTTGCAGGTCGATGATGCGCCGGCCAGTGCGCAGCCGAGCCTGTAACTCCGGCGTGTTGACCGGCTTCGTCATGTAATCGTCTGCGCCGGCATCGAGACCGCTCAGTAAATCCTGCTGGTTGGTTCGCGCCGTCAGCAGAACGACATAAGTGTACGGCCGGTCCTTGAGACTGCGAATGTGCTTGCAAAGCACCGGCCCGTCCATGCCCGGCATCATCCAATCCAAAAGAACGAGCGGCGGCGCATCGTCGGCCTGCAGGATTCCCCACGCTTCCTCTCCGTCCTCGGCCACCAGAGTCTCATAGCCCCAGGAGGAGAGACAGCGCGCCAGATACAAGCGCTGCATGGGATCGTCATCCGCAATCAGCACGCGCATGGATCTCCCTTCCCAACGCCGTCACCGCCGCGCTGAACTCCCCCAGATGCTTTTCCAACTCGGCCAGAATCGCTGGAGCCTGCGAGAGATCGTGCTGGAGCGCCAGTGCTTCCAAGGTCAGACAGTCCTCAATGTGCGCTCCCGCTCCGAAGAGGCTCAGCGCGCCTTTCAGACGGTGTGCGGCCCGATGCACCGCGTTCGCGTCATCGCCCCGCACCGCTTCGACTAGCAGATGAATCATTCCCGGCAACTCCGACAACGATAGATCGCAAAGGTCGGCCAGTAACTGGCAGTCGCCATCCAGACGCGCGAGAATCTCCGCCTCATTGAGTTGAGAAGCGGTACCCTGACGGATTGAGTCTGTCTCGTCCATGGTTCTCAGTCTCTCGCTTTCCCCACCGGCTCGGCCTCTTGTACCGGCCTCTCCAAAGACGTCTCGATGCTGAAAAAGCGGGCGATGGCCTGCTCCACGCGCTTGTAGCTGACCGGCTTCGTGATGTACTCATCCATCCCGCTATCGAGATAACGGTCGCGGTCCCCAGTCATCGCATAAGCGGTCATCGCAATGATGGGAATGTGCGCCCCCGTCTGCTTCTCTTTGGCTCGGATGCGCGCCGTGGCCTCTGTCCCATCCATTTCCGGCATTTGCACATCCATCAGAATCATGTCGAAACTTCCGCGCTCCCAAAGCTGAACAGCTTCCTGGCCGTCGCCAGCCACGGTTGCTTCATGACCCATCTTCTTCAGCAGTGCGACGGCAAGCTTCTGGTTGATCGCGTTGTCTTCAGCAACCAGAATGCGCAAGGCGCGGCCCACAGAAGTTGGGTCGGGCTGCTCTACAACACGGTGCGTGGCCCGAATCCCCAGCCCGGCGCGGATGCTGGCCAGCAGTTCGGTCGAACGCATGGGCTTGACCAGATAGATCGTCACACCCAGGCCGCGGCAGCGCGCCGCGGTGGCAAGCTGATCGCAGGAACTCAGCATCATGATCACTACGCCGTCCAGCAGTGGATTGGCCTGAATCCGCTGGATGACCTCCAGTCCGTTCATCTCCGGCATCGCCTCGTCGAGCAAGATCAGCCGGTAAGGCTCCCCGCGTTCTTTGGCCTTGATCAGCTCGGCCAGCCCCTCCGGTCCCGACTCCGCGCCCGTCGTTCTCATGCCCCAGCGCCGCGTCATCTCGATCAGAATGCGCCGGTTTGTCGCATTGTCGTCGATCACCAGGGTGGTGACGCCACGAACATCGTCGAAGCTGGGCTGCGGTTCGGGCTCAGGAACTGTCGGCGCCGCCTCGAAGTTCACCGTGAAGAAAACGGTCGTGCCCGCCCCCGGAGCGCTCTCAATCCAGATGCGGCCACCCATTGCCTCCACCATGTGGCGCGAGATTGCCAGCCCCAGTCCGGTTCCTCCATAGTGCCGCGTGGTAGAGGCGTCCTCCTGTTCAAAGGCCTGGAAGATTCTCTCCTGGTTCCGCGGTTCGATGCCGATCCCCGTGTCCCGGACAGCGAAGCGGAGCGTTGTGCGGGTCCCTTCCACGGCGTCGACGGTAACGGAGACAACCACCTCTCCCACCTCCGTGAACTTAACTGCGTTTCCTACAAGATTGGTGAGCACTTGACGCAGTCGGTTTGGATCTCCCATCAGGGCTGCCGGAACCTCCGGAGCCGCGATCCATGCCAACTCGAGCCCTTTCTTGTCGGCCGCCAGAGCGAAGGCCTTCAAAACGTCCGCCACCTTATCGATGACGTTCAGGCGCGTCGAATCCAGCGTGAGCTTCCCCGCCTCGATGCGCGAGTAATCCAGGATGTCGTTGATGATGACCAGCAGCGAGTCGGCCGAGGTCTTGACCATGCCGAGAAACTCACGCTGCTCCGGTGTGAGGTCGGTCGAGAGAGCCAACTCCGTCATGCCGAAGATGCCGTTCATCGGAGTCCTGATCTCATGGCTCATATTGGCCAGGAACTGGCTCTTGGCCCGGTTGGCCTGCTCGGCGGCATCCATCGCGCTGCGCAGCGCGGCCGTCTGCGACCGCACCTGCCGGCGCAGTATCGTAACCCACACCATCGCGAGAGCGGCAACGACCAAGAGAATGGCCACCATGTAGAGCACCCGCTCCTGCGTCCACCATGGCGCACTCTTGAGCACCTGGATATCTTCTGGAGACCGCAGGATTAAAACGAAGTTATCCGGATCGACAACCACAATGTGATAGAGCTGGTCCGAGTCAAGCTGTACGTGGTAGATCCCGGTCAACCGCAAAAGGCTGCCGGGACGCAGTCCGTCGAAGGAGAGCAGCGAGGTGTCATCGTCGATCTGCGCGTTGAATGTCCGAGTCCCGGACTCGAGCATCAGGGTCTTGCCATGCGCACTCGTCACCACCCGAAGCAACTGGCCCTCCATCTGCACCAGCTTGTTATCCAGACGACTATCCATGTTCGCCGAACTCTCGATCATTGGCGCCGGGGGCGAGCCGGCCCGGATCTTCCTCACCACCGCGTCGCGCATCACTGGGGAATAGGAGCCTCCGGGAATCACATAACCTGCCGCCTCCGCAAAATCCCCAACCTGCAACTCCTCCGATTGAGTCTGTACTTGCAGGCCCCCGGAAGCATCCTGAAGATAAATCCCGTGGTCCAGCGAGTTCATGGTCACGATGCCCTGTACTCTGACGCGATGGCTGAAGTCGGTCTTTGAAGAGAAGCGAAATAGATGAGCGATCGGAATCGGCCGGGTTTGTTCCGGGCCTGTGGGACCGGTTTGCAGCACCGTAATGTCTTCCGCACGGGAAACACTGAGCGCATAGCCGATGAGTTGCCTGTCGCGATTGTAGATGGTGCCAAAGGCGCCGCGAAGACGAACATTGGCGTCCACCAAGCTCTGCATGTACTCCTGCGGCAGGTTAAAGGTCCAGACACGAACCTTGCCCAATTGGGTCACGATCTCCAAAACGCCGTGAATCTCCCCATGAGGAGTGACGGCGTGAATGACAGCCGAGTGCACAATCCCCTCGATGCTGACCCACTTGGCGTCTTCCGTTCCAGAAGCGGCCTGTGCGGTGGTGATTGCTAGCGGAGTGGGCATGCGGCCCGCGCCGAGAGAGCGGATACGAAGCGCAGCGACATCCTGGGCGTATTTGCCCACGGTGGTTGTACCTTCCACCTCCACTTCCTCTCCGGCCCGCACGGGTAGATTCACATGCCCTACAAAGATGCCGCCGGTCGAGTCCTGGAGAAAGAAGAAATGCCAGTCCGAATCGGAGAAGGTGACCACGCCGCGCAACTTCACCGGCTGGGCCCGGTCTGCCTCCCGGTTGTCCAGAGCGCGAATAGCCGAAATGGTGGTCAGCGTCGGCAGTGTGCCGGATTCCGTGGAGGCCTTACCAGACAAGCCGCTCAAAGAGGATGGAATCGGTTGGACAACGGCATGCACGATGTCGGCGATCTGGTCTCCCGGCGTGGGGAAGCCGGTGACCTCGATCAAAGTGCCGCGGCTCACAGTCTGTGGCTCGTTCGACTCTACGCGGACCAGGGAGGAAGCACCCCTAATGACAGTTGTTTGTCTCCCATCGAACAGTTCCTGCACGACCACAGCGCCGCGAACGCGGATGCGGTGGCCATCCAGGTAGCCGGGCTGAGCCTCCAGGTCTTCAAGCGAAGAAACCAGTGGTATGACAGAGGGAGAAGGAACATCGACCGTCAGGCTTGCTTGATTGGGCGCCCACATGCGAACGACGGGGGTGCCGCCGTTGTCGAGACCGATGATCTCGGGAACTCCCGTTACCATCACTTGGGCATCCACAAGTCTGGATGGATTGGCAAGCGCGGCAGAGCGCGGAAAGATCACATTGATCTCGTGCCGGTCCAGCGCCAGCGTTATCAAGAGATGCCAGTCGTCCACCGTCGCCTTGCGGACGATGCCTTGCAACTGGACGCGGGTATTGCTGGCGGACCGGCTGGGCAACGTGCGGAATGAGCGAAGCTCGGCTGCGGGCAGCGCGGCTTGGCCATCCGGAATCGCTGTTCCATCCACCAACTCGACGCTACTGGGACCGAAGGTGCGCTTGTATCGGGCGGACATGCGAGCCGTGACCACAAGAACCTGCCCAGCGTTAAAGATCTGCTTGCGATCCCTGAGTACTACCCTGACAGCGCCCGTCTTATCCTGGATATAGAAATTATCTCCATCGGAGTAAGTGACCGTTCCGCGCAGCCTCACTTGGCTGCCTTGCGGCAGAGTGCGCAAATCGCCAATCGAGTCGAAGTGTCCCGTCAGCCGCCAATGATGCTCGATCGGAGCAGCGGCATTCCACACCAGAAAAACCACCAGCAGCGCCACGCCCGCCCAGAGGGCGGCACTGGGAATCCATGCTTTCGAGTTCTTCGCTTCAGGACTCGGATGGGCCTTCCGGTTCCAGAACCAAGCCCTGACACGACCAAACCAGCCTGTCGGCATCATCAACCTCGCTGTCGAGCGGGCAGGCCGAAACACAAGGCACGCTCAAACTGAGAGAAACACCCTCTTCCTTAGAGTGATCGGCATATCTCCCTCTAAGGTTTACTGCTTAGAACCAAGATTGTCCCTCGCCATGCCGGCCCCGCGAGACTTTCGATTTCCTTCTCTGCTTCGCCGATCGGATCATTCGATCATTCTTCTTTTCTTCGCCGATGAATCTGAGGACTGTGGCTCGCGGTCCATGACACCCGCAGAAGTGTAACCGGCCAAACTTGCGGTGGAAGATGATCAAAATGGTCGCTTATCTCTGATCCAGATTGCCTGGATCGCCGATAATCCCTTCAAGAAGAGCTCCAGGTGCGGTACAACGTTGGAAGATTCTCAGAGGCTCTGTGAATCGCCAACGAGGTCTTGCGGCATGATAGGATCATGCGCGGCCCGCGCTCAGGGTGCGGCAAACCTCGAGAACGCGGGTCGAGATCATCCTGTTGGGTGCGATGAGGGAGGATCCTTGCCTGTTGAACGGCTGCGCATAAGAGGGGCGAGGCAGAACTCCTCTTCGTGGCCGGTTAGGCCACGCGGAGGCTTCGCGGGTCCTCGCCCGGTCACTTTCCTGCTTCTGCTGCTTGGCTTCGCCTCCCATCTGACGGCGCTCGACCCTGGCAGGCAGATCGACCAGTACGGCCACAGCCTGTGGACAGCCCAAAACGGCCTGCCCGGAGAGGCCGTCTATCAGATCCTCCAATCGCCCGATGGGTATCTGTGGCTGAGGACCTCGGCGGGACTCGTGCGCTTCGACGGCGTGCGCTTTGTTCTGGTGGATTTGGCCGTTGATGGAAAGACGTTGCATGAGCCCATCAAGGCCATCGCAACGAGCACCGGCGGCGATCTGCTGATCCGCACCCCCAGCCGCACAATCCTTCTCAAGAATGGCGTCTTCTCTGACTACCTTCCTCCCGCTCCCCTCCCGGAAGGGAATGTTCGCACCATCTTCGAAACCCAACAGCGTGAGCTGCTCATTGGCGGCGACAATCAGATCTACAAAACCGGCAACCAGACGATCACGCAGTTGAAGAAGGGAATCGGCTGGATCTTTGACTTCGCCGAAGATCACACCGGAACCGTATGGATTGGCACCACCAGTGGGATCTATCTCTATCGCGACGGAAGTCTCTCGGACTCTTCCTGGAGCCTGAAGAACCACACGGCCACGGCCTTGTCGGAAGATCGGGAGCACAACCTGTGGGTGGGAACACTGGACGGGCTTTACCGCACCGGTCCCACAAGGACCGCTCCGGTGCGCGTTGCGCCAGAGCAGATCAAAGGCGAAATCAACGCCACCCTGTTGGACCACAACGGCAACATCTGGATCGCTAGCGGCGCGTCCGGACTGATGCGCATCAAGGACGGCCAAGTCTCATCGTACCGGACTGGAGATGGGCTGACCGACGACAGTGTTCTTTCCCTTCACGAGGATCGGGAGGGCAGTCTTTGGATCGGCACGGCCAGCGGCCTCGAACAGCTCCGCGACACCACCGCAACGACCTACTCGGCAAAAGAAGGACTGCCCTCGAATCAAACGGCGACGGCTATTGAGACGCATGATGGCAGTCTCTGGGTCTTTTGTCTCGGCGGCGGATTGGCGCGCATCAAAGATGGAAAGGTAACCGCGTTCACCGCCAAAGATGGGCTGCCGGCCCCATTTGGCGCGGTCTATGGCGGAGCCCTCTTCGAGAGCAGAGACGGCAGCCTGTGGGCTGGAACAGTAGGAGGATTGAGCCGGTACAAAGACGGAAGATTCACGGTCTATCCGGGTCAGGGGCACTTTGACAAGCCATTCATCTCCGCCATCAGCGAAGATGACGAGAGCCTCATCGTGACGACCTCCGAATCGATTGCATGGCGATTCAAAGACGGCATGACAAGCCCCTACACGGTTCGTGGGCAGACCACGCCTTTGACTGAGTCGAAATACTATACCTACTCAATCTACAAGGACTCCGGCGGAACACTGTGGTTTGGCACCGTGGGAGGACTGTTCAAGTTCGCTCGGGAAGAACCTCCTCAAAAGGCGCAGCAACCCACCGTCAACTTCGCGGTCACCTCGATCATCGAAGACCGTCGAGGGAACCTCTGGCTAGGCGGACTAACTCCCGGCGTGGTGCGCTTTCGCATACGCGACGGGCTGTTGACTCGCTATGCAAAGCCCGAGGGATTGTTTGACGACTTCGCGACGCGCATTCTCTTCGATGGCGAAGGCAATCTCTGGGTTAGCACAGCAACCGGCATCTACACGGTCCCTAAAACCGACCTGGACGGCTTCGCGGACGGGCGCATCTCCGCTGTAAAGTCAGTAAACTACGCAACCGCCGACGGGATGAGGACCGGCGAGGCATCCATGCCCGAGCACCAGCCGGCGGGTTGGCAGACGCGGGACGGCAGACTCTGGTTTTGCACGAAAAAGGGGATCGCGGTCATCGATCCCAGGCACATTCTGCACAATCCGGTGGTTCCAGCGGTTGAGATCGAAGAAATGCGGGCCAACGGCGTCGCCCTTCCGCGTGGTCAGGAGTTTTCCATTCCACCCGGCCTGGGCGAACTCGAGTTTCACTATACCGGTCTCAGCCTGCGTATACCCGCCAGAGTGCGCTTCAAATACATGCTCGAAGGCTGGGACCGCGACTGGGTCGACGCCGGCACGCGCCGGGTTGCCTACTACACGAATCTTCCTGCGGGCCATTACCGCTTCAGGGTGATCGCCTGCAATGACGACGGTCTCTGGAACGAGAACGGCGCCTCGATCGGCCTGACCTTGAGGCCGCACTTCTACAAGACCGGCTCGTTTTACTCGATGTGCGGCCTGGCACTCCTCCTGCTCGCGATCCTGGGCCAGAGAGCTTATACCCGGCAATTGCGCCATCGGGCATTGGAACTCGAACGGACTGTGGGCGAACGTACCAAGGACCTGCAGGCAGAGATCGCCGTGCGCCACCGCGCGGAGCAGGCCGCACAGGCCGCCAGCAAGGCCAAGAGTGAATTCCTCGCTAATATGAGCCACGAGATCCGCACTCCTCTCAATGGCGTGGTCGGTATGACAGAGCTGGCCATGTGCTCCACCGGGACCGAGCAGCAGGAGTACTTCTCATTGATTCGCTCCTCCGGAGAGGCCCTGTTGACCATCGTCAACGATATCCTCGACTACTCCAAGATAGAGGCCGACAAAGTCGAACTGGAGGAGGTGCGATTCAACCTGGAGGAGTTGATGCAAGGCGCCATCAAAAGCATCGCAAACACCGCGCACAAGAAGGGTCTGGAACTGACCATCCAGATCGACCCCGCCGTGCCGGTGGAGCTTGTAGGAGACCCCAGCCGGCTGCGTCAGGTGCTGCTTAATCTGACCAGCAACGCCATCAAATTCACCCATCGCGGTGAGGTGGCCGTGAGCGTGAGTCTCGACAGTTTCGACGAACGCAGCGCTCTCCTGCACTTCTCCGTGCGCGACACTGGCATCGGCATCTCAGACGAGCAGCGTTCCAAGCTCTTCAGGCCCTTCGAGCAGGGAGATTCCTCGACCACGCGTCACTATGGAGGAACCGGCCTGGGCCTGGCCATCAGCTCGCGCATCATCGAAATCATGGAGGGCTGTCTCTGGGTCGAGAGCGCAATCGGCGTCGGCTCAACCTTCCACTTCAAAATCCTTCTCGCAACAGCGGAAAATGCCCATTCGCGGGAGAAATCGAGCGGGGAGAATCTGCGCGGAATCAAAGTGCTGATCGTCGACGACAACGCGACCAGCCGGCTCATTCTTGAGCAAACAGTTTCGCGCTGGAAGATGCAGCCGGAACTCGTCGCCTCAGGCCCGGAGGCCCTCGACAAGTTGCGAGAAGCGACTCGTGCCGGCTATCCATATCGCCTGATTCTGATCGATGAGCAGATGCCCGGCATGGGCGGCTTCGAGGTCATCGAACGCGCCATCGTCCACGCCCCATCCACTCCCGCCGCCATCGTGATGCTTACCTCCACAGACGGGAGTTCCTCCGCAGCGCGATGCAACCAGCACGGCGTCTCGCATTGCATGCGCAAGCCGGTCTGCTGCTCCGAACTGCTGGCTGCAATCCAAAAGGCTCTGGGCAACGCCCTTCCGGCAGATACTCCCCCGCCGACTCTCCGTCTCATCCCGCCATCTCAGTTGCGCCTGAATATTCTCGTAGCCGAAGATAACCCGGTGAACCAGAAACTGGCCGCAGCGATGCTCAAAAAGATGGGCCATCAGGTGACCTTAGCCAACGATGGCGCCGATGCATTGGAGAAGTGGTCCGGCGCGCGCTACGACATGATCTTCATGGATGTGCAGATGCCCGAGATGGACGGCTTTGAAGCAACGCGGCAGATTCGAAGCCGCGAAAGCCGGCATCAAGGCCATATTCCGATCGTCGCCATGACCGCTAATGCCATGCGCGGCGACCGCGAACGTTGCGTCTCCTCCGGCATGGACGACTACGTTTCCAAGCCCATCAGCCGCCATGCTCTTGAAGAGGCCATCAAACGTGTCGCGGCAGCCGCAAGCCCCGCGTGGGCCGAGCGCTCATAAATCGCTGCGCTTGCTCAGCGATGATGGGCCACGACAATCATTACCAGAAGGATCACGACCGGGATAAGCGCCAGTCCGCCGTAGTAGAGGATCTTGCGCATCAGTTGTGATTTGCGCTTTTGCCAGTCGCGCAGCTCCACACGGTCCTCAACGCCAACCTGGTCGAGATGTTCCAGGTCCCTGGCAAATTCGCCTGCCTTGGCGTAGCGGTTCTTCGGGTCTCTCTCGAGCGCCCGATAGATCACCTCTTGCAGTTGAGGAGTGATCGAAGGGTCGGCCACGGTGGGCGGCACTGGATAGTTCAACAACCGTTCATTCATCGCAGCTAGAGGTGACGGGCCAGAGAATGGCAGCTTGCCCGAGAGCATCTCGTAGAGAATCACGCCCATCGAATAAATGTCCGATCGGCCATCGCCGCGCTTGCCCTTCACCTGTTCCGGAGAGATGTAATTCGGCGTGCCCAGTGTTGCGGTGAAGTTGGCATACGTCAACCGCCGCGCTGCTGCGTCGCCCGCAATGCCAAAGTCGATCAGCTTGATGTTGTCATTCGCGTCGACCATGATGTTCTCTGGCTTCAGGTCGCGATGAACAACGCCATTGGCATGAATGTAGTCGAGTGCATTGAGAACCTCAACGGCGATACGAATCGCGCGGTCGTGCGGCAGCTTGCCTTCTTCATCGAGAATGTTGCGCAGCAGCCGCCCTTCGCACCACTCCATCACCATGTAGATGCGCGATCGCTTCTCGCCGCCATAAACCCGCATCACCTTGGGATGATCGAGCTTTTCGCCGATCCCGGCCTCCCTCTTGAAGCGATCGAAGAGAATCGGATCGGCTTCCATGTCGGGGTGAGGAATCTTGAGAGCGACCCGGCGGCTGTCGCGCGTGTCAACGGCGCGATAGATCGTGGCCATGCCGCTGCGGGCAACCGGCTCTTCAATGCGGTAGGAATCGATCTGCGCGCCGGCTTCAAAGCCGTCGTGATAACCCATCGGGCGCTCTCTCCAGCTAGTGGTCTTCCTCTACTGTACCGGGAAACGGCACAAGAAGAGTAAGGGTTCCATAAGACTTTTGTCGAGGGTTAAACCGGAAGGCGGTAAGGACGGCCGCGATACATGCCCACCTGCTCCACCGACCGCACGCGAATCACCTGCGCCGTGGTGTTGTCGCCCCCGTCGATCTCGACGGCGCGTGCGACCAGCTCGCTGGCAATCTCCTGAATTGGTTTTTTCTGTGAGACGATGTCAGCCATCAGCGTCTCGGGCATCTCGTCGTGCAGTCCGTCGGTGCACAACACCAGCACGTCATTAGGCAGCAGGGTAAGGACGTTGGTGTCTGGAGAAACAAACATCTCCGGCCCTATCGAGCGAATCAGCACATGGCGGGAGTCCGACTCAGCAGCCTCCTGCGCCGTGAGCAATCCCATCTTTCTCTGCTCGTTGACCCAAGTGTGGTCCTGAGTTACTTGTTTGGCCACGCCATTGCGGACCAGGTAACATCGCGAGTCGCCCACATGAGAGATCACAGCCTGATCGTGGCGCAGTGCGCATGTCACCAGCGTCGTCGCCATCTTCCTGCTCTGGTACCTGGGATCAATGGAGCAGTCGTGAACCGCCGAGTTGGCCTGTTGCACAAGGCGCGGCATAAGTGTTGAAAGCATCGAACCCGAGGGCGCTTTGGCAAATGCCTCGGCGACTGTCTTGATGGCCGTTGCCGAGGCGACCTCGCCCAGATCCATCCCGCCCACGCCATCGGCGACAGCAAAAAGAAATCCGTGGCTCCGTCCCTGGCGGCGCGATGAGGGAATAAATGAGCCCATCGCATCTTCATTGTTGGTGCGAACTTTGCCAAAATCGCTGGCCTGGCCGAACTGAACGTCTAACATGGACACCGCTACCTGAAAGTTCTTCTTCTCATTGGATGTGCCGAGAGTGCTCTGAAGACTCCGCAACATTTTCACCTCACAGCACCGCTGGGTGTACCCCCGCCGAGGCTCCATCAAGAAGCCCCGGAAGAGATGCCACCCAGCGGGTACGATTCAGTTATGGTGCAGCTATCGAGCCGTCACCTTCTCGCCCAGCAAGATCGCCTTGCCCTTCGTCTTCGATGTGCGGATAAAGTAGATGGCGCCGTAAACGCCCCATACGGCCGAGATCCCCAGAGCCAGCAGCGGTTCCTTGAAGGTGCCCAGTCCGAAGATCGGGCCGGCCAGGTAGAAGCCCATGCAGACCAGATTGGCCAGCAGTCCGAATCCGGGAATGAGCGTGTGCTTGAGAAAGCTGTAGTCGGGCCGATTATGGAAAGCCACGATGCACAGGAAGCAACTGAGAGCGTAAAGGATGAAGGTTCCGAAGTTGGAGGTGAGCGTGACGGTCAGCAACGAGTTGGGAAGCGCGGCCAGGGTGTCGTGCGGCAGGTAGCCCCAGTTGGAGAAGATGCCGTGGGGCAACGCCGCGATCGCCGCGTCGGTTGGCGCGCCGGCGTCGCCGAAGACCAGGGCGACGGCGATGACGCCGATGACCGCCGAGATGACGGCCAGGGTCCAGATGGCCTTGCGAGGGCTGAGCGACTCGGCGTGAAGGAATCCGAAGTGCTCGGGAACCTCCTCGTCCTTGCCCATGGCGTAGGTCACACGGGCGCCGGTGTTCATGCAGCTCAGCGTTGTGCCGATCAGCGCAAGGAAGACGGTGAAGGCCTCGATCAGCATGAACCACCTTCCATTGCCGTGGCCCAGCAGCGCGTCGCCGACGATGATCATCATGTCGCCGATGGGCGCCGCGGAGTTTGCCGCGCTTTGCATGGTATACCCCGAGTTGAGGAAGTAGTTGGCCGCGAAGTACTCAAACAGATAGCAGAACAAGCCCTGAATGAGCAGCGAAGAGATGACGGCGATGGGAATATGCTTGGTGGGATTCTTGGCCTCGCCTCCCATCGAGGTCACCGACTCGAAGCCGACCAGGATCAGAATGGCAACCGTGGCTTGAATGAATACATAACTGATCTTGTGGACCCCAATCACCGAGGCGGCGGATGTATGGGCAAGAAAGTTACCGGATGCGTCCTTCTCATCGTAGGTGATGACATAGGGGACCGGCTTGCCGGCCGAGTCCAGCAACGGCAGAGGCGTGCCGCTGGCGTCGCGCATCGTGGCGCCGGTTTTGTCGGTGGCGAACTGGTAGTTATAAGTGGCCAGCGTTTGTCCGTCGTATTGGTAGGCGGTCGGGCCAGTGGTGCCCGAGGGGTGGCTGGTGCGATAGCCGATCGCTAGGACAGCGAATACGACCAGCGCGGAGATTTGAATGACATTGATGGCGATGTTGACGGCTGTCGATGCGCCGGCGCCCTTGGCCGCGATCCAGGCCACAAAGAAGGAGAAGGCCACCGCGACCAAAGCCATGAACAGCGGCCCGGGATTCGACCCGCTCATGAAACTGGGATAAAGGAAGCCGACCACGTATCCCACGAAAACGCCGGTAACGGCCACCATCACGCCGGGATAGACCCAGTAGTAAAGGTGAGAGCCCCAACCGACGATGAACTTGGCGATGCGGGCGTACTTGAACATCTTGTCTTTCGACAAAAGGGCCTGTTCGGCATAGTAATAGCTCGATCCGGTGCCGGGATAGAGCTTGGAGATCTCGGCATAGGAAACCGCCGTGGCCAGACAGAGCAGCAGAGAAACGAAGATGCCTAGCCACATGGCCGGCGCGGTTGACGGCTGATTCGCGACGCCGGTAGTTGCCTGAATGTAGAAGGTGAGCCAAAGAAAGGCGCCGGGGGCAATGAGTGCCATTGCGTTGCTGGTCAGCCCGGTAAGGCCCAGGGTGGCCTGCATCTGAGGTGCTTTTTGATCTGCCATGTGCATTCTCCTGGAGGGTAAGTTTCTTTGAGGTCCGGTCCCGGCCTGTACACCGCCGGGGATCTTCGTTTGGCTCACCCGGCTCACATATCCTCTCCGGGTTGAAATCGATAAGCTCCTTGAATTAGTTGAATCCTAGATCTGAAGCGATAAGGATCAAATCAGGGAACTGGATTCTCCTGACTGGCTCCATCATTTCTCGACAAGGTTCTTGCCAAAGATGAAGCCGAATTCAAGTACGGCCCGGAACTGGCTCGTGTCTGTGCCCGTACTGCCGAACACGTCGCCCGACGTAGAGTCCAGCGCGTGCACCACGCCGAGATCGCCGCGAAGGTAAAGGCCTCCCTTTTGGTAGGTCGGAGTCGCGGTGAAAGTAACGCCTCCGCTTCCCGGCCCGTAGCCCAGCATGTTGACCGACCGGTCGGTCGTACTCCCCGAACTAGTCAGGTATTCCACGCGGACCGGGAACGAGAAACCGCTCTTAAACGCATAGCTGACGTTGATCGCGCCGCCCGTTGCGGATGTCGCCTTGACCACGCCCACCTTCGCGTTGGTCGGCAGGTTGCCATACTGGAAGTACGGAGAAATGATCCACGGGCCCTTGGTGTAGGTGTAGATCACCGCATGCATATAGCCGTTGTTCTGTATTGGTGTAGCCGCGGTTTCATAGACAGTCTGTCCGAGGTTCCCCATCCCGTCGTACACAAAGGTGTGAGGCCCCTTCGTCAGGGTCAACGAACCCGAAAGCCACGAGTAGCGGCTGGAATAGTAACCGTCGTTCCAACTGACTGAGGCGGACAGGTACTTACCCAGAGTCTGGTTTACCTGAATGCCGCGATTGACGGCGTTCTCCTGATTCCAGACGATACCGCGCTCTATGTTGAAGTTCTGGTAGGTGAAGGTCGATTCGGCGCCCATCAGGGTGGGCAGGGAGCCCAGCAGAAACTGCGTGTTCTTACCCGCCTGCCACTTCAAGTAGGCCACCGGAACAGGTCCGTAGAAACTGTTCACCGTGGTCTGCGCATTGATAAACGGCACGCCGAGTGTCGGCATGGTGTAGACGCCCGCCTGGATGTAGTACTGAAACTTCCCGTCCGCTTTCTGAATGAAGACTTGTCCATTGCTCAGAGTGGCCTGCGCGCTGTCATCTCCTGGCACAGAGTTGTTCTGGAACGCCGAATAGCCGGTCACGATGCCGTTGACAGACAGCTTTCCTAGCGGTCCGGCATCGAAGGTCGCCGGTGGCAGCCATGTCAGCGGGCCCGTGAGAACGAATGTGGAGAGCGGAGCGGGTGCCGCCGGCTGATCGGCCGGAGCGGGCGCGGCTGCTGGCGTTGCCGGTGCTTGTGCTCCAACCGAGACAGCAATTGCCAAAACTGCTCCAGCGATCGCCTGCAGTGTGCGACTCGATGTCCTATTCATCTGTACGGTTCCTCCAAAAAATGATTTTTTGATTCAGGGACACAGAATCAGCTCTGCCAAAAAGAAGGCGCAGAGCCGCGCCCTGTCCGGCACATATACCTCGCCGTCCATACCTTCAGAGCCACACGTGCAGCTCGATGTGTGGATTTCCAACAGGAGGGCTTAAATCTTCCCTTGGGCCATCCGTTCGGTTCGGACTGATAATAGTTACGCAAATAAGTCATAAAGAACAAATGAAGAAAGCACAAATAGTTATTTATGTCTTGATTGTAAAAACTCTTGGCATACTCGCGCGCTCATACAGGGTTTTTCGTATAAAGTCCATGGGGTCTTTGGCCACTGCGGCGGAAGATTTGTGGAAATCGTGACCACATTGAAACCTTTCGATTCCCTTGAGGGATTCTTTACAAATTGCGTGCCAGCATGAAGGTGCGTAGAGGCTGAGTTGTTATGCTATGTGCACCGATGATCGCGCTGAAAGCCGGAGAGACGCTTGACCACTACCGCCTGGACAAGATGGTCGCGCGCAGCGGCATGTCTACGCTCTTCAGGGCCACCGATCTCGAAGATGGCAAGCAGGTAGCCATAAAGATTCCTCATGAAGAACTGGAGTCCGACCCGGTGCTCGTCGAGCGCTTCAAGCGCGAAGCCGAAATCGGCCGGGAGCTTGACCACCCCGGCGTGGTCAAGACCTTCGAGCCCCCTCAGCGCAGCCGCAGCTACATGGTCATCGAGTGGGTCGATGGGCGCCTGCTGCGGTCGATCTTGAATCAAGAGCAGAAGCTCCCAATCGACAGGGCCATCAATCTCACCCTCGCCATCTGCGATGCGCTTGACTACATGCACAAGCACGGAGTCGTCCACCGCGACCTCAAGCCGGAGAACATCATGGTCGATGACCGGGACCGCATCAAGCTCATCGACTTCGGCATCGCCATGAAAGAGGACGCGCGCCGGCTGACCTATGCCGGACCCTCTCCTCTATTGGGCACGCCCGATTACATCTCTCCCGAACAAGTCAAGGGCCAGCGCGGCGACCAGCGCAGCGACATCTATGCGCTGGGCGTCATGTTTTATGAGATGCTCACCGGGCAAACTCCATTCAGCGGACCCAACCCGCTTGCAGTGATGAACGAGCGCCTTCTGGCCGATCCCACACCTGCGCGCAAGCTAAGGCCGGAGATCACTCCCCAGTTGCAGGAGATCATCAACCGCTCGCTTGAGCGTGAACCCCGTCACCGCTACGCGACAGCCAGCGAGATGGCCTGGGAGATGGAGCATCAGGAGCAGGTGGGCATCGATGACCATGAGCATCGGAAGGTCAAGCATGGACTGCGCCTGCCAGCCACCCGCAAGATGCTGCTCTATGCCGGTCTCGCGCTGCTGCCGCTTGCCCTCTTCGCACTGATGCTGCTGCTGGCGCGGCGTTAATCCTGTCGCGTCTTCCTGATCCCTGATCCCTATTAGCGGTACGAATCATCCCGGTGAATCACAAACTCCGGATAAGCGCCGCCGCCCAGCTCATGCAGGTCCATGCCGATGCGCTCACCGTCCTGGTCGACGCGGAAGGGAATGAAGCGGTCGATTAGCTTGAAGACCAGGTAGACCAGCGGCAGCACAACTCCCAGCAGCGTGACGATGCCGATCAACTGCGCCAGCAGTTGCCCCGCCTGAGGAGCGAAGACCCCCGCGGCCAGCAGTCCCCACAGGCCACCAACAGCATGAACCGTAGTTGCTCCTGAGGGATCGTCGATCGAGAGCGCAAGTTCAAAAAACTCGACCAGCAATGGCGTAATGATGCCGGCGACGAGGCCCACGAAGATCGACTCCGCCGGTGTCGCAACTCCGGCACATGCGCTGGAGGCAACCAGTCCCGCCAGCCAGCCGTTGGCGCATAGGCTGGCGTCAGGCTTGCCAAAGCGCACACGTGTTACTGTGAATGTGGCTGCCAAGGCTCCGGCAGCCGACAGCAGCGTATTGACCGCCGTCACCGGCAGGGCGGCCAGCGGCGCATGAAGCCAGATCACCGCGCCGGCCACATTCCATGCCAGCCAGCCCACCAGCGCCAGCAGGCAGCCAAAGGCAACATAAACGGCGTTGTGGCCCGGCATCGCGGTGGCCAATCCCTCCTTGGGAAACTTGCCTCTGCGCGATCCGGCGATCCACACCACAGCCAGCGCGCAAATACCGCCCAACACATGAGCCGTGGCTGCGCCGCCGCCATCCAAAAATCCCGCGCCGAGCGAGAAGTTGACTCCCAACTGCGCCAGCCATCCTCCCGCCCAGACCCAATGCGCCAGCAGAGGAAAGATGATTGCCCCCAGCACAGCGGCGATAGCAACTCCGGCGCTGATGCGCAGACGATCCGCTCCGGAACCCCATGGGATCAAAACCGCCATGCACACCGCCAGCAATTCAAGGAGCAGCGCAAGTTGCGACAGAGGCGCGGCCGAGCCGAGACCGCCCATCAGGAACGGAGCTGCGCCAAGCCAGTTCCAAGGCTTTGCGGCCACGAAAAAACTATGCCCCGCGCCGCCGGCCCCGCCGGGCAGATTTCCGGTCAAGGCCGCGCCCACCACGGCAAATGCGATTGCGGCGGTGGCAATCATGGCCAGGTCGCCCAGCAGTGCCTGCGCGGCCGAGCGCGAACGCCCCAGGCCGGTGTTGATCAGTGCGACTCCGGCAATCGCCAGCGGAGCCAGCAGCAATGCAACAAGAGTCAGCGCAAAGGCGGAGTCGGTGAGGGGCAGAGCAGCTTGCAGGTTCATGGGCGGCTTTCTCCACGCGCTTCCATGTGCGCGCGCACTGCGACAACCAGTCCCAGCATCTCGACGCCCAGGCCGCAGACCACAAAGGCCCCCCGCTGCGCCTGCGCGGCAAAAAGCACAAGCGCCGCAATCGAGAGAAAAAATCCGGCCGTCATGACCAGTAATCCGGCGTATTTCATCGACTTTCCTTTCCTTGCTTCAGAGCTTTCCAGCACCGGCTTGCACTGCCCGGCGGGCTCGTAAACAGCAGACCCAACTACGCATTCCGGGTCCGCAATCCCATTGGTTGGCTACTGAGAATGATCGGCGGCAACGCCTTTACGAGATTCTAAAGTATCAGATTGCCGGTACCGTCAGGTGGGAAGCCTCGATTTTTGGTGGTAGCGCGGTTTCCTTATAGCCGACCGTCCGCACAGAACACGAGGTTCCAAGTCTTATTACGATTGGCAGAATGAGCGTTGGAGCATTTCCTCGTCGCAGCAGACGCGTTAGGTCTTTGGTAATTCTCCGATGCGGGGCCTTGTGCGCCTACACTTGACCATGATCGCTGTAACTAACAACATGCCAATCGCGCTGATTGCAAGTAACGTGAGCCAAAGTGCGCATCTGGGCCTCAGTTCCTTGAGTTCGCCTGTCGCATGCCCGTTTGCAGGATCGAGCAGTATCGCTAATCTGTAGCTGACCATCGCGAGGTCCCTCTCGCCAGTTGCTCGATAAGCCTCGCCTAAGCTGTCGAACGCATTTGACGAAGCGGGATGCTCAATCACATTGAGCTTAAAGATAGCGACTGCGTCACTGGTGCGCCTGTCTGCGTATAACAGCTGGTACCCCAGCGTATTCAGTTCGGACTCTCCGAGGTCGTAGTCGCTGCTCCTACTGTTCTTGAGGACATGAAACATCTGCAAAGCGGCGTTAATTCCCGACTCGTGGATCACTCCGTATAGCTTCTCAGCCCCCGATTGCCTCGGCAAAGTGTACGGTTTACCCGCCAGGATGTTCTGGATAGCAGCGTTTATCTCCTGACGCTTACTGTTTCCTCTGTTTGTCAGCATGATAACGGTCACCCTCTCGGCGAGCCGCCTGCCAACAAACGCTCTGAAGCCCGCATGACTACCTGTGTGCCAGAGGTACTTGCGGTCACCATCCTGCTCTATATTCCATCCAAAGCCGTAGGCCGAGGTGCCCTCTTGCACTTTGCCTGGCGTAAATGCCTCGGCCAATGTGGACTGCTTCACGAGCCTTTCTGTGTATAGGGCCTGGTCCCACTTGAACAAGTCATCGACAGTCGAATAGATGCCGCCGTCGCCTGGGATCGCAGTCGGACCGCCATCATCCACTTGGCCAAATTGCCCGTAGCCAATGGCCGCCCGTTCATTTTTCTTCGATGGACTGTCATAAACGAAAGTGTTGCTCATGCTGATTGGCACAAAAACCTCTTCTTCCAGGAACTCACCAAAACGCTTGCCCGACACTCTCTCCACCACGACTGCCAACAGCGCATATCCGGGATTGCTGTATCGATACTTCAGCCCAGGCTTCTTGAAGAGATCTTCTTTTTTCAGGAGCATCGCGATCAGATCTTGTTGGCCCAGTCCCGAGTCATCGACTTCAAGATCGCCATAATCAGGAATGCCGGAAGTATGGTTTAGCAGTTGCCTCAAAGTTATCTGACTGAGATGCGCCGAGCGAGAGAACTCTGAAATGTACTCGCAGACCGGATCGTCGTAGCTGAGCCTCCCTCGCTCAGCCAGCATCATGATTGCCATCGCTGTGAATTGTTTTGTGACAGAGCCGATATTCGACGGAGTCTCAAGAGTGAAGTCGTCGCCAGTCGGAAACTTCGACCTTCCAAACCCTTTCCGGTAAATAGTGTTTCCATGAACCGCAACCAGAATGGCGCCATTGAACTGACCTCGTTGGTACATCGTCGACATCAGCTTGTCTATTTCCGCCGGTTCGTTGCCTGGGACCGCATGCGCCACCGCGCACCCAATCACCAGAGAAGGGAGAGTGATTAGCATTCGCAGCGCCTTTTTCGTGGCCATCTGAGTCGGGCGGTTGCACATTATGCGAAAGCATACGCAAATTGAGGATGCGATGTTCAGGCAGGCAACTCTCGTCTATGGGCGAACGGCGGCATAATGAGGCTGCGTGAGGACGCTGGCCTTCGTCGTTCTCGCCGTGCCCAACCAACCGGAGACTGCACCGCGACCTAATCTTTGCGAATCACCACCTCACCAACCACCCACTATCCCCCAAAAACACCCCTTTCTCCACCCTTTTGGCTCGCAATCAACAGGCAACGCCGGGCCATCTCCGGTACCATAGTTGAGGTACCTATTGCAGAATGAGCCTGAAAGCCAAGCTGGAAGCTGTCATCTATGCTGCGGAGGAGCCGGTCACGCTGGCCCAGCTCGCCGCCCTCTTTGCCGCCGAATCCCTTGAATGGAAGGCGGAACAGGAAGCTGCGTCCGCCGTGCAAGCCGCCGAGGCAGCGCAATCCCTGCCCCTCATGCTGCCCGAGGAGTTCGCCAACCAGGAGCTGGAGCCGGTCACCGCCGAGCCCGCTGACCAAGCCACAGAGACCCAGCCAGAAGCAAACTCGGCGACTGCCGTCGAAGCCGAGCCAAGCGACGAAGCCCCAGCCGAGCCAGACGCGGCAACAGCCGCAGAGCCCGTTCCGGCCACCGGTGATGACGCCACCCAGCCCGCCGCGGCAGAGGAGGCCCGGTCCGCCGAAGGCGAAGCCGTCGTCTCAGAAGATGCCACCGAAGCCGAAGCCCGCCGCGAGGCCCGCCTGCGCGATCGCGAGGTCCGTGCCGTCATCCGCCAGCTCCTCGACGAACTCATCGCCTCCTACGCCTTCGACGGCCGCGGAGTCGAGATCCGCGAGATCGCCGGTGGCTTTCGCATGGCCACCAAGCCCGAGTGCCACGACGCCGTCCGCCTCTTCGTCCGCAGCCTCAAGGCTCCGCTCAAGCTCTCGCTCCCGGCCCTCGAAACCCTGGCCGTCATCGCCTACAAGCAGCCCGTCACCGCGCCCGAGGTCAACGAGATTCGCGGTGTCGACTCATCCGGCGTCTTTGGCTCGCTGCTGGCCCGCAAGCTCATCGCCACCGCTGGCCGCAAGCAGGTCATCGGCCGGCCCATCCTTTACAAAACCACCCGCGAGTTCCTCCTCCGCTTTGGCCTCAAAGATGTCTCCGAGCTGCCCTCGATGGAAGAGTTTGAGAAGCTCGCCGCAATCGAACTCGAAGAGCCTGAGACCGCAGCCGGCGACGGCACCGAGCAAACTCCTACTCCCGAGTTCGACGAAAACGCCAGCGAGGAATTGGAAGACTCGCCCGCCGAAGACACTCAATCTGACACGGTAACCACTGAGACCGCCGAGACGGCGGTCGGCAACGAACCCACACCCCCCGAAGAGGCCGCTCCTGCTGCGCCTCCCGCACCAGAGCAGGTAGAAATCGAGACACTTCCCCATGGCGATGAAAAAGGCTAAGATCCACCCCGAATCAACCACCCCCGAAGCGACCGAACCAAAACCGGAAACCTCCACCGAATCCGCAATCCCAAGGATCGAAGACCCAATCGGAGACGTGACCGACGGCGAAGCAAGAGCAGCCCTCGAAGCAGAACCCGAACCGAAGTCGGACACTGAAATTGAAGCTCAAGATAATCTTGAGTCTGGCTTAGAACGCAGCCCCGAACCCGAAGACGCTCCCCGTCCCTCCGCCAAGCTTGAGCGCCTGCAAAAGATCCTCGCAGCCGCCGGCGTTGCCAGCCGCCGCAGCGCCGAGGCGTTGATCGAGCAGGGCCGCGTCCAGGTCAACGGCAAGGTCGTCACGGTTCTTGGAACCAAGGCCGACGCCGGCCGCGACCACATCCGCGTCGATGGCAAGCTGCTTCAGGGCGCCGAGCGCCTGCGCTACTTCGTCCTCAACAAGCCCAGAGGCTTCGTCACAACGGTCAAGGACCCTGAAGGCCGGCCCACCGTGATGCAATTCTTCGAAAAGATGAAAGAACGCCTCTACCCCGTTGGCCGCCTCGACTACATGAGCGAGGGCCTGCTCGTCGTCACCAACGACGGCGAACTAGCCAACCGTCTCACCAAGGCCTCCTCTGGCGTCGAAAAGACCTACCTGGTCAAAGTCGCTGGCCAGCCCACCGAAGCCGAGTTGGAGATCCTCCGCGGCGGTGTGGCCATCGAACGTGGCGCTCCCGGCTCGCCCAAAGTCCACACCTCTCCGGCCCGCATTCGCCAGGTCCGCCAGGGCGACAATCCCTGGTACGAAGTCGTTCTCATCGAGGGTCGCAACCGCGAACTGCGCAAGATGTTCGAGGAGATCGGCCACTTCGTCGAGAAGATCCGCCGCACCGGCTACGGCCCGCTGGTTCTCGACCAGGAGCCGGGCAACCTGCGCGAACTCGAACCCCGAGAGTTGGAGCTGCTTCGCCAGGCCGCCGACGGAACCCTTCGCACGCCAAAAGCAAAAGAAATCCGTCGCCGCAACGCCGCCGATGCCGGTCTCTTGCCGACCGTCCGACCCAAGCCAAGCAGCCATCCGCGTCCGCCAACTCAGCCGCCCGCCGCGACAGACCGGCCAACCAGCTACCGGCCAAAGATCGCAGATCGGCCCAACCGTCCTGCGCGTCCATACGACAAAAGAGGCCCAGACAAACCCCTCCGATCAGACCGCGCCGGCGCCGAAGGTTTCCGGCCCGCCGCGGGCCGCACCTCTGCGCCCAACCCCGTCCGCAGCTTCTCCCATTCCGAAGACGAGCGCCCCCACAGAACCGGCTCCGGCAACCACGCCAACTTCGGCTCCGCCCGCCCCGCCGGACGCAGCTTCGACCGGTCAGCATACGACCGCCCAAACACTGGCGCGCCCAGGTCCGGCTCAGTTGGAACAGGCAGAACAGGCACGGGCCGCCCCTTCACCTCCAAGCCCAAATTCGACAGACCCGCATGGAAGAAGCCCGAGCATCGGGAACGACCCGGACGCCCGCAGCAATCCGACCGGCCCAACGGCCCATCCTTCCAGCGCCCCGCCCCGCCCCGCCGCGAAGCTCCAAAGCGCGAACCACGAGTCTTCGGCGAAGAGCTCGACCCCGTCCGCCCGCCAAATCTCTACATTGAAGAGATCAAGTCTGACAATCGAGGCCCGGCACGGCCATTCCAACCGCGTCCCTCCCAGGCCCGAAAATTCGAGCCTCGTCCTGCCGCGCCACGCACCGGCTCACCCCGCCCCTACTCAGACCGGCCCCGGCCCAACAGCCCCAGCCGTCCCACTTCCCCAGGCCGCCCCAGCTTTGAGAAGCCGGCCTTATCTCCGCGTTCCGGCCCAACCAAGCCCTTCCGTAGCGAAGGCGGCTTGGCGCGTCCCTTCACCACCAGCAGCGGCAAGCCCCGCCCAGGCGGCGCACGGCCCAGCAGCAAGCGAGATTCATTTAAGTCCTACGGCGACAAACCAGCAGGCCGTTCATCGGCAGGCGCAGCCAAACGTGACTCCGGGTCACGCTACAAAGGCAAGCCATCCGGCCCCAAACGCTCCGGCCCGCCTTCCGGCGGCAAGCGTTCCGGCAACAAACCCGGCGGGAAAAAGCGCGGGTAATCCCCACGCTTTTTCCTTCCGAGGCCGTACGTTTTCAATGTGGCTCTTCCGGAATCAGTGATAAGCTTGCGCCGTTCACGATGAGTGCTTGAGATTGTGGACTCAGCAGACTCAGAAGCGAGAGGTAGCCCCGCATGGCAAACACCTTTGGCACCGACATTCTCATTCAAACCCCAGACCCCAAAAAGGCCGCATCCTTCTACGTCGATCATCTCGGCTTCGAGATCACCGGCGAAGAACCGCAGATGATCAGTCTTCATGGCCGCAACATCAACCTCTTTATCGAGCGTGGTCCTGCGCTGGGTCCTGTTCTCGAGGTCACCATCGACAGCGTCGAAGCCGCCAGGCTCCGTCTTACAAAAATCGGCTGCGAAGTCATCAAGAACGAACCGGAATTCCCCCGCTGCTACATCCGAGATCCATACGGCCTGATCTACAACCTGAAGAGCTAACTCCGCTGCCGCACCGCCTTAGCGTCGAGCCAGCGCTGAATCTCAGCGCAAATCCTCCTCATCCAAAGAGGTATGATGATAACTTAGCTGCATTTTTCGCAGGAGAATCCTGCGCGAAGGACCTATAAATCACCCCATGCAGGAACAAATGAAAGAAACAGAAACTCCAACAGTCGAGATCTTCGACACCAGCCTCCGCGACGGCTTGCAGCAGCCAAACATCGACATCTCTGTACCCAATGCCGTCAGCCTGCTCCAGCACATGGGCGCCTTTGGAGTGCACTACGCCGAGATTGGCTTTGCCGGCGCCAACCAATTCGTCTCCGACTTGGCCGCCGCTCTCTCTCCCGTCGACACCGGCGCAATGAGACTGGCTCTCTTCGGCAGAACCCGCGGACGCGGAACAAAGGTCCAGGATTGGTCTGACGTTCAATTTATGGTCAGCCATAAAGGAAGTGTTCCCGTCGCCGTCATCGTCGTCAAATCACGCCTATTGGATGTCATCAAGTCACTGGAAACCACGCCGGAAGAGAATCTTTTGATGGCCTATGAGACCGTCGAGTGTCTGCAAGACAATGGCCTCGAAGTGATCGTCGACCTTGAGCACGCGATGGACGCCGCTTCCGGCCGCCGCGAAAACGGCAACGAGTGCGATCCCGACTTCGGCCAGCAGAGTCTCGACTACTTTCACCAGATGGTTGCGCAGTGTGCCAGCCAGCAAGTCAGCCGGATCATCGTCTGCGACACGACCGGCGGTGCCGATCCTGCTGAGGTCGGCCAGACCATTGAGGGCCTGGTGCGCAGCTATCCCGGCGCCAACTTCGGTTTTCACGGCCACACCGACCGCGGACTCGGGGTTGCCAATGCCCGCGCCGCGGTTCTCGCAGGCGCCACGCAGATCCAAGGCACCATCCTCGGCACCGGCGAACGTTGCGGCAACGTCAACCTCACAACGGTCATCGGCAGCATGCAACTGAGAGGCGAAGCTGAGTTTGTAACTCCCGAGTCACTCACCGGACTTACAAATCTCGCCAACACCGCTTACGCGGCCTTCGGCTTGGAGCCGCCGCACGGCACGCCGATCGTCGGTCCCGGCGCGTTCGGCACCTGGGCGGGCATGCATGGCAGCAGCGAAAAGAAGAACCCCGGAGCCTATCTCTGGTGCGATCCGGCCCGCGTCGGAGCGAGCCCGGTCATCGGCGTCAACGGCCAATCGGGCAGAGCCAACATCGTGATGCTCTCTCAAACCCTCGGCGTTCCTCTTGACTCCGCGCAGGCGCAGCTCTTGATGGACGCCAACCAGTCGATGATGGAAGGCGGCGGCTTCACGATCAGCGAAGTCTCCTTCAAACTCGCCTGCATGAAGGTGCTCAACACGCTGCGAGATCGCTTCAGCGTCAAAAGTTGGAGAGTGCTCGATGAGTCCGACGAAACCGGGAACCGATATGTTCAGGCTTCGGTCGTCTTATCCATCGGCGATTCGAACGTAATCACAACTCGCGCTGAGGGAGCCGGCCCAGTCGATGCGCTCACCAAGGCCATGCGCCGCGAGCTGGAGAAATGGCACCCCGCAATCGCGCATATGCGTCTGGGCACCTTCAGCGTCACGGCCCTCGACGTCTCCGCCCACGACACTGCCGCGCACGTCCGCGTCACGGTCAGCTTCAACGCCGACGGTCACGATCCCTGGACCACCGCCGGAGTCAGCGGCGACCTCAATCAAGCCGCGCTGATGGCCATCGTCGATGGCTTCCATTATTGGCTGCTGAAAAACCCCGACTGAGTCAGCCGGGGTTCAGGCGATCATACGATCATTCGGTGCTTTGAAAGGCTATAGGTCGATGCCTCGAAGAGGCACGGCATCACAGACCGCGGAAGAATTCAATCGGAGCCATGTCAAGCGTCAGGGCACAGCTTCAGCCGTGCCGCAAACAGCGCAAATAGACTTCGGGCTTTAGCCCCTGGGAATTCACTCTATGCGCGGCCCGCAACACCGGACGCATCGACAGTATTCAGCCGATCCAACTCCTTATAAAGTTTCTCCGGCAGAGTCTTTTTGAGCTCTTCCATCTGTCGCTTCAACTCGTCCATCTGCTTCTGGTCAATCTTGAAATCCTCGACCTTGAAGTTCTTGCGGATCTCCTCCGCCTGTTGCTTCAGCTCAACCACCTGCTGCTGATTCAACTCGAAATCTTTCACGTTGAAGTTCTTGCGCACTTCCTCCATCTGCTGCTTCAGCTCATCCATCTTCTTCTCGTCGAGCTTGAAGTCCTCAACCTTGAACTCCTTGCGGAACTCCTCCATCCCTTGCTTCAACTCGTCCATCTGTTTCTTATCGAGCTTGGGCTCGACGTTCGCGAGGCTATCGCGCAAGATCTCCGCCTGCTCCTTCAGAGCATCGGCAGCCACGCTCTGAGCAAGATCCCCGTCGATCTCGGCCACCACCAACGGACAATCGTCATCGAAAAAGTTCCCATCGAACTCATTCATGCTGTGACGCTTTGAGTCCACCTGCAGCGTCAGCGTCTGCTGCTTCTTGTCACGCAGCACAGTCACCTGCACCGGCTTGCCCTGGTTGGCGCGCAGCGAGCGGTCCCAGTCCGCCACCGTGGCAATCTGGTCCGATCCCACCTTGAGAATCACGTCAAAAGCCTTCAACCCCGCCGTCTCCGCCTCGCTCTTCCGCGCCACCTGCTTGACCATCAGTCCGCTCGGCACGCCCAGGTACTCGGCCATCTGCGACGTCAGCGGCTCAACCAGAGCGCCCACCTTCAGGCTGCTGCCAAAGAACGGCATATGGAAGCCGCCCGGCAACGGCGCATCGCCCCCGCCGCCAGCCAAGATCCCCATCCCCGGAGCCTGCGCAAATGCATCCCCGCCCGAGCCGATCTTGCTCCACACATCGCGTTCCATCACACGGCGGTCAGCCAACTGCGCATTCAGTGTTTGAATGTTGCCATCCCGGCTGATCTCCAGGCTCACATTGCGCCCCGCTGGAATCTCCCTCAGCATGCGCCGCAGTTGCTCGGCTCCCTCGACCGGCTGCCCATTCAACTTGACGACCACGTCGTTGACCTTCAGCCCGATCTGTCCAGCAGGTGCGTCATGATCGATCAGCGTGATCACCGCGCCGCGAACCTCTTTGAGCTTCAGCGCCTGTGCCTTCTCCTGATCCACATCCGCGAGGTCAACTCCCAGGTAGCCCTGCGAGCTCGAATGCAGCGCCAGCGGACTTGGCTCCTCATACACCTGCACAATTCCATGCGCTTGCGCAATCGCCGCAGCCGGCATCATCGCCAGCCACATACCCGCGCCAACCAGACCTGCAACTCCAAAACTCCGATACGGCCTCAAAATGTCCTTCATCGCTCTGTCTCCTGCAACTTCCTCCGTTCCGCATTCTTCTGACGATGCGGTTCCCGGAACGTAATAACTGCCTACTGAATCTCTGGTACCCGGTCCAAAACCTGTCTTGAAACAGTCCTGATATAAGGACTCCGATCCGAATTGGCGACTGAATTCAGCACCTGCCGGACGCTCGTATCGCCCTCGACCGGCTGCAGAATATTGATCGCCGTCTTGCGAATCTTCGGGTCGCTGTCGTAGAGCAACGCCTCCAGCATCGCATCCCGCACTCGCTGATCCTGCGCCACATAGGGCTCCAGTCCCTGCATCGCCTTCTCGCGTACCCCCTCGTTCCTGTCATAGCGCAGCGCCACCATCAGCGCATCGCGTATCCCCTCAGCCTGGCATCCATGTCCCGCGCGGCATTCGGCGGCCAGCAGTCCCACCGAGTCATCTCGAACCCCAGGCGAAGCCGAATTCTGGCTGGCCAGCATCAGCAACTGCCGGATCGCCGGGTCGTCCAGCGATCCCTCGATCTTCTGCGGAACCACCTGGTTGTACCGCACCTCGACCAGATGACTATTCGGCTGTTGCACAATGCTTGAAATGTTCGAAATCTCCGCCGGCGCGGCATTTTCCGCCGTCGTAACCGAGGCTGGCTGATTCTGCGCCTGAGCCCTCTGAGCCGCTAATGTCCGGGCAGCCCGATTCTCAGCCACTCTGTAGCCGCCCAGCGAACCCGCCCCCGCGCCAACCAGCAACAGCAGCGTCGCCGCCACTGGCGCAGCCTTCAGGCTTGCAAAGCCATTCGTCAGCCGCTGGCTCAGCCGCTCGAACCAGCGCATCGGAGGCAGCGCATCGAGCGCCTCTTCCAATCTCATCCGCGAACGAGCCACCAGATTGGCATCCGGTTCCATCGCCGGATAAGCCGCCATCAGCACCTTCAGCGCCAGCGTCTGTTCACGCTCCTTGCGGCACTCCGCGCAGCCTTCGACGTGGCGCTCAAGTTCGTGCGTCTGTTCGTCGGCCAGCTCCCCATACACCGCCGTCACAATCCGCTCATGTGCAACTTCGCAATTCATAACTCTACGTCCTTCCAGCCTCTAAAAAGTGCCACAAAACTCAACCGAAACTCCGCGGCCCGCAGGCCCATTACCGCAACCCCGCCAGCTGAGTTCTCAGCTTCTTCGTCGCCCTGAAGAGCGTATTCTTGGCGGTCTCTTCCGTCGTGCTCAACATCTCTCCGATCGTCCGCAACCGGAGTCCCTGATAGTGCTTCAACTCAAAAACCATCCGCTCCCTCGGAGTAAGCTTTTCCAGCGCGGTTTGAATCCTCTCCCCCAAAACCTTCCGTTCCAGCTCCTTCGCCGGATTCGAAAACGACCGCTCGTCCGAGACCGAGGCCAGCATGTCGATCTCATCGCCCGAGTGGCTCACAACCACCGCGTGATCCTCGCGCCGCGTCTTGCGCCGCCGCAGCTGGTCCAGGCAGAGATTCGTCACAATCCGGTAGATCCACGTATAAAACGAGCACTCGAATCGGAAGTTCCCGATATACCGGTAAGCCTTCAGAAAGGCCTCCTGGTAAATATCTTCGGCATCGTGCTCGCTTCCGGTCAGGTGCAGAGCCAGCCGCAGCACCTGCTGCTCATACTGGCGCACGAGCGAGTCAAACGCCGCACGCGACCCCGCCTGCGCCTCGCGGATCAGCTCCATCTCCGGCGCGCGCGCCTGTGCCCTCTCCTCAGCGCTCTTCGGTCCGTTCATTGCCCTGGTCGCAGCCATACCTGGGGAGGATTGTATCCTCCCGCCAGCCGGCCATGCCATGCCGTCCCTCAATCGAGCCGGGGAACTGGGGTAGAGCGCCGCATCCGCTGCCATCGAAATCCGCTCCCGGGAGTGAACTCTGACTTCATTCGGATAGACGCCGAAATCATGCATAGGTAAGCGAATTGTCACCAGGGTTAAACCGCAGGTAATTAACCCCAGTTAACGACCACCGGATGCCACCTGGTCGTTCGCATTTTGGGACCAGGGAAACCACGAACCCCAACCCACCCTTGTTCCGTCTCCCATGAACCAAGGGCACCGCCTCCATCCGCAGCCTCATACCGGGATCCCCCAGACAGGTCTTCGTCCGTGGGGTGGGATCGCGGATAGGTGGGATACCACGAACCCTTCCCAGCTTCATCTGTAGCGCCTCCCGGCCGGCTGTCGCGTAGACCTCCTCGTCCGCGCCCAACCCACGAGCCCCACCCGCTAAACTAGAACCAAATGACCGGAAATCTCTTTCCCGAACCCGCCCGCAAAGCCCCTGCCGAACACTTCACAGCCCACTGCGACGGAGGCTCCCGCGGCAACCCCGGCCCCGCCGGTTACGGCGCCGTCATCGAAGACGCGCAAGGCCGCGTAGTCGCCGAACTGAGCCAGTATCTCGGCATCCAGACCAACAACTACGCCGAGTACTCCGGCCTGCTGGGCGTCCTCAAGTGGTCCGTCGAACACGGCGTCCGCGGCCTCACCGTCATCTCCGACTCCGAACTAATGGTCAAGCAGATGCAGGGCAAGTACAAGGTAGCCAGCCCCATCCTCCGCCCGCTCTTTGAAGAGGCCCGCAAGCTCTCCCGCACCATTCCCAAATTCGAGATGCGCCACACCCTCCGCGGAGGCAACAAGCACGCCGACCGCCTGGCCAACGAAGCCATGGACAAAGGCATGGGAAAGACGACGAGGTAGCCGGTTGAACGAGTTTCTGGGGTTTCTACTCTTACGACGGAAAAGAGTCGCAGTGATGGGTACCCGGCCAAGAGTTTGGAAGAAGCCCTTGCCGCAAAGTCGCAGACGAAATGACCGCTGGATTCCATATAGAAAATCGGCCGCGACCGTATGTTGTCGTGCAACATCCAATCCGCTTTTCCACCGGCGACCGGTGTAGCATGACTCCAGACTCAATCAGAGCCAGGAGACATTGAAAATCGATGGAAAATCTCCTCCAACGTCGCTTTCAAGAACTGACGGATCAAGCTCGAAAGCTGGAAGCAAGTAAGCGAATGGAGTACGACCATTTCTCCAATCAAAATGAGGAACGAATTGACTCGAATGTGCTCCTGAATTGGAAAGTAAAGGCGAAGGCCCTACTAGTAAGCGCGTGCGGAATAGAATCGCAACATTTCAAACATTTTGAAAAATCTGAAACTTCCCCGTTTTCAACAAACATCGATAATCTCAGGCGAATGATGGCTGTTTTTGAGGCAGCCAAAGAGGATTTTGAAGGCGGGTATCTAGCCTCCGTGCATGACTTAGTACGGGCTGATGTATTCGGATCGGAACTTGAGCAAGCAACCGAGCTTCTGAAGAGCAAATATCCTGTCGCAGCCGCCGTTGTCGCTGGCGTAGTCTTGGAGACAACGATCCGTGAACTATGCACGCGAAATCAAATCCAACATTCGAAGCTCGACAAGATGAATGCTGATTTAACCAAAGCTGGTGTATACAACGGAATCGTTCAGAAACGCATTACCCACCTCGCCGCAGTGCGAAATAGCGCGGCTCACGGAAACGACGCTGAATTCAAGAACTATGATGTGAAGGCAATGATCGACGAGGTAGAGCAAATCTTAGCAACTCATTTATCGTAGGCATGGAGTGTCGCAAGCAACAGGGAGACATCAATGAACCTTGCATCGAATTCCACACCGCAAGAACTAGCCTCAATGCTCGCAAAACTGAACGACAAAACTGCTCATCACATGATTTGGGTTGACTATGCAGGGGACGTTCACATTGAAGCGCTCCCGAGAGACATGGCTCCGGTCACATTCTCAAAAGAGAATGAAGCCCGAATCAAATTCCGTTTTGAGACTCTTGAGCGCGGGAAAGGCTACGTGGGACCATTAGCGGCGACCGATAACCTATGGGTTGGCCATCTCTACACTTCTCTTGTGGATTGCTGGAAAGAAGGGGTCGAAGGTTTCGTCGGCGCTTGAAGGGACAGGTCTAACTATCCGGGAGCCGGGTGCCCAAGGTCCTCGCATTTGGGGACATGGGATATCACGATCCTCCCGCGAGCGATAAGCGAGCAATTGGCCGCGCGTAGGTGCTTGCAGATAATTACTTTCCCTGGGCGCACAATGGTCTTGAATGCTGCGAACGGACAACGCGGAAGGGCAAAGGAAAGACGAGCAAAGGGGAAGAATGCAGCGGTACCCCCACCCCTCTACCGTGAAACACCACTTTTTAAGGGGCGGCAATCAAGGCAAGCATAACCAAACAAAAGCCTTAACCCCCACGACTCATGTACTTATCAGTAAACAAAATGCCCCGGAAAACCGCTGACTGCGGCCCAAAACAGCTCTTTTGCCGGGTTTCCCACCCATGCGCCTTCTTTCCGGCGCATGGGTGGGAAACCACGAACCTCCGCACGCCCGGCTGTTCCCTATTCCCTGCTTTTATCCCTTCCTGCCCAGTTCGTTGCGCCACGCGTGTCCCCCGCCTGCGATCAAATGATCCGCGCACTCAGGCCCCCAACTCCCCGCCTCATAGTTAGGAAACTTCTCAGGATTCTTCGCCGCCCAGGCCTCCAACACCGGCGTATACAGCGCCCAGGTCGTCTCCACGCCGTCGCGATGGGCAAAAAGCGTTTGATCGCCCAGCATCGCATCCAGCAGCAGCCGCTCATAGCCGTTGGCGCTCGATTTCCCAAAGGCCGCCGCGTAGTCGAAGTCCATGTTTACCGGGCAGACAGCCATTTCCGGCGTCGTCGGCACCTTGGCTCCAAAGCGCAGCGCAATCCCCTCATCCGGCTGAATGCGAATCGTGAGCAAATTCGGCTGAATCACCTGGCAGGCCGCTGTATGCGCAATCCTGTCAAAGATCAAAAGCGGCGGCTGTTTGAACTGGATGCTGATCTCCGTCGCTCTCTGCTTCATCCTCTTACCCGCCCGTAGATAGAAGGGAACCCCAGCCCAGCGCCAGTTCTCAACCTCAAGTTTCACCGCCGCATAAGTCTCCGTTCCCGACTCGCGGCTAACTCGATCCTCTTCGCGATAACCCGCAACATGTTGGCCATCGATCTCTCCGGGCCCATACTGCCCGCGCACCGCATTCAAAATCGGAATCGAAGGGATCGCCCGCCAGACCTTCAGCTTTTCGCGCCGCACGCTCTCTGACTCAAAGCTCGATGGCGGCTCCAGAGCTACCAGACTTAGTAACTCCATCACGTGATTCTGCACCACGTCGCGCAGTGCGCCCGCCTTCTCGTAAAAAGGTCCGCGGCCCTCGACACCAAGTGTTTCGGCCACTGTAATCTGCACCTGGTCAATGTAATTGCGGTTCCAGATCGGCTCGAAGATCCCGTTGGCAAAACGGAAGACCAATATGTTCTGTACCGTCTCCTTGCCCAAATAGTGGTCGATGCGGAAGACCTGGCTCTCGTCGAAGACGGCGTTCACCTGACGGTTCAGCTCGCGCGCCGACTCCAAATCGTGGCCAAAAGGCTTCTCAATTACGATGGCCACTTTGCCCTGCTCCGGGTGCGCCATCCCTTGCGCGCCGAGGTTCTCGACAATCCCGGCGAAAAACTCCGGCGCTGTCGCCAAATAAAAGAGACGATCGCCGCCAATGCCCTTCTCTTGCGCGATTCGATCTAACTCCGTCTTCAGTCCAACATAATCCCCTGAGTTATCGAAGCGCAGCGCAAAGTAACTGATCTTTCCGGCGAACTCATCCAGCTTTGCATCGTCCGATCCCACTCCGCCAAACTCGACGACACCCGCGCGCATATCCGCCGCAAACTCATCGCCCAGCGGCCGCCTCGCAACGCCCACAATGGCAAACTTATCCGGCAGCAGCCCAGCCTGCTCCAGGTGAAAGAGCGCCGGAAGTAGCTTACGCTTCGTCAGATCGCCCGAAGCTCCAAAGATCACCAGGATTGCCGGCTCGGGAATTCTCTCATTACCGTGGGGGACCTGCGATAGATCCTCAGGTCGAACGCTCATCTCGACTGTTGCCATAAACTGAACCGCCTCCGGCGCCCGTCGAGCGCCGATCGTAACAACTAACTTGTCACTGCCTGCTCTTTCTTCACCGCATGCCCGCCAAACTCATTGCGCATGATCGCCAGCATCCTGTCGGTGAAGTTATTATCTTCGCGTGAGCGGATACGTCGCATTAATGACTCGGTAATTACCGGTGCAGAGACATTCAACTCAATCGCCTCAAAGACCGTCCAACGTCCTTCGCCCGAGTCCTCGACAAACGCCTCCAGCCCCTCCAGCGCAGGATTCTTCCTCAGCGCATCGGCCGTCAGATCCAGCAGCCAGCTACGAACCACGCTTCCATAACGCCAGATCTGCGCAATCTGCGGCAGGTTCAAGTCCAGCTCTTCCTTCTTCTCGAGAATCGTAAACCCCTCGGCATAGGCCTGCATCATTCCATATTCAATCCCATTATGAATCATCTTCACAAAGTGCCCCGCGCCGCCGGGACCAACATGCCCCCACCCCCTGTCGGCCGCAGGAGCCAGCGTCTCAAAGATTGGCCGCAGGTACTCGACCGGCTCCTTATCTCCGCCGATCATCATGCTGTAGCCTTCCTTCAGCCCCCACACCCCGCCCGATGTACCCACGTCGACAAATTGCAGCCCGTTGGCACCAACTTCTTCGTGCCTGCGCATTGTGTCTTTGTAGTTTGAGTTGCCGCCGTCGATCAGAATATCGCCGGGCTTCAATAGCGGCGCCAACTTGGCAATCGTCTGATCTACCGGGTCACCCTGCGGCACCATCATCCAGATCGCTTTCCGGCCCTCCAGCTTCTGTGCGAGCTCCTCTAGGCTCGAAGCACCGATGTTCCCAGAGGCTGCGAGCCGAGCCACCGCCTCAGCGTTGAAGTCGAACCCCACCACATGGTGGCCGCCCAATCGAAGCCGCTCCGCCATGTTGCCGCCCATCTTGCCCAAACCGATCAATCCAAGTTGCATTGCACACCTCCAATGATCTTCTTTTGCCCCCTCGATCGAACGGAATCTGAGGCTTCGGTTGCCTCAAACAATCCCATTGGTCCTTCCTGGCCGCAGACACTGGGTTAGATGACAGCTGCGTCACGCGGGATTCCACCGGATGATGACCTTCGTTCTGCTCTGGCGGCTTTTCAATGGTCTGACCACTCAGGTACAATAAGAAAGACTTCACCGCACGCAGCGGATATATTGGGTGTCTTGGGAGAATCTATGCCGGAAGCATCGTGTGACATCGGCCTGATCGGCCTTGCCGTCATGGGACAGAACCTCGTCCTCAACATGAACGACCACGGATTCAAGGTGGCCGTCTTCAACCGCACTACCTCAAAAGTGGACGACTTCCTGGCCAATGAAGCCAAGGGGACAAAGGTCGTCGGAGCTCACTCGGCCCAGGAGCTGGCGAGCCTGCTCAAACGCCCCCGGCGCGTGATGCTGATGGTCAAGGCCGGCGATTCCGTCGATCAGACCATCGAACACGTGCTGCCTTATCTGGAGGCTGGCGACATCATCATCGACGGCGGCAATTCGCTCTTCACCGACTCCAATCGCCGCACTGCCGCATTGGCAGCAAAGGGCATCCTTTTCATCGGCACCGGCGTTTCGGGCGGTGAAGAAGGCGCGCGTTTCGGCCCCTCGATTATGCCAGGCGGAAATCCGGCCGCATGGCCTCATGTGAAGGCGATCTTCCAGGCAATCGCCGCAAAGGTGGATGATGGAAAGACTCCCTGCTGCGACTGGGTCGGTGAAGCCGGCGCCGGCCACTTCGTCAAGATGGTGCACAACGGTATCGAGTACGGCGATATGCAGCTGATTTGCGAAGCCTATGACCTGCTCAAGCGCGGTCTCGGCCTCGCAGCAGATGAGCTGCACAAGGTTTTTGCCGAATGGAATAAGGGTGAGCTGGATAGTTATCTCATTGAGATTTCCACCGCTATCTTTGCCATGAAGGATGAAGACGGCCAGCCGCTCGTCGACAAGATTCTCGACACTGCGGGACAAAAGGGCACCGGTAAGTGGACAGTTATCAGCGCACTCGACAACGGCCAGCCTGTAACTCTGATCGGCGAGTCAGTCTTCGCACGCTGTCTCTCGGCGCTGAAGGATGAGCGCGTGGCAGCGTCGAAGATCCTCTCCGGGCCGGCGCCGAAGATCGTTGGCGGCGATCGCGATGCATTCATCGAGGATGTGCGACGCGCGCTCTATTGCTCTAAGATCGCCTCTTATGCCCAGGGCTATATGCTTCTCAGAGCCGCGGCAAAAGAGAACAAGTGGAATCTGAATATGGGCGGCATTGCCCTGATGTGGCGCGGCGGATGCATCATTCGCAGCCGCTTCCTGGGCAAGATCAAAGAGGCATTCGACAAGAATCCCAATATCGAAAATCTCCTCCTCGACAGTTTCTTCTCAAACTCGCTCAACAGCTATCAGGCTTCATGGCGCAAGGCAGTGGGTCACGCCATCGAGCTCGGCGTGCCCACTCCGGCGTTTTCCACCGCGCTGGCCTTCTTTGACGGCTATCGCGCTCCCCGGCTGCCCGCCAACCTGCTCCAGGCGCAACGCGACTATTTTGGCGCGCACACCTATGAGCGCGTCGACCGGCCGCGCGGCGAATACGTCCACACCAACTGGACTGGCACCGGTGGCCGCGTCTCATCTACCACTTACACTGTTTAGCTGATTTTGTAGGTCTATCTAACTTAGTTCGGCGGCGCGTCGGAAGATACGCCGCCGAACTGCTATTCACAATACGCCAAGGCTCACCAGCTCGGTCCGCAAGCTCGCCGCACCTTCAAACTGGATACCCTTCATTCCCTGAGCCACCGCCGCCGCCACATTCTCCGTCCGGTCATCGATGAAGAGAATCCGCTCTGCCGGCCTGCCAAGAATCTCCAGCGCCCGTTTATACATCGCCGGCTCCGGCTTGCGCAAACCGAGATAACACGAACTTAATTCCACTTTGAAGAATTTGCGCAGTCCAAAGCGCTCGAAGCGATACTCGTTCGTCTCGCGCGCCTCGTTGTTCAATGCTCCCAACAGACATTTGTTTGCAGCGGCAAGCTCCCCAAGAATCTGCAACGCGCCATCCGGCAATATCTTTGACTGCGCGCAGATGGCAGCAAAAAACTCATCAGCGGAAAAACTGCGCGGCTCGTAAAAGACCGTTTCGCCGAGGTAGCTCGCGGCGGAAACTGCGCCTACTTCCCAAGCCGCATAGGGCTTCGTATGTCGAGCTTCAAACTCCGCCACGTCCAGATGAAACTGTTCCAGCACCCGCGCGCGCTCACAATGGTCCCAGCCGTTGGTAAGCAGGACCCCACCCACATCGAAGAGAATCACGTCGAAGAGATACAACGGCGCCTCTCATCCACATACTTGTGGATTCTGTTTCTTACTTTCGAACTAAGTTTTCTCTGAATTCCTGACAATTACGCCGGATTCGACGAGCCATCACCGCAGAGATACTTCGCCTCGATCGCCATCACCTTTTTGAACCGGCGCTGAAATCGCTCTTCGTTTGCGATGAACTGCGCGCCAATGAACCTATCTACGATCTCAAAGGCAAGTGCCGATCCAATGATACGCGCGCCGAGCACGCAAACATTCATATCGTCATGTTCGACGCCTTGGTGAGCCGAATAAGTGTCGTGGCACATCCCGGCGCGAATTCCCGGAATCTTGTTGGCAGCCACGCACACACCGACACCCGAGCCGCAAATCAGGATCCCGCGCGGTGCATCGCCCCGCTTCAACGCAGCGCCAACCTTTTCGGCAAAGTCAGGATAATCGGATGGCTCGGTGTTATAAGCTCCAAGATCCACCACTTCGTGGCCGGCCTTGGCGAGATAGGCGCGTACCTCTTCCTTCAGCGAAAATCCCGCGTGATCTGAACTGATAACGAGCTTCAATGCAGATTCCTTTCTGTTTCGGGCAGAGTTAGCGTACTTCGCGGAGTTAGCAATCCTGGGCTTTTACTTACTGTGTCAGCACGCACAGAACGCGGCTAACTCCGCTACCCTCGTTACGTTCACTTCACCAGCTTCTTCGCCCGCGCCGCCACATTTTCCGCGCTAAAGCCAAGCTCCGCCATCACCTTCGGGCCCGGCGCAGAGGCACCGAAACGGTCAAGTCCAAGGACGCCGCCTTTTTCGCCGACGTACTTCCACCAGCCGGCGGTCGCGGCCGCCTCGACTGCGAGCTTCGGCACGCCTGCCGGCAATACGCCCGACTTATATTCCGCCGATTGCTCTTCGAAGATCTTCCAGCTCGGGAAGCTCACGACTCGCGCTGTGATTCCCTCGGCGGCCAGCAGCTTCGCGGCCTCCACACACGGCCAGACTTCAGATCCGCTGCCGATCAGAATCACCTTTGGCGCGGCTGCATCCACCAGCACGTAGGCGCCCTTGCTCACACCGGCATAGATGTCCTGCGACGTGGGATCGATCACCGGCAGGTCCTGACGGCTGAGCGCAAAGAAGCATGGCTTCTTCCGCTCCAAAGCCAGCCTCCACGCCGCCACAGTCTCATTGGCGTCTGCCGGATGAAGGTCTGTCATTCCCGGAATCGCCCGTAATCCCAGCAGTTGCTCGACCGGCTCGTGGGTCGGTCCGTCCTCGCCCACGCCGATCGAGTCGTGCGTGTAGACAAACAGCGAGTGTACTTGCATCAACGCGGCCAGCCGCATTGCTGGCTTTGCGTAGTCGGAAAACACAAAAAATGTCGAAGCAAAAGGAATCAGCCCGCCATGTGCCGCCATTCCATTCACCGCGGCTGCCATGGCAAACTCGCGTACGCCAAAGAAGACATTTCTTCCTGCCGCGTCTTCGTGGAAGCTGACGCCAGGCTTGAAGATCGTCTTGGTCGACGCAGTCAAATCGGCTGCTCCGCCAAAGAGCTCGGGCACAACCTCGGCAATCGCGTTCATCACTGTGCCGCCTGCCGTGCGTGTGGCCTGAGCCTTGCCCGGCGCGAAGCTCGGCAGCGCTTTTTCCCAGCCGGCCTTGAACTCGCCGCGTTGCGTGCGCTCAAACTCCGCCGCCAGCTCAGGAAACGTCGCGGCATAGCCCGCGAACAGCTTTTTCCAATCAGCCTCGAGTTCGGCCCCACGCCCAATTGCTTTGCGCCAGTTCGTGAGTGCATCCTCTGGCACGACAAAGCTTTGGTCTTCGGGGAAGCCAAAGAACCTTTTTGTTGCAGCCACGGCCTCAGCGCCCAGTGCCTCGCCATGCGCCTTGCTCGTCCCGGCCTTCGGACTTCCATAGCCGATCACCGTTCGGACCGCAATGAACGAAGGCTTGCCGGTTTCGGCCTGAGCCGCGGCGAGTGCCGCCTCCAGAGCCGCAAGGTCGTTGCCATCGGCCACACGCTGCACGTGCCAGTTGTAGGCCTCGAATCGCTTCAGCACATCCTCGGTGTAACTCAGGCTCGTCGGCCCATCCAGCGAAATCAGATTATCGTCGTAGAGCAGCGTCAGCTTGCCCAGGCCCAGCGTTCCAGCCAGCGAAGCGGCCTCGTGCGAGACGCCTTCCATCAGGTCGCCATCGCCCAGCATCGCGTAGGTATGGTGATCAACGACGTCAAATCCCGGGCGGTTGTACACGGCCGCCAGATGCTTCTCCGCCATCGCCATGCCAACAGCCATTCCGACGCCTTGACCCAGCGGACCGGTCGTCACCTCCACGCCGTCTAGGTGTCCGCGCTCCGGATGGCCCGGCGTCCGCGAACCCCACTGCCTGAAGCCCTTCATGTCATCCAGCGTCACGTCATAGCCAGACAAAAACAGCGACCCATAGAGCAGTGTCGAAGCATGCCCATTCGACAGCACAAATCGGTCACGGTCCGCCCACTTCGAGTGCTTGGGATTGTGCTTCATCAGCTTGTTGAAGAGCAGATACGCAAGGGGTGCCAAGCCCAGTGGAGCGCCAGGATGGCCGCTATTGGCCTTCTGCACTGCATCCACTGCCAGCAGCCGCAGAGTGTTGATGGAGAGTTGTTCAAGAGCCGGTGAGACGACAGAGCTTTCCGCGAGGCTGGAGGTCATATGACTGCGAGGTCCCTTCATTGAAGCGCAAAGCGCGCCATTAGGTCGATTGATGGGTTTTCGCCGGGCGATTGCGGTACGTTGGCGTCAACCCTCACCTCTATATTGTAACCAAGCCGGCAGCCCCGTTCGGGTCGACGCCCCCTCCCGATCGCCGCCATCGACCAACATTGGAGACATCCGCAGGTGGGTCCAGACCGAGACGACACCTGACAAGAAAAGCAACCCCGGCCCGCCAAGCATTCGATGTTGTGTGACTGTCTATGGTTTCTTCCCCGGCCCGGCCATTAACCCGAATCCCTTCAGCCTCCTGTGGCATCCATCCAAGTGCAGAGTGATGCAGCCTGATGGAAACACCGCGTTTCCAGGCTCGCTGGCCCGACCGCTTCCCATCAGCAGGCCGACATCCAATTGAACCACGCAAACCGATCTCAAGGAGATTCGCCTCATGGCTTTCGAACTAGCTCCCCTTCCTTACGATTACGCGGCACTCGAACCCTTCATCGATACAGAAACGATGAAGATCCACCACGGCAAGCATCACCAGACTTACGTCAACAACCTCAATGCAGCCCTCGCCAACCATCCCGAACTCGCCGCTAAGCCTGTTGACGATCTCATTCGCGGCCTGGCTACCGTACCCGAGGAGATTCGCACCGCCGTTAAGAACAATGGCGGCGGCCACGCCAACCATACCGCCTTTTGGCCGCTCATGGGTCCCGTTGGCTCCGACGGAGTAGGTGGCGCACCCTCAGGCCCGATCGCCGGTCAGATCACCGCCGACTTCGGCGATTTCGAGACTTTCAAAAAGACCTTCAACGAAACCACTGCCAAGCAATTCGGCTCTGGCTGGGGCTGGCTCATCTTTAGCGGTGGCAAGCTCAAGGTGATCACAACCCCCAACCAGGAGTCGCCTCTCACCCAGGGCCTCTATCCGATCATCTTTAACGATATCTGGGAGCACGCTTACTATCTGAAGTACCAAAACCGGCGTCCAGATTACCTCGCCGCATGGTGGAACGTGATCAACTGGAAAGAAGTCAACCGCCGCTTCGCGATAGCCAAGAGCTAAAGACGGGGAGTCAGGTTTCCGAGACGAAGCCGGGCGCAGTCCGGGTCAAATCCAGCAGGTCTGGTTTTGGCTCCGGACCGGGGATCGCATTCAGAATGCGACGTCGTGCGCCCGGCTTCAATTGCGGTCAAGTCTTCGTGGATGGCGCTTACTACGACATGCTCCCGCAACCTTGCATTCGATTCCGTGTCTAACCATCCAGGAAGATGCAGATACGGATGCGCAATCTCGCCTTTCTGGCATTGACGACGCCGCTAGCCTTGGTTCCACTCGTCGCCGCCCAGTCGGCCAGCTTCATTGTCTCCCAGCACGGCCAGTCCGTTGGCACCGCGACCGTCACGTTCGCGGCCAACCGCGACGGATTCGATACGACTACCGTCGTACGCGTCGACCTCAAGGGCCTAAATTACAACCTCTCCAAGACCGAGCAGCTCACTCAGGGCAATCAGCTCAAACATGTCCAACTGAGCGCCACTGTCAACGGCTCAGCCGTCAACGTGGTCGCCGCGCCCGACAGCGCTCAGATCCTGCTCAACATCTCTGCCAATGGCCGCAGCGCCACAACTGGTCTGGCCAAGCATCCCGCAGCCGTCTTTCTGCCCGACTTTGATCCCGGCGCATTCGACACTCTGCTGGCTCTCGCTGTTGCCCAGAACAATCGCGACCTCTGGGCCATCGTCCCCAAGAAATCCGGTTCCATCCAGCCCATCCAACTGGCCACGCACTCCGATGAGAGGGGCACGTTAGCCGGCAAGCCTGTCGCTGTCCATCATCTCGTCGCCACTATTGCCGGAGCCCGGACCGACCTCTTCTCGGGCCCAGACAATCAACTACTCCAGGCCGAGCTTCCGCAACAAGGCTTCGCCCTGGTCCGCAAAGGTTTTGTTCTCACCCCGCCAACCAAACCCGGAGCCGCACCGGCGCAATCGGACAATCCACTGACCCGCTGAGTTGCTACACCGCCCGACCCGCCGCTACCGCCGAGGCCCACGCCCACTGGAAGTTGAAGCCGCCGAGTTGCCCGGTGACATCGACCGCCTCGCCAATAAAGAAAAGCCCCGTCACATCTCGCGCCTCCATCGTTTGCGCCTGTAACCCGCGAGTATCTACGCCGCCCGCTGTCACCTCAGCCTTCTCGAATCCTTCCGTTCCAACTGGGTGAAACTCCCACCGGTGCAGTGCACGCTCGCAGGCCGCCAAAGCCGCATTTGACCAGCCTTTCGGCCCACCGATCTCGGCAAGGCGACTTGCCAACCGCTGCGGAAGAACCCGATGCAAGATCTGCCGCAAAGCAGTCGCATCGCGCCGCGAGTCCGGCTGCCGCAGAGCATCTAGCAGGCCAGGCGAGTCAGGCGCAAAATCCACCACTAGCGCCTCGCCCAGTCGCCAATAAGACGACGCCTGCAACACTGCGGGCCCGCTCAACCCGCGATGCGTCACCAGCATCTTTTCTCTGAACTTGACTCCACTCCGCGCCTTGCCCTGCTGACCGGTGGTCCACGCGATAACCTCGGCGGCGACCCCGGCAAGCTTGGTCCAGCCGGCCTCATCCCCGCCCAACACCAGCGGGACCAGTGCCGGCCTCGGCTCAACCACAGTCAACCCAAATTGCCGCGCCAACTCATAGCCCAGTCCCGTGGCTCCTAGCTTGGGAATCGAGAGGCCTCCAGTCGCCACGACAAGCTTCCCAGCTCGAAACTCTCCCTGCGAAGACGTGACTGAAAACTCACCGCCGGCAGAACGCTCGACAGCAATTTCTCTGGCGTTCAGAACCATATCCACGCCGCCGCGGTCGCACTCGGCCAGCAGCATATCGAGGATTGCCCGCGCCGAGCCGTCGCAAAAGAGCTGCCCCAGCGTCTTCTCATGCCAGGCGATCCCGTAGCGCTCGACTAACTCGACAAAATGCTGTGGCTCGTAGAGCGCCAAAACAGATTTAGCAAAATGCGGATTTTCTGAGATGAAATTATCCCCCCCGCAATGCAGATTCGTGAAATTGCACCGCCCGCCGCCGGAGATGAGGATCTTTCGCCCCGGCTGTCCGCTGTGTTCGAGGAGCGCAACCCGCCGCCCGCGCTGCCCAGCCACCGCCGCGCACATCAGCCCAGCCGCCCCCGCCCCCAGAACAATCACATCGAATTGTTTCGAGTTTTCAGGCATCGGTTGGATCTCGGGCATCCTTAACTTGTCCTGAGTTAGTTTCAAGGAGATCCAAGCCAGGCATCTGCGATCAGCTCTGGTCTGTTTTTGCAATGACGTGCTTTTTGGCCGCGAGCGCTTTCTTATGACGAGCATGAACAGAAGCTAAAGCAGCTTCCCGTTGAAGACGCCTGTACATCTCCGCCCCATCGATCGGACCATATTTCTTTATGTAGCTTTCCAGTCTCCGCATTCGCCTTTAACCCTTGACGGAACCCTTGGTCCCCTTTTTCGCTGGGGGTTCGGGCTTCTTTTGTTGTGCCGCTCTGTAGAGCCTTTGAATCTCGTCCAATCTTGCTTGAGCCTTTTCCCGGTCAGCCCGAATTTCGCTCATGGAATGGCATAGGACGTCCGATTGTTCCCCCGAGCATGCCCCCGGCATCTTCAGGTTCAATCTATGCATATTCACGGCAAATTTGTAGACAGCAAGGGGACAAAAGACCTCCGAATCAGCGTCACTAGCTTTTGCTCGCTTAACTTTGTCGGATTGTTTCTCCGAATCGGTCTCTCGGGGCGCATAGACTTCATCACTCTTGTCGAGGGCATCTGCCTGCAGGTTGAGATCCTCCAAGAGATCGAACGCCTGATCCAAGAGGATGGGATTCAGTTGATTCCAGTCGACATTTTCTTTCGGGGTACAAGCAAAAAGTTGCTTCGCTTCTTGAGGATCTTGTTGAGGTTCTCGTGCCTCAGCGGTCAACCCAAACAAAAGGAGTACTGAAGATAGGATAATCCCCACGGCTTTCATGAGATCTCCGAGTTTCAAACCTCGAATAGGTCGAGTATAAACCTGTCCATTGCAAGCGAGCGACCGTTGCTGGAATGCCTCAGATTTTACAGAAAGCGCGATAGAGTCATGCGAAATCCCATATCTCGATTCTGAGACGTGGGATTCCGACGCAAGACAACTTGAATAAATAGATGAAAACGGCTAGCAATCCGGGCCGAAATCCTTTTCGAAGGCCGCAGCCAACTTGGCACCCCAGTCATTCTTCGGCTTCAGGCGGCCGCCGAAGAAGCGAAGGATGGGCGGCTCCTCAAAGAATTCAAGTCCGCCGATCATATCGCGGTGTTCCAGAAGCCACTTCAGACGATCGGTAGCATATTCGAAGTGAGACATCGTGAATACGCGCCGCGGAACGGCCAAGCGCAGAAGCTCCATATCCGAGGGGACGTCATTGCCTTCTTCATCGCGGTCCATCGAGACCGTTCCGCGCTCCATGCCACGGATGCCGGAGACGATGAACACCGCCGCACCCAGTGCTCCCGCGGGGTACTCGGTCTGTTTGACTTGCGGAACGAATCGCATGGCATCTAGATGGCAGGCAAGACCACCCGGAGGCGTAACTACAGGAACTCCCTTTGAGATCAGCCGGCCGGCAAACCACTTGATCGCATCGGCCGAGGAGCCGGCAATCTCGAGATCCGTCATCTCGCGCATGCCGACCGCCATCGCCTCGATCTCCTTCGATGACATTCCGCCGTAAGTATAGAAACCTTCATACACAGGCAGCCAAGGGCGAATCGCCTCGTGGAGGTCTTTGCGATTTGTGGCAATCATGCCGCCGCGAACCATGCAGCTCTTGCGCCCAGAGAGATAGCAGATATCCGCAAGCTCCATCATCTCGAGGATGATCTGGCGAATGGTGGCGTTTTCATATCCCTTCTCGCGCTGACGGATGAAGTATGCATTCTCAGAGATCAAGCTGGCATCAAGCACGAGCGGGATGCCCAGCGGGGCGACGAGTTCCTTGACCTCGCGCAGGTTGGCCATCGAGAAGGGCTGCCCGCCGATCAAGTTGGTCGTGGCTTCCATGCGCACAAAGGGAATCTTGTCGGCGCCGTGCTCGTCGATCGCGGCCTTGAGGCGGCCGAGATCCATGTTTCCCTTGAAGGGACAAGTGCTCTCAGTTTTGAGAGCCTCCGGCCCGAATAACTCAAGGACTGTGGCGCCCATCAAGTTAAAGTGCGCCTTGGTGGTGGTGAAGTGATAATTCATCGGGATGTAAGTGCCCGGCTTGATAAAGGTCTTGGCAAGCAAGTGCTCGGCAGCTCGTCCCTGGTGAGCAGGCAGAAGATACTCGTAGCCGAAGATCTCCTTGACTGCGTCGGCAAGCTTGTAAAAACTTTCCGAGCCGGCATAAGCGTCATCGGCGAGCAACATGGCCGACTGCTGCGTATCGCTCATAGCATTCGTGCCGCTGTCGGTGAGCATGTCCATGAAGATGTCACGTGTGCGAAGAAGAAATGTGTTGTAGCCGGCTTCTTCGATTGCCTGAAGCCGCTCGCGGACCGGGGCTAAACGAACCTTTTGCACAACCCGGATCTTGTGCATCTCGATGGGAATTTCAGTGCCATCGGACAGACGGATGCTCATGGATTTCACCAACCAACTGTGGATTTAAAGATGCAACCATGATTGCACAAGGAGGGCACAGGCGTAAATCGCCAATTTGCGAGTTCACGCACGAAGCGGCAAGGCGTTGAGCGTGATTTTGTTGGTATTGAGGAGCATGGCAGGAAAGCTTCAACGCAAAAAGGCCACGCCGTAATGGCATGGCCTTGTTGCTTCAGAATTAATGTGCCGGCGATCACCTAATCTCCCACACAGTTACCCGTGCAGTACCATCGGCCCAGCGAGGCTTAACTTCCGTGTTCGGGATGGGAACGGGTGATCCCTCGCAGTATGGTCACCGGCAAACTTGAGTGGCGCTTGGCGGGTGGTTGCCCGCAGCCTGTTGCGGCGTCTGCTTTGTTCCGGATGGTTTCTCCCGGAGGCCCGCAGGAACGCAACTGCAATCTGGCGCCAAAACTTTTGCTCGTCAGAGCTGATAACAACGAAATTGATTGGTCTTACAAGGATTGCAAGAAGAAAGTCCGCATTTACTGCGCGGAGTTAATTCTATGGACAAGCCGAACGGGCGATTAGTACTGGTAAGCTTCACGCATTACTGCGCTTTCACACCCAGCCTATCAACCAGGTCGTCTTCCTGGGCCCTTCAGGGAGATCTCATCTTGGAGCGTGCTTCCCGCTTATATGCATTCAGCGGTTATCACAACCGAACTTCGCTACCCAGCCGTGCCCTT